>JBAYNW010000007.1:0-74782 GCA_041678605.1 Candidatus Gastranaerophilaceae bacterium | reverse complement strand
GACCTTTCAACCCGCCTTCACTCTCGCCGAAGTATTAATCACCCTCGGTATTATCGGATTTCTTGCGGCTTATACAATCCCGTCACTGATTGCCGAATCCCAAAAAGCCGGATATGTTGCAGGTGCGAGAAAAGCTTATTCTTTATGGAATCAGGCACTGATTCAAATGGCCGCCGATGGCGGCTGTATAGGCGATTTAAGCTGCTTCTTTGATTCAGCCGATTTAAAAACCATGGGCGATAAAATAGCCGGTTATTTTAATGTGGCAAAGAATTGTGCTACAACAACAACAGGCTGTTTCCCAGATACAATAGCAGATAATTTTGATGGTAGTGACACTCACAGCGGAGTTGATGGCACATCTTATTATAGGTTTATAACAGCAGACGGTATGTCGGTTTTTCTTTATGTTCCTTATTTAGGCTGTAGCGGTTCAGCAGGTTCCTTAACAAAAATCTGTATGCTATACGTTTATATCGATGTAAACGGACTCAAAAAACCAAATGCTTTCGGCCGTGATATATTTTTCTTTAAAATCGTCAATGACAATGGGCCTGCTCTATATCCTATGGGTGGGGCTAAATATAGTCCTTGGAAAACTACGGGCTGTACTTCCGGATATAACAACAAAACAGATAAACAGGGTAAATATTGCATCGGCCGAATCATCGACGAAGGCTGGCAGATGAATTACTAGCGGGGAAATGGGTAATGGGTAATGGGTAATTGGGAATAGAACCGTTCGAACCTTCAACTTATCGACTCATCGACTTATCGACTTATCAACTAGAAGACGGGAAACGGAATTTCTTGTCGTTGCGAGGAGCAAATTTGCGACGAAGCAATCCAAAAAATTACCTCACATTATTCTAAGCTGCTAATTAGTATCAGATCCCGCATCAGAATGAATAACACAAGCCAACCGCCATGCCCTAACCGGTGCGGGATGACAATAAAGTGAAAAGGAAATTGGTAATTGGGAATTGGTAATTGGTAATTGAACCGTTCGACCTTTCAACCCTTCACCCCTTAAGCCCTTCAGCCATTCAACCGTTCAACTCACTTATCCCCATCTGCCCCCTCTTGCTGTTGGAGCCGGCGGGCACGGTTTATCTGGTCAACTGTGTCCTGAGTGAGCGATTTTACTGCTGATTGTGTGTTTTCTTTTTTGGGAACAACGGACTTAAGGCTATCGTTGTTTGAATTAAAATTTAGTGCAGAAGAACCAAAAAACCAAATTATCGCCGCTATGATAAGTACAATTAAAATATTCCACATGCGTGCAATTCCTCCATAAGCTTTTTAACTGCTGCTTCAGGCGTCAAAGTAACCATTTCGCCGGTTGCTCTTGTTTTAAATTCAACCAGACCGCCATTTTCTTTTTGAATAGTTTTTCCGACCGTAATTCGGTACGGGAAGCCGATTAAATCGGCGTCTTTGAATTTTACACCGGGGCGTTCATCTCTGTCGTCAAGCACAACCTCGACGCCTTTGTCCGAAAGTTTTGTGTAAATTTCGTTTGCAAATTTCATTTGAAGCTCGTCTTTGATATTTAAAGGTACGACAATTACATGGTAAGGTGCGATTGCGACAGGCCACATAATTCCGTTTTCGTCATGGTATCTTTCGACCGCCGCCGCGGCTGTTCTGGAAATTCCAATTCCGTAACAGCCCATTACGTAAGGTTTTTCCTTGCCGTCAATATCAGTAAACACCGCCTTCATTGGTTTAGAATATTTTGTACCTAATTTAAAAATATTCCCGACTTCAATTCCTCTTGTTAAGTTGAGTTTAGCCGAACATACAGGGCAAATTTCGCCCTTTTCAACAAGCCGAATATCGTAAAAATCTTTGATTTCAGGTACTTCATGGGCAAAATTTGCCCCGATTAAGTGCTTATCGGTCTGATTGCAGCCGACAACGAAGTTTTTCAGGTCTTTAATTGAATTATCCGCAATTGTCCATACGCCTTTGATACCGACGGGGCCGATAAATCCGGCCTTGGCGTCAAATCCTTTTTCGGCCATTAATTCTTGAATTTCGGCTTCGGAGGATATTCTTAACTCTTTTGCGTTCAGGGCATTTTTCAGTTTGGTTTCCTCGACTGTTTTGTCTGCTCTGATTAAGACCAAAACCGGTTTTTTGTCAGCGATATACACAAGAGTTTTTAAAATAACGGTCGGGGCTATTTTTAAAAATTCGGTTAAATCTTCGATTGTTTTTGTGTTTGGTGTGTCAATAATTTCCGCCTTTTCAAACCCGCCGTCGGTCACGGCTTCGGGCAGTTTTGAAACTGCATGGTCGGAATTTGCCGCATAATCGCATTTTTCGCAGTAGAAAACATCATTTTCGCCCGAATCGGTTGTTGTAATTACCATAAATTCGTGGCTGACGCTTCCGCCGATTGCACCCGAGTCAGACTGAACCATTTTTGTCTCAAGTCCGCAGCGGTTAAATATTTTTGTGTAAGCCTGAGCCATATTTTGATACTCTTTTTCAAGCCCCGACTCGTCGACATCAAAGCTGTAAGCGTCTTTCATAAGAAATTCACGGCCTCTTAGAAGTCCGAAACGCGGCCTGATTTCATCCCTGAATTTTGATTGAATCTGGTACAAATTTACGGGCATCTGTTTATAAGATTTTATCCCGTCACGGGCGATTGCTGTTATGACTTCTTCGTGGGTTGGGCCGAGGCACATTCCCCTGTCATGCCGGTCTTTCAGCCGCATAAGTTCTTTACCGTAGACGTCCCAGCGACCGGATTCTTCCCAGAGTTCCTGAGGCTGAACAAACGGCATCAAAAGTTCCTGAGCTTCTGCGTTGTCCATTTCATCCCTGACAATATTTTCAATTTTTTTTAAAACCCGCCACATCAGAGGGAGATAATTGTACACCCCGCTTGCCAGTTTTTTGATATATCCGGCTCTTGCGAGCATTTTGTGGGAAATGACCTCAGCATCGGCAGGAAATTCCCGCAAGGTTTGTACAAAAAGTTTTGACATTTTCATAGTAAATCTTCCTCTTTTAAAAATGGTTTAGCAAAGCTATTTTAGCATAAAAGATAAGGAACAAAAAGGTGCGGGAATTTTTTTAGCTTATTTATATATTTACATATTTTGCTGTATAATTTTATTGGAAGCTTAGGCAGCAATATAGAGAGGATTTCAGATGTTACTAGGTGTAAATATAGACCATATCGCGACTTTAAGAAATGCCAGAGGCGGTTTTGAGCCGGATTTAATTGAGTGTGCAAAAATTTGTGAACACGCCGGAATTGCAGGAATTACTGCCCATCTAAGAGAGGACAGAAGACACATCAAAGACGCTGACGTAAAATCTTTAAAATCAATCCTCAAAACACGTTTAAATCTGGAAATGGCCATGACAGATGAAATGCAAAAAATTGCACTTGAACTGAAACCCGATGCCTGCTGCCTCGTTCCCGAAAAACGTCAGGAACTGACCACCGAAGGCGGTTTGGATATTGCTTCCCAGCTTGAGAGGGCGGTAAAATTCGTAAAACCTCTTGAAGATTCAGGCATTGCTGTAAGTTTATTTATAGACCCTGATTTTAAACAAATCGAAGCCGCCGCCAAAACAGGCTCTCAGTTCATTGAGCTTCACACAGGACAATTTTCGGAAGCTTTCGGAACCGTAAACGAAGAAAAAGAATTTGAAAAATTGAAAAAAGCAGCAGCCTTCGCCCAATCGTTCGGACTGAAGGTAAATGCGGGACACGGGCTTAATTACAAAAATGTTCACAGAATGAAGGAAATCCCGAATCTTGTTGAACTTAATATCGGACACAGCATTGTTTCAAGGTCTGTTTTTGTGGGGTTGGAAGCTGCAGTCAAGGAGATGCTGGAGATTATAACCCAATAACATGAGGCTAAATACAATGAAAAATAAGATTGAAATAACAAAGGAAATGCAGGCAGTCGTGGAACAAATGAGGCTCGACGATATTGAGGAAAATCCTGATGTCGAAAACGAATTTTTCGACTGCTCTTGCTGCGGAAAGAATAAGTGTCTCGCAGGCTCCGTTCAATACGGAGATTACAGGCTTTGCAACGACTGCGTTCTGCTGGCCGAAATAGGATTTGAACTAAAAAAACTTAACTCAATACAAGATTTAATTGACGCAATGGAAGACAAAAGGCTCAAAGAAATCTGCGAGTTTATAAAAGAAGACCGCAAAAAGTTAAATAATTAGAGTTTACAGGTCTATAACTTACGCCGTTGCAATTTTTTCCTGCAAGGCCTGTGCGGAATCTTCATATCCGGCTCTGCCCATCAAGGCGTAGGTGTAATTTTTGGCCTGCTCAACGCCCGGTTGGTTAAATGTGTTTATGTTATAGAGTTCGCCCGCAATCGCTGTTTGGACTTCTAACATATACAAAAGCTGTGCTACATAATATCCGTTGACTTTTGGCAAAGATATCGTAACGTTTGGTCTTTCAAAGTCCACAAGTGCAACTTTTGTCGCATCTGCTTCGGCATTAATCAAATCGTTAATTGTTTTTCCGCCCAAATAACCTATCCCTGTGTATTCAAAGATTTTAGGAATTTCAACTGTATTATCAAAATCTTCAACCCTGATAAAATTGATAACTTTATCGTTAGGGCCTTCATTATAAAGCTGAATTTGCGAATGTTGATCAGTCGCTCCGAGTGCCTTGAGCGGAGTCGGCCCGCAGTTAATTTTTTCATTATTATTGTTGACTTCCTTACCCAGAGATTCCGCCCAAAGCTGAACGTACCAGTCTGAAACGTATTTTAAACGTGAGGAATAAGGCATCATTACAGAAAGATTTTTACCATTTTTGGTATCCATTAAATAGTGAATTAAAGCATTTTGAGCCGCGATATTTTCGGAAATATCTGTATTTTTAAGTGCCAAATCCATGTCCTTAATTCCGTTGATAATCTCGTCAATATCTATCCCGACGAGTGCTGACGGGAGAAGCCCGACGACCGAGAACACCGAAAATCTTCCGCCCACGTCATCAGGCACAACAAAAGTTTTGTAGCCTTCCTGATCGGCAAGCTGCCTTAAAATTCCCATTTTTTTGTCTGTCGTTGCGACAATATTCTTTCTGTAATCATCGCCGAGTTCACGTGCCATAATGTCTTTTACTATCATGTACTGCGACATAGTTTCAGCAGTTGAACCGGACTTTGTAATCACATTTACCAGCGTTTTTTTCAAATCAAGCAAATCAAGAATCCCTGCGATTTGGTCGGGGTCGATGTTGTCTAAAAAGAAAATTCTGGGAAAATTATTTCTCTTTTCCTTTGGCAATAAATTCCAATAAGGTTTTAAAAGAGCTTCTGTAACGGCAATTCCGCCTAAGGCCGAACCGCCTATTCCGAGGATTAAAATATTTTCAAATCTGTCTTTGACTAAAGATGCATATTCCTTAACCAGCCAAACGGTTTCTTCATTGTAGCCTAAATTCATCCACTGCAGCCATTGTCCGGGTTTGTCTTTTTTCTTGTTTAAATCAGAAATAATTTGTGCAATTTTTTCTTTGTAATTTTTAAATTCCTGTTCAACTTCAATCCCGTTCTCTTTTCCTACAACAGCGGATTTCACATTCCTGTAGTCTAACTTAAGCATCATAAAGTCCTCTTCTTTTTTCTTATAGCCTTATATTATATCTATAACTTGATAAACCGGCCGTTAAAACCCTTATACCTAGATTGTACTACCCACATGACAAAAATAGAATAGAAAATCAATTATTGTTAAGAAATTTTAGTAATTTAATTTTTTCTTTGTGATAAACTAAAATTTGTTACGCATTTAATATTGGAAGAGTAAAAATGGACGTAAACAAAGAAAAATTAGCGTTATATGTTAAAAATTTAAGCAATCCTAAGGTTCTGGTAATCGGAGATTTAGCACTTGATGAAATGATTTACGGCGACACGGAAAGAATTTCAAGAGAAGCTCCAGTTCTGATTTTGCAGCACACTCATACAAATTTAATATTAGGCGGAGCGTCAAATGCCGCTCACAATGCTTCTGTTATAAATGGCGGCAAGGTCAGTGTAATCGGTGTCGTCGGGGAAGATTATCAGGCGGAACAACTGGTTTCTGCGTTCAAAAAAGCAAATGTCAACACAAAATATCTGGTAAAAGATAAAACGAGAAAAACAATTACCAAAACAAGAATTTCCGGTTCTTGCTCGCAGTCGATTACCCAGCAGATTGTTAGAATAGACAGGCAGACAAACGAATTTATATCAGAAAAAACCGAAAAAGAAATCATTAAAAACATTCAAAAGGCAATCCCAGAACACGATGTGGTTATTTTGGCCGACTATCACATAGGAACTTTAACGCAGGGAGTTATTGACAAAACCATCGAACTTGCAAATAAATACAACAAAATAATCGTCGTGGATGCTCAAAAAGATTTGGACAGATACAAAAATATTACCTCTATGACGCCGAATTTACCGGATACACAAAAGTTTGTCGGCCCTAATTTTGGAATTTATATCAAAGATGGTAAAACAATGAACGAAGCTGGCAAAAAGCTTCTTGAAGCTACAAACGCAAAATCCGTTCTTGTGACCTGCGGAGCAGACGGCATGGTTATTTTTGATAAAAGCGGAAAAATGACAAAAATTCCTGTGTTCAATAAATCAGAAGTTTTTGACGTAACCGGTGCGGGTGATACGGTTACAGCCGTGTTTGCCATGGCACTTGCAAG
This sequence comes from Candidatus Gastranaerophilaceae bacterium, assembly GCA_041678605.1. GTDB lineage: Bacteria > Cyanobacteriota > Vampirovibrionia > Gastranaerophilales > Gastranaerophilaceae > JBAYNW01. Next base: position 68,060 of record JBAYNW010000007.1, on the reverse strand, counting down.
CGGAGCCGAGCCGGAATACGCCGCCGTAATAGGCAACATAGCAGCCGGCATCGTTGTAAAACACTTCGGTTGTGCGACAACAAGCATTGAGGAAATATTAAATAATTTAGAAAGGATAAAAATCTCATGAAAAAATTTAGAATTGTTGATGTAGTGATATTGCTTGCCGTTATTTTGGCTCTTGCGGTCGGTTTTTTAACATACAAGCATTTGAGGCAAACGGCTGACAAGCAAATTGAAAAGACGGCAAAAATAGGCTTTCAGGTATTTTTGAGAGGAGTAACTATAACCGGCGGAGTTAACCCGATAAAAGTAGGCGACGACACTTTCATAAGCATAAGAAACGTGCCTTATACAAATCTCAAAGTGGTTGATGTGAAAGCTGATACAAAAAAAGTTTTGATGCCGAATCCGGCACAAAAACCTCCGTTTTTAATCATGGATGATTATTCGCAACTATTTATGTATGACATAATAGTAACCGTTCTTGATACGGCAAAAATTACAAAAGACGGAGCTGTTGTAGGCGGCAATAAAATCAAAATCGGTTTGCCTATAATCCTTGAGGGCAAAAATTATAAATTTAACGGTACTGTTTCAAACGTGCAGATTTTGCCGGATAAAGCAGCAAATCCCCAAACACCTGTGAGCAGTCCTGCAGCAAATGACAAGACAAAAAAGTAAAAAATGGAAAATAATAGTTTAATTTTAAGTTCTTTAAATAAAATATTCGCATATTCGCAAAATAAATGTTCTTATTTGTGGGAAAACAGTCTTTTCTTGAAAAATATAGACAGAATTATTTTTGCAACAATTATCGGAGTCTTTGTTCTTTCGACCTTCGCGTCTTCCGATTTAATCGGCTATGTCGGCTTTATCACTTTGTTTTTGACAATAATTAAGTTATTTGTCAAAAAAGGCGAAAGGGCCGAATTGAATTTATTTGAATTTTTCCTGCTCTTATACTTTTTGATTGTTGTAATAAGTTTAGCGGGTTCAAGTCTGTTCTACTTAAGCTTTAAAGGGTTTTTAAAAACTTTTATGTATCTGGGTTTTTATTTCTCCGCCGTACAGTATTTCAAAAATAACCTGTCAAAAATACCTTTGACAATTTTTGTTATTGCACTATGTGCGGCTTCGCAGGGAATTGCCGGAATATTTCAGAACTTTTCTCAGGTAGGTGAAATTTCGACCTGGCAAGATATTTCAAGCATTAATCCCGAGGATGTAATGACAAGAGTTTATGGCACCTTGCAGCCTTACAACCCGAATCTGTTCGGCGGATATTTGGTTGCGGCCCTGCCTTGTCTGTTCGGAAGTTTTATTCTCCGGATTTTGGATAAGAAATATTACCTTGCGGGAGGAGCTTTGATTCTGGCGTTATTAACCTCGTTTACTCTTATTTTGAGCGGCTGCCGGGGGGCTTATATCGGGCTTATGGCAATTATGCTGTGCTTTCTTGCGTTTCTGGCAAAATTTATTTGGGATAACGGTCAGGAAATATTTAAAAAAATATATTTATCCGTTTTGGGTTCGATTGTGGCGTTTTCAACATGTGTTGTTTTATTCGTTTCATCAATCAGAACAAGGATTTTTTCCATTTTCTCAATGAGGGATGATTCATCAACTTCGTTTAGGTTCAATGTTTACCAATCGGCAATCAATATGGTTAAAGACAATTGGGTGCTTGGAATTGGAATCGGAAATCAAAATTTCAGGGAAATTTACGGACTTTACATGAGAACAGGATTTGATGCGTTGAGTGCTTACTGCGTATTTTTAGAGATTTCGGTTGAAAGCGGAGTTTTTGCACTGTTGGCGTTTTTGGCGTTTTTGACAACATTGGGATATAAAGCTGTAAAATTCATTTTAGCAGGCAGGGATTTAAAATTGTCTGTTATTGTTGCTATATCGATTATTTCGGTTGTTGCCGTAATGGTTCACGGGCTTGTTGACACAATATTTTTCAGACCGCAGGTTCAATTTATTTTCTGGACAATGGTTGCGTTTATTTCGGCAATTTTAAATCCAGAAAATTATAACAGCCGTGAGAGTGAAAACGGTTAAGATTACTATAAACAGAGCGACAACTTTGGCAAATGAATCGGGTCCGTAGATTTCTTCCTGAATGTCAATTCTTTTAAGTATAAATTTTGAATAATCGTCTTTTACCTCGTTTTTTGCTTTATCAAACGAATTGTATAGGACTTTTTTCAAGTTATACAATTTTTCCAAATCCTGTCTGGCTTTTTGGTTTGAAATTACGTATTTTTTCACCTTGATATTTTCTTCATCAGTAAGCTCATTATCAACGTAAGCCGATAAATTTGTTTTAAACTCATCGTATTGAGTTGTTTCGGAATTTTCCTCATGTCCGGATTTTATTGTCGCTAATTTTTCATGAGCCTCTCTCAGGCTGTTAACCATGCTTTTCAGAGCCTCGTATTTGGCCCTGCAAGTCGGACACACTTCCAAATGGGCTTCTACGAACTGTTTCAGCTGGGTGCTTAATTTGTCGTCGATGTAAAAAGATAGCAAGGCACTTACTTGCGTACATGTTAAATTTGCTGTCATTGGTTTATCTCCTTATGTCACTTTAAATATAGTTTTTCAATCCGTCCTGCAACTTTCCCCTTGCCCTTGCGATGCGTGATTTTACGGTTCCGATGCTTGTGTGGGTGGCCGAGGCGATTTCTTCGTAACTCAACCCCTGAAGCTCTCTTAAAATAATCGCAATCCGGAAATGTTCGGGTAAACTTTGAATTTCATTTTTTATTGTTTTATCAAGTTCCAAGGACATGGCCTTTTCGGCGGGTTTGTGCCTGTAATCCGGAATTTGTGTGTAATAATGGCCGCTTTCTTGCCCGTCATCAATAGAAACCAGTTGAGGTTTTCTTGTAGATTTTCTGAGTTCGTCGTAAAAAAGATTTGTAATTATTTGATTTAGCCAGCTTTTAAATGTTTTGGGGTTTTTTAAATTAACCAGCCCCCTTGCCATCCGCATCAGTGCTTCTTGAGTTAAATCGGCAACGTTTTCCCGTTTTTTGCTCAGATAGGCGAAAGTTGCAAATATGTTTCTTTGTTCTCTCTTAATTAATTCTTCCAACGCCCTGTAATCGCTCTTTTGCGATAGAATTACCAGTTCTTCGAGTGGAATTTTTTTGTAAAATAATTTTGGCATTTTTTCTCCTGGAAGGACGCATACTCTCTCCTTGTAAAATCTTAATTAATATTTATGAAAATTTGCTCGCTCTTTGTTATATAATCAGTTAGGGGATTTATGCACATGACAAACTTGAAAAGAATAACCGACGCAAACTTAAACAGAGCCTCAGAGGCGGCAAGGATTTTGGAAGAAATCGCGAGATTTCTGCTGGACGATAAGGATTTGTCCGAAAAATTAAAGAATATCCGGCACAAAATAAATTCAGCTCAGGAAGAAAGTTACGGTGAATATTTACAGTCCCGTGACACTGAAAACGACGTGGGCGTTGATATAAAAAATTCGAGTGAAAGAATTAACATAGAAAATATTTTTAAGGCTAACATAAAAAGGCTTCAGCAGGCATTGAGAACTCTGGCGGAATATTCTGGCTCTGATGCCAAAAACTCCGCTATGTTTGAAAAATTAAGATACACTTCTTACACTTTAGAAAAAATTATGTGGGAAAAATTGAGAGAAAAATACAACAGGATAAAACTTGGCGGTAAACATCTTTATTTAGTTACAAATTCCGACAAATTTAACTCGGAGGATGAATTTTTGGATGCGATTGCTTCTGCTTTTGAGGGCGGAGTGGACATTTTGCAGTTGAGAGAAAAAAATATGCCCGCAAACAAAATTGTTGAGTTGGGTAAAAAAATAAAACAGCTGTGTTTAAATTATGATGCAACCTTTATTGTGAACGACAGAATTGATGTTGCATTGATTTTGGAAGCTGACGGTGTGCATCTGGGGCAAGATGATTTGGACGTAAAATCCGCAAGGGCAATCCTCGGGCCAAGTGCAATTGTGGGTGTTTCGACCCATGCCCCCGAACAGGCATTAAAGGCAGTTTTAGACGGTGCGGACTACATCGGCGTCGGGCCTGTCTTTGCGACACCTACCAAACAAGGCAGAACTCCCGTCGGGCTTGAATATGTAAAATGGGTTTCGGAAAACATTGACCTTCCCGCTTTTGCAATTGGCGGAATAGATGAAGAAAATTTATCAGAAGTGATTAACGCAGGAATAAAAAAGGTGGCGGTTGTCCGTGCAATAATCAACGCAAAATCACCGCGAAAAGCCGCACAAAAATTTATGGAAAATCTAAAGTTCCATCAATTCAGGTAATTCTTTCAACTTGTAAAACATTGAAGATGACTCTTTAAATTTTTCGGGGCTTGCACTGACAAAGAACTTTTCGCCTCCTGCTCCGTTATCTTTAAGTAAACCATTTACCGCTAAATCGGCCTTGATAAAATCAGCAAAGTATTGTGACGGGTCTATGAAAATCCCCCCGGGTGCGAATTTTCCCAGAATATCAAGCAAATAAGGGTAGTGCGTACAGCCCAAAACTATTTTATCGGGTTTGTTCTCAAGCATTTTTACAACATATTTTTCTATCAGCCCGACATTTTCATTTTTCGTATTGCCTTCAACAATCCCGACCCACTCGGGGCAGGCCATCTCGAAAATTTCTATATTGGGATTATATTTATTGATTTCTTTTGCATAAAAGCCTGAATTTATAGTCGCTTTTGTAGCAAAAATACCGAGTTTTTCAATGGGAAGCTTTGCGATAAAGCCTGCACAAGATTGGATTATCGGATAAATCTTAAACCCGAAGTGCTTTCTCAAATCTTCATACACAGTCGCCGAAGTTGTATTGCAAGCCATTACGACTGCTTTTACATCTTGTTTTTCAAGAAATTTAAAAATTTCGGTAGTAAAATTAAGCAATTCTTCGTTTGTTTTATTTCCGTATGGAACATTTTTAGTGTCGCCAAAATAAATATAATCTTCATTCGGCAAAAGTTTTTTTACCTTCTCAAAAACGGTTAACCCGCCGACTCCCGAGTCAAAAAATGCTATTTTTTTCACTACTGCACCTACCTGTTTTGTTTACGCCTATACGGGGTTCTTATCTGCTTGACCCCTCGTAACTTCTTTGCTTCCAACTATTTCTTGTTTAAATATTTCAAAATTCCGTCCGCAATGGCCTTTGCGGTTTGCTGTTTACGCTTTTCGCTCACAAGCTCTGCCCTTTCCTCGTCGTTTGAAATAAATCCTATTTCAACCAAAATCGCGGGGGCATTCGTATGATTAATAACATAAAATCTCGACTTAAACAAGCCCCTGTCTTTACTCTTCACATAACTAACCAACGACGAATGAATCGTTTGAGCCATATCCAAACTGTTTTGATGGTAATAATGTGTTTCAATACCGCTAATTTCAGGTTTTACGCTGGAATTAACATGGATACTTACAAAAATGTCAGGAGATTTGTTTGCGGTGAAAGTCATTCTGTCTTGCAAGGAAACAGTTTCGTCCTTATCCCTTGTCATCGCAACCGTGACCCCCCTGCTCAAAAGCATTGCTTCCACGTGTTTGGTAATATCCAGAGTTATATCTTTTTCGTTAATCCCCTCTCTTATCGCACCGTAATCGCTTCCGCCATGGCCTGCGTCAAGCACAACAAACTTTTTGCCGTTAACTCTCGGTTGTGCAACGCATTTTGGTGCAACATAAACCGGTTTTCGGGAAGTTACTCCTTTAAGTGTTATTTTAACAGATTTTCCGTCCGCGCCCAGATAACAGTTGACTAAGCTGTCTTTTTCAAGCGGAAGTACTAATTTTAGCCCGACCTGAGGGAGTAAATCTATCTTCATGTCCGTAAAATCAGTTGCTTGAACCGTACTTCGAAATGCAGGGTCACTATATCGGAGTGCGTTATAAAAATTTATTGTCAATTTTGAGCCGTCACGCCTTATGCTGTGTACAACAGGGGCGTTAAAAGCGACTATAAACTCGCTGGTGAGGGCATTTACTTTTTTGACGTGGTATGAAACAGCATCGGCAGTTTTTGTAAAAAGCGAATCCAAATCTATCGTTTCAGAATTCATAAACAAAATCGACTGGCCGTCGGAAGAAAATATCGGGAAATATTTTTCCAATTGAGTTGAAGTTATTACAATCCTTGCTTTGTTCGATTCAAACTGCCCCACCTTAACTGTGTCCTGATTAATTTTAAATTCCCGATTTTTTAACTCGGGGCTGACTATTGCGTTTGGAATGTCAAAAACAACTCTTGCCGGATTTGTCAGATACATGGGTTTTTCAATTCCCACAACTCCAAAACCGCTCAGCAAAAAACCGTTTGGCCTCGGGTAAATCATGTTCAGGTAATACTTTGACTTTAGCTTTAACTCTTTTTTTATCGCTTCCGGCGTTTTCGTTGTCACAGGCTTAACTGAAACAGCAGGCCGGTTTGTTGAATTAAATGCCTGTTGAATTTGGTTTAAAACAATATCATTCGTGGGAGGCGGTGCGGAATTTACTGCGGTCTTAAATTTTTCCATATCTTCGCTCGAAATTGAAAGTTTCTCGTAAAAATCACTGCTTGAAGTTTTTTCATCCCGATAAGTGTTTTGAAAATAATCGGCTTTCCCGCTTCCGTCCTTAAATTTGATTACTATATTATTGTTAACCTTCAAAAAACTTATTTTTGCGGGGTCAAAATCTTCATCCAGATATAAAACGACACGAATTTTGCTCGGGCTGGTCGAAAATTGACTGATTTTTACTTGCTTCACGCCGCCTGAACTAAAAAACCAGCTTTGCGGTGCAGCTGTCAAGACCGCGGAATTTATGTCAAAATATACTCTTTTTGGATTTTGGAGCCTGATTAGTTTAACATTTTTCATAATGGCTTCAGTGGTGTTATCCGGCGACGTCAAGAATATAAGCGAATTTGACGTGTCAAAGTTCACCGACGTAACCCTAAAAACCTCCTGAGAAAATGCGGCATGTGTAAAAATTAGTATGAAAAATATAGTTAATAAAATTTTTTTTATCATATTCAAACAATCTGTTATTACATTATACTACCAACTTTTTGCCGCTCCAAAAATGTAAATTTTTTTAATCTTGCCGGACGACGTAGACAGAAAAGTTAATTCTTAAAATTTATATCTGTGTCAAAAAGTGTATTTTTGTAATAATCAAGGTTTGAGGACGGTTTTTGATAAATCTTTTTCACGTCTTTTGCCCTGACAAAAACACCAAAATATTTTTCTTCAAAAACCAATTTCCAATTGTAGTGATGGATAGAATTTGTGTTTTTCGAGACCATAACATTCTTTTTATTCAGAATCGGTTTCCACACTTTGCCAGTCTTTAAGGTATCATAAATCGGATAAAATTTTTCCACAATCATAACGTCAGGCGGAAATCTCTTTAATAGTTCATCCCAGTCCGAAGTTACCAGAAAAAAACTTTTCAGCATCGGCATCATAAAATCGTAGTAAACTTCCTCATATCGACCGTCCATAAAAATTTTGTTGTTCGGGTAAAGTTTGTAGCTCGCATAACTTCCCATCCCAAAATTTGTCAGCAAGTTGCCTTTTAGCCCGTTAATCTTGATGAACTCAACCGACTTAACCGGATATTTGTAAAAATTCAACATAGGGCCAAATGATTTTGCATTGAGATTTGTGGCTACAAATATTATGAAAATCAGGTAAATCAACGTGTCTTTAAAATTTGCTCTTCTGTTAAAAATGTTTCTCGTTAAAGCATTGAAGGCTGTATAAAAATCGTCATAAAGGAAACAAACCGCTGAAATCACGAAGAAAGGAACTAATTTTGTATGCTGTATTGCCAAAAATAAAGTTATTACAAGAACCAGAAATTTTGTTTTGTCGAAGCTGAATGTTTTTGATATAAGCTGCTTTATAACTACTCCGAGTTCAGTTAAGACGAGGATAGATGCCAAAACCTTAAACTTCATATATCCCGAGATGTTTTGTTTTGAAAAAAGCCCCCACCATTCCATTATTTCAGGTCTGGGCATTGTCGTCGCCTTCCATAAAAATCTTAGATACTCAATTCCCCACGGATTTACAGGCAAAACAAAAATCGTGGGTATCAGTGCATAAATATATTTTTTTACAGGTTTTCGGTTAAGAAGTTCCCCCACAATATAAATAACGATTAATCCAATTCCCGAAACACAGCCGCCGTGAAGATTATTCCAAACAATCATTAAAAAAGGAAGAGCAAAAAGCGGACGGTTTTCACCTTTTCTTGCCAATTCTAAAATATACAGAAACAAAGCGAAAAACAAAAAGCTGAATAATTGGCAGCGTACCGGCAAATTTAAAATGTCACTCATTGCCGAAAATGCAAGATAGTAAAATAAAAAATTGTATGCGGATGTTGTTTTAACCCCTCTTAATTCAACTATTTTCGTTATTACAAAAAATATAAGAAATACTAACAATGCCTGCAAAATAAGTATTCCCGCACTTGAGAAAAAATGCTGGGTCAGATAAAAAATTACGCCGCTGCCCCATTCATGGTCGAACCATGGGTGAGTCGGAGTGTATGACAAAAAGTCTTGCCTTAAGACATGGCCGGTCTGTACAACACTCATCCCTGCAATCAGCCTTGCCCAAAAGTCATAGTCATAATTATCTGTCATCGAGCTAAATGTAAGCACAAAGAGAAAGAAAATTATGTAAAAAATTATTGCCCTGGGCTGAAAAGCTGGAAGGCTGAAAGGCTGAAAGGTTGAGAGATTTTCTTTTTGTTTTGCATCTTTTTCTTCACTTTTCACTTTTCACTTTTTCCTTTTCTACATTTTTTCCGGTGCGGCAACACCCAGAAGCCTGAGTGCGTTTGCAAGAACCGTTTTTGTCGCTAAAACAAGCGACAATCTGGCCTTCATCATATCTTTATCTTCGCCGATTACTCTTGAAACAGTGTAAAACGAATGAAAATCAGCGGCAAGTTCCTGAACATATCTGCAAATCGTATAAACAAGCCTATTTTCTGCAGAAAATTTAATCAACGATTTGTATTCTTCAAATCTCAGCATTAATTTTTTTGCATTTTCGAGAGTTTCCGCCTCTTTAAAAATCGGAGCCAAAATATTTCTGTCATATTTTTCCGCCAATTCAGTCAGTTCAGCCTCACTCATTGGTGCCGGAGTTTTTTCTCCGGTTTCAGTGTCAATTTTTTCGACAACGGCGTTTCTTAAAATTGAACAAGCTCTGGCATGGGCGTATTGAACGTAGAATACTGGATTCTCATCGGATGAAGTTTTTGCAAGTTCAATGTCAAAATCCAAAGTTGTGTCAATATTTCTCATAATCATCCAAAATCTTGTTGCGTCGACTCCGACTTCTTCAACCAACTCATCAAGCGTAACCATGTTTTTTCGCTTGCCCATTCTTACCTGTTCCCCTCTGATGACAAGGTTAACAAGTTGTCCCAAAAGCACTTCAAGACTATCAGGGTCGTAACCGAGTGCCGCAATTGAGGCTTTAACTCTGGCTACATAACCGTGGTGATCCGCACCCCAAATGTTTATCATGCGGTCATATCCGCGTTCAAGTTTATCCAAATGATAAGCAATATCCGCCGTCAGATAAGTGTTTGTTCCGTCGGCTTTTTTTATCACTCTATCCTGATCGTCTCCGTATTCAGAGGATTTAAACCAAACTGCTCCCTCTTTTTCATACAATTTTCCCATATCTTTTAATTTTTTAACGCAGGCTTCTACTTTGCCTGAATTGTATAAATCCGATTCCGAGTAAAAGACATCAAAATTAACTCTAAAATCTGTTAAGAGTTTCCTTTGCAAGCTTTCCATCTCTTTCTTCGCATAGTTCGCCAATTCTTGAATATTTAATTCTGTTCCCTGTTTTCTGTTCCCTGTTTCCTCTTTAATAAACTTTTTCGCGACAGGGATTAAGTATTCACCCGCATAGTAATTTTTTCTTTCAATTTCGTCTGACGGAAAATCTGCTTTTTCTCCTAATTCTTGTTTTACCCGAATTTCCAGCGACTTACCGAGTTTTTCTATTTGAGAACCTGCATCATTTATATAAAATTCTTGTGTAACTTCATGCCCGTAAAATTTAAGCAGATTTGCCAATGCACTTCCCATTGCGGCCCAACGTCCATGCCCGATATGAAAAGGGCCTGTTGGATTGGCCGAAACGTATTCAAGCAATATTTTTTCTTTATTGATTTTTTTAGGTTTTGCAAAATTTTCCTTTTCTTCGAAAATTTCCGCAATTAAACTTTTGAAAAATTCATGTCCCGCTTTAAAATTTATGAACCCGCCGACAACGGTTATTTCGCAGTCTTTTGTATCCAAATTTGCGGCTATTTCATTTGCAATTTGAGGCGGAGAAAGTTTTGCAAAGCGTGCAAGTGCCGAAACATTTATTGCAAAATCGCCGAAATCGGTGTTTTTAGGCTTTTCAACAGAAAGAGTTCCTTTTTGATATTCTGTCATCTGCCCCAATCTATTGGCTTTGACTGCTTTGTCTATAGCATTTTCTGTTTCATTTAATAAAAAATCTTTCAGCATATTTGTCCTCTACTATTGATGGGCTAAAGCCCATCCTACTCTTTTATGTAATACAGGGGGGCTGACACAATAATTGTACCAAGAACATACGCTTTGTGAAATATTACAATTTATGAATACAAATTGTTTATGTGCTTTTATATGGCCGACTTTGTTATAAAATGAATAAGTAAAAAAGGAGGAGTGCAAATGAATATTAAAGGGGTAGACAATAACAGGAGTTTTACGAGTATATACACAAAGGTGGGAAATAATTGGACGAACCTGACACCTGAGAGCAGTGCCGTTTCCAAAATTTCATTCAGGGAAATGAGAAGAATCTACTCAGAAGCAAAAAATAGGGTTGCATTGATATTAAGGGCAGATGAGGCAAAAGCTACATTTTCGGGAGACGAATATTGGTGCGAAGTGCCGAGAGAACCAATTATTTTGATAGACGAGACTGCAATGGCTTATAATTCAATAAAAAAACCTAAAGAAATTATAAAATTTTTCAATGATCTTCTCAGCGGAAAACTCCACTTCAAAGACTTGAGAGTTGAAGATGCAAACGATATTGATTCATTAATCGTCATGGGCTAAATCACATTTCCGCCAAACTGTATCCCAAAAAAAATGTTTAAGCTATAATCGAGGTATGAGGTTAGAAATGCTGAATATCGAGAATATAGTCGAACGCATACGCGAAATCATTGATGATGAGAACATTCAACAGCTCAAGGAAGAGTTGGATGGCTATCACTCAGCTGATTTGGCGGATATTTTTCCGGAGCTGAAACCGGAAGAAAGGCTTTTGTGCTTTAAAAATCTGGATGAAGAAAAAGCCGCCGATATGATTGAATATTTGTCTCCTCAGCTTCAGGTTGAGCTTCTTGGTGATATTGACGAAGAATTAGCCTCAAGAATTATCTCAAAATTGCCTCACGATTCGGCAGCAGACGTTTTGGGCGATATGGAAGATGATGAGAGTGAAACATATCTGGATAAACTTCCTGATAAATTTTCAGCAGAAGTCAGGGAACTTTTAACTTATAACGAAGATACAGCCGGCGGTATTATGACCCCTGTTGTAATGACCGTTAACGTCGATATGACCGTCGAAGAAGTTTTGTCCTCAATCAGAATTCAGGCTCAAGAAGACAATATGGAACTTTATTACGTCTATGTCGTGGACAAACAAAACCATCTCTTGGGCGTAATTTCTCTGCGTAAACTTTTAACTTCTTCTATTAATCAAAAAGTTGAAGACATAATGATTACTGATATCACAAAACTTCACGTTGATGATTATCAGGATTATATTGCTGATGTTTTCATGAAATATCAGTATAATGCCCTGCCGGTTGTTGACCTTTATAACAGACTAAAAGGGATGATAACATGGGACGACGTTCAAGACATTGTTGAAGAGGAAACAACCGAAGAAATTTATACATCTTCAGGTATTTCGACTGATGTTGTCGATGAGGATGAGATTTTATCGGGGAATATTTTCAAGTCTATTCGAGCAAGAACTCCCTGGCTTTTTATAACATTAATCGGAGAATTCGTCGCAGTGCAGGTTGGTAATCATTATTCGATGACTCTTCATGCCGTTCCTATTATTGCGATATTTATGCCTCTTCTGGCGGGTCTGGGCGGAAACATCGGCACACAAAGTATTACGCTTATGGTTCGTGGATTTTCAACAGGACAAGTAACTTTAAGCTCTGCTTTTCGCCATATTTTCAGAGAAATGCTTGTAGGACTGTTTATCGGTGCATTTTTCGGAATTTTTGTGGCTTTGCTTACCTGGGGATGGCGAAACAATATTTATTTAGGCCTTGTAGTGGGGCTTTCAATGCTGATAAACATGACATTGGCAACCGTTGTCGGTACATTTACACCTTTTGCCCTCAAAAGCATCAAGGTCGACCCTGCTGTTGCGTCCGGTCCGGTTATCGCAACTACAATAGATATTCTCGGACTGACGGTTTATTTTACCCTTGTTACAATATTTTTAGTTAAAATTATGTAAATACTTTAAACGCTTTTTTGTCTTTTGTAGTTTCAAAATAAGGTTTATTGGATTTAATGTGGGTTTTTTCCTTTTCAACGTCCTTATTAACATCTTTTCTGATAACTTTGTTCATTATTGTCGGAACCACAATCCCTATGCTGAAGGCCAAAGCTGCAAGATTTAGCCAATAAAGTGAGGTTGCGGCTTTTTTGTTCCTTAATTCGAGAGAACCGTCAGCGACCATTTTGTTGACAAGTTTTATCGGTTTTGTTTTTGGGAAAATTTTGCTAAAGAAAGAAGTTTGCCCGCCTTCTCTAAGTTTTGTTCCAAAAAGTCTGTCGCTCAAATTTGCAAAAATGCTTGCCAGAAGCAAATCTCCGCCGAAGAAAATAGCATCACCCGTTCCCATTCTGATTGCTGTGTCTTTGACCTCAGTTTTGTTTCTTGAAGCAAGCAAAAGCCCGCCGTGATTTATTATCATAAGGAATAAAAATGCCCATCTGCTCATATAAATCCCCGATTTGTAATCCATTAATTGGGAATGATTTTTTATAAATTTAACAACCCCTTTTTTGGCAGGACTTTTTAGTCCATGTTTTACTGCCAATGGAAAAATTGTTGAAATTCCAAGAGCCAAAGCCGCAAACCATGCGTACCTTTTGTATTTGTTTTTTTCATAACTGTCCGCCCGTTTTTCGATAACGTTTTTATCCGCCATTTTAAGCTCCGCACTAAATCCGGCCTGTCCGGTTTTTTTCTTTGTGAGGTAATTGTTTATAAATCCCATGCAGCCCAAAGGGATTCCGGATGATAAAAAATCTGCAAGCAAAACACCGTTTTTGGCGTTTATAAGCTTCCTTCTTAACTTTTCATCATCTTCGTCAGCCAGCGAAAGCAATTCTTTGATATCCAACTTTTGTTCAACGGGTTTTTTCTTCATGATTTTATAATAAAAGACTTCAAACGGTCCCATTGAGGTCTTTTTTGCAAGCTCTTCAAGCCCTTGTTTCATTTTTTCGACATTAACCAGGTTTTCATTAGAAATATGTATTGCTTTATGATTATTAGACCAAAATTTACTGGTTAATCCGGCATTTTTCATCGCAATTCTGTTTAACACAGGCAAAAGTGCCATTGGCGATAAAAATGCCAACACAAAAACTATAGAATATCGCCTCGCTCTTTCTATCCTTTCATGCCTGTTGTTTGCCATAACAACCCATGGGACATCGCAGCCTGCAAGGTCAATCAATGCACGGCTTAGTATAATATTATTTTCCAATTCGGCCGTAGTATTGTAAAACCCGCCACCCTTAAAAGAGTTGCTTTCGCTTGTTGTATATTTTTGGTTAGTTTTTGTTTGTACTCGCATGCTTATCCAAAACATGAAATAAAAAAAAGTTGCTAGTAAATATTAATAAAATGAAATAATTCTATGTAAGTCTTGTTAATTAACCGCCATTTTTTAAAAATTTCGAATATGATTTCATGGCCTTCTCTTTGGCTGAGTGGTAAAATTCTTTAGGAATTAATTCTTTGTATAAATCAGTCCTTTTACCGGAATAATAACCCATTGCCAGAGTGTACTTTTCTAATTCTTTTTTATTTAAACCTGCCGCATACGCCTTTGTTTTTGCGTCAGTACCGGATGGTCTTATTTCAACAAATTTGTCATCAAATTTTAAATACGTTCCGTCCCCGACGAATTTTAAGGATTTAAGATTTGAAAAATCAAGCTCCTTGAACGTATCATTAAGGATTTGTTTTACCTGTTCTAATGTTATAATTTTATAATCTAAACCCATCGCAAGTGTAAGGTAAAATAAATCATTTTGGGTTCGTTTTTCTTCGCCTTCTTTTCTTGCCTCGTTTAACTTTTTAATATCGGGTTCAGATTCGTTGTAGTAGGAGATATCTTCACGTGTATCATACATTGCTTTGATATTATTATTTTCAAGGACTTCGGTAAAATATTGAGATAAAGTTTTTTCCTCTTTTTCAAGCTTTGCTGTAAGGGCTGATGAAACTATTATTGCTTCGGTTGCACTTTTTTCTCTCATTGCTACGGCTTCACAACCCGTTCTTGAGCATATTAATTTTCCCGGACCCATAATCATCCCGCCGGATTCTTCTCCTGCAAAAAGTAACCTCGGGTTAACTCCCAAATTTATTATATTATCAAAAATATCCTTTAGTATTACTTCATCGGAAGGATTATCTTTAATTTTGGCCTCAACTTTTTTCATTACATTTGCGATTTCTTTAAATCCGACAGGCACATTAACGGATTTAACACCATTTTGTCTGGCCCATTCGTCCCAGGATGTTGACGAGGCAGTTGTCTTAATTATGAAGCAAGGGTAGTCTTCCCATACTCCCATTGCCTTAAGCTGTTTTGAGCGGAAATGCATAAGCATTAAAAATGCCTGATTTGCACTGTAAACGGTTAAGATTCTATCCTTGGAAAGTTTAATATAGCAAATCCCAAAGTTGTCGAGTCTTTTAGTAATTTTAGCATCTTCTACCTGTGTAACGGTTATTCTGTCGTGATCGGGATCGGTTATCAAAATGACCGTATTAACGGGATATTTTGTCAATTTTTCATCGTAATGCATGGATTCAATAACGGGGAAAAAATTTTCGCCGTTGTCTTTTTTACACATAACGGTAGCGTCAACAGAGTAATCATAAAAAGATTTTTTGCCTGAAGGAGTTGTATCGGATTTTCCGATAGAATGAAAAAACGGATCTTCTTCTATATCAAACCAATCAAATTTTTCGCCCACTCCCAGTTTCTTCAAAACCCTGCTGAGTGTCCTGTAAGCACTTCCTCCGACATTTTCAATAACAACTTTTTTTTGCAAATCTTCAATCAAGTCCATATTTATTTTTCTTGCAACGCCTGTTCTTAAATAATCGATGTATAAATCCACGCCGTCATCTAAAAGAGCCATCGTTTTTTCATCAATTAGCGGGTCGTCGGCTTTTGCAAATTTAATTTCATAAATTCCTTCTTTTTCTGTTTTTTCAAAAATTTCCCGAATTTTATTCACAAATTCCATAGATTCTTCCGGCAAGTACTGGCTGCCTTGAGAATTCAGATCTTTCGTTGCATTTTTAACGGAAATTCCATGGCTTGAAGTAATGTATTCACCGCCGACCAATCCGAGTTTAAACACCAAAAATGAAGCAAGCCATATAGGAATGGTTTGTTTCCCTACCGGAACAAGCGTTTTTATGCCATAAGCCGCCTGCATTCTCGCAATCGCTTCTAAATACAAGTCAGAATTATATCGGACTTCCCTTGCAACAAGCTTTGTAGGGTCAATATATCCTTTTTCGTTTATTACAAGTGACTTTGCTAAAGTTGCAAGTGAAATGCCGATTAAATTTATCGGAAATCTTACATCTTGAGGGTAAATGATATTTTGCGGCCCGCGAATTCCTGCGGTTGAAACTTTCGCCTCTTTTTCATAATTTTTGAACCACTCTAAAAGCCCCAGTCCTTCAGGGTTTTTATTAGGGTCATATTTATAAAGATGCTCACGCTTTAGAGTAAAAATGAATTCATTTTTATTGCTCAAGTCAATTAGATTTAACTTCTTGATATAATTCGGAGTTTTGTCAATAACACTTTTAAATAATTTGCCTTCAAGTTCACAAGAAGCTTTTCTGATGGAATCATTCAACATATTAACTCCTTTCAACGGACCTTTTTAATGATAGCACAAAATTTATTTTTGTTGTAAAATTTTCTTAAAGAAAGCCGGGGATTATGATAACTGCAGAAGAAAAAACTGAAGAAGTAAAAAAATATATGACAAGAAAAGTTGAGGATTTCAACTGGTTCAGACGCGGGTTTCAATATTTGGTAACCAAAATTATATATGGATTTAGTTATAAATTCATCTACCGACTGGAGGTTTACGGCAGAGAAAACATTCCGAAAACAAATGATTACGTTGTTGTCGGCAATCACCTTTCCACGCTTGACCCGCCGCTGGTTTGTAATGTTCTGCCGCATCCGGTAGCTTATATGGCCAAGCAAGAACTTTTTTATCATCCTTTATTGAAAGTTATGCTCGACTGGCTCGGAACCTTTGCCGTTAACCGGGATAGTGTAGGACTTTCGACAATTAAAACCGCAAAATCAATAAAAAATACAAAAAAATGGGTTTTGGGGCTTTTCCCGCAAGGTACCAGAGAAAAGAGCGGTGAAATTCACAAGGTAACAAAAGGTTTTATAGGACTTGCAAAAGCCACAAAGTGCAGTATTCTGCCCATCGGAATTATCGGAACTGACCATCCTAAAAAAATCCCGTTTACGGGCAAAATTATTGTGAAAATCGGTCCGATTATAGAACTTTCCGATAATCCGGATGAAACATTTAATAAATGGATAACATCAATTCAAAATTTAACAGGATTTAAGTATGTTCCCGAAGAGGGATAATCTAATGGGCTTGCGTGGAAAATATTAGCTGGAGGTGAAAAAGAAATGCGTTGGTTTAAGGTTATGGAAGAGAAGAATTACGCAAAAAGATGTGCAAATGAATATCATCTTTTAAGGGCGTTGTTTCAGGGATTTGCCGTCTATATTATGTCTTACCCGATTTTGAAACTGGTTTATAATATTAAACGGGAAGGCACAGAAAATATTCCTAAATCAGGAAAATGCATTTATGCGGGAAATCATGTTTCAATGTTTGACCCTGTATTGGTGTCTTTTGCGGTCGGGAAACCCATTGTTTATATGGCAAAAAAGGAACTTTTTGAGGGCGGCAGCCTTGCATGGTGGATAAAAAGGCTCGGGGCATTTTCCGTTAACCGCGAAAAACCCGAGATTGCAACATTTAAAACAGTAAAAGAAGTTTTTAAGACTGCCGGCTGGTCTTTGGGAATTTTTCCTCAGGGCGGAATTAAGGAGAATAAAAAAATTGAGGATATACAAAAAGGTTTTGCAGTGATTGCCAAACATGCTCAGGCTGACATTATTCCGGTTTCTGTAATTGGATTTGAAGGCTACAGCAAAAAACTTTTTTCACAAAATGTCAGGGTTAAAATAGGAAGGCCTATTTCTTATTCACTGCCGGTAGAGGAAATTATATATCAATGGGCAAAGCAGATTTGCGATGATACAGGATTTGAAAACTGTATGCAAGAGGAAATTGAACCCGAACTCGAAAAAATAGCGGTTTAAAAATTATATTTTCAGATTTCCCTTTAAAAACGGACTGTAACTGTACATTCCGGCAAATTTTGGTGCCACTTTTTGTTCCTGCTTTTGCTCCGGTTTTTCTAATGGCACTGCTTTTCTGACCATATTTTTTTGTTGGGCATGCAATCTTTTTTTATAGATATGTCTGCCCATTTTTTCGGCAATCCATGGGAAAAATTTGCTTGAAAAAAATTGAAGCCCCGCCCCGAGTATAATATAAGGAACCATTTCTCGCGGTTTCAAAAATTCTCCCGACACTAATGCTCCGACCGCAACGCCTTCCAGTCCTCCGGTGATTAATCCTCTCGGGCCTTCACCCTTTTTTAAATGCCCCGCATCACCTGTGGCTTTTGCCTGAGTAAAAGTGGGGATAAAATAAGTCGGATATTCCGGACAATGCACCATAAAAAAGCCGAGTACATTTCTGCCCAATTTCCAGTCCTTATTCATCCCGAAGAAGGTGTAAAATACCTCCTTGAGTGATTTTGCTGTTCCAAAATCAATTATTTTAGTTTGTTTCATACTCATATTTCCCCAGCATGTCTACAAATCTTTAAAACCCCCTAAATTAAAATTTATCTAAAAAAGAACAAAATTTAAAGAAATTTTTACATTACTATACAAAACACAAACACATTATGAAGTTTTTTTAACCTTTTTGTGGAAAACTGAACGATTTTATTGTATTATCTAATTCGTACTAATGTTATAAGGAAAATGGTGATATATGAATTCAGCAGTTATTGTGGGAAGAGCAGGGCAAGATCCTGAAGTTAAATATTTTGAATCAGGGAAGGTTAAAACAAGTTTTTCGCTTGCAGTCAACCGTTGGGACCCTAAAACAAAATCAGAAGTGGCAGATTGGTTTAATGTTGATGTTTGGGACAAGCAGGCTGAATTTGCCGGTGAATACGTTAAAAAGGGTCGACTCGTCGCAGTAGACGGCAGAATTGCCGCAAACAAATGGACGGATGCAAGCGGAGTCGAAAAAGAAAGATTTAATATTGTTGCAAATAATGTCAGATTATTGGGTTCTAAAAAGGACGAAGCATAATTTATGATTATCTCTAACTTAATTGGTATTATAGCAGACGACTTGACAGGTGCAAACGATGCCGCACTGCAATTTCACCTGAGGGGTTCCAATACCCAGATTTTGTTAGACTATGAAGCTTATTTGCAAAACATAAAAAACGCACAAACCTGGGCAATTTCAACGGAAACAAGAAATGTGCCTTCTGATGCTGCGTACAACAAAGTTAAGGCAGCTACAAAAATATTTATTAACAAATTAAACTTAGAATTTTTCTATAAAAAAATAGATTCTACATTAAGAGGCAACATTGCGGTAGAAACTCTTGCTATGCTGGAAGTTTTAAATTGGGATGCGGCAATTATTATTCCTGCATTTCCTTCTGAAGGCCGAATAACAGTCGGCGGCTACCATCTTTTAAAAGGGGTACCGGTGGAAAGAACTGAAATCGCAAGAGATGTTCATTCACCTATTTTTGAATCGCATGTTCCTACTTTGCTAAGAAGCCAGTTGAGTGAAGATAAAAAAAATCTTGTCGGATTAATTGAATTATCAACGGTTATGAACGGTGCAGGCCCGATTTTGTTTAAGATAAACGAACTTATAGCTCAGGGGAAAAAGTTAATCATCGCCGATTCTGTATCTATAACCGATATTGAGCAGGTTATTCTGGCCGTTAACAAATCGGATTACAATATTTTGCCGGCAGGTTCTTCTGCCTGTGCTCAGGTTTTGGGAAATATCTGGCTGCCTGAAATGAAAAACCAGCATGTTGCCAAAACCATCCCCGAACTCCCTAAATTAATAGTTTCCGGAAGTGCAACGCAAATTACCGAAAACCAAATAAAAAAATTATCAGACAGCGACGATTTTGAAAACACTTATTTTATCAATTTGGATTTAAAAACTATCATATCTGGCGTAAATGACGAATTGGCCACCCGGGTTGTAAATAATCTGGTTCAAAAAAATATCGTTGTAGTCAACACTTCGTATTTAATAAAAGATTTTGACGGGTTCTCGGATGATTCGCTCAATGCCGGTTTGACAAAACCGAAGCTCGCATCTTTGATTACGGATTTTTTGGCAGAACTAACAAAAATTGTGGTTAGCAAAAGAGATGTTATTTTAATAACTTTGGGCGGGGAAACTTCTTACAAATGCTGTTCTGCGATAGACTCGCTTCAATTACAGCTGGTTGATGAAGTCGCACCGTCAATTGCCTTAAGTATAGATCACAAAGCTCAGTGGATTGTAGCAAAATCGGGAAATCTGGGTACATCCAATACTTTAATTGATATTCTAAAGTATTTTGAAAAACATGAATAACCTTCTTTTTTTGTAAAAATTAATGAATAAAAATATGAATAAAAAGAAAAAAATAGCAATTACAACGGGTGACGCCAATGGCATTGGTGCGGAAATCACAATCAAAGCCCTTAACCGGCTTAATTTACCGACTGAAGATGCCGTTATAATCTCAAACAAAGATATTTTAAGACATTACGGGAAAATAACGAACGATTATAAGATTGTGGATATTGATTTTGACAAGAAAAACATTTTGCCGGGCAAGATTACCGCTCAAAGCGGCGACTTTAGTTTCAGAGCTTTAAAAAAAGCCTGCGAAATGGCAAAAAAAGGCGAAATCGATGCGATTGTCACCGCTCCGGTTTCAAAAGAAGCTCTGCATTTAGCGGGGTACAAATTCGGCGGACAAACAGAAATTTTACAAAAATTTCTCGCAAAATCGGGGCAGCATGCCGAAATGCTTTTCGTGGCAAACAATTTTAGAGTCTTGCTTTTAACCCGCCACCTTCCGCTTCGGGAAGTTTCTCTAAAAAAGGAGGAGGTTGTTGAAAAGATATTAAATTTGGATAATTTTTTCAGGAATAAATTGGGCATAAATACACCAAAATTTGCTCTTTGTGCCTTTAACCCGCATGCCGGTGAGGGCGGAATTTTAGGGCAGGAAGAGACAGAAATTCTTCAACCCGCTGTAGACAGTCTAAGGGAAAAAGGTATTAATATAACTAACCCGCAACCCGCTGACACATTGTTTATTAATGCAGCAAAAGAATATTTAAATAAAGAAGCTTGTAAATTATATGACTGTTACATAGCCTGTTATCACGATCAGGGATTAATCCCGATTAAGTCTGTTGCTTCAGAAAAAACGGTTAATATGACAATCGGGCTTGACATTATAAGAACATCGCCTTGCCATGGAACAGCTTTTGACATTGCGGGGGAAAATTTAGCATCTGCAAACAGCATGATAGAGGCGATTTTAGCTGCTATGCGAACTTGAAAGTCGGATTTGCCTCCCCGATTTTTTCACCATGGAGTGTCAAAATATCTTTCGGATTTTGAGCCTTGATTAAATCACTTTCGAGCATTGTTTCATTAAGCCAGCCGAGCTGTTTGAGTGCCTCAATTAAAGCAATAGCACGGGCTTTCATATCACAATCCATAATTTTTATGACAAGTCCCTCTCTTTTTTTAAGATTAACAACAATGCATAAACCGCCGGCCCCGACTTTGGAAATTAAATTTCTGTTTGCCTTCATAATCGCTGTGTCAAGTCTATCCTCGCCCCCTATTAAATAAGGGTTTTGAACAAATGCATCGCGAATTTTTAAATATTTTTTATCTAAAAATAAGTTTAAATACCCTTTAACCATATTTTTTAAAGGCATGGCATAAATCGGTACCCCGCAGCCGTCCCTGGTCGTCGGGTAATTAAGCGGAGAGAACCCCCCACCCCAACCCTCCCCCTCAAGGGGGGAGGGGGAACTGCAAAAAGACGCACCCATATTATTGGTTTTTTTAGCCATAAAATTGGAAGTCGGAGTTTTACTCCCTCCCCCCTTGAGGGGGAGGGTTGGGGTGGGGGGTATCTCACACAGTTCATAAATCTTTTTTCTTATAGCCGTTTGCAAAGGATGTTCGGGGTTATCGTAATCATTTATCCCCCATCCCATTTTTTTGCAAACGGCGAGCATCATGGCATGTTTTCCTGAACAATTATTCTGCAAAACATTCTCTTTTTCACCGGATAAAAGTAATTTATTTTGCTCCGTCTTGCTCAAAGGCTTGTGAAATCCGCACTTCAATAAGTTTTCGTTAATTCCGGCTTTGTCTAAAAATCCCTTTACGGTTTCAACATGGCACGGTTCGCCGGCATGTGAAGCACAACAAATCGCTATTTCTTTGCCTGTCATATCATAAAATTTATCCAGTCCAAAATCAATCAAAAGAGAGGCCTGCAATGGTTTGGCACATGACCTTAAATAAAAAGGATAATTTTTGTCATCGCCCACCTTAAAGACAGTTCCGTCGGAAGCTATTTTCACAAAAAATCCGAAATGTTCCTGTTCTATTAGGCCGCTTCGTACATATTCAAGAATTTTTTCAGGACAATAATCAGCCATTTTTCTTAACAAGTGCCAAAATTTTGCCCAATTGCTCTTTTAATAATCTATTCTGCTCTGTCAATTTTGCTAATTCATCCTGACAGGCTTTTAGACTTCCAGAATTTTCAGCTGCTTCTTTAGGTATAATCGTGGGGTCTAAGATAAATCTCTTTTTTGATTCTTCTTTTATTGTAAGCAAAGAGGAGGTATCTTTTTCTGTTACAAACCCCAGATTAATCATAATTTCAGCCATCTTGAGCGGAGTTCCTTTTTCTGCACATTCCCTTTGTTTAACTATTGTTTCTTCAAGCTGGTCAACATTGATTTTTCCGATTCGTTTAAAATATTCTCCCGTTCTTAATTTCCCTGCCATAAATCCCGCCATTGCGTAGATATATTTGGAATCAGGGACTTTAACATAATTTTGTTCCAAACAGAAAATATAATATTTGGCAACTTCTTCCATTGTCCAAAAATTATTCATTGATATTTCTAATATGTTCAACTCATCGGATATATTTTTCAAGAAGGTATAAATATTATTATCCAATCCGTCTTTTTTCTCAGCCAGTTCGGTACGTCCGACAAAGGACAAAGTGGGCACATACAGATGGAAAATGTCTTCTTCTTTCGCATGAATAAAATCTTCGCTTAAAGATAAAGATAAATTCTCGTATAAACGCAGGTAAATAATCTGTTTAACCCACAGCGGAAATGCTAATAACTTATCCAAAAATAGTAATAAAATGTTTTTTGTCAAAATAACTCTCTTTCTATTCACTTTTCAATAATTATATATTATAATATTAACATAGTCAATTTATAAACAAATTTTAAGCTGGGGCATATCGGTCCAAGTAGAAAATTTTTGTAAAAATCAGGGGAAGCTTTGGAAAAGATAATAAGAGATAAAAAAAAGAAGGCTGCGATGCTGTCAATTCTATCAAATTCGGGATTGATAGCGTTAAAAGTTTTTGCGGGAATTATTTCCGGAAGTATAGGTATTATCTCTGAAGCAATCCACTCAGGCTCGGATTTGTTGGCATCATTAATAACTTTTTTTTCAGTCTCCGAATCGACAAAACCGGCGGATGAGGACCACCAGTTCGGGCATGGCAAATACGAAGATTTTGCGAGTTTGATAGAGGGAATTTTAATAATTTTAGCGGCTTTTTACATTATCTATGAAGCTTTAAAAAAGATACTTTTTGATTCACACCTTCAAATAAACGCAGATGTGGGTATTGTCGTCATGTTCATTTCTATAGTTGCAAACTTTTTTATAAGCTCCTATTTGTTCAGGACTGCACACAATACAGGTTCTACTGCACTGTACGCTGACGGAGAACACCTTAGAACAGATATTTACTCTTCTCTGGCGGTATTTTTAGGCCTTTTTTGTGTAAAAATGACGGGCAACGCCATATATGACCCGATTATAGCAATTTTAGTCGCTATAATAATTTTCACTGCAGGATACAAAATTTGTGAAACAGCCCAAAAAAGCTTGCTGGACACGTCTTTAAGCGAAGAGGAAAATTCTCAAATCAAGGCAATTATTGAAAAACATATAGAAAACGGAATAATTTCTATAAAAAACCTGAGAACAAGAAAAGCAGGGCTTAAGAAAAATATAGAAATGACTTTGATAGTTGAAAAAACGATGCATATAAGTACTTCGCATAAAATATGCGACGAGATAGAGGCAGAAATCGAAACCGATTTGAAAAACACGGACATTTCAATCCACTTAGAGCCTAATGTTTGAAAATTTTTTATGAAGTAATATAATTAGGGAAGTTAAATCGGAGTATAAAATGGCGAATGATATCATCACCGAACAACTGACCGGTGCCCAAATTTTTATGAAATGCCTGAAAGAAGAGGGAACAGACACGGTATTCGGCTATCCCGGAGCCATTATTTTGAGCATTTACGAAGAATTTTATAAAACAACGGATGTAAAACATTATCTGGTGAGACACGAGCAAGCGGCAATACACGCTGCAGAAGGTTATGCGAGAGTTTTGGATAAATGCGGAGTTGCCCTTGTCACATCAGGTCCTGGTGCGACTAACGCTGTTACAGGCATTGCAAATGCCTACCTTGACGGATTTCCTCTGGTTGTTTTTTGCGGGCAGGTACACTCCGATTTGACCGGCAACGATGCCTTTCAGGAGGTAAACATTGTTGACATAACACGCTCTTGCACCAAATGGAGCTATCAGGTGAGAGATGTTAAAGATTTGGCCCAAACAATTAAAAAAGCATTTTTTATTGCAACAACAGGCAAAAAAGGCCCCGTCGTAATTGATTTGCCCAAAGACATTCTGGAAGCAAAAACGGAATTCAATCCACCCGTTCATCCATTCGCCCATCCACCCATTCGCTCAACCGAACCCAATATTGAACTAATCCGAAAGTCTTTAAGCGTTTTATGTGAAGCAAAACGGCCTGTAATCATCTCGGGCGGCGGGGTTTTATCCGCAAACGCGTCAAGCGAGTTGACAGAATTAGCACAGAAATTAAATATCCCTGTAACAACAACGCTTATGGGCGTCGGAACCTTCGCACAAGATGATGAAACAAATCTGGGCATGCTCGGCGTTTTGGGAAATTACTGGGCAAATCAGGCCGTAATTGAATGTGACGTTCTTTTCGCAGTCGGAACAAGATTCAACGACAGGATTATTAATCCTGTAAAAAATTGTGCGAAAAACGCCCGAATAATCTATTTGGACTTAGAGCCGTCAGCTTTTTCAGCGGATTTTCCTATTGAATTTCCTATTATCGGCGATGCAAAGGAAGTTTTGCAGTTAATGCTAAAGGACGCATATAACTTCAAGTCGAAGCCCAAAATTTCGTGGATTGAAGAAATTTCCGGCTGGAAATCAAAAAAAATTATCCCCGAAGTGCCTTCTGACAAATTACATCCCCACAGTGTTCTGGAAAAAATTTATGACTACACGAAAAATTACAGCCCTATTGTGGCGACCGAAGTCGGTCAGCACCAGCTGTGGACGGCTCAGGCTTTTAAGTTCAAAGAACCTCGGAAACTTTTAACCTCAGGCGGCCTCGGTACAATGGGCTTTGGCTTTCCGGCAGCCATGGGTGCCTGTCTTGCGGACAAAAATGCTCTAGTGCTTGATATAGCAGGCGACGGGTCAATTCAAATGAATATTCAGGAGCTTGCAACCTGTGTTGAATACAACTTACCTGTAAAGGTAATGATAATGAATAACGGTTATCTCGGAATGGTACGCCAGTGGCAGGAAAAACTTTTTGAAAAGCATTACTGCGGAACGGAAATTTCCGGCCCCGATTTTGTTAAAGTGGCTGAAGCCTACGGGGCAAAAGGAATTCGTGTCGAAAGAGAAGAAGAAATTATCCCAGCACTAAAAGAAGCAATTGAATATCAAGGTCCTGTCTTTATAGATTTTATCATAGAACCCCTCGATGTTGTTTATCCTTACGTGGCGGGCTAAAAAATAAACACTTGGCACTTGACAAGTGTAACCAAGTTGGTTATAATGTTAATATGATTAAAAATTTCAAGCATAAGGGATTAGAAAAATTTTATCTGGATGGTATAACGAAAGGTATTCAATCAGAGCATGCACTCAAAATTAAAATTATACTGACCCGGTTAAATCAAATTGAACTAATATCAGATATGGACGTCCCCTCCTTTAGGTTACATCAACTAAAAGGAGATTTAAAAAATCATTGGTCGGTGAAAGTTAACGGCAATTGGCGGATAACATTTAAGCTTGAAAAAGGTGATGTCTATATTGTAAATTATCAAGATTATCATTGATGAAAGGAAAAATTATGGAAATGTATAATCCGGCACATCCTGGCGAAATACTATTGGAAGGTTACATAAAAGAACTTGGCTTGAGCGTATCAAAAACAGCGTTAATGCTCGGGCTTAGCAGAAAACATTTATCAAATATTGTGAACTGCAAAGTTCCAATAACGCCGGAAGTTGCTTTAAAAATCGCAAAATGCTTTAAAACATCCCCTGAAATATGGCTCAAAGAGCAACTTGCTTATGATTTGTGGCATGCACAACAAAGTGTAAATTTGGATAACATTAGAGCTTATGGGTAAAAATTATTGGGCTAAACAACCCTGTTAGATTTTTTGCCCAAACTTCCCCATAAGGATATTATTATCAATTGCTTAGTAAAACAATTATATTAGCCGAAAGTATAAACCCTCAGGCTAGTTTTAGTAGCTAAGTGCAATGACTTTAGCAAAAAAACATTGTAAAGTTAGAGCGTTGGTTTTAAGACCGGCTTTGTCTTGTTTATTAAAAAATAGGAGGTGTATCATGAAAAACGACATAATGCTAAAAGAACCGGAATTAAGCTTTGATAGTATCCATCAGGAGCTTAATAATTTTTTAAGAGATACGTTCATGGAAAGTGCTTTTTCCCATCCGCTTAATCTTAGAAAAATTTCGTCCTGGCGTCCCGCCATAGAACTTAAACAGACAGAAAAAGAGTATAAAGTGAAAGTGCAGCTGCCGGGTGTAAACAAAGAAGACATTCATGTGGACCTGAATAACGACTACATGACAGTCACCGCCGAAATTAAAGAAGAAAAAAGCAAAGACAACGAAAGTGAAAAAATACACGCAAGCGAGTTCCGCTACGGGAAATACATTCGTACAGTGTCTTTTGAAAATCCGATAAAAAGCGATGAAAGTGTTGCTGAATACAAAAACGGCGTTTTGACAATTTCAATGCCAAAACAGAAAATTGAAAAAACAAAATCAAAACGTTTAGCAATAAAATAAATAATGATTAAAACTGAGGGCCGTCCAAAAAATTGTTTTTTTGGACGGCCCTCTTGAATTTCAAAACCCTTTATGTGATAATAATCAGGTTATATTAGAATTTTGTACGAATAGAAGGAGAAAATATTATGCCAACATTTATTGAAGATATTACGGCAAGACAAATTTTAGACTCACGCGGTAATCCGACCGTTGAAGTTGATGTTAAATTATCATGCGGGGTTATGGGCAGAGCGGCTGTTCCATCAGGAGCTTCTACCGGTATATTTGAAGCGTTAGAGCTTAGAGACGGTGATAAGTCAATGTACTTAGGTAAAGGGGTTTTGCAGGCAGTTGACAATGTTAACAGCAAAATCGCACCTGAACTCATCGGGGAAGATGCTTCTAACCAGCAAGAAATCGATAGTATTATGCTGCAATTGGACGGCACAAGCAATAAATCAAGCCTCGGAGCCAATGCCATTTTGGGAGTTTCTCTGGCAGTTGCAAAAGCAGCTTCTTTGGCTTATGAAATGCCTCTTTACAGATATTTGGGCGGAATTTCCGCAAACACTCTGCCAACACCTATGATGAACATAATAAACGGTGGGGCTCACGCTGATAACAACGTTGATTTGCAAGAATTCATGATTGCTCCTGTAGGTGCGATTAATTTTCAAGAAGCCATAAGGATGGGGTCTGAAACATTCCATAACTTGAAAAAAGTTTTAAGCGACAGAGGAATGGTTACTTCAGTCGGCGATGAAGGAGGATTTGCTCCAAATTTATCTTCAAACGAAGAAGCTATTGAAGTCATTATTGAAGCAATCAAAAAAGCAGGCTATACAACAGATCAGATTAAAATCTGCCTGGACCCTGCATCATCTGAATTCTACGAAGACGGTAAATATAACCTTAAAGGCGAAGGCAAAGTTCTTTCAAGAGAAGAAATGGTTGACTTTTACGCTAATTTAGTAGAAAAATATCCTATTATCTCAATCGAAGACGGCATGGCCGAAGAAGATTGGGAAGGCTGGAAATTAATAACAGAAAAACTCGGCAACAAAGTCCAATTAGTCGGAGATGACCTGTTTGTTACGAACACAGGCAGAATTGCCGAAGGGATTCAAAGAGGAGTTGCTAATTCTGTTTTGATTAAATTGAACCAAATCGGTACATTAACCGAAACACTTGCAGCCATTTCAATGGCTCACGAAGCGGGATATACAGCGGTGATTTCCCACCGTTCAGGCGAAACTGAAGATACATTTATTGCCGATCTGGCTGTCGCAACAAGCTGCGGACAGATTAAAACCGGTTCAGCATCACGCTCTGACAGAATTGCCAAATATAACCAGTTAATCAGAATCGAGCAAGAACTCGGCTCAGCATCTAAATACCTCGGATTAAAGGCTTTCAAAGGCCAAAACGAAAATAAAAGCTGCTGCTGCTGCCGTTAATTTAAAATAAATAAAAAAGGGCGGGCAAAAGGCCCTCTACGTCATCCCGAAACTTAAGTTATCGGCCCAAATTTTGGGTGTCCATATTCGGGATCTCACTCTTGAGATGCCGGATTAAGGACTATCCATATCTAAACCTTAACCTAATGTTCCGGCACGACGAGTTTTGCAGAAGGATTTTTGCCCACTCTTTTGTATAACTTTATAAAATTTCAATATCTCTGGTCCCGACCTTGTTAGGTTTTTTGCCAAATGTTTTTTCGGTACAAATTTTTAGCATGTTTTTCGCTTTTTCATATTCCATTACTTCTTGTGACTTAAACCTCTCTGCGAAAGTCTCGTCCTTGGCCTTTCTATTTTTGGCTTTATCAAGAAGCAGATTATCCAATTTGCTTGCAATCTCTTCTTTAATTGCTTTGGTATTTGAATCAAACTCGCCTTTTTTAAGCAAAACAGTATCAAAAATCTTTTTTATTTCTTTAAATTTATCGTTGGTTATTGCTTTTTTAGTTTTTATTTCCTTGAGGAGTTTTCTAAGCTCTGCTTTGTTTTCAACAAAATCCGAAAGGTCAATTTTCCATTCACGCACAATCTGCGTTAATTCAGACCTCGCTTTGGCATTTTTAAGTGAGTCCCTGAGGTGTTTGCCCCTGTCAATGGCGTATCCGAGGAATACTCCTGATATTCCAAGCCATTGAAGTGCACGGCCATCCTTGTTGTCGATTCCCATACATTGACTTACCGCATTTATTGCACCACCGATTGCAAATGAAGCTCCTGCTGATTTTCCGCCTGTTGTAAATTTATCGAGTCCAAATTTAGTCATTCCGAAATTATCAAAAAGGAAACCGCCTTCTTCAACCTGTAGGCCAATTTTTTGAGCCTTTTTCTGATTTAGCAACGAAGATATAATAATTCCGAAACCGCCTACTGCGAGGGTGAACGAGGCCGCATGCATAATTATATTTTTGTTATGCCTTAATTCATTTTGAAGGGTTAATTTACCATCCTTGTTTGTTACTTCGCTAAATATAACATTTTTGGGAGTAATCCGTAAAATATTTTCTTTCCAAAATTTAGGCTTGTAACTATATTTTAAAATTTCCCAAATAGAAATGCTGATTTCTTTGGCAACCGTCAACATGTTCTTTAAAATAAGTTTGGCTTTATTTGCAAAACGTTTTTCTGCCATAAGTTCAAAATAATTGAGTTTTAAGTTAGGGGTGTTGTCAAGGGCAAGCCCTGCAAAGATAGAGGCAATACCAATCCCGAAAAGCCCTGTTCCGACAGGCGTTTCGATAATTTTTGCGGAACTCAGGTTCGTCGCTTCCCCGAGTGCCATCAGGGGTATGCCTTCGCCCAGCCCGCATGCCATACCTGCTGCGGCGGTTGCCGCAACGGCTGTTCTTGCACAGTTTATCCCTATTTTTCCGAATTTTGTAGTTGCTTCGATTGTTTTAACACCTTCTTCAGGTTTTTTATCTTTTGGGGATTTATCAAAAAAAGATGACAACCCTTTTTTAGAATTGTCATTATTGTTTATTTTATTATGTTTTTCGTAATACAAATCGTAAAACAGACCGGTGCCGCCGATTAAATACCCCAGACTCCCGACGATAGAACCCAAAAGGGCAAGGGTTGGTAAGATTTTTTTAAAGACATTTGCATTCTTGACTTCATAAAGCGGAATCTCCAATTTTGCCTCAAACGAAACATCTTTCTTTCTGATACTGTTTCTGTTTGTGGTTCTCCCGATATTATCAAGTATGCATGAACTGACAATCACAGTTTAACCTTTTTGATTTTAACTCCACAAGTCTTTCCTAAATGTTAAATTAAACTAAAAAACAATGCAATATAAAATATGAAATAATAAAGATTTATTAAGAGGATGCGGAAAAAGTCTAAAAATGACAATTTTTAGAACTTTTTCAAATCCGACCTTAGAAGTGCTAAATCCTTACCGGCTGCGGGACAGCCGGCGGTAAGGATGAAAGCCGGACAGAGGAGCTTGCGAGAAAAATTTTAATTTTTCCGCAAGCTCAAACATAAATTTTAAAAAATGCGAAATAGCCTTGAGATTCGGGATGATTATATGTTTCGTATATATAAAATCGGTATTTACTTTATTCGGCAATTTCTATTACAATGAAACATCAGGTAGTTAATTTTATACAGACACCATAAGGAGAAGTTATGATATCAAAAATACAAGGTCCAAATGTTGGATTCAAATCAAAGGTTCACCTTATTGATAATGCCGTGGGTAATCGTTTTGAAAAACTGCTTGGTTTGGAAGAACTTAAAGAGCTTGATTCGGGAATCTCTAACCTAAAACATAATCGTAAAAGGGATGTGGTAACGATTTTCCCGCAAGAATGTGAAGATTCAATAGATATAGGCTTGCGGGTAGTAACAAAAGATGGGGGAGAATTGTTTGAAGGGTTTTCAAAAATATCTCGAGATTTCATAGCACTTAAACGAACAATGTTAATTGATGCCTACCGTGGGGCCATTAAAGATTTAAAGCCTATTAAGCCATCAAATCTTGATAAATACAGGATATATTGATAGCTGGGAATATCAGGGATTTTGAACCGTGAGATATTTGTAGGTTGGGCTTTCAGCCCAACAAAATAATGCTGTTGGGGTAGAAACCCCAACCTACGGACTTTTTGTTTGTGAAAAAGTATTTCCACACTGCTTATTTTACCCTCTTGACAAAAATTCATATTTATGTTACAAGAGTAGTAGATTATAAAAAGAGGAACTTATGCACTTATTATTAACAATCAAATTTCGATTTAGTTGCTAATTTCTTAATTATTGAAAACATCAATAATTAATTTTTGCGTGTATAAAAATAACAAAATTATTACAAAAAGCATTAATGCGTCTTTGCACGCGTTTTTGCAACGAAAGGAGAAAAAATGAAAATTTACGCACTTGGCAATTTAGCCAAACAACAGAACACACGGAATGAAAAAACCGGTTGCGTCACATTCGGTTTCTACAACCCGCCCCCGTCCAGGTACATTCCACCCACAAAAGAAGAAATAAAAATGAAAAAATATGAACAAGAAGCTCAAAAATTTTTGACATCAAGGGCAAAACAGATTTTTAATAATTTAAACTGGGTAAATAACCTGCAAAACCTAAAAACCAATCGCATAACTCAAGGCGAGTGGATAATTAAGATCATGGAATTCGTTCAGGGTTGGGGCAAGAATGAAATGCATTACTCAATAGAAAAATATTTTAATGCAAAAAATGCAAAAGGGACTAAGCCGGTTAAAATTGTTACTACAAAACAGAATGGAAATTTAAGGACTACCTTAACGGAACTTGAAGATGCCAATATCTGGTCTGTGGACACAAGTTATATAAAAACAAAATGACCTTAAGCTACAGGCGGGCAAATTTTGCCCGCTTTAACTTGCATGAAAAAATACAAATACACGGACTCCCATTTGTGAGTCTGTTTTTTGTCATAAATATGGGGCGGATGGTGGGGCAAAACTCGAACTCTTAATAAAAGAAATTCGCGAAATGCTTTTAGAAAAAGAAAACATTTTGCTTTATGAATCTATTAAGATATTTTTCAAAAACGATAACTAAATGAGTTTTTGTAATATAATTCAAATATGGTAAGTGAAAATGAAAAAGAAATAGATTGTCCTGTCTGTGGGAAAAAAGCAACTAAAACTTCCCACCAGAATTGTAAACGGATAGAATGCACTGTATGCAAAACATTCAATATTGGAGATGCCTTTAATATTCCAAATTTTACTGATGAAGAAAAAATTAAACTAAAATACTTTTATACTACTTTGTCAGAAAAAGACCAAAGAAGGCTTAACCCAATAAATAATAAAAATAAAGAAGAATTTCTAGCAAATATAATAGCTCCTCAAACATTACTTGATAAAATAAACGGAGTTATGAATCACCTCAACAATAAAACAAAATATTTTGGTCAAATTATAACTATAGACCCTAAAGATGATTATAGACGTTTCTTTTGTATTAATGACAAAGAATTATTTAATATCCTTTATCACTTAGGTGAAACAGGTTATATTGAAAAAATTCCTCATGAAAATACTTTTAGGGATATCCCCGATAAACGAAAAATAAAAATAACTGCTGAAGGATTAAAATACGCTCAAACATTAAGTAATAATATGGAATCTAAACAATGCTTTGTGGCGATGTGGTTTGATGATTCAACCGATGAATTATATAAAAGCATAAACAAAGCTGTTACAGGAAATCCAAATGTTGAAAAAACCGATTTCGAATATGGGTCAAATTATACAATTATGAAAATTGATGATAAACATCATACGAATTATATCCCAGCTGAAATAATCTCAGAAATAAAAAGAAGTCGTTTTATGATTGCTGACTTAACCGGATATAGGGGTGGGGTATATTATGAAGCAGGATTTGCTGAAGGCTTAAATATTCCTGTTATATTGACTTGCAATGAAATGTGGCTCAATGAACAAAAAGATGCAGATAATAACCTCATTCATAATGGTGTTCATTTTGATTTAAAACAAAAAAATATTTTATTTTGGACTGAGGAAACATTAGAGCAATTCCAAAGAAATTTAGTTGCTCGAATTGGCGAGGTTGTTGGTTTTAATCAATAAAAAATGCCTGCTTGAACTCTCGAAAGCCAACCATCTTAAAAAAGACCTATTTGATAGGTCTTTTTTAAGATGGGGCGGATGGTGGGATTGTCTTGGTCGCTCGCGTTTAACGGGTCTACGGACTTTCTTTTCACAAGCTTTGCTTGCTCCAAAGAAAGTTCCTTCGCCCTCAGCTCGCTCCCGCTCGAACCTGACAAGGCTTCGCCTTGTGGTTCTCGCAACCCAAATCAACCTGTTGTCATATATAAAAAGGACTATCTTTCGATAGTCCTTTTTATATATGGGGCGGATGGTGGGATTCGAACCCACGTATATCGGTACCACAAACCGAGGCCTTAACCCCTTGGCGACACCCGCCATTAGCCGTAGCCTGAGCGTCACCTTAGCCGGTAACGTCAAGTCCAACGATTAACGTAGCGAGGATATAAAATCGCCCGCTGTTAAAAATATTCATAGTAAAGAAAGTTCAATTTTAGCCGTAGCCCGAACGTGTCTTATAAAATCATCTCCGCAAGATACATCCGTCGGAGTGAGGATAATATACAGCGTTCGCAACTAACTACAAGTATTCATAATAAAAAGTTCAAATTTTAGCCGTAGCCTGAGCGTCACCTTAGCCGGTAACGTCAAGTCCAACGATTAACGTAGCGAGGATATAAAATCGCCCGCTGTTAAAAATATTCACAGTAAAGAAAGTTCAAATTTTAGCCGTAGCCCGAACGAAGTGAGGATATAAAATCTCTCAAGTTTCGCTTTAAGCCACGCAAAAATATTTAATTTTCAAGCCATAGCCCGAACGAAGTGAGGGCTTTTCCCCCGTTCCTTCGGCTACAACTTTATTATATTACAAACAAGGCGGCTGTCAAAAACTTTTGACAGCCGCCTTGTTTTATTTTTTTTGCCGTTGGGTTGGAAAACCCAACCTACTTTACAAACTAATTGATTCTTTGGAACATATATCCGATTCCGCGAGCTGTCAGTATCAACTCAGGATTAGCAGGGTCAGTTTCCAATTTTGAGCGTAACCTTGAAATGTGTACGTCAACAACTCTTGTGTCAATTCTGTGATCAGGCGGATATGCCCAAACATGCTGCAATATTTCGTTTCTTGAATATGCTTGACCTGAATTATTAACCAATAATTCCAACAAGCTAAATTCCATTCCAGTCAAACGAATTCTTTCGTTCTTTCTGAAAACTTGACGTCTTGCCGTATCAATCTTAATATTTCCCGTTGTAATCACATTTTTAGTGATTTTGCCGGTAGGAACAACCGTTTCACGGCTGCTTGTTCTTCTCAAAACAGCTTTAACACGAGCTTCCAATTCTTTCGGACTGAACGGTTTAATGACATAGTCATCGGCTCCAAGTTCAAGCCCTGTAATTCTTTCTGAAACATCGCCCAATGCAGTTAGTATGATAATCGGAACATCTGAAGTCCTTCTGATTTCTCTTGTTACTCCATAGCCGTCCATCTTAGGCATCATAACATCCAGTACAACCAAATCGGGATTTGTTTTGTTAAACATATTGACGGCCTCTTCACCATCTTCTGCAACAACAACATCATAACCAACCATTTTTAAACGTGTCTCTAGAATCCTTCTGATACTAGCTTCGTCATCAGCTACCAAAATTTTCTGACGAACATCCATTTCATTTTGCAATTCCGCATTTTCTGTCATAATCATAGTCCTTACGTTTATGTGCCAACAATTCCTAAAAGTATCTTAACATAAATAAATTTTATTACAAAATATTTATTTTTTTAAATTTTCTTGAATAAATATAAACTAATCTTAATTTAATTAACAAAAAAATGCAAGTACTTTTTTAAAGAAAATCATAATTGTTTTTAAAAAAATTGCCCGAATTTAGTATCAGCCTGAATTTATCAAATCATAATTACTAATCATATTTAGCCCTGTAGCACTCTTTAATTGAAAAAACTTGTCAAGTTTGTAACATTTGACAAATTCTATTGCTTCATTTCTTGCAATTTCCAGAATTTTTGCGTCTTTCACAATGTCGGAGATGATTAAATCCGGCAATCCGCTCTGTCTTACGCCCAAAAATTCCCCCGGCCCCCTTATCTGCAAATCTTTTTCGGCAATTATAAACCCATCATTAGTTTGTGCCATAATATCCAGTCTTTCGCGTGTTTCCTGCGATTTAGTTGAAGTTGAAATAATACAATAAGACTGCAAATCGCTCCTGCCGACCCGCCCTCTTAGCTGGTGTAACTGCGAAAGTCCGAACCGCTCTGCGTTTTCAATCAGCATAACTGTGGCGTTTGGGACGTCAACACCAACTTCAACAACCGTCGTTGACACAAGAATGTCGTATTTTTTATTCTTGAAATCGTCCATAACCCGCTCTTTTTCGTCATTTTTGAGTTTCCCGTGCAAAAGTCCTATCCGATATTGAGGGTAAATGTTTTTCTTAAGATTTTCCGCCTCAATAGTCGCCGCTTTCGCCGAAAGCGTTTCA
Organism: Candidatus Gastranaerophilaceae bacterium; assembly: GCA_041678605.1. Lineage (GTDB taxonomy): Bacteria > Cyanobacteriota > Vampirovibrionia > Gastranaerophilales > Gastranaerophilaceae > JBAYNW01. The sequence continues at coordinate 32,417 of JBAYNW010000007.1, read as the reverse complement.
CTCTCGTCGATTAACGGGTAAACAACGTAAACCTGACGTCCCTGTTCGATTTCATCTTTAATTAGTTCGTAAGCATACTTATGCCCCGATTGAGTAATAATAGCTGTTTTTATCGGTTTTCGACCCTTAGGCAACTCGTCAATTATTGTCAAATCCAAATCCCCATGTACCGTCAGTGCAAGCGTCCTTGGAATTGGCGTTGCCGTCATAGTAAGCATCTGAGGACTCTGAGCCTTATTTTTCAACAATGTCCTTTGTTTCACGCCAAATCTGTGCTGTTCGTCAATTACAATCACACCGAGATTATCAAACGCAACTTTTTCTTGAATAAGTGCGTGAGTTCCAACCGCAATATGCGTTTGGCCGTTTTTCAAATCCCGCTCTATTTTTGTCCGAAGTTTTTGGGAGTTGCTTCCCAAAAACAAGCCGACGCCTAGGCCCATCGGGGTAAGCCACTGAGTTAAATTATTGTAATGCTGTTGGGCCAAAATTTCTGTCGGAGCCATAATCGCACCCTGATAACCGTTTTCAACCGCTGCAAGTAGCATAATTGTTGCAACAACGGTTTTTCCGCTGCCGACATCTCCCTGAAGAAGTCTCTGCATCGGCTCGGTAGAATTTAAATCTTTTAAAATATCGTCAACGGCACGTTTTTGGGCGTCGGTTAATTCAAATGGAAGATTTTTGATAAATTTTTTGACAAGTCCCTTTTCCTTTATCTTTAATGGGATTGCCGTGTTATTTTTTCTATTATCTTCACGGAGCTGTGCAAGTTTCAGCTGAATTATGAACAATTCTTCAAAAACAAGTGAAAATCGTGCTTTTTCAAGCATTTCCATTGATTTAGGAAAGTGGATTTGTTCAATGGCATCTTTTTTTTCAAGCAAATTGTATTTTTTAATCAAATATTCAGGTAAAACAGTCGGGATGCTTTCTTTGTACATCACAATTGCATTAAAAATCGCTCTCCGAAGCGTTTTTATACTCAAATTTTCGCTCAAGGGATAAATGGGAACAATTCTGCCGAGATTTAGATTTGAGTTTTCTCCTTCCTCAAGAAAATCACCTGACATAATTGAATATTGCGGCTTGTCAAGCGTCAACCTGCCGTCGAAACTGTTCACTTTAACCGTCCCTGATACCATAATTCCGGCACCTTTAGGAAACTGCGACTTGTAACGCTCGAGCATATGCCTGTTTCCCCTGCTTGCGTAGAAAAAACTCAAATCCAAACTCCCTGACTCGTCCGCAATTTTGACTTTCAAGACGCTTAGATTGCTTTTTGTCACAAATGCCGAAACGGATTTAATACAGCCGAAAATTGTTGTGGTCGTGTCGACTTTAAGATTTTTGATTAAAGTTCTGTTTGAATAATCAATGTGCCTCCTCGGAAAATAAAAAAGCAAATCATTTGCCGTGTAAATCCCCAGTTTATTGAGGATATAGCCGACTTTTGGCCCAACGCCTTTGATGTAAATGACATCAAGCTCTGCAGGCGGCTTTAATTCACCCGTTGCAATCGGTTTCGGCGGGTTAATTTCGGCATTGATGACGGCAATCAGTCTGTCGATAGCTTTTCTCCTCAATGGCATAGAGTCTGTCGGATAAAGCTCAAAGGCTTCAAGTAAAATCCTCCATTTTGGATTTTTTTTTGAACTTTTATAAGTCTGCAAAAGTTCACCCCTAATAAAGCGGGCAAAAGTCTGGTTTTTCCCGCGGATATTAATATATTGATGCTTCCGCTCAATTTCTATTGCTTTTTTAATTTGTTCTAAATTAACAAATCTGTGACTTTCTTCCTTTACAGTCATTTACATACTCCTTGCAAACAGGTTATAAACCTATATAAATTCTACTCTGCAATTTATATAAATTCAATTGCAAATAGTTTATAAATTAATTATAAACCATTATATTAATACCATAGATTAATCTTTGCCCAACGACAGAAAGCTACTACGGTGGGGGCTTTAATTATTTAAATGTTGAAAAAAATTCTGCGACAGAAATATTAAATCCTTTGCAAATGCTTTCAACCGTTGATATTTTTATGTCCCTTTGTGCCTTTTCGGCGTAAGTAACACAGCTCTTTGATAAATCAGAAAACCATGCAAGTTTCTCGGCCGTTAGCCCCTTTTCTTTTCGGAGTTCTTTAATTTTTAGTGCAATTTTTTCGTTGATGTTCATAAGTTTCTTTTCCCTAATACTTCTTTGTTAATATCTTGACTTTAGTACCAATATAGGATATATTAATTAACAAGTGAGGTATTAATATCGTGAATAAAAGCTGGATAAGCAGATTTAAAAATAAAAAACAACGGTTGACACAAGTCTCAAAAAATTCAACTATCTCTCACGCAGGCTTTACGCTTAGTGAAATTCTAATTACTCTTGGTATAATTGGTGTAATCTGTGCCATGACGATTCCGACTTTGATGCAAAACGCACAAGAAAGAGCAACTATTGCCGCAGTTAAAAAAGTTCATTCAACTCTATCTCAAGCCTATATCCTTGCGGTTCAGGAAAATGGCACACCCGAAAATTGGAATTTGACAGCTTGGTGTAGTTCAGCAGGTGCAGAAAACATGCTTAATGCTTTAGCCTCGTACCTAAATATTACAAAAATTTGTGGCAGTGCCACAGGTTGTTGGATAAATAAAACATATACAGATTTGAAAAATAATCAGGGTATTAATTTTTACTCTGATCCAAGGTTTGCAAAGGCGGAACTAATTGACGGGAGTACTATTGCAACTTTGATTCACAATCCTAATTGCACAAATATAAATGGCACTTCCACCGCTTTGAAAACTGTTTGCGGAAATATATGGGTGGATATAAACGGATATAAAAAACCGAATCAATACGGGGTTGATTTATTTATATTTTGGATTTCAAAATCCGGAATAATTCCATTAGGAACGCAAGGAGAAACCTTGTACACATTTGGCTCTTATTGTAACAAAAATAGCACTGGTGCCGAAAATGGTATTGGTTGTGCTGCATGGCTGATTTACAGTGAAAACATGGATTATTTACACTGCAATAACCTGTCCTGGGGCGGCAAAACAAAATGTGACTGATATTTTTAGTAAAATAGATTTCCGGGGGCGGATTTGCAAAAGCAAATCCGCCCTTCCTTTACCTCACAGTCCTTTTTTGTAACGAAAAATTAACCTTTGACTTAAAACTCTAAAGAATTTTTGTTAGATGACGATAGATAAAAGGTTAGGGTATATAAAGGGAAGTGTATTATGGAAGATAAATTTTTTGACATTGATGAGATGATGGTGGATTATTCGGAGATGACAAGTTTTGATTTTAATTCCGGCAGTTATTTGGCTGTTTCGGGGGAAAAGCTTGGTTCGCAGGAGTATTCGCACCAGCCGTATACTTTTAAGTACGGGAATTATGATGTTTTAGATATGCTTAAGTCAATGTTTTCAAAAGTAAGTTTTCAGAAGGGTTAGGGTGATTATATGTCAGACCTTTGTAAAGATTTTGAAAAGCGATTTACTAACGCGTGGTTTTCGGCTGACTGGGTAGAAGTTGAGGTAAAACCGCAGGTGACGCAGGTTTCTCATAAAGACTTAGCAACGCTGCAGGCTGAGTTGGACGAAATACGGGTTAACATGGAAAATGTTGTCCAAAAACAGCTTAGGTTGGCTAATTTAGCCAAGCTGTACAATTAGTGTTAAAGCTGAAACTAAGGGGGCGAAAGTTTTTCGCCTCTTTGTTTCTATCTGACCGGAGGTGAATTACTTGCAAAAAAATTTTGTTGTGTGATAATGTGGTTGGAAGTACCTTAGCGTGGAGTACTTTGTTATTCGTAGCCCGAGCAGGGCGAGGACATCCAATGTTTTTAAGAAATTGAAATTAAGAAATTGAAAATTAAATAAGATAACGCGGGATACTCTGCCATTGTTCGTAGCCCGAGCAAAGCGAGGATATCCAAGGTTTTTAAGAAATTGAAATTAAGAAATTGAAAATTAAATAAGATAACGCGGGATGGAGCAGTCTGGTAGCTCGTCGGGCTCATAACCCGAAGGTCGTTGGTTCAAATCCAGCTCCCGCAACCAATCACAGAGAGGGTTTCAGGTTTTTGAAATCCTCTTTTTTTATGAAAATACCCAATAAAGTACCCAATAAAGGAATAACATTAGGTGGCACAAATCAGCACCAAATAGCACATTGAGGCACATCTAAAAAATCACCTTTTTTTGACGCTTTTTTATTTCCTTTGCCTTAAATTAAATTTTATTTCAAATTTATACTTGTAAAAACTTGAATTTTATATTAATATAGGTTATAATAAAATCAGGTGATAACTATGAAAAAATCGATATTAAAATTAGTAGAAAAGAAAATATTAAATAAAAAAAATCAGGATAAAATCTGGAGTTATCCTGATTTTAATGACTTGCCTTTCGACTCAGTTACAAAAGCTTTAAGTCTGTTGAATCAAAAAGGAACGATAAAACGGATTCAAAAAGGTTATTATTTCTTGCCTCAAAAAACAATTTTAGGCTTAGTTTCACATGATGATATGGATTTAGTATTTAAAAAACTGGCTAAAAAAGATGTGTTTTACTGTGTCAGCGGGATTAACGGTTATAATAAAATCGGTTTAACAACACAAATTTCAAATATAACAACTATTGCAAGTCCAATAGCGATGAGAAGTAATGATAAAATCAAATTTATTCAAAGAAATAAGCCAACATCAGGAACAGAAATTGAAAGAATTGTTTTAGATGCTCTGAACGATATTGAAAATATTCCCGGAACTTATCCTGAAAAAGCCCTTTTGAAGATTAAAGAAATAATAAAATCAGGTAAAGTTAATATTAATGATTTAGGGAAATCTTCTCTTTTAGAAACACCCAGAGTCAGGGCAATTGTGGGGGCTTTAGGGCAAGAATTAGGCATGAATAAATCTTTGCTAACTCAATTAAAGCTTAGCCTTAATCCCGGAACAGTCTATTTATTAGATATCGATTCTGTGCTAAAATTTGCAAAGGAATGGAACATAAAGCGAAGAAGTCATGAAATACCTAAACGAGCACGAACAATTTAATTTGTTTTTAAAACAAACCTCTGAAAAAATGGGTTTGAGCATTGGTGTGATTGAAAAAGATTATTGGGTTACAAGAATCTTGAGAGAATTGGCTTCGTCAGAATTTGCCAATGAATTTATTTTTAAAGGCGGAACTTCTTTATCTAAAATTTGGTTTGAGGACTTTGGAAGGTTCTCGGAAGACATTGACATTCTTTTAACAACAAAGTCAAAACACCGAAGCGATATGATAAAAAGATTAAAAGAATTTGTAAACTTTGTTGATTCGATTAACGGAATTGATTTTGTCATAGAAAATTCAACCGATCTTGAAAAAGATGTAATCGGTGGCAATTTTTATTATAAATATGCCGGATTTTATAATAAGGATATTCCTGAATTTATAAAAAGAGAAATTCTGCTTGAGCCCGGATATAGAGGCGGTTCATATCCTACAATGAAAAAAGAAATGAACTCGTTTGTAGCTTCAACAATTCTTTCACATTTTGGCAATCAGGTTCCTTCTGAATTATTGGATTATAAAGAAGATATTATTCCTTTTAGCTTGCAAGTTTTAGGACCTGAAAGAATATTTTTAGAAAAGTTGGAAGCTATAAAAAATTCATACAACAAAGGAAAAATAGTTGAAGCAACAAGGCATTATTATGATTTATACAACCTTATTAAATTAGAAGAAATTCAGAATTTAAAAAGTAGTCCGAATGAAATAAAAGAAATCTTGGAAGATATTTCGATTAATTCAAAAAAATATTATGGGATAAAAGAGCCTTCTACATTGGAATCCATCAAAACTTGCGAAGCATTAACGGCAAATTCTTCAGAAATTGCACGCTTAGAAGCCCGATATAAAAATGAATCGGGACTTTATTATAAAGAGCAAACTGATTTTCAAATTATGGTTAATCAAATTATTAAGTTTGTGCAAGAATTATAGTTTTCTTTGGTTTAAGTTTTATTTATAAAAATGCCACTGGTAATAATGGCGTTTAAGTGGCATGAAAATTACTTGTGGTAGTTTTTATACCTCTACAGCCTCAAAAGTTTCGTATTATGGCTTCGATAGCCCTTGAAAACAATTATTTTATTTGTCCTATCAGCATTGCAGATGATATAAAATTAATTTTTCTTGATATATCTGCGTTTTGGTTGCCTTCTGCAAAAAATAGTTTATGATACGAAGTATATCGTTTTAGTGCTGAAAGAGGTTATATATATGAGAAAAGAAACTATTGACAACGTGTTAGTAAGGATATTCGGAGCAATCTTCGGATTAGGCATAGCTTTAACAGGGCTATTGCTGTTTTTTGTCGGGATTTTGTTTTGTGCAACGGTTATCGGAATTATTGTTGGCATACCGATGATTTTTTGCAGTTTTGCGTTTGTTCCAGGCGGAATAATCGGAGCTTTTGAAATGGCAATAAAAGGAAAAGCTGAGTTTAAGTTCCTTGATAAGATTAAAAAAGCATATACAGCTAAAATCGAAACTGAGCCTCAACCTAAAGATTTACGGGGAACTTATACAATGTTCAAGCTTGATAACAGCTATATCAACAATTAGGAACAGGGGGTAAAATGGTAAAAATATTTGATAAAACAATTTTGTTATTATATGGTCTGCTTCATTCCGCCTTCGGGGTGGCATATTTAATTTGGGGGTTGTATTTCTATATTAATATGCCACCAGTAATAAACAATGCCAGAGATTGGCTAATAAATTCTTTAGGAACTAAATTTATGGTTGACCAATTTTCCTCAATTTGTCTGTTAATAGCTGGTGTCGGCTATTTTATACTTGGCATAATTATGACTAAAAAGATTTGGAAAAAGATTATTTTAAAAAAGGCATAGGCTTGATAAATTCAGCTCAATAGTTTATACTGATAAGGTAAGCAAAAGGTAATTGATGGATATTGTAAGATAATCTTAAAGTAAGTTCTTAGTTGAACATTTTTTACAGACAAAGTATTTTGTCTGTGATTTACTTTTAAATTTTTACAGATTATCAAACAATAAAATAACCGAAATTTTGTGCTGTTTTTCTGTAAAAAACAAGATTATTACAACAAAGGAGAAAAACAATGGAATTTATAAAAAGCAATAAATATGATAAAAAATTCATCGAAGAAAATTTGATGGGTCCTAACAGCATGAAAATGCTTGAAGAACTTTTACAATCGGTTAAACTTGAAAAAGATATGCGGGTTTTGGATTTAGGCTGCGGAAGGGGCTTAACTTCAATATTACTTGCAAAAGAATTCGGCGTACAAGTCTTTGCAACTGATTTATGGATTAGTGCAAGCCAAAATTACAAAACCTTTAAATCAATGGGCTTGGAAAATCAAATTATTCCGATACACGCAGATGCAATAGATTTACCTTATGCAAATGAATATTTTGATGCGATTGTAAGTATAGATTCCTACCATTACTCCGGAACCGAGCCGGAATTTATGGATACAAAAATAGCACCGTTGGTCAAAAAAGACGGTACAATTGCTATAGCTTTTCCGGGAGTTAAAAAAGAGCTCAACGGCGTACTTCCTGATGAAATGATGTTATCTTGGGAAAAAGTAAAAGATGAAATTTTTAAAACTTTTCATTCTATCCCTTGGTGGAAAGAGCTTTTGAGTAAATCCAACGAAATAACAATCGAATCAATTCAGGAAATGCAATGTTTTGAAGAATGCTGGAATGATTGGCTTGCCTGCGATAATGAATATGTTGAATATTCTGCAAATGACAGACTTTCAATGGAGGCCGGAGCTGGCAAATATATGAATCTTATAGCAATAATCGCCAAACGGAAGTAAAAACTCATATTTAAAACAGGCAGGTGAGTAAATAACGTTCATCTGTCTGTTTTTTTTAATTCTAAAAATCCACTTCACTGATAATGAATTGAGTATCATCATTACAGATTTTTTTAAGCCAGTTTAATGCATCAAGCTGGGACGGGTTTAGTTTGGGTGCGAAATAAACAATAATATCAACATCAAAAGCACCCGCCAGTGCAATTAATTCACCTAAATTTTCAGGGAATTCGCTTTTTGATGCAAAAAATAAAATATTCCGCTCTGTAATTTTTTCTTTACCTGTAATACAAAAAGGATTATCTTTTAGTGGTTTTTGAATTTGAACCCCTATTGATTTGCCAATAAAATCAATATTCTTAAGCAAATACTTGTACAAACCCTCTGTAGAATTAAACTTTTCTTCAATTTTAAACATTTTAACCTCCTTTATTTTTTATATTCACGATATTAATACCAACGTTGTGAATTATTATAACTTACTTTGGTATTAAAGTAAAGGTATCAACATGGAGGTATTAACTATGAGCATTAATGAGAAAATTGCAAAACGTATAAAGGAATTGAGGAAAGAGCATTCTTTGACGGCAGAAAAACTTGCTTGGCAATCAGAATTATCCAAGAGTTGTGTTGCGTATGCGGAGAATGCTCAAAGAGACATTAAGATGTCTACGGTTGAGGCATTATGTAAAGGATTTGAAATTTCGGTTGCAGAGTTCTTTTCTACTTTTAAATAAATTTTTCCATTAAAAATATAAAAAATAAGAAAAAATAATTTAAACCAAATTATAGTAGAATTCGCAGAGATACTCTGTACAAGCCAAAATGCAGAACCATTTTTACAATTAATACAACCGTTTTGGATAGTATTTTACAGTAAAAATATAAAAATAATCAAAAAATTAATATTGAGGAAAAATAGCAAAGATTCCTTAAACGAGCTTAAAGTCTGATTTCAAAATACAGTAAATACAGGCATTTTGGAGTCTGATTTTTTTTATTAGATGCTATAAATGGCGTTTAAGTGGCTTGAAAAATTCTTGTAGTAGTTTTGTACCTCGAACACTCAAAACGCTCATTTTTAAGCCTGCGATACAGACAAGGGACAATTATTCCTTTATACCTGCACAGCGAAAATTATTCTTTAAAAATCCCTATTGACTGATGTATTTATAGTCGCCTGAGTTACCATAATTACATACATGAGGAAAAATCAGGATGAAATACATTAAATCTTTTATAATTGAAATATTTACAACCCTGCTGATTGAAAACAAACCTATTGAAATAGAAAAAGATTACTGGTGGGATGAAGGAGATAACATAGACGGAACTGGAGAGGAACGCAAACCAGAGCTACAGCCGTTTTCCCCTTATTTTGAGCAATATTTGGATGATATAAAACTTAAAGACATTATAATTATTTCTGATGCCGGAGACAAAAGCATAATTACTCTTCAAAGTACAATAGATGCAAGGAAAAAATTAAAAGAATTCTTACAAAATTATATGAATTTATATAAAAAAGGGAAGCTTCAACCTTATAAATTTGTTAATTATTTCCCTTATATGAAAAATTTAGATTATATGAGAGACGTTCTCTATAAGTTATCTCATGGTTTCAAGCAAACAGGAATTGTTCTATATAGTTATCGACTTCTTAAAAATAATAGGTTTCCGAATAAACCTGATTTATTAGCAGATGAAAGAATAAGGCTATCAGAATTCATTTTAGATATATATTTTCATCCTAAATATAAAAAATTAATTAAAATTAATTCTTGTGAAATGAAACGAGGAGGATTTAAAGCAATAGGAAATGTTGTTTTAGAAATTAATATTTCATTATTAGAACATCCTGACGTGATTTATAGTATTTTGGCGAAACAGCTTACCATTCAACACTCAATACCATCAACAAAAGCTAACAAAAAAATGCGGTTGAAATTTCCTCTTCGTTATGTTCTCAATGAATCTTACCAAAAACCTTATATTCAATTAGCTGGAAATAAAGTAGAGCTTACACCGGAACAATATGATTTGGTCTTAAAGCTTTTCAATAAAACAGAAGAGTTTGGAATTGAGAAAAAAACAATGGTATCCAACATTAATAAAAAAATAAGAAATGAATTTTTTAAAGATAAAAAATTTAAATTTATTATAGGTATTCAGTCTAAAAATAAAGAAACTTACTATGCAATCAACAGAGGGGAAATTGTTTATTAATCAATTTTTAAGATTAATTAGCATCAAAAATTCCATTTTAAAAGCCATTAAGTAATTATTTGCATGTCTATTATTAATAATTTAGAGACAATTCTATTGTTTCTATTGAAACCTGCTTCAATTTATTCTTAACAGGTTTCAATCTGTTTCAATACAGATTTTTAGAATATTGATTTTATTGCGTTTAGGCTCTGTTTTTTATGGATATACACAAAAAATTAAACATCGTAAATGATACATAATGAAAGCATTTGAACAGTATTAAAGCCTTTATAAACAAAAAATACGTTAAGTGCTTCCAGTACATTACAAAAGATGAAAGCGAGGAAAAAATGGAAAATGATACCATTTTTAAGCCGATGGAAGTAGCGGCGATTCTCGGCGTCGGACGAAATACGATTTATTCTATTCTCAGACGCCCCGACTTCCCTGTTTTAAAGATAGGTCGATTGAAAAGAGTATCTCAATCGGCTTTAGATGAATGGATTAATAAGCATACTCAATCGAAAGGCGGTCAACAATGAACGAAAAACAAAAAATAAGTGCAGAAGAGCTTCAAAGAATAAGTGAAAATGCTCATTATAAAAATTTTTACTTGCCCGGATATAGTATTACAGAAGATGTTGCTATCCAAAAAGTAATATTATTAGCAAATCGCATTTTACATTTATCAATAAAACAAAAGAAAAATTTTAAAACTTTATTTGGTTACAAAGCTCTAAGTAAATTAATGTGGATTACATACGATATGGATATTGATTTAGATGGTCCTTTTAATGTCTTTGAATACATAGATGATGAAAATATAGAAAATATTGATTATTGTTTAGATAATCCCATATTTGAAAATCCAAAATTATATTTCAGAAAGAATCCAGGAAGACATTCTATTAATAAAAAACTCATTAAATTGGTAAATGAAATAGAGGAAACCGATCCAATATATTTTTTAGAAACTTTCGGTTCAAAAATCAATGTATTAAATTTGCTGTATGAAGATTCATCTTTCAAAGAAAACCTAGTAGACGGCGATTTAATAGATTTTTACTTTAAGTTTGATGTTCAATACGGCATAAGTAGAAGAATGCAGAATAATTCAACAGTAAAAGCAATATTTCATGTATTTAATTTTGAAAACGAATCAATAAGAACTTATGTATGGACCTATGAATTAAAAACATTTTTAAAAGAAGAATCAAAGCCTAAGCTGGTATCATTTGTAAATTCTATTGACAAATTTTATGAAACTGATTTTTCTGATTTATAGGTGTAAAGATGTCAGATTTATACCGCATTGAACATCAATTCAAGTTCAGTACAAAATCGGAAGCCGAAAAAGAAGCAAACACCATTGCAAAATATATCGACAGAGCCGCAAGGCAAAATAATATAAGTTGCAAGGCTGTGATATGCATTAGCGAATATAATATTCGCAATGCATATCCGAGTTTGCGAAAAAACGGGAAGCGTGGTCGACCTAAAGTTGTTTTTATGGACAAATACCGGCTTGGTCATCCTGCCAAAAAGATCGCACCGCATCTCCATATTCTTTTGAAATCTGAGAAAGTTTGTAAGCTTTCAAAGATGGTTGTTCACAATATCAATAATCGTCATCGAAAACGTCATCCCGATATGGCTAATAAGGTTGTTTCAAGGCACTATCCGGTCATCGAGACGCCCGAAAAATATGTAGCTTATACAATGCATCAAAAGTCGGAATTAAGATTCGTTGAATATGATGAAAAAGGTATTTTGAATGATTTCGATTTCAAGACTGAATATGAAAAATATAAGCCTAATCTTTTTTAATCGAGTAGGCGAAATAAGTTTGAAGTTGTAACTCGAGTAAATAGCTAAACGCAACTTTGGATTTATTTTTACAAAAACTTAATTAAAAAACGGCAAAGATAATTGTAATAAAGATGGTTTTTGCAACATTGAAAGCAGACGAGTATTTATTATATAGCAATAGTTAAAATAATAAAGTTTAAATAGATTTTAACCTAAACAAAATGCAGAAAATGGCTCAAAAGCGTTTGTTAAAAGTTCATATTAAGAATTATCAAATAAGTATTTGTGAAAGCTTTACTTCTGAATGAAAATATATTATCGTTTTAGGACGATGAAAGCACCCGAAACGGAGAACCAACAATGAATACAGGCAAAAATATAGCCTACATACGAGTCAGCACAGCTGAACAACACGATGAAAGACAAAAAGAAGCCGTTGAAAAATACGGCATCGACAAGTTTTTTGTTGAAAAGGTAAGTGCTAAAGACACTAATCGCCCCGAGTTTCAGGCGATGATGGAATACATAAGGGAAGACGATGTAATCTACATTAAGGACTTTTCCCGTATTGCCCGAAGTACAAAGGACTTGCTTGAGATTGTAGAAAAATTAAACTCAAAAAACATTAAGCTTATAAGCCTGAAAGAAAATTTAGACACAAATACCCCGACAGGTAAGCTTATGTTAACAATGATTGGAGCAATTTATGAATTTGAACGCACAAACCTTTTGGAACGGCAAAAAGAAGGTATTGCAATTGCAAAAAGAGCCGGAAAATACAAAGGTCGAAAAGAAATTGCACCACCGAATAATTTTGCAGAAGTTTATTCGCTTTGGAAAAACCGGAGCATTACCGGCAGGGAAGCAATGAAAAGATTAAACCTAAAAATTAATACGTTTTACAAACTGGTCAAAGAATGGCAAGAAAAGGAGATTAATTAAAATGGGAATAAAACAAGGTCAACATAGAAGATCCAACGGCGAGGGTCATATTTATAAGCATAAAAAAGGACATTGGGAAGGTCTGCTAACAGTTGGTTATAAAGATGACGGCACGCAAAAATTTAAATATTTTACCGGAAAAACCAGACAAATTGTACGAGATAAAATGGATGATTTTTTGGAAAAAACCAAACGTGGTGTCAATGTCGATTTCACAAGAATAACTGTCGGCGAATGGCTCGATTACTGGTATGAAAATTACTCAATCGGCAATACAAAGACTCCAACTAGAGTTGGGGATGAATATATAGTAAAAAGGCACCTAAAACCGCACTTTGGGCGTATTAAGCTCCAAGAATTCAAAGGTATTCAGGCTCAAATTATTTATAAACAAATGACGATTAATGGCAGATTGGACAAAAAAGGCGGATTGAATCCGAAGACTATTAAAAACATTCATTTAGTCCTTCACAGGGCAATGGAACAGGCTGTCAGAAACGATTTATTGATTAAAAACCCGCTTAAAGGTGTTATCTTACCTCGCAGAGAGAAAAAGCAAATTGATATCTTGTCAGTTGAAGAACAGAAAAAACTTGAAATGGCTTGCACTACCGATAACCCTTGGAATATGGCAATTATTTTAGACTTATATTCCGGCATGAGGCTGGGCGAACTTCTCGGTTTGACTTGGAAAGATGTGAACTTTGAACAAAATACCATTCGGATTAATAAACAGCTTAGTCGTTTAAAAGATTATGATGAAAATGCTAAGTTGAAAACTAAATTAGGTTTACGAAACGAAACTAAAACAAAAACCTCCGAGCGTGTAATCGCTATCGCTCCGGCTATAATGGAAAAGCTTAAACAACATAAGGCTGAACAAGATAAATTCCGTAAGCAATGGGGTAAAGCTTATAAAATTTACGGAATGGTTTTTGCTATGGAAGACGGTAATTATATTGACCCACGAACATTCAGAGACCATTATCTTAGAATCCTTAAAAAGGCTGAGATAGGGCACAAAACCTTTCACGCACTAAGACATACATTTGCCACCCGTTCATTGGAAATAAACTCTAATATCAAGGTTGTTTCTGAGATTTTGGGACATGCCAGCATACAAATCACCCTTGACACCTACAGCCACGTTTCTCCGGGCTTACAACAAGATGCAATGCAAAGATTAGCGGATAGTTTCCTAGTGGCATAATTGTAGATAAGATTACGCTTTTATAATCATTTCCCTCTTATTCAATTTTACACAAACATCAACAAGCGTATGTTGAATTGCTCCGATTATATCTGTTAGTATTCCGAAAATATCTTGCACATCATCATATTGCAAGCAATTATCAATATCAAACTGCTCAAAGAAAATTGTTTCTTCAATATCTTTTGCTAAGGATTTTAAATCTTCAACTGTTAGTTTAAAATCATTTTCGTGTGCTAATTTATTCCGATATTGATTAAACTTGTTCAAAATGTTGTAATCTTTTGATGATAATATATCAAGCATATATAGAGCCTGAATCTTTTTGTAAAAATTCATTTCTTTGATTTTAATTTCAGGCTTATTTTTCAACAATAAATTAAGTATCGCATTTATTGTTCTTTCAATTGACAAATGTCCAATTATATAGGTATCAATAGGCTTTTCTTCAGGCGTATTAAAAAGCCAATCACAATCATAATAAACATCAATTTCTTGTTTTGTCATCTTTCCCCTTCTAAACAAATATTTTTTGTAGCTTTTTCTTTTGTAAATTCATCTACTTATCGCGACATATATTGACACTATGCCAATTATAATGGATATAATTACCGCTATAATTGATAATATTAATGACGCTTTGGCTATTTTATTAGCCTCAGCACTTTGGTTTATTTGAAGGTTTTTAAAAGCTTCTTCTTCGGCTTTCTCTTTTGCTTTGACTGCTTTTTGTTCTGCTTCAAATTTTTCTTGTTTTTTATTATGTTCCATCAATGCGTGAGCATTTGTTATAGTTGGTTGGTTAAAATTTTCAAACATATATTGCTCCTGTTCAAATAAATATTTGTGAAGTAGGTTTTATTGTTAGACCCCAAGCAACTGCGTAATTATTTTTGCTAAAGTTGATGAAGTTACCTCAATTCCGCAAGTTCTAATCACTTCTGCAACTTTTTGAAATTTAGTTTTTTCGTTTTCTTTTGAATTTAAAATTTCTTTAATATCATCAATCCTTCCTTGAGGGATTTCTTTATTAATGATGGTGCTTAAGTTTATATTTATATTTTGAGTTTGATGAACATTTGTATTGTTTGTGAAATTAATGCTTTTGTCTTCTGCAATAGCAGGTTCAGGTAATCCTATAAGTTCAATTTGTTGAATTATTCCTTCTAAAATATTAATCAACTTGCCCTTGTTTTCTGAATATGCTACATCTGCAACTTCTTGACTGTTTTCTCCATAAATATTTTTTAAATTTCTAAAAATATCATCAAAAATATTATCAAAATCATTTTTATCTGTACTTGCTTTTAATTTTTCAATTTGAATTTTTAATAGTTTGCAAATATTTTCTTTCCTGATTTGTGTTTTTAAACTCATATTAGGATTATCCTCATAGTCTAATTAAACTTATAATCATTATAACAATAAAAAAAGTGTTAAAAAAAATAAAACAAAAGCTTTTACATTGCTTAATTAGCCCAACTGGCTAATGCTGAATTTTAGAAGCAAGAATGCCTGCAAATGGAAGATTATTTCCCGACATTCATTTATCTATGTTCCGACTTGAAAACGGCACTAAAAGGCATTTGAAAGCGTGCAAAATTGGTTTTAAGTTTCATCAAGGAAGAAATCTTCATCAATCTTTTTTACTTCGTATGTTTGTTTAACCGTAACTCCAAGGTTGTATCTTATCATAAGTTCAGTTAGCTTTTTACCATCAATTAAAACAAGATTTGAATTAAATTTGTTTATGCAGTCGATGGCATCTTTAGAAAAATTAGAAGTAGTTATGAATATTCCTTTACTTGCATTTTGCATCTGTAATGCTCCTGCAAATTTTTGTATCTCAGGTCTTCCGACTGTTCCTTGCCATCTTTTAGCTTGAATATAAATTTTATCAAGTCCAAGAACATCTTCTTTGATAATGCCGTCAATTCCTTCATCACCTGAACGCCCTGCGTTTTGAAGAATATCTTGCTTTGAACTACCATAGCCCATTTTTAATAATAATTCTGCAACTAAATTTTCAAAAAACATCGGCGAATTTTCGGCGATTTTATCCATTAAATCATCCGCCAATGTTTTATTTAACAAAAACATTGAATCTGAAATCATTTCTTCGGGAGTTTTCATTGATTCTTCACATTCTTCAACCTCTTCGCTTGTAGATTCAGAATGCTTGGAATTTTCTCTCCACTCATTATATTCATCAAATTGATTTAAGAATTTCATATTTATTTTTTCAGGATTTTTGCTTAAAACTTCTAACCCTTTTTCTGTGATTTTAACAAGCCCTCTTTGCGGATGATAAACCAATCCGGCTTTTTTTAAATAAGTTTTAGCCCATAAAGTACGGTTGTAGATATAAGTCATTCCGCCACTTGGAAGTAACGCATTTCTTTCTTCCTCGGATAAGTTAAATTGTGAAGCAACAGCTTCCACAATATCTGAATTTTTATGTTCTTGATTATCGCCTAATATTTTTAAGACGGGCAACATTAATGTTTGAAAATCAGGTATAGCCATTTATACTCCTTTTTTATAGTTATATCATGAAATAAAAAGGAATATCAAATTGAAATCTCTTAACAATTAATCATTAATCTTTTTTAACCATGCTATAATTGCCTTAGAAGTAATCAGGAAGCATTCTATGAATAAAAAAGATTTATCAGAAAGAGATATTTGTACAAAATTTATCACTCCTGCCATTGAAAAAGCAGGGTGGGACAAACAAACGCAAATTCGTGAGGAAAAATCTTTTACTGACGGCAAAGTTATAGTTAGAGGTAAGTTGGTTTCAAGAAATCAGCGTAAACGTGCCGATTACATTCTTTATTACAAGTCAAATATCCCAATTGCAATTATAGAGGCAAAAGACAATAAACATTCGGTTGGGGCAGGAATGCAACAAGCTATTGAGTATGCTCAAATGCTTGATATTCCTTTTGTTTATTCGTCAAATGGTGATGGTTTTTTAGAACACGATATGACGGTTACATTAGGAAAAGTTGAAACAGAATTTTCACTTGAGCAGTTTCCAAGCCCTGAAAAACTTTGGGAGCGATACAAAAAAGTTAAACAAATCGAAGAAACAGAAGTTGAAAAAATTTACACGCAGAATTATCACGCTGAACATAGCGGGAAAGAACCTAGATATTATCAAAGAATCGCAATAAACAGAACGGTTGAAGCAATTGCAAAAGGTCAAGATAGAGTTTTGCTTGTTATGGCAACAGGAACAGGTAAGACTTATACCGCATTTCAAATTATTTGGAGATTGTGGAAAGCAAGAAAGAAAAAACGCATTTTATTTTTAGCGGATAGAAATATTCTTGTAGACCAAACAAAAAATAATGATTTTGCACCTTTTGGTGATAAAATGACTAAAATACAAAAGCGACAAATTGATAAATCTTACGAAATTTATTTGTGTTTGTATCAGGCTGTAACAGGAACGGAAGAAGAAAAGAATATTTATAAGCAGTTTTCGCCAGACTTTTTTGATTTAATTGTAATTGATGAGTGCCATAGAGGCAGTGCAAAAGAGGATTCAGCTTGGCACGATATTTTAGACTACTTTAAATCAGCAACACATGTTGGTATGACGGCAACACCTAAAGAAACTAACGAAGTTTCAAATATTAATTATTTTGGAGACCCTGTTTATACTTACTCGCTAAAACAAGGAATTGAGGACGGGTTTTTAGCTCCTTATAAGGTTATTCGCCCAATTATAAATATTGATTTGGATGGTTATACTCCTGACGAAGGTCAGATTGATAAGTATGGCAATGAGCTTCCACAGGAAGAATTTAATGTTAAAGATTTTGATAGAAAGCTTGTTATAGATGAAAGAACGGAACTTGTAGCAAAAAGAATTACTCAGTTTTTAAAGGCTAATAGCCGTTTTGACAAAACTATTGTTTTTTGTGTTGATATAAACCACGCAGAAAGGATGCGACAAGCACTTGTTAATGAAAACGCTGACATGGTTGCTCAAAATTCCAAATACGTTATGAGAATTACAGGCGACAATGATGAAGGGAAAAGAGAGTTAGACAATTTTATTGACCCTGAAAGTACCTATCCCGTAATTGCAGTTACTTCTAAATTAATGTCAACAGGCGTTGATGCAAAAACTTGTAAACTAATTGTTTTAGATTCAAATATTACTTCAATGACAGAATTTAAGCAAATAATAGGTCGGGGAACAAGGTTAAGACCAGATTTTGGGAAATTCTATTTCACAATTCTTGATTTTAGAAACGTTACAAGATTGTTTGAAGATAAAGAATTTGATGGTGAACCAGTACAAATTTATACTCCAAGCGATACTGATGGAATAGCACCACCTGAATTAACTCCTGAAGAAAATCAAGCAAATATTGATAATTTACCAACAGAGGAAACAATTGTTGAACTTCCACCTGATATAACTATTGCTGATGAAGCTGAAAAACCACGAAAATTTTATATAAATGGAGTTGAAACTGTTTTAGTGGGTGAACGTGTTCAATATTATGGTAATGATGGAAAATTGATAACAGAATCACTCGTTGATTATACAAAGAAAAATTTAACTAAAGAATATTCGAGCATAAATGACTTTATAAAAAAGTGGTCTGAATCAGATAAAAAATCAGCGATTATAGAGGAGCTTTCAGAACAAGGAATAATGTTTGAAGAACTAAGTGAAGAAGTAAAAGCAAAGACAGGTAAAGACTTGAGTATTTTTGATTTAATTTGCCACGTTGCTTTTGATATGCCACCTTTAACAAAGCAAGAACGTGCCAATAATGTTAAAAAGCGTAATTACTTTGGTAAATATTCAGATAAAGCAAAAGCTATACTAGAAGCACTTGTTGATAAATTTGCAGATGAAGATATAAAAGCAATTGAAGATAAAACCATATTGAGAATTCAACCTTTCAATACTTTCGGAACTCCAACTGAAATAATAAATGAATTTGGCGGTGTTGATGGCTATGACAAGGCTGTAAAAGAGCTAGAACAATATTTATTTGAGGTTGGGTAAATGGATAAACAATTTATTCTAGAATTGATAAAGGTGGCTTCACCTTATATAGTTGCAATATTGGGGATTTTATCTCCTATTTTTACAATTAAATATTTAAATTCTCAAGATTTAATAAAGTTTAAAAAGCAAAAACTGCATGATGTAAAAATAAAAGTATATCCCAAATTTATTATTGAGCTAAATGAATTAAAAAGGATGTTTGATATACTTGTGCAAATGGCAGATTTCTATAAGAAAGATAACAAATCAGATGAATTCTTAGATGTTCTGAAAAATAAATCTGTTGACGAAAACTATTTGAAAGAAATACTTGAATACACAAAAAAGTACAATGAAGTAATTAAAAATTGCGAACAGAATATTAAAAAAATGTATGACGAAAATTTTTCTTATTTAAACAAACATGTGACTAAAAAATTAAAAGATATTCTTGAATCGCTTAACTCAACAGAATTCCTTTTTAATTGGCGAATTAACCTTTTTTCAATAGAAAAAGATAAATTAAATGTTGATTTTAAATATTTAGAAAATCTATATTTGTCAGAGGAAGAAGATGCAAAGGACAAAGCTCAGAAAATCAATGATTTGATTGTTTTGTTAAAATATGAAATTAATGGAGAAAACTAAATGCCCAATATAACAAGTGTAATTAAATCGATACAGGATATAATGAGAAAAGATACAGGAGTGGATGGTGATGCTCAGAGGTTATCACAACTCGTTTGGATGCTTTTTTTAAAGATATTTGATGATAAGGAACAAGAAGCAATTGCGTTGGGGGAAGATTACAAATCCCCAATTCCGAAACCTTTTCGTTGGACTAATTGGGCTAAAGATGATGAAGGAATGACAGGAGATGAACTTGTCAACTTTATAAACAATAATTTATTCCCTACATTACAAGAATTGCCTGTTGATAATGATGACAAAGCTTTTATAATAAGTGAAATTTTTAAAGATACATATAACTATATGAAGTCAGGTACGCTTATTCGTCAAGTCATAAACAAGATTAACGAGATTGACTTTAATTCGTCAGAAGACCGACATACATTTAATGATATATATGAGCAATTACTTTCTAGTCTACAATCAGCAGGTAATGCGGGGGAATATTATACCCCTCGTGCGGTTACTCAATTTATTGTGGATATGGTTAATCCGAAATTAGGCGAAAAAATTCTTGACCCTGCATGCGGAACAGGCGGATTTTTAACTTGTACTATCGAAAATTTGAGAAAACAAGTTAACAATCCTGATGAAGAAATTTTACTACAAGAGAATATTTTTGGAGTTGAAAAGAAACCTTTGCCACACCAATTATGTACAACAAATATGATTTTGCACAGAATTGAAACACCTGTAAATATTCGTAGGGATAACACTTTAGCAAAACCACTCATGAATATTTCTCCAAAAGATAGGGTTGAATGTATCGTAACCAATCCGCCTTTTGGTGGAATGGAAGAAGATGGGATTGAAAGTAACTTTCCATCTGCATATAGAACAAAAGAAACAGCAGATTTGTTTTTATTATTTATTATTCAAATGCTTAAACCTCAAGGTAGGGCAGGATTGGTTTTACCTGATGGTGCGTTATTCGGCGAAGGGGTTAAAACTCGTATAAAAGAAAAACTTATGGATGAATGCAATTTGCATACAATTATCAGGCTTCCAAAAAGCGTTTTTGCTCCTTATACATCAATTAATACAAACTTGTTGTTTTTTACAAAAGGCGATAAGACTAAAGAAACTTGGTTTTATAGGCTTGATATGCCCGAAGGTCAAAAGAATTTCTCAAAAACAAAACCTATGAAGCTCGACCATATGAAACCTGTTGTTGAATGGTGGAATAATAGAGAAGAAATCAATATTGATGGGTTTGATAAAGCTAAAAAATATACGATTGATGAAATCAAAGAACGTAATTATAACCTTGATTTATGCGGTTATCCGTATGAAGAAGAAATCGTGCTTGAGCCAATGGAATTAATCCAAAAATATCAAGAAAAAAGAACTATAATTGATGCAGGAATTGATGATGTATTAGCTAAAATAAAAATAATGATTGGAGAATAATTATGGACGATCCTATTTCAAAAGTACTAAATTCAATTAAAGATTTTTTAATGTTCTTTTATAATAAACCTCTCCATCTTTTATTAATAGGATTGGTTTTGACTTTTCTTGGTTGGCACTATCATAAAACTTTTGTTATTATTTCGGGCTTTGTTATTCTTGTTTTTGCAATAGCGACTTTTTTGGAAAATAAATATAAAAATAACAAGTATAAGAAACAAATTATAAAATATTATAAAAATTTGCAAGGCATAGAAAAAGAAATAATTGACCATTGTATTAATAATAATATTCTCACTTATGAGGCAGACCTTTATGATGATCAGGACTATATAACTGCAATTTACTCTCTTGTTGGAAAAGGATTTGGAGTGAATATAAACTATGGTGGTAATTTGCTGCTTCATCAATTGGCTTTTGATTTTATTATTGAATACAAAGGTAAATCTAATACAAATGAAAATGGTAACTAAATGAAAGCTCAAGATTTAAAAAAATCAATACTTCAATATGCAATGCAGGGGAAGCTTGTACCACAAGATCCAAATGAAGAGCCTGCAAGTGAAGTATTAAGAAAATTAAATATAAAAACTTTGACATTAGAATCAGAGGAATCTTACCCATATGAATTACCGTACAATTGGGAATGGGTAAGGCTATCTGCTTTGTGTTCTCTTGACGCAGGTAAAAAAGTTTCTGATGTCTCATTACCACTTTTAAATGCCCGATATTTAAGAAAAAAAATCGACAAAGTGCTTATTGATTCAGGCTTTTTCGTTAAACAAAGGGACATTATGATATTGGTAGATGGTGAAAATTCAGGAGAAATTTTTATTGTACCTGAGGATGGTATTATGGGAAGCACTTTTAAACAATTATCAATTAATTCATTTGTGAATTTAGATTTTGTATTGCACATACTTGCTTTTTATCAAGATTTATTTAGAAATTCTAAAAAAGGTGCCGCAATTCCTCATCTAGATAAAACATTATTCAAAAATCTAATTATAGGACTACCTCCATTAAAAGAACAAAAACGAATTGTTGAAAAGCTTGAGCAGATTATACCTTTAATTAATGAATATTCAAAAAATGAAGAAAAACTCACTGAAATAAATGAAAAACTACCAACTAAGTTAAGACAAGCAATTTTGCAATATGCAGCTGAAGGAAAATTGGTATCACAAAATCCTAACGATGAACCTGCAAGCGAATTACTTAAGAAAATTGAATCAGAAAAAGAACAATTAATTAAACAAGATAAGCTTAAAAAAGATAAATTATTAGAATTAATAGATGATGAAGAAATTCCTTATATAATACCTAAGAATTGGCACTGGTGTAGGTTGGGTTCTATTACCAAAATTGTTGAATATGGAACATCGGAAAAAGCTCATGAAAAAGCAATTGGAATCCCAATATTAAGAATGAATAATATTCAAAATGGTAAAATTGACTATAAACAATTAAAATATGTTAATAGAAATATAAAAGATCTTCCTAGGCTATATTTGAAAAAGAATGATTTGTTGTTCAATCGAACAAATAGTTATGAATTAGTTGGTAAAATGGGAATCTTTGAAAAAGAAAGTAACAAATATACATTAGCTTCATATCTAATAAGAATCTCTCTTTTTGATAACTTGGTAAATCCTTGGTACATAAATTATTATTGTAATTCAAAAGTCTTTAGAGATACTCAAATTGAACCTAAAATTATTCAACAATGCGGGCAGGCAAATTTTAATGGAACAAAACTCAAGTCTACAATTATACCATTGCCACCTTTAGAAGAACAAAAACGTATAGTTGCCAAAGTTGATCAGCTAATGAAACTTTGCGATGAACTTGAAGAGCAAATTAAAAATCCAAAATTGGCAACAAAAATTTTAGAAAAAATTTCAAAGAATTTACCAGTTGAATTAGAAAATGTAATTGATATTGTTTCAATTATAGAGCAAAGAGCAGCTTTAAGTGCTGAAATAGTATCTCAATTGTACAATCAAAAAAGATTTGGTGCGGTCAAAAACGAAAAGATATTATATTTATGCGAAAAACATTTGAATCTTGATTTAGGTGGGCAATACTATAAAATGCCTGCGGGACCTCATGATTATAAAGCCCGTTATGAAGTTGAAGAAATATTTAAAACAAATAAGTGGATTAATGTTGTAAAAGATAACACAGGAAATCATGAAAAAAATTCCTATTCTCCAGATGCCAATTTTAAACAGCACAAAGATATTTTTAACAACTGTTTTAAAAATAAAATTACAGAAATCCAGTCAATAATTGATTTATTTAAAACGAAAACAACTGAAAAATGTGAAATAGTTGCTACTTTGTACGCTGTCTGGAATGATTTACTCATTGAGGGAACGCAACCGACAGAAGATATTATAATACAAGAATTTAAACATAATTGGTCTGAATCAAAAGAAAGGTTTTATGAATCGGACTTAAAAGATGAACTTTTATGGATGAAATTAAAAAATATAATTCCTACTGGCAACGGAAGTAAAACTTTAGAATATGTAAATTGTTAAAATATTCCATTTTCATAGGTAAAGAAAATTAACATTAGACTTGAAAATTTAATTATAATATGGAATCATGACAGTGCTGGACGCAGAGGTGAAAAAAGGATAGCAATATCTTCCAGGGGAAAAGTTAACTCTGTCAACCCTTATTAACAAGATAATGGTTACAGAAGCAACGGCAAGGATTAATAATATTGGTTTGAACTGAAACAGTTCTGATTGGAACTGAAGAAGATGAATCATTAGAATTCTCCTTAGGGCTGTTATGATATTATACTTAATAATATTATACCACCTAGTGTTACAAGTAGTTTGGGGATGAGATTACGATTGCGATACCGAAACAGGTCGTAGGAATAAGAACAAAACCTAGAATTTTAAGCTCAAAGTATTTTAGATGTCCAACTCCGATTGTTAGATTACAGAACAAGTTGGGCATCTGTGCATTTTAGGGGATGAGGATGACTCAAAAGAAAAAAGAGCTCAAAGCTAAAGTTAAAAAATTTAATGACGGTTTATCTTTTAAACTATACTCACATTTCGATAGACCTTATAGTCTTTATTATCGGATTTCACTTGGCAATAAAAAATTTAAAATTGTTGAAAAAAGTCAAGATGTTATAAAGGCAAAGCGTGAAAAAATACTAAGCATACTAAATGATAAAGAAGAAATTATCAAACATTCTTTTTATCCATTTATTGCCTATGATATAGTCGAGCGTCATAATAGTAAAATAAATAAGATGAAATACGATAAACAATATTATGAGAAAAAAATCGAGGAAACAACCGGCACAGAAGAAATACAAAAATTAAAAATTGAATTAAATAACTCGCAAACAGGAGGAATCAAAAAACCTAGACCCATTAGATATTCTGCACATTTTGATGGTTTCATATATTCATATTATGCAAAACAATTGGCAGAATTATATGAGAAAAAAGTTCAAAAGTATGAAATTGAAAATGAGGTTCTTGCCTACAGGAAAACACCTGATGATGAAAGTAGTCATCGACATGATAATGCTAATATGGCAAAAGAAGTTTTTGATGAAATAAGAAAAAGAAAAAATAATTGTGTCGCATTAGCATTTGATATAAAAGGCTTTTTCGATTGTATTGACCATAAAAAATTAAAACAGGAATGGATAAATGTTTTAAAAGAATCAGATAAATTCACCGCGGAAGACTTAGATGATTTAAATAATGGCAATCTTCCAAAAGACCACTATAACATATATAAATCATTAACAAATTATTGTTATGTTGATATGCAAGACCTTTGTGTATATTTTAAAAAGTATAAAAAAGAAAAATGTTCAAAAGATTGCGGAAAATGCAAGCGTCCAAAACTTCCCAAATTAATGTTTGAGGAGGCAAATGATTTTCACGTATTTAGAAAGTGGGCAAAAGCTGAATCTAAAGACAAACATGTTGTTTTAAAAAAGAATAAAGGCTTATTTAAAGATGAAAAAGAAATAAACGGAAGAAATTATGTTGATCCATTCGGAATTCCTCAAGGTTCACCTATGTCAGCATTGCTGTCAAACATCTATATGTTGCCTTTTGATAAAGAAATGAAAGAATTAGCTGATAGAATAAACGGACATTATAGACGTTACTGTGATGATATAATGTTTATTTGCCTTCCTGAATATAAAAATGAAGTTAATAAAACAATCAGAGATGCCATTAAGTCAAGAGGTGAACACTTAATTATTCACCCAATAATTGATGGGTATAAATATTCAAAAAGTCAATGCTATGATTTCACTGATAAAAATATTAAGAAACAACCATTACAATATTTAGGCTTTGAATTTGATGGCGAAAAAACAAAAATAAGAAAATCCAGTTTGGCTAGATATTATAGAAAATCTAAACGAGCAGTAATAGCGACGTACATTAATGCTCGAAAAAGATTAATTTTCTTGTATAAAAATAATGGTCTTGTTATCCAAGAAAAACACAAAAAGCTCTATAGAGAAGATTTGTACAGAAAATATACACATATAGGCAAAAGAAATTTTATATATTACGCAAAAAGGTCGTTTAACAGTATTAAAGATGAGGCTATACAGGCTCAAATTAAAACTCATTTTGAGCGTATTAATAAATTAATAGAATTTTATGATAAAAAAATAGAAAAAACTTGTATGCTCCTTGAAAAGAGTAAACGTAAATAAATGATTATATTTATGTCACGAATGTTAAGGCACATATATTTAAAATGACTTTAGCGAAGCAAGGATGCCTGCTAGTGGAAGATTATTACCTATTCAATACGAATAGCTATCGAGATTATTAAAAGGCACTTGCAGGCTAAGGATTATTTTAAATTACTACCCGACTGGCTAGTTTTTACTTCATAAAAATATAAGGTTTAATTTTAAAATTTTTATTAATGATATTATAAATTTAAATTATTATATAGGAGATAATTTATGTTAAAAAGATCCGTCTTAAATCAGTATGAATATAGTCCAATATTAAACTCTATGATTAATGAAAGTGTATCAAAAACAGATAAAGATAAGTCGTTTGATATATTCTTATGCCATAGTTCAAAAGATAAGTCAGAAATAAAATATTTAAAAGCATACTTAAAAGATAAGGGATATAATGCTTATGTTGATTGGATAGATGATCCACAATTAGATAGAGAAGATGTATCTCAAATAACAGCAATAACGCTTCAACTCCGGATGCAACAATCGAACAAATTGTTCTTTGTTCTGTCAAAAAATTCTAGTTCTTCTTTGTGGATGCCTTGGGAACTGGGTTACTTTAGTAGTAAAAGTTCAAAAAATGTGTACATATATCCTATTATTGACTATAACGAGGCTGAAGTAAAAAACTTTAATGGACAAGAATATTTAGGATTATATCCTATAGCTGAAATTAATTCTTATATGAATTTAAGTGAAAATAAAAATTACATGAGGATAGGTGGAAATGCAAGAATTTAAAAAACAACATCTAGATATGATTGAAAATATAATTACTAGAATGGCAAATAATTCATTTTTAATAAAAGGATGGAGTATATCTTTAATATCAGCCATTTTAATATTTGCTGATCATAAAAATGATATGAACTTTATATATATGCTTTTTTTACCTAATTTGGCTTTTTGGTTTTTAGACTCATTTTATTTGCAATTAGAAAGAAAGTTTAAACGATTATACGAAAAAGTACAAAACGATTATATAAGAAAAACGGATAATGTGGCTTTATTTGATATGAACACAAAAAATATAAAAGTAGAAAATATCATTTCTATAATGTTTTCGAAATCAGAATTGCCAATACATTTTACGATTTTTTTAATTTTGTTGGTGATAGTTTTAATAGCAAAAATTCAAATATTTTCATTTATTTGTAAAGGGGGGTAAAATGGCTAGAAGAGTTTATTTCGCGTTTCACTATAAGGATGTTATTAGTTTTAGAGCTAATGTTGTTAGAAACTGTGGAACTACACAGGATTCAGCTGGGTTCTTTGATGCATCTTTATGGGAAGAAACAAAGAAACAAGGTGATTTGGCAATAAAAAGAATGATTAATGCAGGATTACAAAATACTTCGGTCACTGCAGTATTAGCGGGAAGTGAAACTTATTCTAGAAGATGGGTTAAATATGAAATTATTGAAAGTTTTAAAAGGAGTAATGGGATATTTAACATTCATATAAATAAAATCCCGGACAAAGATAAACAAACATTTTTAAATGGACCTAATCCTTTAGATTCTCTTGGATTTAGAATTATGGGAAGTCAACTTCAAATATTAGAATATATAAAAGAACAATGGATTCCAATAGAAATGATCCCAAAAAATTCCGTTTCGTACAATTTTGGAGCAAAAATTAGCGGTAGATTTTCTGATATATTTTCATCGGTTGATTGGGTAACGGATGATGGTTATAATAATTTTTCAAAGTGGGTAGAAATAGTAGCAAGGCAAGCAGGAAAACAAGTTTATTCATAATTAATTTATACCCAATAAAGTACCCAATAAAGAAAAGGACTTTGGTAATATCAGATAGCATTTGATAACACATCAAGTGCCTAAAACCCAAACTAGGCGGTACTTAACAGTATTATCTAATATCTATTAAAACGATGGAGCCTTAACTCATAACCCGAAGGTCGTTGGTTCAAATCCAGCTCCCGCAACCAATTATAAATAAAGAGTTTCAGCTATATGCGGAGACTCTTTTTTAATGCAAAAACCCAAGATTGTACCCAAGATTACAACATCACATAATGGCACAAAACGGTACTAGAAGAGAGTTCCAAGGATAATTAAATTCTACTAATCGAAATATTAAATTCATCTGTTAATATTTTATCAATGGTATTTTTTAGTTCTGAAAATGCATCACAAAAATCTTGGTATGTTGGTTCTTCTTTATCATGTGATGCATCATTTGATAAAGCACAAATTGACTTTAAATTAATTATTTCATTACCATATTTATTATTTAATTTTTCAGACAATTGGCTCCCCCACATAGATTCTAGCCCTTGGGATGAAACGGCAGCGATTCTCTTGGGTTCATTCTGCCAATTATTAAATTTTATAATTAAGGCTTTGTAAAAACGTTCCACAGTATCTCTAATAATCTCTTTTACCTTACTTACATTATTGTCATCTAAATAGTCTCCAATTAACTTACATTGAGTAGGTAAAAAATGTTTACTTAAATTACAAACAACCCCTGTTGAAGGTTTACATTCTACATCAAATGCTTTTGAATTAAATCCGAATTCATTAATAAGCTTAATAGTATTGCCAAATTCATAGTTATGAGTAAATATAAATATTTGTATATTTATATTATTTAAATAATCAATTATTTTATTGGCGAATCTGTTAAAATGTTCTCTGTCCATAGATTGAACAGGATCATCAAAAATTACAAATTTTTGACCTTCTTTTTGACATTTAACAATAAATGCGATTATTCCCAATAGATTAATTTGTGATTCACTGAAAACACAACAAACACTAGCTTCTTCATAACTGATATCACTACCGATTTTTTTCTTTAATTTACATTCTAATTCTATTGGCGATTTTTGCCCTCGCCCTGAAACTTCTCCGATTTTTAATCCTTTGAATATGGTGTGAGTATCTTTTCTTACTAAATTCCATAGTTCTATGAATAGGTTATTAAAACTGTTTTCCTGTTGTTTGATAACTTTTTCTCTAAATTCTTTAGTTTTTTCTCTTATAATATTGCCTGCCTCTTGAACTTCATCTTTTGCTAATTTCCAATTAATATCTTCAATAACCTTTGATGGATTTTCTAAAAGTGTTAAATTATCCTTAATATAAACAATTTCATCATTTGTTGATTCACTTTCTACCAAAGTTTTTAATTCATTAAAT
This sequence comes from Candidatus Gastranaerophilaceae bacterium, assembly GCA_041678605.1. GTDB lineage: Bacteria > Cyanobacteriota > Vampirovibrionia > Gastranaerophilales > Gastranaerophilaceae > JBAYNW01. The sequence continues at coordinate 3,306 of JBAYNW010000007.1, read as the reverse complement.
TTAGCTTGATATTCTAAAATCAAAACCTTTTTAGTATTAAGGTTCTGAATGCAAGAATTTATTTGAGCGACAAGGTCTATACATTTGTAATCTAATAAATTAGTTTGCATAATCTTTTCTAATTCGAGCAAATGTTCATTAACTCCATTTAAATTATCTTTGATTTCACTATAAATTTGCTTTGATTTTTCAACTAAAAAATCTAATGCTGTTTTTAATTCTTCATTTTTAATTATACTTGTGTCAGTTCCATTTAAATCAGGAATATATAAGGGTAACATTTCTCTTTCATTTTTAAATTCAGCAGTAATAATTCTTATATAATTATTTTGCTGGCTAGTTAGTTCTGACAATTTTTCTTTTGCAGGAATCCATTCGCTTATTTCTTCTATTCTTACTTTCTTTAAACTTTTTGCTTCTTGGTAGTCACAAAGTGGACAATACATTTCATCGTTAATGGAAATTAACTTTTCATTTTTCAATATATCGAAAGCTTGAGCAATTGCAATTTTAGCCTTAGTAATTTCACTATATTGTTTTTTTAACTCTTCATTTTTATCTTTAATTGAAGTAAGTTCGGGGATTATGTTTTTGATTGACTCTGTGTCGAAAATATTCTGAGGCGATTCTTTAGTAAATTTTAATGCCTCATAAAAAGGTATTTGCTTGTTTATTTCCTCAGAATATTTGTTATTTAATACTTCTTCAATATTTGAGACATTTACACTATCATCTGTGATATTAAAATGAGCTATGTAATCATCTGAAACTAACTTATTAATATCATTTTCTTGAATCATATTATCAATTTGAGCCACATAGTATTTATTTAAGATATTCAAGAATTTATCATCGTTTCTACTTTTAATATCTTTTAATCTTAGTGGTGCAAACGTTAACTTTTCTATAAAATCAGAAAGTGACACAACATTAAATATTGATTCAAAATAACTTGTCCGTTCGTCTGGTTTAGATTTAACAAATTTGGATAGATGGTATTGGGCTGATATTGGAGGTGATAACGAGATTATGCTTTTTAAATAATTTTTTTCTTGTATTTCATCTAACAATTCATCATTGATATAAAAATCCGACTCGCATTCAAAGTTTCTAGCAGTTGTATAATCAGATGTTAAAATCCTCTTTAATTTTTTTTCTACTGAATCTTCAGTTATTGTTAATTCAACAATGACATCAGTATCATTTGGTTTAAATTTATTTGTAATAAAATCTTTTAACTCTGTGTGTGCAACCTTATCATCATTAATTTTTCTTAAAATCTGACCAGTAAAGAGCCATTCTATAGCTTCTGAAATTGTTGTTTTTCCACTTGTATTTTCGCCACTTATTATATTTAAAGCCTGCGAGAATTCAATTTCTAGATTTTCTCTAATCCCTCTGAAATAAGATACTTTTAATTTTTTTATTTTCACATCTTTTACAGTACTTGTTTCTAAATCCTCTAGCCAATCATCACTTAGTTCAAACTGGCTATTTTGTTTATAGCTATCTAAATCACTAATTGCGGTTACTGTTTCACTCTTAAACCAATCATATTGCCAATCAACAGACTGAGAAATGTATAATAAAATAAGCCTTTTTAATGGATTATCTTCAGATTTTTCACAAATAACATCAAGATATGAAAACATAATTACCCCCAAGCTTATTCTTACAAGATAATTATAACAACATAAAATAATTTTATGCCTGAAATCGTTTTACTCTTTACATCCCTTAACTAGCCCAACTGGCTATGTTGCCAAAATATTTCTAATATAATTTAATAGTTGTGGAAAATCTTTGTCCAAGTTTATTTGTCTAAATAGAGTTTCGGCACAGCCATTTTCTTGCAATTTCTTATAAGTAAGTTTCCCATTAATATATTCATCAAAATATTTAACAGGTTTCAGACGAATATAATGCACATTAATCTTATCTTTGCTAAACTTTTCTCTTTCTTCATCAGACACAAAGAAGTTTTTATCATTTATTAAATCTTCTTCTGCAACACGTTTGCTTTCGTTTCCTTTTGGAGGATCCCAATTCATTTTAATTCTTCTTTGTATTTCTCGCATGTATGGTGCAATGTCAATATCATTATATTCATTGACGGTAGTGCCATTGTTTAGAGTTCCTATATCATTAGACAATGAATTTACATAAATATTGCTAGAATCATTAACAAATTTTTTGTATGGGTTTCCCGAGCACACACGTTTGTGTATATCTTCTTCAATTGTACCTGGCACAACTTTGTTGTAACCTGTTTCATTTTTGTTTGAATAAATCAACTCATCACTTGAATTATATTTAAGAAATTGAAGAGTGGAAATTTCATTATTACTACAATCGGAAGATAAATACAGCTTATAAGTAAAACCTTCACTAATATATTTTATCCAATATGTAGAAATATTTCCATTCACTTGTAAATTTACAGTATCTAAATAGACCTTTCTTTGATTATTAAGAAATACAGGAACCCAATTAGCTGCAAAAGCTATCTGAATGGAAATAAAACAAAAAAATATTATAAAAGTTAACGTTTTTTTCATAAAAAGTCCTCTATTCTTGTTTTTATGCTAGCATAAAAACAAGAGGTTTGGAGGTGTTTATGAAAAAGAGTATTATGGATAAATTCTTATTTTTTAGTTTTAAATTTGGAAAAGTTTTTTCTTCGATTTTGTTGGTTGTTCTAATTGCAACAATTATTTTTGCAGGAATATTCCTATTAAAAATGGATAGATATTCAATTGAAACCCCAAGTTTTGATATTGTAAAAGCACAACTTGAAGCGGAACAAAAAAATGATTATAGCTATCAACAAAATGATAATGAAGTCTCCTATTTAGCGATTGAAAAGCAAAATGTTGAAAAGAAATATGGAAAACTTATAGAAAAAATAATAGAAGATAATAATTTATCCCCAATTGCTTATGATTTGATGGTTAGTAATATCGTAACAGTCAACACAAAATTTCAGGATAAATATGCCGAAGGTTTAGGTCAATTTATTTCAGATGGGATTAGTTACGCAAAAGACAAGAAAATAAAACCAAGTAAAGATTTTATTAAAGCTCTGCTGGAAAGTTATCAGTCTCTTTTTAATGCCCAAGTAGAAAGAGTAGATACATTACAATCTCAACAAATGGTAGAAAAAATAACTTCTTTAAGTGTAATAGAGATATTTCTAGCACTTTTTAACAAAGATTAACAAAAAACAGAGCAGGGAAATATTTAGAGTTTCCCTGCTCTGTTTTGTTCAATCCTCTTTTAATATTTTAAATACAATATTTATTAATT
>JBAYNW010000006.1:0-75483 GCA_041678605.1 Candidatus Gastranaerophilaceae bacterium | reverse complement strand
GAATCTTTTGCGAAAGCAAAAGTTCAACGAGAGTAAGATTAAAAACGCTCTATCCAGCCGGAGATACAAAAACAAATTCATAATAATGCGCTCGTAGCTCAGCTGGCCTGTTGAATCTTTTGCCAAAGCAAAAGTTCAACGAGAGTAAGATTAAAAACGCTCTATCCAGCCGGAGATACAAAAACAAATTCATAATAATGCGCTCGTAGCTCAGCTGGATAGAGCGTTTGGCTACGAACCAAAAGGTCGGGGGTTCGAATCCCTTCGAGCGTATTTAAAAATCTAGGTGAAATATCCTGGATTTTTTTTGCTTACGCTCAGGGTCCGAACCCGATATGTTGCTCTTGCCGGTCGCAACATACGGGGTTAGCTTCACTTCGTTCTCGCATACTGCCTCGTAAGGCTCAGTTTTCGCCTACGATTCAGTAGATTCCCTTCGAGCGTATTTAAAAATCTAGGTGAAATATCCTGGATTTTTTTTACTTACACTCAGGGTATTTTTTATGCAAGTTGAAGCCTGTCGTCTGTAGATTGTATGATAAAGATAATCATGTATAATAAAAACCATTCAAATTGATGGACTGAAGCCCATCCTACCTAATAATTTTTTGTAATAATCCCTGCTACTTTTTCCTACGGGCTGCCCTAAATTCTGCTATTGACCTTTCAACACTGCTCTCAAGGTGTTCAGCATTCACTATTTCTTTAAATTTACTAACTTGTCTTTCAATATAATCTTTAATATTTCTTCCTGTGTATATTTGGCCTTCATCTATTTTATAAGTAATCCCTTCTTTATCAAGCATTCTAATGATAGCCGCCCTTTTCTGCGGGGTTTTAAAAGGGTATATTGCCGTAAAATTTACCTGACTTTGAGGTTGTATTTGCATGTTAATCATCCGCCACATCAACTATTACTCTGTTAAGTTATACATGTCGCGTGAATAAAAAAAGTTGCTACCCTGAGGATGCAAATTTATAATTCTTAACAATTATAAACTTTTTGTATCAATATTCTTCCAAAATAGTGCTGTCATCGTCATCTTTCAATGATGACAAATCATCACTGTATGTTGAATCAAAGTCCTCAGGAAGCATTTCCGGTTCCGGCCAGATGGTTTCTTCATCAAATCTGCATGCGTTCAGGTTATAAGCCCCTGCAAAATCGGAGTTTGTCAAATCAGATTCCTGAAAAACACCGCCTGCCATATCTGCATCGGTAAAATTGCAATAATTAACTGTTGCATAGCTGTAATTTACTCCGGTCAAAAGTGCTTCCGTAAAATCACTTTCTACAACGGTTGCCCTTGTGAACTCTGCTGCCGTCAAATCTGCACCGCTAAAATTCATTAATGATAAGTGAGAATCCGCAAAAGAACTTGCATTTAAGTCCGCATCGGAAAAATCTATGTTATTTAATGTTAAATATGAAAAATCCGTTTCGCTCAAATCAACATCTTTTTGACTTGCTTTCCATTCATTAAATTTTTGGGGCGATTTTTTAATTAAATTGTATAATTCCTCTTTCGTATAGTCGCTCATTTTGCCTTTCTCCTTTTACTTGTCTTATATCACGATTAGGATTGTCATCCGCTATCGAATTTTTGCCGGTTGCGGTATGATTTCTACCTATACTATCTTATTTTTCAATGCCTTCAGTGCAGCCTGCAGTCTGTCGTCAACTTCGAGTTTCTGTAAAATGCTTGCTACATGGGCTTTTGTGGTATTTATACTTACGAAAAGTTCTTTTGCTATCTCATTATTGCTATAACCTTCCGTGATTAATTTTAGAATTTGAGTTTCTCTTGATGTTAAATTATACTCGCCTTTCACAAGATCACCGGTAATATTAGAATTCACCGCTGCCTTCAAAACCACATGTGCAATGGTCGGGTCAAACCATGAAGCTCCATCCAAAACGGAATGAACGACCTCAACAAGCCTTGAAGGATTAATTTCCTTTGAACAATAGGCATTTGCACCCGCTTTTAAGCTGTCCAAAACCTCTTTTTCGTCATCATGAGAAGTTAGAATTATAATTTTTACATCTTTATTTTTGACACGAATTTTTTTTGTAGCCTCAATTCCGTTCATATTAGGAAGCCCCAAATCCATTATGATTAAGTCAATTTTATTATTATTGACAATATCAATGGCTTTTGCGGCATGTTCGGCCTCAAATACCGCTCCTATAAACTCCACTCCTTCGAACGTGGTTTTTAGCCCAAACCTCGTAAGCTCATGATCTTCTACTATTAAAATATTGCTTTTCACTATATACTGTCCTGTTCCAACTTGTTGGTTTCATTGTTTAATATAACATCCAGAGCCTTTTGTGCATCCTTGAAGTCCGCATTAAGTTTTAAACACTTCTTGAAGTTATATTTTGCCTGATTAATATCACCCGAATTATTATTTACCAGTCCTTGATAATAATAATATCTAAAATCATTTTCGTCAATATAAAAAGCATTTGACAAATATTTTTGTGCTATGCCGTAATTTCCCTTATCAATTTCTGTCCTTGCAAGTTCAACCCAACCGTCTTCAAACAAGGGATTGACCGCCAAAGATTTTTTTAAATATACGGTTTCTTTGTCTTTGTCCAAAAGAGCTGCGTTGTAATACGCTTCCCAACTGTCCGAATGTGTTTTAAGTACCTTCGTGTAAATTTCTTTCGCCTTTTTTACATTTGAAAGTTTCTGGTAAGCTTGTGCCTCTTTAACCAGAGGTTTGTAGGATTTTTTATCAAGGGAAGCTGCTCTTTTGTAATATTCCAGTGCTTTTTTATAATCTTTATCTCTGTAACTTAAATCTCCCAAAGTAACAAGAGTTTGGGGGTTATTTCTGTTAATTCTGTAAGCTTTTTTTGCGGTATCGGAGGCTTTTTCAAATTCATCCATATCGAAATACACCTCACTCATTAAAGCATATATAACTCCGCTATTGGCCTTTTTCTTTGAAGCGAGAGCTGATTGCAGTGTTCTGATTGACTTTGAGTTATCATTTTCAAGGTAATAATAATATCCTAAATGATAGTCTTTTTCCCATTCATTTTTCTTAATTTTGTGTAAAATAAACTGTTCCAAAGATTTTATTTTTCTTTCATATTCGTAAGAATATAAATTTTGTTTTTTGAGATTTTCGACGGTTTTTATGGCTTCTGCCGGATTATCGTTTTCTGCAAGAATTTCCGCTTTGAGCTTTTGATAATTAAGATTTGTCGGATTTTGAATTACAGCCAAATTTATGTATTCATTTGCCCTTGAAAAGAAATTTGATTTGTACGAGCCGAGTGCCACGAGATAATTTGCGTAATCAGAAGTTGACAAAAGTGACTCGTTTTTCAGCAATTCGTTAGTTGCCTCGGAACTTTGATTGTTATATAAAATATTTGAATAAATTTCCGCCAAAAACAGTTCATCTTCAAGTTTTAGTTTTCTTCTCGGATAATAAAATCTTCTCATAGCATCTATTGAGATGCTTGATATATCCTGATCTTTTACTTTTAAGCTTGCGAGGTTTGCGAGGTCAAAAAATCCTAAATCGGCCATTTTGTTTGCCAGAGAAATATAAACAAAATCATTCTGGTCTGCATTATCTATCAGGTTTTTAAAATCCTCCCAGGATGCTCTTATATTGCATTGTACAAACCTGTCGGTAGCATTTACAAAATGATATGGCGTATCATTTTCGTTAAGATTAACGGCTTTGGGCCTATACAGGCTCTGATCCAAATCGATAACGATTTCTTTCTGCACCCTGCTGCTTCTGTCAGGGTTTATCGTTTTTATTGGAGAGAATGCGTCTTCTTGAGCAAAACAATGATTTGCTTCACAAAAGCATAGTATAGAAAAAATGATAACGTTTGCAAGTCTTTTTTCCAGCATTAATCCTTATTTTCCTTATCTGATTTGGCCATATAATAAAGTTGAAATAAATCTATAAAGTTTTTCTCTTCATCGGTCAAATCCTCCTGTGCCTTCTGTGTTAAGAGGTTATGCAAATCCATCAGCGAATATTTTTCAAGGATTGCCTGATGCTCCGGCTCTAAAACAAGCTTGTTTTCTGTCAAAAACACACTGATAACTTTGTCGGATGATACGGATAGAAAACAGTCTACGAGTTTTTTGTCAAAATGTGTACCCGAATCTTTCAAGAGAATATCAATAACATTGATTATAGGCATTTTATCACGGTAGTGTCTTTTGGATGTTATCGCATCAAATACGTCAGAAACCGCCAAAATCCTACCGCCAAAACAAATTTCTTCGCCCTTAAGTTTTCTGTAATATCCCGTACCATTGTATTTTTCGTGATGAGAGCAGGCAATTTCGGTCACGAGCTTAAAATCGTCAGACATGTGTATTTTTTCAAGTATATTATGAGTTATCTCAACATGTTCCTGAATATGTTTGTATTCTTCATCGGTTAATTTCCCCTCTTTTTGCAAGACAGAATCTCGTATCCCGATTTTTCCTATATCATGCAAAGTTGCAGCTTTTTCGATAATTTCAATAGATTTTTCGTCCATATCCAGATTGCGTGCGATAAGCCCCGAATACAGCCTGACTCTACCGGAATGACCTGCTGTAATCTTATCTCTGGCGTCAATAGAAGCGGCGAGAGTATCTATAAAGCTTTCAAAAATCTGCTTTTGTTCAATGAACATTTCCTGCTGCTTTTTAAATAACTGTGCATTTTCAAGTGCAATCCCCGCACTTGAGCCGATTGCGACAAGCAAATCCTCATCTTCTTCGGTAAAAAATCCGTTTAGTTTATTCAAAACCTGAAACGCACCGATTATTTCCTGATTAAGATTTTTTATGGGCATACATAATATTGTTTTTGTTATGTATCCGGTTTGAAGATCTATTTCTTTATTAAATCTATCATCCAAATATGCGTTTTTAATGTTAATCGTTTCGCCGGTCTTAACAACATGCCCCGCAAGTCCCTTATCTCCGGGAAACCTTATTTCCTGACTATCCATCCCCAGTGCTACTTTTGACCAGAGTTCATTACTTTTTTTATCATAAAGAAAAACACTGCACCTGTCCGCCTGAATTGCGGATTTGGTTTCTTCTGCAATAACTTTAAGCAGTACATCAATGTTTGTTTCGGCCGCAACAGTCTGGCCTATCCTTAATAAAGCGATGAGCGGGTCTCTCTTAGCCAAAGGTGCCTTCTCGTCTTGCAGCTGCTGTATGCGTTCCTTTATAAACTTGTCAAGGTTATATTCATCCTCTATATTCGCATATTTGCTTGCGTTTTCATAATGCAGCATAGCTGTATCAAAGTTTTTTTCGGCAAAATCAATATCCGCAAGTGCAAATTCGTTTATCAGCTTGGCACTTACATTGTTGGAATAATTGGCCAAATATGTACCGTCATTAACATATGTTAACGCCCTCAGGTACTTGGATTTATCCTTAAAATATTCCACAAGTCCTCTGAGGCTCAGGCAAATTGAAATCCTTTCGGGAGCTTTTTCCTGCTGAAAAAGTTTTTGAGCATCGGCGACAGAGCATGCACATCCTTCGTAATTCTTGTTAAGCAATTGCCCGATTGCTACTCCAATAAGGGTGTTACCCCCTCTTATAACTTCATTTTCCAGATTTTGCTTAATATTCATCCAAAAACCTTAACAAACTTTCCTACATATACTACTTTATTGTACAATATTTTTGATAATAATACAAAAATATATAATATTTGATAAAGAAATTAACATAGTGAGGCAAAAATGAACAAAATTACAATACTGATACCGATTTTTAATGAAGTAAATACGTTAAGAATTATTTTACAAAAAGTTGAAGAGGCAAGCTTTTGCGGGTTAGAAAAGGAAATTATTTTAATCGATGACTTCTCAACCGACGGCACAAGAGAAATTTTAAAAGAACTTGAAAATAAATATAAAGTTTTTTATCATGACAAAAATCAGGGAAAGGGTGCGGCTCTTCGAACAGGATTTGAACATGTGACAGGCGATATCGTGATAATTCAGGATGCCGATTTGGAATATGAACCGGCAGATTACGAACCTTTAATTAAGCTTATTTTGGATGACAAGGCAGATGTGGCCTACGGGTCAAGGTTATCCGGCGGAAAACCGTCACGTTCGTTTATGTTCACGCACCTTTTGGGCAACAAACTCCTTACTTTGATGACAAATATTTTGTACAACACAACTCTGACCGATATGGAAACTTGTTACAAAGCGTTTAAAACGGAATTTATAAAAGGTATTGAAATCAAGTCGAACAGGTTTGACTTTGAACCTGAAATTACGGCAAAAGTTTTAAAGAGAGGGGCCAGACTGTACGAACTCCCGATATCTTACTACGGCAGAGAGTACGAAGAAGGCAAAAAAATCACATGGAAAGACGGTTTCCACGCCATTCTGGCACTTATAAAGTTCAGATTTGTCGATTAATTAGATATAATGAGAAAAAGTTTTTATTGCCCATCCCGCTTTTTCGCTTAATATTTTTAATGCTCCCTGACCGGCAGTTCAACCCCTCTAGTCTCTCCCTTTTGTTCATGTTACAATTTGATAAGTAATTGGCGAGGAAAAAATTATTATGTTGAAATTATTATTAAAATTATTAGGTAATCCAAATGAGAAAAAAGTTAAAAGTATAATGGGGATTATTGACCATATAAACGCTCTTGAGCCTGAATTTGCGAAAATGACAGATGCCCAATTGAAGGAGAAAACAGATGAATTCAGGTCAATTTTGGCCCAGAGAAAAACTTCTGAAGATTTTTTGCAAGACAGAGCCTTAGAAAAAGAAGCAATGGACAAAATTCTTCCCGAAGCCTTTGCCACTGTGCGTGAAGTCGGTAAAAGGGTTCTTGAAATGCGTCACTTTGACGTGCAGCTGGTCGGCGGATATTTTCTGCACAATGGCCACATCGCAGAGATGAGGACAGGGGAAGGAAAAACCCTCGTAGCGACACTTCCTGCTTATTTAAATGCACTTACCGGCAAGGGTGTCCACATAGTAACCGTAAACGATTACCTCGCAAAGCGTGACAGCGAATGGATGGGGAAAATTTTTAAATTTTTGGGGCTTTCCGTCGGGGTGATTTTATCGGGTTCCCGCAGTGAAAATGATTTTGAACAAAAAAAAGCCGCTTACGCCTGCGATATAACTTACGGAACGAACAACGAATTCGGATTTGACTATCTTCGTGACAATATGGCCGGAAGTCTTGAACTGCTTGTCCAACGGCCTTATAACTATGCAATAATCGACGAAGTTGACAGCATCTTGATTGATGAGGCAAGAACGCCTTTGATTATAAGCGGACGGCTTGAAAAATCAGCCGAAACTTATTACACAATGGCAAAAATCGCCCCTCAGCTTAAAAAAGATTTGGATTACGAGATTGATGAAAAAAACAAGAACATAATTTTAACAGAAGAAGGAATTGACAAAGCCCAAGAACTTGTCGGAGTTGATGATTTGTTTGACATTTCAACCCAGTACGCCCATCATCTTCTTCAGGCTTTAAAGGCAAAAGAATTATTCACACGTGACACGGATTATGTTGTAAAAAACGGCGAAGTTATTATTGTAGACGAATTCACAGGCCGCTTGATGGATGGAAGACGCTGGTCTGACGGACTTCATCAGGCTGTTGAGGCGAAGGAAAATGTCAAAATTCAAGACGAAACCCAAACGCTTGCAAGCATTACCTTCCAAAATTTATTCAGGCTTTATCCTAAATTAGCCGGCATGACAGGTACGGCAATGACCGAAGAAGCCGAGTTTGGGAAAATTTATAACCTTGAAGTTACTTCAATTCCGACAAATAAAATTGATATCAGGAAGGACTATGCGGATATTATTTATAAAACGGAAAAACAGAAATATATTTCAGTTGTAGACGATATTATTGAGATGAATAAGCTTTCCCGTCCGGTTTTGGTCGGTACAATCAGTATTGAAAAATCCGAATATATTTCCGATTTACTCAAAAAACGGGGTGTTAAACATAATGTTTTGAACGCAAAGCACCATGAGAAAGAAGCTTACATAATTGCTCAGGCCGGCCGTGCGGGAGCAGTAACAATTGCGACGAATATGGCAGGACGCGGTACGGACATCCTATTAGGCGGTAATGCTGAATATCTGGCGAAAGAAGAGCTTGAAAATCAGGGAATTACAGTTGAATCAGAAAACTATGAACAAAATAAAGATGAAATTCTCAAGCAGTCAAGGGAGTTAACCGAACTTGAGCATAAAAGGGTTGTTGAAGCGGGAGGCCTGCACGTTATCGGGACGGAAAGACACGAATCCCGACGTATTGATAACCAGCTTAGAGGCCGTGCTGCAAGACAGGGCGACCCCGGATCTACGAGATTTTTCTTATCTCTGGAAGATAATTTGATGAGAATTTTCGGCGGAGAAAAAATCTTTTCGCTCATGGAAGCACTTAACGTTGACGAAGCCATGGCGATTGAATCCCCGATTATTTCAAGACAAATTCAATCGGCACAGAAAAAAGTCGAAACTTACCACTTTGATATAAGAAAAAACGTGCTTGAATACGATGACGTTATGAATATTCAAAGAGAAAAATTCTATTCTCAACGCAGACGGGTATTGAGAGGGGAAAAGCTTAACGAAAATATTCTCTACATGCTTGAGCAGGAAATCGACAGACTTTTAAAAAGCTGTATTTCTCCTGAAATGCATCCGGAAGAATACGTTTATGATGATTTGCAAACAATGGTAAAAGAACTTCATTCCATAATTCCTCAGCTGTCTGATTTCTCGGTTTCGGATATTCAAGGACTTAAATACGATGTGATTTACGAAAAAATTAAGGAAAAGGCAAATCAGGCGTATCAGGAACACGAAAGAGAAATTATAAAATTCTATAATGAGATTATTTCAAAATACGAGGATAATCCGGCTCCTCAAAGTGCGTTTACGAGCGTTAATGTTATGAGGAACATAGAAAAAGATGTTCTGCTCCGTGTAATTGACAACAAGTGGATTGACCATTTGCACAATATTGATATTTTAAGAGACGGTATAGGACTTCGTGCTTACGGACAAAAAGACCCGCTGATTGAATACAAAAAAGAAGCGTACGATTTGTTCAACAAAATGATGTTTGAAATCCAGGGTGAAACCGTGAAGCACTTATTCAGAACCAAATTTGGAGTTCAGATTGTGAATATGCAGGATGAAAATGTAATCGAAACAGATTTGGCGAGGGCAGCAGAACAATTCCATCCGAATGAAGAAGCAGAAGACGCTATAAGAAATTTACAGCGACCCGAAACCCATCAAAAAATAGGCAGAAACGACCCATGCCCTTGCGGAAGCGGTAAAAAATACAAACACTGCTGCGGGAAGTAGCCAAAATAATGAAAAGCATGTTATTATAAATTTATGAGGAATAAATTTGTAATCCACTCGAAATATTCGGCTGCGGGGGATCAGCCAAAGGCGATTGAGAAGCTTGTTGATGGGCTTAACAAAGGTGATGACGCCCAAACTTTGCTTGGGATTACGGGTTCGGGCAAAACTTTTACTATCGCGAACGTTATTGAGCAAATCCAAAAACCGGCTTTAATTATTGCCCACAACAAAACTCTGGCGGCTCAGCTTTACAATGAATTTAAGGAACTTTTTCCCGACAATGCGGTTGAATATTTTATAAGTTATTATGATTATTATCAACCCGAGGCTTATATCCCCAGAACCGACACCTACATAGAAAAATCGGCCTCAATCAACGAAGAAATTGACAGATTAAGGCACAACACCACCAGAAGTTTATATGAAAGAAACGACGTCATAATTGTTGCTTCCGTAAGCTGTATTTACGGACTCGGGCTGCCCGAAAATTATTTCAAAGGTGCAATTACAGTGTCGGTTGGCGATACTTTGTCCAGAGAAGATTTCCTACGCCACCTTGTCAGCGTTCAATATTCAAGAAACGATTTGGTGCTTGAACGCTCAACTTTTAGGGCAAGGGGCGATATCGTCGAAATCATGCCGTCTTATGAAAAAATTATCACCCGAATTTATTTCTTCGGGGATGAAATAGAAAAAATTGTCAGAATAGATAATGTTACGGGAGAAATTCTCGAAAAAACCGAAACAACCACTATTTACCCTGCCGTCCATTATCTTTCTTATGATGAAAACGTTGAGGAAACGATTGAACTTATCAGGCAGGAGCTTAAAAGCCGTCTGGCGGAATTAAATTCCCAAAACAAGCTCGTTGAAGCTCAAAGACTTGAACAAAGGGTTAATTACGACATTGAAATGATTAAAGAAATGGGGTACTGTTCCGGAATCGAAAATTATTCCAGAATTATTGAACGCCGTCCGGTCGGTTCTTCTCCCGCAACACTTTTGGACTATTTTCAGGAAGATTTTTTAACGGTAATTGACGAGTCGCACGTTACATTGCCGCAATTGAGAGGCATGTACAGAGGTGATACAGCACGAAAGGAAACGCTTGTTGAATATGGATTCAGATTGCCTTGTGCAAAGGATAACAGACCGTTGAAGGAAAAAGAATTTTTCAAAAAAGTTAACCAAAAAATTTATGTTTCCGCGACTCCGGCCGAATTTGAGAGAACAACTTCACAGCAGCTTGTTGAACAAATAATAAGGCCGACGGGACTTGTTGATCCGCAAATTTCAGTCCGCCCGATTGAGACCCAAATTCCTAATTTAATAAAAGAAATTTCTCTGAGGGCCGAAAAAAATGAACGGGTTTTGATTACAACATTGACAAAAAAAATGGCAGAAGACCTTTGCGACTATTTTTTGCAGCAGGGCGTCAAGGTAAGGTATTTGCACAGTGAAATTCTATCGCTTGAAAGAATTGAAATTCTGAGGGATTTGAGGTTGGGGGAATTCGATGTGCTTATCGGCGTAAATTTGCTCAGAGAAGGGCTTGATATTCCTGAAGTTTCGCTCGTTGCAATTATGGATGCCGATAAAGAAGGATTTTTGCGTTCTGAAACAAGCCTAATTCAAACAATCGGGCGTGCTTCCAGAAATTCTTGCGGGGCAGTGATTATGTATGCGGATAAAATTACGGATTCTATGAAAAGGGCCATTGATGAAACCAACCGCAGACGGGAAATTCAGATTGCACATAACAAAAAATACGGCATTATTCCTCAAACAATCAAAAAAACAATAGAAAATAATTTGCTATCCCTTGTTGAAGGTTATAGAAATTTTGAAGATATTGTCGCAGAAGAAATGATTGACTTGGGAATTGATGAGAAAGATTTACCAAAATTAATCGAGAAACTTGAAAAAGACATGCACAAATCTGCAAAAATTCTCGACTTTGAACGTGCGGCACAAATTCGTGACCAGTTAAAGAAGTTAAGAGAAATGATTCCCTAAATGAAGCTGCCGCAAAGAAAAGAAAAAACCGGCTAGTCTTTGTTCTTTTTATAGTTCAAAATCTCGTAATGGACCTGCCCCAGATAATGTCCTATTGCCGCGATATTAAAAGCCAGAACAAAAGCCCAAAAATAATCAAAAACAGGGCCAAATCCGAATAAAACAAGCAATACATAGCCGATAAAACCGACTACAGGAATGTTTATAATTGCCAATTTTATTACAAAAACCACAATCATAACTATTAAATCCCCTGCACTTTGGGCGAGTACCTTTAGATTATAAGCCTCCAAAATTTTCTCATTTGTAACAAACATCAAAAAGGAGGTTACCATTATTGATGCCGCAATAATCCAAATAAGTGATTTTAAAGTGATGTCTAACCATGGAATTATACTTATTAAAGAGCATAAATAATTTGCCAATAAACTTGTAATTATAACATAAGGCCCGATAGCCACAATTCCCTTGGCCGCCGCTGCGGCTAAAGGAAAGGGATTTAGAGAAGGCAGAATGGCGTCACGTTCATTTGCCACATTGCCCGATGTTTTGATTAAGACCCCGAATAACAAAAATAAAGTCAGGCCGGCCATCCAAAAGAATCCCGTAAAATCATCCTTTGTTGTCGAGTACAAATAATAAGAGTAATAAACCGGAATTGAAAAAACGAATATCTTCAAAAAAGACAAACGGTCACTGAAGGTTTCTCCGAAGGAATCAATCATTGAAGCCATAATCACCTCTTACTTAAGCTAACGTTACCATTCTATCATACTTAATACCACATGTAAATATTATTTTAACATAAATAACCATTGTTCCGTTTCGGGTGACAATTTTTAAGTTTTATTAAGAAAATTATCCGCCCTAAGCTCAATAATATTTTAATTTTTAGTAATTGTTATATATTTGTTATTTAAAAAGTAACACTTTTTTATGCAAGTTTGTTTTTATATATACATAAGAGAAATTAGATTAAACACACCAAAGGAGGAATACTAATGGCAAGAGTTTTGATTTCAATGCCCGAAGAATTTTTAAGCAAGATTGACGAAGTCGCAGATGGGGAAAATCGTTCACGTTCTGAACTCATAAGAGAAGCACTAAGAACTTATATTCATAAACAAAAAGTTCGTGATAACGTTGTTGCGACGAAAAATGCAAGCATTTTAGAGGCATTACTGGACTAATTTCAAAATTGGCGTAATGTTGAGTGAGGTTTTCAGATCACAAAACGCCAATAAATCCAAGATGTTACGAAATTTATGGGAATGGGGTTTATTTGGGGAAAAAAGCAGGCAAATGCCTGCTTTTTAGTTGTTTTTTATTTGAGGACTCTTTTTATGCTGTCAAGCACGGCTTTTTTGACTTTACCATTTTTTATTGAATCTGCACAATTTTCCCATGCTATGTGTTTGTAAGACTCCTTTTCGAAGTAGTTATGGCTTTTAAGACCCGCTGTTCTGCTTATTTTGCTGTCAATTTTTTGAAATTCATCGGGCCTGGTATTTGATTTCACAATCTCCATATTTTGTTTCATTCTCTCTTTGTCAAAATTTCTGCATCCTGAAATGGCTGTTAAACCGCCAAGAGCCAGAACTAACCCTACTACCTTAATCACATTCATAAAAAATACCTCTTTCAATATTTTAACACCTACAGATGTCTTAAAAACCATAAAAATGTTTTTTGCTAGTTTTCGGTCATTTTCTTAATAAAAATTAACAAAAAGTTCGCCTGAACTTACACCAAACCCTCTTTTAACGCTTTCACTGCGGCCTGCGTTCTGTCATCCACTACCATTTTTTGGATTATATTGCACACGTGGGCCTTTGCGGTATGTTCGCTTATGGTTAATGCCTGAGCTATTTCATTGTTTGACTTTCCGTCCACAACCAGTTTTAAGACCTCATATTCTCTTTCAGTTAAATTGGAGTGCTGTGCCTTAAAATTTGCTCTGGACAACTGCCGCTGCGGGATAATTCCGGCATTTTTTTCACGAATGATAGGTGCAACTTTCGGGTCAAGCCATATAGCACCTTCTTTTACCGTTTTAATTATCATCATAAGAATTTCGGTATTAATGTCTTTCATCACATATGCGTTGGCACCGGCGGAAAGAGAATCAAGAACTTCCTGCTCCGAAATATGCGAGGTCAGCATAATTACCTTCACTCCTTCAAACTGTTCTAAAATCTTTTTGGTTGTTTCAATGCCGTTAATATCAGGCAGTCCTATATCCATTAAAACAATGTCGGGCCTATACGCACGGACTTTTTCCAACGCTTCTTTACCGCATTGAGCCTCGGCAACAATGTTTATTTCAGGAAACTCCTCAAATAAGGATTTTAACCCTACCCTCATTAATTTATGATCCTCGACTATCAAAACTTTTACCGAATCAGTTGACATTTTGCTCTCCAATCTCCATTTTATGATAGCAGTCAAAAAGTACTATTAAATCGGATGATTTTGAGTTTCGTCGGGCAATATTTTTGAAATATCAGTATGAATAAATATTTTAGGTCTAAATTAAAGTATAATTTGAGTTTCTAGAATAACAACAGAGCATGCGGTAAAGTCCCCCTAAACATGAAATTCTTTTTTATAGTATATTTATTATAAACAGGTATTGCAGAAGGAATTATTGGCCGATGGACACACATAAGCCCCAAAATATTGGTTCAAAAATCAAGGCTCCGATTGTGAACGCCCTCAAAATTGCATTGGAGCATCCGACATATCAATTCCACATCCCCGGCCACACAAAAGGGCAGGGGGTTTATCCCGAATTCAAAAAACTTGTGGGAAAAAAGGCTTTTTTAATTGATACAACCGATGAATTTGACAACCTTGGAACTCTCAACCCTCCAACCGGCCCGATAAAAGAGGCTGAAGAACTTGCTGCCAAAGCATTTGGAGCGAAGAAAACTTTTTTTCTGTTAAACGGTTCAACAGTCGGGAATTTGGCAATTGCGATGGGTTTGACCAAAAAAGGACAAAAAATTATCGTAAACAGAAATTGTCACCGTTCGATTTTGACAGGCATGATAATATCAGGGGCGGAGCCTCTGTGGCTTGTGCCGGAAAGACTTGATGATTGGGGGCTTTGGGGAAGCGTTTTACCCGAAGATGTTGAAACATTGCTTAAAGAAAACAAAGACACGGCTTTTGTTTGGATTACAAACCCTACCTACGAAGGTGTTGTTTCCGACGTTAAATCTATAAGTGAAATTTGCAAAAAATATAGTGTGCCTTTGATTGTGGATGAGGCTCATGGCTGCCTGTGGAGGTTTAATAAACATTTGCCTCCGTCTTCGCTTGAATTGGGTGCGGATGCCGTTGTTCATTCCCTGCATAAAACAGGCGGAAGCATGAGCCAAAGTTCCATGCTGCATATCGGCGAAAATTCTAAGCTGGATGTTGGAAAAATTGAAAAAGCATTGAAACTTTTACATACAACGAGTCCTTCCCTGATGCTTTTGGCAAGCTTAGATGCTTCGAGGGCAAATTTGCAAAGTCCTGCCGGTTTAAAGCAGATAGAAAAAGCGGTTAAAAACGCCAAATATTTGAGAAAAAGAATTGATAAAATTGAAGGCATGCACCACCTTAAAGCTGATTTTAGTTATCAGACCGATGTAACGAAAATTTTTGTCAAAGCGGATGGCCTGTCAGGCAAAAGGTTAGAATCCATTTTGGAAATTGATTTTAAAATAGAGGTGGAATCTGCGTCAGATGTTGGTTTACTGCTTTTGTCAAACATCGGTAATAAACGCTCGGATTTTGAATACTTGGCAGATTGTTTGGAAAAGATTTCCAAGAAAGAATATTCGGATATTTGCTATTTGGAAAATAAAAAACACATGCCAATGCTGACTCCCGATATAAAAATGAACATTCAGGATGCATTTTATGCTGAAAAAGAAACCGTGTTAAGGGAAAATTCAATCGGGCGAATTTCCGGTGAAATTATTGCGGAATGCCCGCCGGGAATTGCAATTTTAGTACCGGGCGAGTTGATAACCGAAGAACACATGGCATATTTAGAGGACTACGAATGCGTTGAGGTTCTCAAATAAGGAAATATATGGACGAAGCTACAAACAAACGGGCAATAACATGGCTTTCTGCCGCACATTTGGTAAACGACACGTATTCAGGGTTTTTGAATCCGATTATGCCTTTTATTGCGGCAAAAATAGGGTTTACGATGGCGATTGCGACCGTTATAATGGCAATTGCACAGGTTTGTGCTTCAATGTTTCAGCCGGTTTTCGGATTTTTGGCGGACAATATAGTCAAAAGAGTTTTTATTTTTTGGGGATTAATTCTGGGTGCAGTATTCATTCCGCTTGCAACAAATGCTCCTAATGTTGTTGTTTTGACTATTTTTGTAGTTTTTGGGTTTTTGGGCGGAAGCTTTTTTCATCCGCAGGCTTTGGGGTTTATTTCAAGATTTTCAAAAGGAAATTTTGTTTCAAATATGGGTATTTTCATAAGTGCCGGAACTGTCGGATTTTCTTTTGGTCCGATAATTTCAGCACTCGTTGCACAGCATTTTGGGCTTGCAAAAATCCCCTACACAGCGTTAATCGGGATTACTATTGCAATTTTAATGTTCAGGTATGTACCTAAAATTTCAAACACGAATGTAAAAATAGAACACAAAGAATTTAACAAATCTTTCAGGGAAATTTTGTCAAACAAATATATGATTATATTGATGGCAATTTCAATGATGAAATCGCTAATCACTAACGGTTGTGCGATTTTGCTGCCGTTTTTGTGGAAAGATATGGGGCATAGCCCTTCATACATAGGTGTATCGTTATTTTTGTTTATGCTGGCGGGAGGTTTAGGCTCGTTTTTAAGCGGAAAAATTGAACAAAAAATCGGTGCAAAAAATGTTTTTTACATTTCAATGATAGCAACTCTGCCGACAATGGGCTTATTTGTATTGACTTACAAGCTGCACCCGATAATTTCGATTGCAATTTTTATTTTGGTTGGTTTTATAACAATGCTCGCCATGCCTGTCACAATGGTTATGGCACAAAGAATTTTGCCTGAATATAAAAGCATTGTTTCAGGGTTTATTAACGGCTTTGTATGGGGAATTGCAGCAGTGTTTCTGACAATCGTGGGATTTTGTGCTCAAAAATTCGGTATAACAAAAGTTCTGCTGATTGTGTCTTTTATTCCTGCAATATTTTCATATCTGGTAAGATTTTTGCCGGATCAGGCGGAAGCGGCAAGCAGAAGGCTTATCTCCTGAGGTTTCTTAATTCTTCAAGTTCGGCTTGGAACGGAGATATTTTTACCAGTTTGTCAATCAGCCTTGGCATGACGGACAGAACGCAGTCTATCTCTTTTTCTGTTGTAAATCTGCTCAAGCTGAATCTTATACTTCCGTGAAGGGCAGTGAATGGCACGCCCATAGCTCTCAAAACATGGCTTGGCTCTAAAGAACCTGATGTACAGGCACTTCCCGAACTTGCACAAATCCCGAAATCGCTAAGGTGAAGCAAAATTAATTCGCCTTCAATGTATTCAAACCCGATATTTGAGGTGTTTGGAACTCGATTTGCAATGCCGCTGTTCAAGCGAGAATTAAAAACGGTCTTTAAGATATTGCTTTCCAATTTATCACGCAGACGTCTGACCTCCGTTGACTCATATTCAAGCCCTTCTTTCGCAAGCTGTGCGGCCATTCCTATCCCGACTATGTACGGAACATTCTCTGTGCCTGCACGTTTGCCTCGTTCCTGATGACCCCCGATAACAAGAGGCGAGAAAAGTGTTCCTGATTTAACATATAAAGCCCCGATACCTTTAGGGGCATGGAATTTGTGACCCGAAATGCTTAACAAATCAATGTCGCAGGCCTGAACATCCATAGGAATTTTTCCTGCCGCCTGAACTGCGTCTACGAAAAGTTTTGCGTCTTTGTTTTTGGACTTGACGATTTGAGAAATCCTATCGATAGGGAAAATAATTCCTGTTTCATTATTTGCCCACATGCAAGAAACAAGAATGGTTTCAGGCGTAACAGCATTTTTCAGCTCATCTAAATCCAAATCCCCGTTTGAATTAACATCTATATAATCAACTTTATATCCCTGTTTTTCGAGTGTTTTGTAAAGGTTTAGAACGCAAGGGTGTTCAACTTTTGTTGTTATAATGTGTTTTTTTGTTCTGTCTGACTCTAAAATGCCTTTTATTGCTGTATTTGCACCTTCTGAGCCTGAGGCTGTAAAAAAGATTTCTTTGTCGGTTTTTGCGTTTACAAAATCTCTAATTTGCTCTCTGGACTGTGCCACCGCTTTTTGTGCAATGCCGCCAAAGCTGTATATGCTTGACGGATTGGCGTAAAGTTCTTTAAAATACGGCAACATGACTTCCAGAACCCTGCTGTCAATCTTTGTTGTTGCGTTGTTGTCTAAATATATCAATTTTTGTTTCATTTTCTATCCCCGGCAGGATTACAATCCTGCCCTACTGTTCTGTTTGCCGTTTACCCTTCGACTTCTACCACTTCTATGTCTTCGCCCAAAGTTTCCCGCAAAGTTGCTTCGACAAAGTTCTTGAGCGTTAGTGTCGAGTTTTTGCATTTTGAGCAGCAGCCTTTCAGCTTCACATAAACCTTGTTGCCGTCAATATCTATTAAGTCGATATCTCCGCCGTCTTTTCTAAGCTCTGCTGCTATCTGGTTTTCTATTATGTTGTTAATTTTAATAATTTTTTGCGTATGAGTGAGCAATGGCTTCTCTTTTGCAGGTTTTGTTTTGTAATATTCATCCAAAATTGCCTGAATATTTTCCTTGCAATGCCCGCAGGCACCGCCCGCTTTTGTGTAATTCGTCACATCTTCAATCGTTTTAAGATTATTTTCTTTGACTGCTTTTAAGATTTGTTTTTCGGTCACACTAAAGCATTTGCAGACCAGTTTATCTTTTCCTGACGTGACATCTTCCTTCAAATAGTGGCTTAAGGCGTTTTCTAAAGCTTCATATCCCATAACCGAACAGTGCATTTTTTCAGGCGGAAGCCCGCCCAATTTGTCAGCAATATCTTTATTTGTAATTTTTTTGACTTCGTCGAGCGGTTTGCCGATAATCATTTCGGTCAAAATGCTCGAACTTGCGACCGCAGAGCCGCAGCCGAACGTCTGAAACTTTGCATCGGTGACGATATTATTTTTTATTTTTAAATAGATTTTTAAAGCATCGCCGCAGACAAGAGATCCTGCTTCGCCAACTGCGTCCGCATCGTCAATCTTCCCGACGTTTTTCGGGTTTCTGTAATGCTCCATAACTTCTTTTGTATAATCCCACATGATTTTTTCCCTTATATAATGTTTGGTTGAAAACCCAACCTACTATTTCCCCCACAGTTACTACATTATTGTACCTCAAAAAAGGTTTTTAAAGATTAATTTAGTGTTAAATCACTTAATGTCCGGAAACAGGTAGATTTCGCCGGCGATGCTTCGCCACTTTATCCAGCCGATTTTTTGAAGCCGGTCCACGTCAAAAGCCACCACTAAAAGCCAATTTCCTTTGACAGAAGTCAGTTTTACGGTCTGAGGCATGGTAATTTTGCCCAGTTCTTGAGAACCTTCGGCGTTTGAGCTGTAGATTACTTTGGTATCTTTGGGAGCGTCCTTCATGTAGTAAAGCCCGTACTTTCTTCCGTAAAGGTTAAAAAAAGTACGCCAGCTCATAAACCTGTATTCATCATCTTTCTTCACCCAGCCTTTTTGGCTTCCGTTTCGGTTGTAAACAACCTCCACCCAGTTTTCATTATCGTTTTCGTCGGTTACGGTAAGAAACGCAAGTTCTTTTTTAGGCAAAAACACTACAAAAAGGTTGCTGGCGGAAATATCAGGACAGTTGAACGTCTGATTATCCCAAAAAACATCCAACAGTAAAGGAGAATTTTCGTTAGGCTCTTTGTAAATTCTAACGTGGTTTGATGCCTGATAAACTCCGATGGAATTCGTGTTTATATTGTTTACGTAATAAGGCATTACATCTGCGTTTGCAGGCAAAATAAAACTAAGCAAAAAAGTAAAAATAATCAGTAATTTTTTCATAAACTTCTCCTATTGTGGCCTTTAGGTGGTCTTGTGTAATTCAAGAATTTTTTGGATTGCTTCGGCTTTCTAAAAAGCCTCGCAACGACAGAATAGTTAAGCTCTTAATGTAACTCCCTCAAAGTTCTTTTTCAAACTCTCTTGAACCGATTTCATTTGAACATCAACAATTTCATCTGTCAAGGTAGACTGTTCATCCTGCATTTTTATCCTGAAAGCAATGCTCTTGAAGCCTTTTTCAATGTTTTCGCCCTTGTAAACGTCAAAGACTTCACAGCCTTTGAAAAGATTTGACTGAACGGCTTTTTTGATAACTTTTTGAAGTTCGTCATAATTAACTTCTTCAGGAACTACAAACGCCAAATCCCTTTGAACTTCAGGGAATTGAGGTAATTTTTTGTACCTGACTGTCGTCGGATTAATTGCCTTTATAATTTCATCCAAATTAACCTCAAACAAGAAAGCATCCTGATTTAGCTTCAATTTGTCTTTCAAAATCGGGTGAAGCTGTCCGATAGAGCCTAATTCAATAAGGGTTTTACCTAACATAACAATCTTTGCACTCTTGTACGGGTGAAACAAGTGAGACGTGAGACGTGAGAGGTGAGAAGTATTTTCATCCAATGGTTTGAATTGAATTCTGTTTGAAATACCTAATTCATTGAATAGGTTTTCAAAGACCCCTTTTAACGAATAGAAATCAGTATTTTGTCCGGCTTGCCACATTGAGTTTTCAATATTTCCCGTCAAAATTCCCGAGAGCATTTTAATTTCATCAACGCCCGAGTTTTTTTCGTCTGCGGGGCGGTTTTTGAAATAAACTTTTCCAATTTCGTAAGCCCAGAAAGATTTTTGGGCGTTGTCATAATTGTATTTCATACAGTGCAAGACATTTGCAATCAGCGTTTGCCTGAGCATTGTGTATTCTTCGCTTTGCGGATTTTCAACCTTGACGGCCTTTTCGTCATCGTAGGTGAGCGAAAACTGCTTCAACAGAGGTTCTCCGATTAAAGATGAGGTTACAATTTCGTTCAAACCTGATGACAGAAGAGTTGAATTTATTTTTTTCAAGGTCTGTTCCTCAACCGAAATTATCGGGGATTGATTTTGAGAAGGCAGGCTCGGTGCAATCTTGTCATATCCGTTAATTCTGGCGATTTCTTCAATTAAATCGATTTCTCTCGTTACGTCATTTACTCTGAATGACGGGACTTCAAACTTGGCGGCACTTTCATTTTTGCCCAAAAGTTCAAATCCCAATTTTTCAAGTATTGAAATGCACTTTTCACCTTCTATTTCACAGCCCAAAACTCTTTTAATCTGGGAAAATCTGAGGGTTATTTCTGTTTTTTCCAGTTTGTTGTTGCCGTCTTCGACAACCCCGACGACTTTTGCGTCCGCAAGCTCTGCCAAGAGCTGCATCGCACGCATAAGGGCGGGTTTCACCGCTTCTATATCAACTCCCCGCTCAAATCTTGCACAGGCGTCTGAGCGGTAGCCTACGCTTCTTGAGCTTTTTCTGTTGCTTGAAGGCACAAAATATGCGGCCTCAAGTGCGATTGCGGTCGTGTTTTCGTCGATTTCGGAATTTTGTCCGCCGAAAACTCCCGCAAGGCAAACACCTTCTTCCTTTGTGGAAATTAAAACGCTGTCATGGTTTAAATTTCTTTCAACTCCGTCGATTGTGACGATTTTTTCGCCTTCTTTGGCACGTCTGACGCAAAGATATCCGTTTAATTTGTTTAAATCGAAGGCGTGAAGCGGAATTCCGTATTCCAAAAGCACGTAGTTTGTTATATCCACGACGTTGCTGATTGAGCGAATTCCTGATGCGATAAGCCTTTTTTGCATCCAAGATGGTGAAGGTTTAATTTTTATTCCTTTTAAAACTCCCAAAGAATAGTATTTGCAGACATCAACGTCAATAATTTCCACCTTAAATTCGTTTGTGTTTAAATCAGTGGTGCTGGTCAGCGGTGAGAATTTCAATTCTTTGTTAAAAATCGCACAAAGCTCTCTTGCAATGCCGATAACAGACATTTCATCCCCTCTGTTTGCCGTCTGAGCAACGTCAAGAACAGTATCTTCTTCAAGCCCCAAAACATCTTCCAACGGTTTTCCCAATTCGGGATTTTTGACCAAACGGCTTAAAATCAGGATTCCGTCCTCTGACTGGTAATTTCTGTCGGCCAGCCCGAGTTCGTCGGCCGAACAGAGCATGCCTTCAGATTTAACCCCTCTGATTTCTGCAGGAGTCAAGGTGAACATTTCGCCGGTCTTTCTGTCCAAAACTTCAGAACCCACGGAAGCGTAAGGGATAATCTGCCCTCCTTCAATGTTTTGGGCTCCGCATACAACGGTTTTCGTTCCGTTTCCTATATCAACCGTTACAAGGTGAAGTTTATCCGCATTAGGATGGGCGTCGATTTTCAAAATTTTTGCCGTGATTATATTTTTGAATTGAGGTTTTATGTGTTCAATCCCTTCAACCTCAAGCCCGCTCATAGTAAGCTCGTGTGCTATTTGTTTTTCGTCTGTGTCGGATAAATCGACAAATTCGTTTAACCAGTTTAATGATACCTGCATGTGTTCAATCCTTTTATTGATGGGCTAAAGCCCATCCTACCTTCTACCTTCTTTCGTCGGCGGAATGGCAATTCCGCCCTACATTTTATTTTACTTCGTGCCATTGCGAGGAATGAGCGAAGCGAATGACGCGGCAATCCAAAAATCCACGTTATAAGAATATTATAATAAATAAAGCTTGATGTAAATTGTTACTAATTGTAAAGAAAATTCCAAAAACTGGCAAAAGATTTTTTTTACAGGTTATATATAATCGATTACAAAAAGTGAGGAAAATGAAATGATTACATTTAACAGTTATGATTTAAACAACAAAAACACCACAAAACAAAACCCGTCTTTTACTTCAAGGTTTGACAGAAAAGCAATAAGAGTAGTAAAAGATATTTACAGCAATTTTGGTTCCAATTTTAAGAGTTATGGTGCTGACGAAATAAGAAAGGCTCTAAATGACGGGTTTGATGATGTCCTTATTGGTGTAACTAAAAGAAAATATGAGTCTCTTGTAGAGAAAGAAAAAAATATTATTGAAAAATTATCAAAATTAGCAGAAAAATTAAAAGTAAATATTCAAAAACTCTATGACCCTAAAAAAAGGCTTGCTGAAATCGAAAGTTTGGATTTTTATGCTTATTTCAAATTGAATAAACAAGCTCGATTAAGTTTATTTAGCTTAGATACTTTTGATAAAGGTGTTTGGTCAAGGAACTTTCCTTTCAAATTACTTTCATCCAAAAGAGACTTTGTGAGTAACAAGCAGTTCAAAGCGGCTTTATATAAAGAGGTTAAGAGGACTAATGACGCAATTGCTTTAGAAAAAAATCGAGCTGAAAATAAAAAGAAAACGCAAAAAGTTCTTGATAAAGTACTGAGAAACAAGGATTTCAAAAAGGCAGAAGGTAAATAATTTATATTACTCACCGGAGGGCGGTCTAAAAAGTCCCCTCTCGTCATCCCGAAACATGGATTATCGGCTTCAACAACGGTTGCCCTTAATTCGGGATCTCACATTTGGGATGCCGGATTAAGGGCAATCTACGAGGAGCCGATATTCGTTGTTCCGGCAAGACGTTAGTTGACGGGAGGGGACTTTTTAGACCGCCCTCCGGGTAAACCATTTCCCATTTCCATCTTTCCTTTTCCCGTTTCTCTTCTCACGTCTCATCGTTTAACAGCTACACTCCCGAGCCTTTGATTTCGATTTTTTTAAGACGCTGTTCGATTTTTCGATACCATTTCAACTTTTGTTGAAAAAGGGTTTTGTAGCCTGTTAAATTCCCTTCGGCAATGTCGGAGTTTTGTTTGTCGCAGGTTTGCTCAAGAATTTCCGCCAAATATTCCGAAAACTCTTTTCTGTCTGTTTTTTCATTTTCCAGAGTTATTACATTCCCGATTTCGACCATGACTTCGGGCTTGTCGGCTCTTAGAAAAAAGTAATTAACCCCAACGGGAACCAGATTGACCTTGCCGTATTTTTTAGCGGCTTTTTGTGCGATATAAGCAAGCCCTGTTTGGAATTCTATCGGACGATAGTTTGGCGGTTTGATAATTCCCTGTGGAAAAATATACAAAACGTTTTCCAAATCCCCAATGACATCGATTGAGTATTTAAGTGCTGTCATAGATGCCTGCGGTGATTTTTTATTGATGGGAAACGCCCCGCCCCTTCTTAAAAGCGGAAATCTGTTGAGTTCTTCAACCATCAGCCTGATTTCTTTATCAAAAATCCGTCTTGTAATATTGTATGCAACAATTCCGTCCCACCAGTTTGTATGCGGTGCAAAAGCTATGGTAGGGATATTTTCATCCCTATCAAAAAAATTATTCTCTCCTTTGTAACGAAGTGCAAAAAAACGGTTTTCCAGCATCTTATAAAAAAACTGGTTCGCAACCCAAAGCCAAAAAGGCGTGGTCTTGGCCGGCTTAAACTCTTCATCCTGGTTTCTCAACTTGGTCGGAGGAATATTAGAATATAATTCTTCAACACTCATAAAACCATTCTACCAAATTTATTCGGGTTTGTTAATAGCCGGAGGGTTATCTTTAAGAAAGATTAACCTAAAAAACTTGAAATTGTCCAATAATAGAGTCAGTTCTTCAGAAAAAGCATGAAATATTAAGATAATTAGATACTAGCAGTATTAAAATTTCAGAAATAGGATATAGGGTCAAAAAAATTGCTGCAGGTCACGTCATTGCGAGACGTGAGACTTGTAGACACACAAAAAGGTTTGCATTTCGAGGCAATCTTGCCAATGTACGCCCATAGGATAGATTGCTTCGGTGGATTCCCTTTGTCAGGGCCGATAATCAATGTCTCGCAATGACTTGAGATTTGAGAATTGGGTAGTTTTATGGGGTCTCTTTTTGTAAAATTTATTTTATTTTATGTTATAAACGCACAAAAAAATGGTATTATACTTATTGAGTTATAAATTAAGGAGAAAATCATGCACAAAGCTCAAAACATTCTGGAAATATCACTTCTGGCAGGTCTTGTTGTCGTCGTTACGGTTGCAGTGTTTACGATATACAATAACCAGAAAAGAGATCTGGTTAATATGTCAAACGTTGTGGAAACAGGTGGCATCTGTACCGGTCATAACTGCGGCGGCGGCGGTGTCGGAGGTAATGGCACAGGACAAAATTAATCTGAGTCATCCCTTATAAAGAAGTTCTTATTTTTTAGTTCGTTTTTTTTAGCAAGAAGCCCGCATTTTGTGCATGATAGGGTTTCGTTTGTGCTGTCAACCGGCATAAACGTGTGCTCGCAAGCTTCATAATCCTGCATTTCGCCCTTGGCGAGAGGATTATACATCGGCTTTTCCTTCTTTTGGGTAAATTTTTTTATGATAAGTTCTATAAAATACAAGTGATTTACTCCGGCTAAAAAATTTATTTCAGTAATTTGAATCCACCGGGCAAAAGCTCATTAATTTTACAAACCTTGTACCCTTCTTTAATTTGTGTTATTACTTCAACTTCTTGGTCCTTTTGGAATTCAAAAATTACCTGTCTGCAAGCACCGCATGGCAAACAATTTTCCATGTTCGGCGAATATATTGCAATGGCCGAGATGGATTTTTCGCCGTTTGCAATAGCGTTTGATATGGCGTTTCTTTCGGCACAAATTGTCAGTCCGTAACTTGCGTTTTCAACATTACAGCCGGCATAAATTTTGCCGCTTTCAGCCAAAACACAGGCTCCAACAGGAAAATTGGAGTATGCTGCATGGGCATTTTTTGAGGCTTCTTTGGCTTTTTTTAATAAAATATCGTAATCCATAATTTCAATTTTATATTGTTTTTTCAAATTCACATCAATTGATTAAATGAAATTTATCTCATATGTGGCTTGTGCATAAAAAAAAGCCTGAATCTTAATTCAGGCACTCGTTTCTGTAAAAACTTAAAGGGTAGGGGTTGTAGGGGGGTTGTTTATTTTAAATTTAAAAAACTTTTATTGTTCAAAGCTATAAAATTCATTTGTGCAATCAAAATGTCTGTTTTGTCGACCCATTCGCTTGATGTGCTTGTGGTAACTTGATTTTCGTAAATCTTAGTAAGGTTGTCATCAATTTTATTTAATCCTTTGATTGCCATCTTTTTTACCTCGTCATATACTTACATATATATAAAGTATATACTTATATCTAAATTTCAAATTTTGCTAAAATCGTTACATTTGTTTACACGCATTTTGTAACAAAGATTAAAGTTCAGGTCAATTTTTTAAGTACAATTGTTTTTATATATACAAGGTAGGAAAAGTGTATCTATGAGTTATCCAATTAATCAAAATATTAATCCGAAATATTCGCAGTCGTTAACGGGTGCCAACACTCCTTCGCTGCAGAATATTGATACGCAAAAAATCAAAGAAGGTATCAACGATAACCCCGTTTCAAAAATGACTGAGCAAACAAATCCTATGATTTACGCAGGGGTGTTCATTCCAACGGCCGCCGCAGCTTACGTAGGCATGAATAGATTTGGCGATTCATGCCGTGGGGAGTACGACAAAACAATGCTTGGCAGGCTGGACAATTTCGGCACAAAAGCAAGCAAATGGAAAATATTTGATAACAAAATCTCTCAAGGGATTAAAAAGGGTGCAAAAAATACTATTAACTTCCTTGATAAATGGGTTGTACGAAAAAACCAAATCTTAAAAGCATTTGTTCATACACCGGCCATGCCTGAAAACAAAATGGCATTGACGCAAATGAAAGGTATAAGTGCTGATATTGCGACCTCTGCTGTTCAATTATTTGAAACATATTCAAAGAACGGAACAGAAATTGATAAGGTCAGAAAACTATTGCCTGAAATGGCAGTTGAATCTGATGATGTAGTAGTTAAAGCATATAAAGATATCGTTCAAAACGCATATAAATATGTAGAAAAAATCGAAGAAATTTGCAATAAAATGGGAACTGAAGCCGCGGTCAAAATGGAACACGGCGGGGCCATCCCTTGGTCTAAGTATTTCAACAAAGGGAACTGGTTCAAAAAAGGTACTCCTGTTTATTTAACCGACATATTCTCTAATTCGAAAGTGGTCAGAAAAATATTTGCAAGAACTGTTCACTTTGACGAATACGCGAACAAAATCAGAGCCTCCAAAAAAGGCTTATCGAGATTACTTCTTCAAGTAATTGAAGGCTTGACCAACGCAGGTTCCGGTGCAGCAGGCGGCGGTGCAATTATTGCAGCTGTTATGGGTGCATGGTTCATTGCCGACGCTATTAACAGAACAATCAAAGCTCCTAAAGGTCACGGCGAAAAACGCAAAACATTCGCCGAAAACATGCTTTATAACATTGGTTTTTACATGACAATTCCGATTGCAACTAAGACAATGCACGCTTTCGGCGGCTTGAGATATATTGGAATGGAAGAAAAAGGTGTAGGCAGCGTCGAAAATTATAGAACAATGCTCAAAAATCTTAACGAAAGAGTTGATGCTCGCGAAATTACTAAAAAAGATTATACAATGCGGACAAAAGTTCTTGCTCGAATGAAAAAAGGAAAAACAAGAATTAAAAAAACAGATAAGCCTCTTGTTAAAGTAGGTAAGTTCTTAAAAAACATCATTCACAGACCTTTGAAATGGTTCTTTGACAAAGTTTATATGACAGGAAACGAATTCGCAAAACCTTTTGTGGCAAAAGATGCAAACAAATTCACAGAAGTAATGAAGAAAATTCAATTCAAAGCAAGGGACTTCTCCGCTTATCCTGTAAGAATGTTACTCTTTATGCTTGCATTTGCACCGTTCTTCGCAAAATTCTTCGCAAAAGGCTCACACTTAGTATTCGGAAGACCTACAGTATCAGTACTTGATGATGGCAAGGAAGAAGCTAAAAAAGAGCAAAAACCGGGTCAAGTTCAGCCGGCAGTGCAGCCCCAACCTGCGATTAAGCCTGTTCAACAGGGCGGACCGGCAATAGCAGCCCATGCTTCCAACAACTCATATAATAACCAAACTGCTCCTTTAAAACGGGAAAGTCTGGTTGGTATGTACAAAGCAAACCCGCCGGCTCAAAGAGCTGTCTTAACGCCTTCTGAACCTGTCAGAACGTACGTTCCGAGTTCAGATGGAATAAAGGTTAAACCGGGAAGTGATAAAGATCAGTTTGATAAAGATATTCCGGAAGTCAATGTTGCGATGGACAAAGCAGATAAAGCCGAAAAAGCCGCAAGAGCTTTTGTTAAAGGGTAGCAAGTTTAGACAGCCCATTGCGTATAAAATTTTTTAAAAAGTTCGAGTTCCTCGGACTTTTTTAAGTTTGGATTTTTGAGTTTTTCTCCCAGCACATAATCAAGACCCTCACCGAATGATTTGGATGGCTTAAACCCAAGCTTTATAAGGTCGTCCCCGTTTATGCGTAACTTGATTTTCTGTAAATTATCCAGATAATGCAAAACTTGTTTTTCTTTACCCTGAATGGCCAAAATCAAAAGCGTTTCGGTCTTTTTGCCACAAAAAGCCTTATATATATCAAAATCATCGGAAAAAGTACTTTTAATAAGATTTTTTGCATCTAAAATAATATTTTTTTCTGATTTTGTAAGCTCAAATTTTTCAAGATTTTCATTTATCACAATAGTGCCAAAATGCACAAGCCATGGGTGTTTTGGTTTGTACTTCCGGATAAGATTTTCAAAATTAATTTTAGGCTTTTTAATCTTGGTTTTTGTAATTAATTTGTAAATTCCCTGTTCGATAAACTTGTCAAAAGTCCCTTCCCCGCAGTCGTTAAAAGTCTTTTTAATCTCCTGTTTAATCCTCTTTTTGCCCATATCATAATTAATATTCTTTAAGTAATTGTTTTGTAATTCAAGAGTTTCTTCTTCAAGTTCAAAACCAAGACGCGTTGAGTATTTTAACCCCCTGATTATTCTTGTGGGATCGTCAATAAAGCTTTTTTTGTGCAAAACCCTTATTTTTTTTGACCTTAAATCCTCAAGCCCGCCGACATAGTCGATTAAATCCGCAAAGCTGTCCTGATTAAGCGAAACGGCAAGCGAGTTAACCGTAAAATCTCTCCTCAATACGTCTTTTTCAAGCGAACAGCCAATCTCGGCATGGGGCAAATGTCCTTTTTTAGGATAGGTCTCGCTTCTCGTTGAGGCGAAATCGATTTTTTTTTCCTGAATTTCAACTTTTGCGGTGCCAAATTTTTTGTGGACACTCAAGATTTTTGCATTGACCTCTTGCTCCAAAACCTTTGCAAATTCAATGGCGTCGCCTTCAACACTAATATCAATATCTGCGTCATTGCGAGGCATAGAGTATCGGCTTTGATAAGTATTATCCACCGAAGCAATCTTGTCCGCATTAGCATTGGTGCTTAAAAGTATATCTCTTACAAGCCCGCCGATTAAATATATCTTGTAAGAATTTTTTTGGGCGATTTTTGAGCAAATCTCAAAAATCGCCTTATAATCAGCGTTAAAATAATAATTATTCTCATATATATTAATGATGTTCATAGCTATTATTTTAGCGTAAAATAAAATAAGTTCAAAGGTCGAAAAGTCGAAAGGTTTACTTTAAAAACCGTTCAACCATTCGACCATTCAACTTAAAACGGTAAGTTAGAAATCAGAAAAGTAGGTGTAATTATATGTTACAAGAGGCAACAAGAGCGTTAAATTCGGCATTTAACAACAGTTTTATAAAAAAACTCTGCCAATATCTTCACGATTGTGTTCGTGAAGAGGTAAAGAGTGCGACTTTCAGAAATCTTAAGCAAGACAAAGACAACAAATGGATTTTTCTGAAAGAAGAGGAACAGCTTTTTCATAATTTCGGAGAATATTTGCGGCTTGACGGTGCTGACAGTAAACTTACGGAACTTATGATACAAAGCGAATTGAGCCAAAAGGACAAATATTTGATTTACGGGTATTTATTTTTAGTCGGGAAAAGTTCGAAAAAGAAAGACAACGAGTTTTTGACACCGCTTTTGTACATGCCATGCCGGCTGGAGAGAAACGGAATTAATATTAACTGCATGCTTCAGGACGAATTTTTGTCATTAAATACCGGTGCATTAACGGCCATGATGAAGAAAAACGACGACGAGGACGAGGTTGAGCAGCTCTTGGACGGGCTTTTGGATGTTGTACCCGAACTTCCCATAACAGAAGAGAATTTGGAAATCTTTTTAACTACCCTAAAATCAATTATTCCTGACATTGAGATAAAAATTGACCACTCCGAGGACGTTGATGAGGAAAATATTTCAAAAGATTTTTATAAAGAAGATACAGAAATAATCGATTCTGAAAATTTTGATGAAATTATAGAAGAAAACACGGTTAAAACAGCTGTAAAACTTGACAAAATAACACTGACGAACCAGTGTTCAATAATTCTGACGAAGCGTCCTTCCGTCACGGCGGGGGTTTTACACGAGTTGATGCAGATTGCGGAAAAACCAAGCGGGGTTTACAGAGAAACCGCCCTGAATATAATCAATGAAGAATATTTACAGACGAAAGGAAAACTCACTGACAATCCGGGCAGACCGCCAAAGGATTTGAAAGACTTTGCTGCAATTACACCTCTATCGCTGAGCGATTCACAGGAAAATGTTATAAAAAGTCTTGAAAATAATACATTTGTCGCCGTTTACGGGCCTCCGGGAACCGGAAAATCGCAAACGATTGTCAATTTGGTATCTCACTTAATCGCTAACGGGAAGACGGTTTTGGTGGCTTCCCGCATGGATAAGGCCGTTGATGTTGTGTCTGAACGGTTAAACGAACTTGGAGCACCATTTTTGGCACTTCGGGCAGGTCGGATAAATTACCAAAAACAGTTAAGCTTCCAACTTCAAGATTTGCTTTCGAATAAGGTTGACCTTGACTCTGAGTACGAAAACGCCATTTTTGCAGAAGTCAAGGACATGAAAGAACTTTTGAACACCATAAAAGATTTGGAAAATAAATCTGAAGCCACAATTAAACTTGAACAGCAGTGGCAGGAAATATCAGTTCAAAAAGCCGAGCAGGAAAAAGCTTTGGGCCAAATGCAATTCATAACAGGTATTCGTGAAGTTTTGAAAAAATCCGAGATAGAACAGATTGCGGGATTGATTAATACAATCGAAAAAAATCTTGAAAAAACCGGCTTTTTCACCTCTCTGGCAAATTATTCAAGCAAAAATAAACTTAAAAAAATCTTGAAGTTGAGTGAATTTGACGAAAGTTATGAAAATTTGGGCCGATTAAAAGAGGAACTTGAAGTTTCAAAGCTTGCATGTGAGATGAGAATAATTGAATCAAACATCCAAAAACTCGGCAACCTGCACGTTATGTCCGAACAAATACGCATGCTTAAACGCAAACAACGCAATTTGGCGGTAGATATTCTTAAGGGCAAACGCAGAGAGGCTCTAAAAGGGCTGCTTCGTGATCAGGTTAAGCGTCAAAGACTTATTATTCATACAAAATCGCTTGTGGAACGCAAAAAAAACCTTCAAAACCGTCTGCTTGAAGGCGAGGATTTCAGACCGCTTATGGAAGCTTTTCCTTGCTGGTGCGTTACGACTTACGCAATTTCAGGCTCGCTTCCAATGAAGCCTGGACTTTTTGACGTTGCGATTATTGACGAAGCCTCTCAATGCGATATCGCAAGCTGTTTTCCTATACTTTACAGGTCAAAAAAGGCCGTGATAGTGGGTGATGACAAGCAATTGCCTCATTTATCTTTCCTTGAAAAAGCAAAGGAACAATCTTTTCTGAGCCAGTACGGCATACCTGATAAGTACCAGTTAATGTGGCGTTTCAGAACAAATTCCATGTTTGATTTGGCAAATTATTATTCAATGAATCCCGTTTTGCTGGACGAGCATTTCAGGAGCCTGCCGCCTGTCATAAATTTTTCTAATCGGGAATTTTACGGTGACAGAATAAGAATTATGCGTCGGAATTCCGATGCAATAAAGGTTTTAGAGCTTATTCAGGTACCTGACGGCAAAGTTGATTCCGACGCGACAAGAAATTTGCCCGAAGTTGAGGCGGTTGTTGCCAAATTGCAGGAAATCATTATTGAGGATGAAAGAAAAAACCCTGACAATCCTGTGTCAATCGGTATAATTTCGCCATTCAGGGCTCAGGTTGAACAGCTAAGGACCTCTGTTGCAAGGGTTTTGTCTGAACACATGATTAGAAAACACAGGATTGAAATCGGTACCGCTCATACGTTTCAAGGCGATGAACGTGATATTATTCTAATGTCATGGGCATTTGCGAATAACAGTTTTGTGCAAAGCCTGACTTTTTTGCAAAAACCGAATTTGTTTAATGTTGCGATTACCCGTGCAAGATTTAAGATGATTAACTTTACCTCAAAGAACCCGAGGGAACTGCCCGAAGGGCTTTTTAGAAGTTATCTGAACTATGTTCAGGAGTACGAAATAAAACAAAAGGCGATTGAAAATAAAGAGCTTGAAGAAAATTTCTATAAAAACAATTTTGAAAAAGAAGTTGCACAGACAATACGTGACCTGGGGCGTGAAGCTCAGGCAGGCGTTGAGATTGCGGGATTTAGCCTTGATTTGCTTGTTGATGACAAAATTGCAATCGAATGTGACGGGGTTGAGGACAATAAAAGACTTTTGATGCCAAACATGAGAAAGCAGGCTATTCTGGAGCGTTCAGGATTTAAGATTAACCGGATAACCTACAGAGAATGGCAGTATTCGCCGCAAGCTTGCCTTGACAGAGTTTTAGCGTAAGGGCGACTCTCTGAGGGCTTTCCCGTTTTCTAGTTGATAAGTCGATGAGTCGATAAGTTGGAGGTATGGAGGTATGGAAGGTTGGCAATTACCAATTCCCTATTTCCTATTTCCCCTTTCCCCTTTCCCCTTTTTCCAATTCCCAATTCACCCTTACGTAAAGAAATGTCAAATTTATTATCAAAATTAACATTTGCTGGCAAATTTTTTATTTTTGGGATTTAATATATATGATAAAGATTTTCACAGTGTAACAGGGAATTAAATTGATAACAGTTGCAGAAATTGATGTAGAAAATATTCAAAATTGTGCCGCAAGCCCAATTTATCACTCCCGTTTTCAAAAATTAGAAAAATCTTTAAATGATTTGTTCTTAAAAGAGTTGAATTCTTCCAACTCTATTTTTGTAAATATAGCACCTAATATCGTTAAAAAAATAGCCTTATTCTTATCCGGAATGGCGTTCAGGCCTGCAGCTATAGGAGTTTGCGGCGAAACAGCCAGCGGGAAATCCACAATAGTCCTTGATTCTATGGAGGTGGTTGAAAGATTTGCCCAAGAATTCCTATCAAAAAATATCATAACAAGAATTAACACCGACGATTATTACTACGACCGTTCAAAAGAAGTCGAAAAAGCAGGCTCTTTTGCCCGCTTCGCAAAAAATTACGACCTTGACATCCCTGATGCGATAGAATTAAGCCTGATGAAAAAACACATACAAATGCTTTTGAACCGTCAGGAGGTGCTTCTGCCAAAATACGATATGTCGGGGACCGCAAAAAGATTTGACAACTGCACAATGGCAAAACCTTCTTCCGTAATTATTTCGGAAGGGCTTTACACTCTTGTTGAGGGAGTTGCAGACGTTTTTGACTTTAAAATCTACGTCGATATTGACAAATCGGTGCAAAAAAGAAGGTTTTTTGAAAGAGCAGAGCAAAGAGGGTTGGGGGATTCTGCCGGCAGAATTTTTAAAAATGCTTCCGAGAAAGCCTTAATTTACATTTATCCTTGTGCCAAAAACGCTGACATAATACTGAACGGCGAAACCTCAAGAGAAAAATACAGGGACTTTGTGGCCTCTCTTTTGACCTTGCTGGAGTCCGATTATTATAATTTTGCTGTATAATGAAGCCAGTTAAGATTGAAGGAGTTTAGGCAAATGAAACTGTGTGTCTTGCAAGGTACATTTAATCCAATACATAAGGCTCATTTGGCTATGGCTGATTATGTAAAAAAAAATTATGATTATGACAGGATTTTGTTCGTTCCTGCGTACATGCCGCCGCACAAAAAATTTGACACCAAAATGGCAAAACACCGGTTTCAAATGGTTAAACTTGCTCTGGGCGATGAAAAATTTTTCGAAATAAGCGACTTTGAGTTTCAAAACGAAAGATTTTCCTATACTTACCTGACAATTCTTGAATTGTACAAAAAATACAAAATAGATGGTAAAATAGGGTTTATAATAGGTTCTGACGCATTTGAAAAAATAGAAAGCTGGTATGAAACCGATAAATTGAAAGAGCTGGTGAACTTTATTGTTTTTCCCAGAGAAACTCGAATTAATGGGGCCGGATTTGCGTCATTGCAAAACAAAGGGTATAAATTTACGCTGACAAAAATGGAGCCGATAGAATTATCTTCAACGGAATTAAGAGAAAAACTGGTGAAAAAGCAGTCCGTGAGTGCATTTGTCCCGGATACGGTTTTGGAGTACATAAACAAAAATGAATTATACAGACAAAAGTGAAAGACATATTTTAAATTGGCTTAAAGACCATTTGAGTGAAGAAAGGCTTCTTCATTCAATCGGGGCTGCCCAAAGTGCTGCGAGATTGGCCAAAAAATTTAATCAGGACGAAAAGAAGGCTTACACGGCGGGGCTTTTGCATGATTGTGCAAAATGTCTCAAAAAAGAGGATATGCTGAAGATTGCTGTAAAATTGGGGCTTGACAAGAGCGAATTGTCTAATTTTAAATTAATTCACGCTCCGGTGAGTGCCTATATTGCAGAAAGCGAGTTTGGGGTTAAGGACAAGGAAATTTTATCCTCTATCCGCTGGCATACTCTGGGCAGAATGAACATGAGTGATTTTGAAAAAGTTGTGTTTTTGGCTGACAAAATCGAACTTAACACGAGGGATTTGAACTACAGAGAAAGAGTTTTGTGTGTTTTGGAGGAAGAAAACGGCCTGAATAAAGCACTCCTCATCTGTTACGAAGAAACGATTAAAAGCCTGATTAAAAGAGATATGGAAATTTGCCAAACCACAATTGATATTTATAACAGTATGCTCAAAGAGTACTCGCGTCATTGCGAAACATGAGACTTTTAGGTAGAAGAAAAAGTTTGCATTTTGAAGCAATCTTTCCAACGAGTGCATACCGATAAGATTGCTTCGGTGGACATTTTTGACTGAGCCGACAACCCTTTTCTCGCAATGACGTGGGAATTGTTTGCCCTTTTGCTTGAGCTGAATACCTAAAATATTCTTTGTAACAATTTCGCAACAAATTTGCCGTTGGGTAGCAAAAAATATTTTTAGAGTTTTTAAAGCAAGTATCATATTGTGTTACAAAAAAAATAGGAGAAAACAAGAGATGAAAATTATGAGTATTACAGGTGCCAACAACGGCATTTACAACCAACGCAGTCAAACTAACTGCAAAAACCAGCCTTCTTTTGGTGCCACTATTCACTTTGAGGATGAAGCTATGCTTAGGCTTTCAGAACTAGGGAAAACTTTTGTAGATGATCTTGAAAACAAAGTCAGTAAAATTAAAAAGATAGACACTGAAGGCAAATCGGTTCACTTTAATATTTCAAATTTCGGTGAATCTGGTGTGACTATAATCGCTACCAGTAAGGATCTGGAAGACATTCAAGGTGAAACCACTTTCACGGTGCTTACCGGTCGAGATAGGCATACTTGCTTTAAAGCCGGTGCAGATGGATTTATAGAGCTTTTAAAAGAAGCGGTGGAAGATTTGGAAAGGAAATACCCCAAATCTGCAGAATACTTGACAAAACGGTTTGCAAACTTAGAGGCAAAAATTAATGCGGTATAAGTAAGCTAAAGAACAATAAATATTTTAATAACCATAGATTTGTTGTATAATTATTCTGTTACGAATACGAGATGGGACAGATAGTTAAGAATGCCACACAAAATTTTACTGATAGATGACAGCAGCACTCAACTGGAAACATTAAAACTTCAGCTTGTAAACGCCGGATTCAACGTTGAGACGGCAAGCAGCGGAGTGCAGGGATATCAAAAAGTTTTTGAAGTTGCTCCGGATTTAATATTGTCTGAAATTGTGATGCCAAACCTCGGCGGATACCAGCTTTGCAGATTATTAAAAAACAACTCCGCTACAAAAGAAATCCCACTCATGCTGCTGACTGTTCTTGACAAAAATATAGACAAGTTTTGGGGAAACAAGTCCGGAGCGGATAAATTTATATCTAAGACGGCAAGCTTTGAAGAAATAGAGAAAACATCAAAAGAAATTATCGAAAAACATCCGGTTTCGGATGAATATAAGCAAGTTTTGCTGAAAAGTGAAATAAATGAAGAAATAATTCAAAATCAGATTAATAATATTCTTGACGAATTGATTATAAATTCGACTTTTCTAAATGAATTTCGTGATTTAGGGGTGTTTTTGGGGCATGAAAAAGTTTTGGTTAAAAAGATATTTGAACTGCTCAGTTCTTTCGTAGATTACAATGTTGCGGGTTTATTTTTTGATAATCCGGATAAAAACGAAAAAAACATTTTATATTTTGATGTTAACAAGAAACCTGTTGCGGAATTTATTATAGAAAAGATAAAAAGGGATTTTTTCACCGCAATGCCTGACGTGCAGGAATTTACAGTAAGAGATTTCAGGCATGAAATAGTCGGGGAAAAAATCTGGAGTACTGAAGCGGTTTTGGAGCTTGAAGAATTTAAGAGTACTCACATTTTGCCGCTTGTTTCAGATGGGGTTTTGCTGGGCGGAGTTTGTTTTTATAACACTGAAGAATGTGACTATCCGGAATTTGAATTTTACAAAGCCATGGTAAATGAACTTCTGGTGCTTTTTAAGATGCGATATTTATACTCAGAAACGGAGTATTTATCAGTAACGGACGGACTTACAGGGCTTTACAACAGACGGCACTTTGAATATAACATTGAACGTGAATTTTTAAGATCAAGACGTTATCACAGCGAATTGAGTTTGGCCTTGGTTGACGTAGACTTTTTTAAGAAAGTTAATGATATGTACGGACACCAATTTGGAGATTACGTTTTAAAAGAAATTTCAAATATTATATCCGCATCTTTCAGAAAAACCGATATGATTTACCGCTACGGCGGAGAGGAATTAGCCGTAATTTTGACCGAAACCCCGCTTGAAAGTGCAATTATTCCGCTTGAAAGGCTTAGAGAAAAAATTTCTCAGTATAAATTTACTTACAATGGTGAGGAAACGAGCGTCACGGTCAGCATTGGAGCAAGTGCAAGTTCAACCTCTCCGGAAAACCAAAAAGATTTGGTGGAATATGCCGACAAAGCTCTTTATAGGGCGAAGCGAGACGGCAGAAATAAAGTGATAAAATATTCGCATGAAGAATTTGACAAAATTTTAAAGCAATAATATTCATCCCCTGCCTCTATCTTCTTTTTTGTTACATTTTCTTATAAATTCACTGTTTTATGTCAATTTCGGCGAAGCAAAAACCTTTATATAAATATAAGGTAGTGTAATTTTAGTGTGAAAGTGGAATTGATGGTATCGGAAAAAGATTCTAGCCGAACAGGTGTGCATGATTTTTTTGCTAATCCTATACAACAAAGTGTTGCTCCGGGGTATCTTTCCCCTGAGAAAAATGAGGATTTTGCAGGAATTAGTGCGGATTTGTCCAAATATTTAAACGAGAACGCCATTTCGGAAATGATTAAGGTAAATTCTGAAATCACAAAGATTTTGAGCAAATTTAAAATTCCGCTCAAAATAAATATGAAAGTACTGGATAATCTTGTACAAAACCACCTTCCTGAAACAAGAAAGGCGGCAATCGGCATAGCAAACCATCTGCCTGATAACTTCCAGCCGATGATAAACCGAAAAGCCCTAACGGAAGCCACAAGCCTGCACGATTTGGCCAAA
The DNA here is from genome assembly GCA_041678605.1 of Candidatus Gastranaerophilaceae bacterium. Taxonomy (GTDB): domain Bacteria; phylum Cyanobacteriota; class Vampirovibrionia; order Gastranaerophilales; family Gastranaerophilaceae; genus JBAYNW01. The sequence goes on along the minus strand of JBAYNW010000006.1, from coordinate 37,975 downwards.
GTTATTATCCCTGAAGATATTATTAATAAACGGGGGTCTTTGACAGAGGAAGAATTCGAAATAGTCAAAAAACATTCCGATTTAAGCTACGAAATGCTTAAATCTACCGATTTAGACTCCCAAACCCTAAATCTGATAAAAAATCACCATCAAAATGCGAAAAAAACAGGTTATCCGAGTGTGGATGAAAATTTTGTGTCCGATATTAATCTGCAAATTCTTTCTTTGGCTGATATGTACTCGGCCCTGAGAGAAAAACGCTCTTACAAATCAGAAATGAGCAAGGAGCAAGCTCTGGCAATAATTAATAAAGAAGTAAAACAGGGAAAATTTTCAACATACGTATTTAAGGCACTCGTTGATTACGCCAATGAGAAAAACTCAATTAAGCTCAAGCCTCAAAGGCAAGTCTTTAACCTCGAAGCGGTAAACAGCCTCGGGACCTAAATCCTCAAACGCAACCAAATCCTTTCTTATAAACTTCTGTGCCAAATAACAGGCAATACCCCCAATAACCGTAAAATAAAGTACACCGGCTTGTTTTACGGTTTTTTCAACTTCCTCTGACCGCTCACCTTTGCCGATTGTCGCCAGAACTCCCTGTTCATAAAGAATCGGTGCAAATTTATCCATGCGGGCCGACGTAGTCGGCCCTATTGAGCCAACAACACAGTCTTCTGCACAAGGACATGGTCCGGCGTAAAATATAATCTTGTTTTTCAGGTCAAACGGCAACTTTTCCCCTTTTTTAATCATTTCCACAAGCCTTTTGTGTGCCATATCACGTGCGGTGTAAATTTCGCCTGACAAGAGAATATTTTGGCCCCGTTTGAGCGATTTTAATTGAGCGACGTCAGAAGTGTTTATTTTTTTAGTGAGAAGTGAGGTGGAGAGTTGAAAGGTCGAAGGGTCGAAGGGTCGAACGGTTCTGTTCTCAATTACCAATTCCCCATTCCCAATTTCCAATTTCCTTTCCCCTTTCCCCTTTCCTCTTTCATCTTCCCCGTTTCCGGTTCCCTCGATTACGCATTTTGCATGCCTTGAACTGTGGCAATTAATCGTTACTGCGACTGGCATGCAGGCGATGTGGGTAAAATCTGTGAGGATTTTTACGTCCAAAGCAGTTGAGGGGCCGCCGAGGCCGGCGGCCCCGATGTTCAAACCGTTAACCGCATTTTTAATTTTTTCAGCCAGCTTTTCGTGAGCTTCATCAACATTTTTTTCTAAAAGCAGGGCCTTTTTGGATAAAAGTCCAGCATATTCCATTGTTCCGCCTGCCCCTATTCCTATAAAGTAGGGCGGACAAGCTTTTGAACCCGCTTTTTTAACAACGGAAACAACAAATTCAACTATTTCATCCTCTGTAATTGTCGGCGAAAGCATTTCGACGGCTGAAACGTTCTCGGAACCTCCGCCTTTGAGTAAAAGCTCAATTTCAACTCCTTCAATATCGGCAAATTCTGTATAAATAATACAAGGCGTGTTTGTTTTTGTGTTTGTGCGGTCAAAAACGGCGTTTTTCACGACGGATTTCCTGTAGAAATTTTCTTCATAGGCTTTTTCAACGCCTTTGTTTATCGCCTCCTTAAAATTGTCAGGGAAACATTTACCTTTGGCAAAAACCAAAACCTGCCCCGTGTCTTGACATAAAGGCATTTTCTTTTCATAGGCCATTTTGGCGTTTTCTAAAATAAGAGCAAGCACCTGTTTCGCCTCTTGCGAAGTTTCTATTTCATAAGCTTTATAAATTTTTTGCAGCACATCATCGGGCAATTTTGTATTTGCCTCGACGCACAAACCATAAATCACATCTTCAATTGTTTTTGAGTCAACCATAAATTTATTTTAGCAGTAAATCTTAAATAGTAAATAGGGGAGGGTTGGAGGTATGGAGGGCTTAAGCCTTTAAGCCTATCGACCTTTCGACCTAACTATTTTCAGCCTAAAGTCATCCATACTTCCGTTATAACGCTTCAAATCCCGGTGAAGATTCAGGCAGATTTTGGTATCCCTCATTTGAATAAACCGTTTTCTTTATATATTTATCGGAATAGTTGCCTCTCTCAAATATTTTCTTAAGAGTATTTTCTCTTTGTACAAGTGAATCCAAATTTAACTGATAATCCGGATATAATTCCAACAATTCGCACCAGACGGCAGCTTCCATCGTCCAGGCATAAGTTTCTTCTGAAAGAGAATTAAATTCATCCTGATGCAAAGCCTCATGAGATAATAGTGCAGCTATCGCAATAGCTGGCGAGGTGTTATGTTTTTGGCTTATATAAATGTACAATTTCGAACCTCTTTTCCAGCCTAAAGCGTCAAAAGTCGCATAGCTCTTGTTTATTGAACCCAAATCTTTAAATTCAACCTTAATCGGTTTTGACGTCAAATTGTTCCCCAAAACGGCATTTCTGGAGAATTCGCCGCCTGTCCCCTTGAGCATGTCAAGAGCAACGTAGAAAACTTCATCTTTCCCCACAGCCTTATACTCATCCTTAATACCTTTAATATATTCCGGAGTATACTTCGCAGGGTAAAGAGGGTTAACAGCCTCTGTTTGGCTCGGGGCAGTCTTTTCAACAGCTTTGGCACTGCCATTGCTTTTTGGCATTGGCGGTTTATCCAGAGTAAGAGCAAATGCCGGAGCAATCCCAAACCCCAAAGACGCCATTAACAAAATTCTTGCAATATATTCTTTTTTCATGTAAATCTCCCAACTATTTTTGTTTTCAACAAAAAATTACTATAATCTTACTATAATCATAGTATAACATTGTTTTATTTTAATGACAAATCGCCGTTAGTCACAATGGAAAATTTTATTTTAAAACCTTCTCTGCCTGCTTTTCCCTGCCAATCGAGGTTAAATATTTTGCATAATCTTTCGCCAAATCTTTGTCAAAACTGCCCAGCCTGTAACTTTGTGAATAATATTTTACTGCTTCATCCTGATTATGCAGGGCAGAAGCCAGTTTTGCACACAGCCACTTATAGTTATAATTCCTCTCATCAATTTCGCCCGCTTCTTTTGCCCATTCATAGGCCAGCTTAAAATCCCCCAAATCCTGATAAAATTCGCTCATTTTTACATAAAGCATGGCATTATTCAGGTCAAGCGAAATGGCCTTTTTTAAACTTTCTACCGCAAAATTTTTGTCACCCTGCTCAAAAAGTGAAAGTGCGTTGTAATAGTAGCCTTCGGGGCAGTTTGAGTCCAATTCGATTATGTCCTGAGCCGAATCAAAAACTTTGTCAAAATTTTTCAGTTCAAGGTTTGCCTTTGCCGAAACAATGTAGGCATAAATGTACTTTTCATTTAGCTTAATGATTTTTTGGGCCAATTTCATGGTTTCTTTATAATTTTTTTGTCCAAATTCCATTTCGGCAAGTTCGCTCAGGTAATTTAAAGAGGCCGGATTTAGTTTTATGGCCTGTTTTATTGCACGTTTTGCCAAATCAATCTGAGAAAGCTCTTTGTATACTTCGCTTAAGGCAAAATAGGCAAAATCATCTTTCTGATTATTTTCAATAATTTTTTCTAACAGGTCTTTCGCTGTCAACAAATCACCTTTTTTTGCCATTATCATTGCACTTAACACGTTAGAAAGTTCGTGATTTTTGTTAATTGTTTTTATAAAATCCAATTCAAACAGAGCTTTGTCGTATAATTTTTTTTGATAATACAAATACGCCAAAGAGTAGTGGTAATCTACATTATCAGGAGCCAGACAAATCGCCCTGTTGAAATATTTTAGAGCCTCATCATTCCAGCCGTTTAAAAAATAGGCACTTGCAAGGTTATACGAATATTCTGCGTTTTTTGCGTCTGCCTTTTGGGCCTTAATGAAATATTTTGCCGCCTGAGCAAAACAGCTTTCGTTCAATTCAAAAAGCCCGAGGTAATTTGTGACTTCTGCAGTCGGATTTATTTTTTCCAAATCCGTAAATATTTTTTTTGACTTTTCAAAATCTTCCGTATCATAGTAAATTTTGGCCAGAAGAAGCATTATTTTTTCGTTTTTACTGTTTTTTTCATATCCTGAATTTAACAGTTCAATAGATTTTTGAAAATCGTTGTTATTGTAATAGGCATAGGCAAATTCATACAAAATCTCATCATCACGTTCAGAAACAGACTTTTCCAGTTCTTTTATTTTTTCAAAATCATTTAGCTTGTTTAAAATATTTATTCTTTTTGCCAGATTTTGGCAGTCCGGCTGTATTTTGTATATCCTTTCGCAAACGCTGTTTGCTGATTGCAAATCTCCTTGAAGCAGATATATTTCTTCGAGTAAAACCAGACAATCAGAATGCTTGTTGTCGATATCCAAAACTTTTTCAATATAATATATGGCCCTTTGAAAATTATCCAAAAGCTTGTAAAGGTGGGCAAGTTGGGCCAAAATTTCCATATTATCGCCGTCTATTGCAAGGGCTTTGTAAAGCATCTCGATTGCAGGCTTATAATAACCCTGATTTTTAAGCTCAAAAGATTTTTTTATGTAATCTAAAATTTTAGTGTCGTTCATTTTTTACCGGTTAATTTTTTATGTTTTGATTTTTTACCGCTTTTGTCAGAATTAGCTTCTTCAGCTGTATTTATTATGACCAGAACTTCATCTTCTCCCGCCATTTTGAGATTATTTCTTGCAATTGATTCAAGGCTGGATGCGGATGAGAAATTTTTAATTTCCTGTTTAAGTTTTTCATTTCTTTTTTCAGCCTGATATTTTGTCTTTTTAATTGTATTTATCTTTGTCTGGTAAGAAATGGTTTTGGATATGTTTAATATCGCACTAAAGCCAATTTGAGCAAGACAAATCAGAAGCACAATGGTCAACAATGAGTAATAAACACGTATTTTGTTTTTGCGTTGTTTATTTTTTATTTTTGTTTTGTCGATTAACGTTTCAATTTCCTGGTTATTCAACGGTTTTTGGACTTTTTTCTTAACCGTCGATTTTTTCTTTTTCGACTCTTCTGCCATAGACCCCCTAATATTCAAATGGAAGCATTAAAAAAATTTCAAAACTCCATGACTCTATTATACCTCAAGTTATTAATTATTACAAAATCGGGGGAAAAATTTTACAATTTGAACCTTGTTGAAAAGCGAACTGAAGAATTTATGTAGTTGTCCTCATAAAAAGATTGGCCGGCTCCGAGTTCAAATTGGACTTCATCAGCGTATTTTTTCATATGCGGAGTGTACCTTAAAACAAGTTCGTTTTTTTTGTATATTTGGTTTACATCGGTCTGCATAACGTCCAAAAGTGATAAATGCTTCGTGAGCTTCAGCTCGGGAATGAAAAAAATCTTGCTGTCAAAAGCCGGATCATTAAGGTTTGTACTCTTTGAGAAAGCAGTCCCCAGTGCAAAATACTTGCCTTCATATTTACTAAAAACGCTGGTGGAATGGCTTGTACTTGCACTATCAAGCGACGAATCGTAATTTGTACCGAAACTGAAATTGCCGAGCTTTTGGCTAAAAGATGTATTTACCGGTCTTATATTATACTCTTGAGTAGAAAATTTTGACGCTGCTTCCAGACCATCCTGAATAGGCTGAAAAGTCGGCCTTTTCATATTTGCAGGCTGAGTCTTTGAACTGATTTTTTTGGGTCGGGTAAAATTAATTTTGTTTATTTCTGCCGGTTCCAGCTGGACAGGTTCTTTTTCCTGCATGGATTCGTTGTATTCCAAATAGCCCCGAAGCTCGACGTTTCCGGAATCTTCGGTAAAATAACTGTCTACATCTTCCTCATCTTCAGCCTGAGCAATGCAAGCCTGCGTGCTAAAAAGCACTATTAAAAGTAATGTTAATATCTTTTTCATACCCACATTTTAGGCCAAATCAGAGTTGTTTTCAAGAGGATTTACATTAAGGATTAAAGTACATTCTCAGCTATTTTTTACGTTAGCCTTAATAATCTCTGAAATCCATGGCAGGTAACTGTATTGACCTTGAAAACTGGTTACGGCCAAATATATTATAACCGCATAAATCAAAGCCTGAATTAAAGAAAAGCCGAGCAGTATCGGTGCATTCAGGTAGAATGTAAATTGCAATACCAGCTGATTTACCAGAGGAATTACGCTGAGAATATTCATTACCAGTCCCAAAAGAGCACTCAGAAGAAAATATGCAATGGAGATAAATATTGACTGAAAAATATGATATTTTAAGTATGGTCTGAGGTTATTTTTTGTAAAAATTCCAAGCAGCAGCCATAAAAACCCGACAAATCCAAAAGTAACATAACTAAGTACGGCAATAAATTTTTCCATCAAGAGCGGTTCCTTTTTTGAGTAATTTTTTTGCATAATTATTTCTCTTTCTTATCAATATATTCATCTAAAATCTGGATGTAAACCAGCTTGTATTCATCGTTGTCGGGAGCCATTTTAATTGCATCCCTGTACGAAACCAGAGCTTTTTCAATATCCTTTTGGGCATAGCGGACATTCGCAATCGACATATGTGCAACGGCATCGCTGTAATCCAGATTTAATGCCTTTTTATACTGTTCCAATGCCGGCTCAAACTGCCCTAAATCATAATATAAATTCCCCAGAAGGATATAGGCAGTATTAATCTTTGGATTTTCCTCTATCGCTTTGCCGTACAACTTTATTGCCTCATCAGGATTTCCGAATTCAGATTGGAAAATTGCGTAAGAAATGTAAGCTTTGTAATTATCTCCGTCCATTTTTAAGGCCTTTTCATAATACTCAAAAGCTTCTTCTTTCCTTTCCACTGCGGCTAGAGTTTTGCCGATATAAAGAGCGATGGATTTGTCTTCGTAGCAGAGTTCTTCAACTTTTTTGTAATGAAAGAGTGCATTTTCATAGTCGGATAATTTCAGATAAATATTGCCAAGACCGGCATGGGCCGCTACATCATTTTTATCTATAGACAAAATTTGTTTGTAATAAACTTCAGCTTCCACATAATTTTCAAAGTCGCAAAACAGGCGTGCTATGGCATTATAAGTATCTTTGGCCGGTGCTTTCAAATCAAGAGCACGGTTGTAATAATACAAAGATTTTGAAAAATTCTTCAATTCGGCATAAACATTTCCCATATTGAAAAAAATCGCATAATTCAACGGTTCCAGCTCTTCCGCTTTTTTGTAATAAGAAAAGGCTTTTCTGTAATCTTTGTTGTAAAACCACAAGCTGCCGGTGTTTATAAGAGCTAAAACATCTTTAGGATTCACCTCCAGCAGGCTTTCATAAGTAGAAATCATGCTGTCGAATTTGGAATCCATGCCGTACAAATTTGCAAGAACATGGTAATTTTCAACGTTCTTAGGCTCTTTTGTTATCGCCAGAATGGTTTCTTCGATTTTTGAGTTAATTTCTTTGCTGTCCATTTTATAATTTTACTCTATAAAAGATTTATTAGCAAAATAATTAAGAATTCGTAATCTTAAGTTTACCGCATCGAAACTTTGTTTCTCTCCGCACATGCATCAAGTCAAGAAATAACTGATATATCAGGTTCTTCATCAGGCGAGGCCGTATGTGGTTTCATAAATAATAAAAGCGGAATTATCAGGAAGCAAATCAACCCGAAAATTCTAAACGCATCCATAAACGCCCACAAATTTGACTGTTTCAGAAGTTCTACATACATCAGGTAATTAGCTTTGGTTTGAGCAAGAGAAACGTGTGAGTATTTTGAAAGTGCCGCCGTCATAGCCGTAACTTTGTATTGGAATGCCGGATTCAGCGGGTTCAGATACCCTACCATGCTGAATTGATGCATTTGTCCGAAGCGGGAAATCATTGTTGCAACAATCGACATCCCAACTGCCCCGCCGATATTCTTGAGCAAAGCCTGAATTCCTGCCGCATTCGTCATCTGAGCATTTTTTAGGGTTACAACTGAAATCGTACTCAGGGCAATCATGCAAAAACCCATGCCGGCACCGAAAATAAAATTCGGAATAAGGATATTTATCATGGATATTTGTAAATTTGAATTTCCAAACATCATACTTGAAGTACCCAAAAGTGCCAGACCTATGGCAATCAGCAGCCTATCATCAATTTTTTTGGCAAAAATCCCAGTTACAATTATCGCCGCAACACTTCCTATCCCCCTCGGCATCATAGAATAGCCGCTTAAAAACGCACTATATCTCAAAAGGTTTTGCAAAAACAGAGGCATAATCGCAATAGAAGAGTACAGAACTGCACTTATCAATACAAGCAAGACCGTCCCAAAGGCAAAGTTTTTATCCTTAAATACTTTCAAATCTAAAATGGATTTGCTGTTTACAAGTTGAGAAATGACAAACGCAATCATAGAAAACATTGACACCGTAAAGGTCCAACAAATCCAGGGGGCATTAAACCAATCATTATTTTGGCCTTTATCAAGTACAACCTGCAAACATACAAGCCAGAGGATTAAAAACCCGAACCCGACGTAATCAATCCTTTGCCCTTCTTTTTTCTTTGCAAACGGCGGGTCCTCGACAAACATATTTGCTAAGGCCGCAGCCAAAAAACCTAAAGGAACGTTTATGTAAAAAATCCAGTGCCAGGAGTAATTATCCGTAATCCACCCGCCCAGAACAGGTCCTATAATCGGTGCTATAATAACTCCAACCGCAAAAATAGACATTGAAAGCCGTCTTTTTTCAATCGGGAAATTCTCCAGCAAAATCGCCTGTGCTATCGGAATAATCGCACCCCCTCCAAGCCCTTGCAAAATTCTCGCCAAAATCATCTGGTCTAGAGAGGTTGCAAGCCCGCAGAGAAATGAAGCAATGGTAAAAATCAAAATACAATTTATAAAAAACACTTTTCGCCCGAAAATACTGCTAAACCAAGCAACCGAAGGTAAAATTATTCCGCTGGCAATCATGTAACTTGTCAAAATCCACATGGCTTCGTCGTTACTTGACGAAAAACTTCCCGCCATATGAGGCAGGGCTACGTTTGCAATTGTCGAATCAAGCACAAAAATGAACGTCGCAAGCATTACTGCAAGCGTCGCCGGCCATGGGTTTTCAGGCGGATGCCATTGTTCGTGTATTATATTTTCAGCGGTCATTTTTTTCTCTTTATGATATAGGGCAATTTTTTGTTATTTTTATTTCCATTCAAGTAAAACTTGATTAGCTGTAAATCCGGGGCCAAAACTTAGCATTAGAGTTTTTTCACCGATATAATTATTTTTCATTTGCTCCTTAAGAATGAATAAAACTGTGCTGCTTGACATATTTCCGAATTTTTCCATAATTTCTCTTGATAAATGTGCATCTTTTCCGTGGGCTGAAAGTAATTCTTCAATCTTGTCAAGAATTTTTACTCCGCCCGGATGGATTATGAAATTGTCAACATCGCCTATTTCAAGTCCGTTTTTTTCCAAAAATGGTACAACCATTTCATAAAAATTATCCTGAATAACTTCCGGAATACATTTATTCAAATTCATCTTTAAGCCTGAATTTGTAAGATTATACCCTAATATTTCCGTTGTATTCGGTACTTGATACATTTTAGAATCAATTATTTTGTAAGAAAGTTCCGGCTTTGAATCTAAAATTACGCAGGCTACGCCGTCAGAAAATAGTGCCGTTCCTACGACATTATCCCAACTGAAATCATTAACCTGCATTGTGTTGCTTGGCAGTTCAATCGTAATTATTGCAACTTTTTTGTCCGGATAGGCTTTTAACAAATCATTTGCGTATATCAGTGCTGTTACACCTGCTGCACAGCCTGATTCTGTTATGGGAAGATGTTTTATATCTTTTCTCAATCCGACGTTATTTGCAATATAAGCATTAACTGATGGAATCATAAACCCTGTGCAAGAAGTTGTTATTAAATAGTCCAACTCTTCAGGTTTTAGCCCGCATTTTTTCAATGTTTGTTTTAATACCTCAGTTCCGAGTTCAATTGCTTTTTCTCTGTATAAATTATTGGTATCTTCAAAAGTCCTTTGGGCCAACAAAACCTCAGGCGGGGCCACCGTATGTTTTGATTTAATTTGCGTATGATGGAATATTCTGTCGGCTTTTTTTCTAAAATCTTCGCTCTGGGATGAAACCCATTTTGTGTAAACATCAATTGCTTCTTGCTCCGTATACGAATATTCAGGCAGAAGTGTGTTTACTGTGATAATCCTTGACATTTTTCCTCCTTCTTTTTCTCTATACTACCACAAACTTAATGCATCACCGCTATATGCTCACTGTTCGGGTCTTTTTTGTTCCCCTCCAATAAAAATACCAGCGGAATAATTATTAAAGCAATCAAGCCAAATATCCTAAATGCGTCTATAAATGCCCACAAATTAGATTGCTGGAGCAGTTGAGTGTACATAAGATAATTTGCCTTAATATCCGCGGCTGAGATGTGCATATATTGTGCCAAAGCCATTTTTAACGCAGTAACCTTTGCATGAAATGCAGGGTTAAGCGGGTTTAAAAATTTGACCATGCTAAATTGGTGTGCCTGTCCGAATCTGGATAACATTGTTACAACAAGAGATGTTCCGATTGCTCCGCCAATATTTTTTAGTAAATTTTGGACTCCGCTTGCATTCGTCATTTGTGCATTGTTTAAAGTTGCCATTGATAAAGTAGTTAGGGGAATAAAACAAAGAGCCATGCCAAATCCGAAAATTAAATTCGGTACAATAATATTCATCATTGAAATCTGCAAGCTTAAAAATCCAAACATAAGTCCCGCTCCCCCCAGGCAAAGAAGTCCGGTTATTCCAAGAATTCTTTCATCAATAATATTTGAAAATAAGCCTGTAATAATTATGGCCACAAGTGCTCCTATCCCTCTCGGCATAAGGGCATACCCGCTCCAAAATGCACTATACCCTAGCAAATTTTGTAAAAATAACGGCATAATTGCCGTAGAGGCATACATTACAGCATTTACAACAACCAGCAAAATAGTTCCGTAAGCAAAATTTTTATCCTTAAATATTCCTAAATCGATAATCGATTCCCTGTTTTTAATCTGAGAAATGAAAAATGAAATCATGGCAAACAGCGAAAGTCCAAAAGTCCAACAGACCCAGCCGGCATTAAACCAATCAGCGTTGTTACCCTTATCAAGTACAATCTGCAAAGTGGCAAGCCAAATAATTAAAAACCCGAATCCAACGTAATCAATTTTTTTCAATCCTTGTTTTTGAGCATACGGAGGGTCTTCAAGCCACAATTTTGAACAAATAATTGCGATAATTCCAAACGGAATGTTTATGAAAAAAATCCAATTCCAGGAAAACGCATCTGTAAGGTAGCCGCCAAGTACAGGACCTGCCACCGGAGCAAGTATACAGCCCAACCCAAAAACCGACATTGCCAACCCTCTTTTTTCCTTCGGAAAACTTTCGCATAAAATTGCCTGTGCTATCGGCAAAATAGCACCCCCGCCCAAGCCCTGAAGAATTCTTGAGAAAATCATCATTTCTATAGATGTAGACAACCCGCAAAGCAGTGATGCAACAGTGAACAAGGTAACGCAACTAATAAAAAATGTCTTTCTTCCAAAAACATGGCTGAACCAGCCGACAGAGGGTAAAACTATGCCGCTGGCTACCAGATAACTGGTTAAAATCCACATAGCCTCGTCATTACTGGAAGAAAAACTCCCCGCCATATGAGGCAGAGCAACGTTTGCAATTGTCCCGTCAAGTACAAATATAAATGTTGCCGTCATAACCGCAATGGTCGTTAACCATGGATTTATTGAGGGCTTCCAGTCTTCGGCGATTGTTTCAATAGTCATCAATCTTCCTCTGAGGTTATGAGTTTATGGGGTTATAAAGTGGATAGTTCAGCGTAACTATTCATCTTTTACCCATGCACCTTTTCACCTACTGTTTTACTCTAACCTTAGGTTCAACTGACATGCCCGGTACAATCGTGTACTCGTTCGGGTCAATTTTTTCCGTGAACACAATTTTTACAGGAATTCTTTGAACAATTTTAACGAAACTCCCGACCGCATTTTCAGGCGGAAACAAACTTGATTTTGCTCCTGAAATTCTTTGAATACTGTCAACTTTCCCCTTAAATCTTTTATCGGAATATGTGTCTACTTTAATTTCAACGTCTTGCCCGATTTTCATGTGTTTCAGCTGGCTTTCCTTAAAATTGGCTATTATCCAAACATTATCAGGAACAATAACAAACAAAGGCTGTCCCGTTTGAACATAAGCTCCTTTTTCTATCGATTTACTTGCAACAGAGCCGCTTTGAGGTGCATAAATCTTTGTATAGGAAAGATTAAGCTCTGCCTGCTTTTTCAAAGCAGCAAGCTGTTTTAAATCAGCATCCGCAACTCTGCTGTTATCTTTTGACAAAATATTTTGCTGTGCCTGTGTTAAAGATGCCTGCGAATTGTCATAGGCGGTTTTTGCGTTGTCATATTCAAGTTTTGATGCCGCACCCGATTTATAAAGCTCTGTGTATCTGTTCAAATTTCGCTTTGCCAGTTGAATTTGTGAACTTACAGCTTCAAAATTGGCCTTGGCTCCCTTTTGCTTGTATAAAGCGGATTCATAGGCCGCAGTAGCCTGAGCTAATTTTACTTTATAATCCGTATCGTCAATTTGTGCAACCAAATCGCCTTCTTTAACTTTTTGGTTATCAACCACGTACATATCAACAACCTGCCCTGATACTTTCGGTGCAATTTGCACAATATGTGTTTCTACATAAGCATCTTCCGTAGATTCCCATTTGCCTGCGTTTAGCAACCAAAAATAACCTGCTATTGCCACAAAAATTATTATTACGGGTACTAAAAATCTTTTTTTAACTTTTGGTGTTTTTTCTTCATCTGACATTTTTTATCTCCTTTTATTATTGCTATATTTGTATGCTTGTTATTCTGCTTAAATGCCCTTTCAGTTTATCAAGCGTTTGCCTTAAAGCTGCAAACTCTTCCTCTGAAACATCATCAAATACTTTTTCGAAAGCAGTTCTCAACTTTTCCTGATTATCTTCTATAACTCTTTTCCCTCTTTCGGTTATGTAAATCTTTTTGACTAATCTGTTGTTTTTTGTTTCCACAATCCTCTTGATAAAACCATTTTCCTCTAAAATATTTAAAATTCTTCCGGTATTTGAACGGTCTTTTAAAATCAATTTCGACAAATCTCTCTGGCAAATATCATTATTTGCGTAAATCGCATCAAGCGTTATAAATTGGTCAATAGTAACTCCCATGTGCAATTGATTAAAAAATTGAGCCCCTTTAATTTTAAAATAAATAACTGTCTGCTCCATTGCATAAATTATACTTTCCGTATAATGACATTTTTCTCTTTCCTTCATCGCAATTCCTCGTGTATAATAATATTGTAAACAGTTCTTTGTAATATATCCAACATGCTGTAATAATTACATGTTGCAATTACAACAATGTTATGTTAGCATAGTATTATAAAAAAGTAAAGAGGGTACAAAGCAAGAGGTGAAAAGTGAGAAATAGCAAGAAGATAATAGCACTGGCATTAATAACCGGCATGCTCGGATTAAATTGCATGCCCGTTTTTGCAATACGGGAAAAAAGAGTCATTCAATCTCAAGTCACAGAATATAAATTTGAGGATGTTAATCTTGACTGGTGGAAAAATTATAATGATGAATATTTGGAAGGTTACATTGTCAAAGCCGTAAACAACAATCAGGATTTAAGAATTGCAACCTTGAAGGTTGAAGAAGCCAGACAAAATGTCAAATTGCAATTTTCAAAAGAACTTCCGACCGCATCTGTCGGCGTCTCACCTTTGCTTTACAAAAATCAAGGTGTAACCAACACTGAAAGCTCTTTCGGTTTGCCTATGATGGTAAGTTATGAAGCGGATTTGTTTTTGAAAAACCATGACAAAACAAAATCTGTTAAAAAGCTTCATGAAGTTTCAAAAATAAACGAAAGGGCGGCTTATATTTCGATTGCATCGGCTGTCGGTGCGACTTATTTCAATATTGTCAAATTGGACGAACTTATTTCTATACAAAACGAAATTATTAAAGACAGAAAACAAATTTACGAATTAATGAAACAGAGAAATGAGCAGGGAATAACTTCAACTGCCGATTTGGTAAGAGCTGACAAGTCTTACGTCATGGCGACCACTGAATTAATTGATTTAAAAAAAGCCAGAGAAATCATGTTGAACTCGCTGGCCGTTTTAACGGGTGAAAGCCCAAATAACACTGACGAATTTAAAAGAATTTCTTATGCTGAATTGACTTATCAAAAGCCGATTCCGCAGGAAATTTCTTCAGAAATAATCACCCAGCGGCCGGATTATCTGGCGGCAGAAAAAATGGTTGAAAAGGCCGGAATTGACGTTAGAGTGGCAAAAAAGGAATTTTTGCCAAAGATTGATATTCTGGGGCTTATGTTCTTCAGCACAGGCTCGCTTGGCGGTTCAATGAACTGGGCAAACGCACTTTCAGCAATTGCGGGGTCTGCAATGCTTCCGATTTTCACCGGCGGTGCGAAGTTCGCCAATCTGAGATTGTATAAAAACAAATACGAACAGATTATGCAAAGTTATTACAAAACAAATTTGGTAGCTATTCAGGAAGTTAACGACTCTCTGAGCAACCTTAAGCTTGATAACGAAAAATATCTGAAGAATCTAAAATCTTATGATATGCAAAAAGCAGATTTTAAATATATGGAAAAAAGGCATGAACAGGGCATTATGTCAGGTTTGGACTTACTCCAGCAACGGGAAAACCTTTTGGTTATAAACGAAATGGTTGCCGCAAGCAAAACTCAGTGCTACATTGACCAAATCAGTCTTTACAAAGCCGTCGGCGGAAAACTTTAATGTACCTCAGAAAATTCTAAACAGCAAGGGTGCTGTCTAAAAAGTCCCCCTCTTAACAGCTAACGTCGTGCCGGAACATTGGTTATCGACTCCTCGTAGATTGTCCTTAATCCGGCATCACACAAGTGAGATCCCGAATTAGGGATGATTTTTTTGAAGCCAATAATTCATGTTTCGGGATGACGAAGGGGACTTTTTAGACAGCCCCGACATAAAAACACTTAGTTTCAAAACTTTTTGTTTTGCTCCCAAAGCCATGCTGTTCTGATTATTTCACGGATGTCTGTGTATTTCGGTTGCCAGCCCAGGATTTCTTTTGCTTTTTTGTTTGAAGCAAACAGTTTTGCCGGATCGCCCTCGCGTCTTTCGCCGTAAACAAGCGGAACCCTACGCCCCGTTACTTCTTCTGCCGCTTTGATAACTTCTTTAACGGAAGTTCCTATCCCCGTTCCCAAATTTATGCAGTAACTTTTTTGGGTTTCAAACAATTTTTCCATTGCCAGCATGTGAGCATCGGCCAAATCTTCCACGTGAATATAATCCCTTATACAGGTTCCGTCTTTGGTGTCATAATCAGTTCCAAAAACGCTTATTTGAGGGATTTCGCCCTTTATTGCTTTTAGCACAAGCGGAATTAAGTGGGTTTCAGGGTTGTGGCTTTCGCCTAATTCGCCTTGAGCATCGCATCCTGCGGCGTTAAAATATCTCAGGGCGGCGTATTTTAGCCCGTATGCAGCTTCGTAATCCGCCATAATTTGTTCCATCATTAATTTTGTTTTCCCGTAAGGGTTAATCGGATTTTGCGGGTGATTTTCGTCAATCGGGGTGTACTGAGGGTTTCCGTAAGTTGCACAGGTACTTGAAAAAACAATATTTTTTACATTGTTTTCAACCATGGCATCAAGAAGATTCAGGGTGTTTACGACATTGTTCCAGTAGTATTTCTTAGGATTTGTAACGCTTTCGCCCACGTAAGTGAACGCCGCAAAGTGGATTACCGCATCGATTTTATATTTTTTAAAAACTTCGTTAAGAGCGTTTTTGTCTTTTAAATCGACTTTTTCAAAATTTTTGGTTAAAACCGCTTCTTTATGGCCGTAAACAAGGTTGTCAACGACAACAACATTGTAGTTGTTGTTTAGCAAATATTTTACGGTATGTGAACCGATATATCCGGCTCCGCCGGCAACCAAGATAGTTTTGTCCATTATTTAACTATGCCTCTTTAAATCTATGCATCTCTGCTATTTCATATGTTATCACAAATACAAAAAAGGATTTTTGTGCTAAAATATAATCAAAAAGGAATTAGGAACATGAGTGTAAAACCTTGGGAAGAATATTTTTTGGATTTGGCAAAAACCTGTGCCTCACGCTCGAATTGCCTAAGGGCAAATGTCGGAGCGGTAATTGTCGGTGAAGACAAAAAAATTAAAGCGACAGGCTATAACGGAACTCCCTCGAAGGTTCAATCTTGTGCTGAACGCGGAGAATGTTTCAGAATAAAAAACAATATCCCATCCGGAACAAGATACGAAACCTGCCGTTCAATCCATGCCGAGCAAAACGCAATAATTCAGGCAGGGCAGGACAGATGTCAGGATGCAACGATGTATATTTTCGGGCATGATTTTATATGTATCCTTTGCAGGAGATTTATTGTCCAATCCGGAATCAGAGAAGTTTATTTGCGGAAAGACGAAAATTCACCGATTTTGAGAATTTCGGTTGAAAAATTGAGGAAAGAGCTTGAGGAACAGCCGCAACTGGTTTAAAGGCTGAAGGGTCGAACGGTTCTGCTCTCAATTCACAATTCCCAATTTCCAATTTCCTTTCCCTGTTCTCCGTTTCCCTTAATAAAATGTAAACAATTTGACAAAACCCATAAAAAAATGTTATACTTGAGGCAAATTAATCAGAAAGGGTAAAGAGTTGAAAAATTTTTGTAAATATTTTTTTGGATTGCTTCGTCGCAAATTTGCTCCTCGCAACGACACTGAAAAATTAACCATTCGACCTTTCAGCCGTTCGACCTTTCAACCCGCCTTCACTCTCGCCGAAGTATTAATCACCCTCGGGATTATCGGCGTGGTTGCAGGGCTTATGATTCCCGGAGTGATTGCCGAATCCCAAAAAGCAGGATATGTCGCAGGGGCAAGGAAGGCCTATTCGGACTGGAATCAGGCATTAATTCAAATGGCCGCCGATGGCGGCTGTATAGGCGATTTGAGCTGTTTCTTTGATTCTTCAGATTTAAAAACCATGGGCGATAAAATAGCCGGTTATTTTAACGTGGCAAAAAATTGTGATACGACAACCTCAGGCTGCTTCTCAGATACAATAGCACTAAATTTCGATGGTAGTAACACTGCAAGCGGGTATGATAGTGCTTACAGATTTATAACAGCAGATGGGATGGATGTTAGGCTTAATGTTCCCTATTTAGGCTGCAGCGGTTCGGGCGGTTCTTTAACAAAAATGTGTATGCTATATGTTTATATTGATGTAAATGGCCTCAAAAAGCCAAATGCTCTTGGTCGTGATATATTTTCCTTTGTGATTAACAATGATAATGGACCCGCTTTATATCCTGTGGGTGGGGCTAAATATGTTCCTTGGAAAACCAACAAATATTGTGACTACGGATATAACAACGGGACGAATAAAGACGGCCGATTTTGTGCCGGCCGCATAATCGACGAAGGCTGGCAGATGAATTACTAGCGGGGGAAATGGGAAATGGGAAATTGGTAATTGAACCGTTCGAACCTTCAACTTATCGACTCATCGACTTATCAACTAGAAGACGGGAAACGGAATTTCTTGTCGTTGCGAGGAGAAACAAAGTTTCGACGCGGCAATCCAAAAAATTGCCTCACATTATTCTAAGCTGCTAATTAGTATCAGATCCCGCATCAGAATGAATAACAAAAGCCAACCGCCATGCTCTAACCGGTGCGGGATGACAATAAGAGGGAAAAGGAAATTAGAAATTGGGAATTGTGAATTGAGAGCAGAACCGTTCGACCATTCAACTTATCGACTTATCAACTTAGTGACTAGAAGATGGGAAAAGGAAAGTTTTAATTTTTTTTATTGCACTTAATCACTTAATCACCCAGTCACTTAATAACTTCTTAAAAAGCCTTTCAACCCTTCTACCCCTCATTCCTCACTTTTTCCGCTCTCCGCATCCATCTGTTTTGCGTATTCCATTTGTTGTTTTGCATATTCTGTCTGCTGTTTTTGCTGTTCCTGAACGCTGTACGGATTATTGGCCACACCCTGCATCATGTTGGTAAATCCGCTGAGTGCGGAGTCTGTGGCAGGGTTTAGAAAACCGTCCAAATCGTAAGAAGAACCGTAAGGCGAAGTTCTGTTCGCCTTGTCTGATACAGAACACGGGTCTTGCAAGTTCAATTTTTTTACGCAAGAGCCTCTAAAATCCAAAGAATCACAAAACCCGCTTAACGAAATACCCGCAAAAGCAATGAATATTAATATAAGTTTGGTATATCTTTGGGAATATTTCATATCTTTGCATCCTATTTAACCGTTATACCAACAGTTTATCAGACCCCGCCTATTTTTTGTAATTTTCAATGACTCTCATTGCTGCACGAGCGACAGCGAGTGCCTTATCCGGAACATCTTTTGTAACGACCGTTCCTGCTCCTATTGTTGCACCCTCGCCGATTTCAACCGGAGCTACAAGCACCGAATTTGAACCGATACTTGCATTATTTTTAATAACAGTTTTGTTTTTTGCCTTTGTTGCGTGGTTGTAATTGGCCGTAATCGTTCCCGCACCAACGTTTACACCGCTTCCGATTTCGCTGTCGCCGATATATGTCAAATGGCATGCGTTCGTGTTTGAAGCGATTTTTGATTTTTTAACCTCAACAAAGTTGCCGATTTTTACGTTATCACCAAGTTCAACTCCGCCTCTGATATGTGCAAACGGCCCGATAGAGCAGTTCTTTCCTATTGTGTTTTTTCCTGTTATATAAACATTGGGATAAATCACCGTGTCCGCACCGATTTGAGTGTCAACACTAATCCAGACAGTTGCAGGGTCGACAATTGTGACCCCATTTTCCATATGTTCGTTAATTGTTTTTTGATTAAGCAGTTTTGCCGCCTCAGCCAGATGAATTCTGGAATTAATCCCGAAAATTTCTTCATTATTCTCTAAAGTGTAAGCATTAACATTTAACCCGCATTTACCGGCCCATAAGATAATGTCAGTCAGGTAATATTCGCCCTGAGCGTTGTTGCTTTTTAGCTGCGAAAATGCAGGCTTAATTTTTTGCCAGTTAAGACAATAAATCCCTGCATTGACCTCTTTAATTTTCTTTTGGGCGGGGCTTGCGTCTTTTTCTTCTATAATTTCCGCCAATTTTTCTCCATCGCGAATAATTCTTCCGTAATTTTCAGGGTTATCAAAAATCGCACTCATAACTGTTAAATCGGAGTTTTTGCTTTTGTGAAATTCAATAAATTTTTTCAAAGTTTCTTTTGTGATTAAAGGAGTATCCCCGCAGAGAATAAGGATTTCGCCGCCAAAGTTTTCCAGTTGCGGACAAACCATACTTATGGCATGTCCTGTTCCGAGTTGAGGAGATTGCAAAACTGTTGAGGCGTTGGCATAACTTTCTTTGACAAATTTTTCCACATCCTGTGCCTGATGGCCTACGATTACGAAAGATTTGCCGATTAAATTTGTTTTGTTAACCGCATCAAGTACGTATCCCAGCAGAGGTTTGTCAAAAATTTTGTGCAGAACTTTGGGCGTTTCCGATTTCATTCGGGTACCTTTGCCTGCCGCTAAAATCACCGCATTTATATTTTTTTCCATCATCCAACTCCTTTTTTAATTATTATATAACAAAATGTAAATTTTTTTGGATTTATCCGCAAAAAAAGTTTTTACGGGGTTTAAAGCAATGTAAACTAAAAACGAAAGGAGTACATTTATGTTAACTGTTAACACTTCATCTTTAACTAATTTAGGCCCAAAAGGAAAGGAAATCGCACTAAGGGTTCTTTTAAACCATAAAATTAAAAGCTACAATCAACTTGGTGTAGGTTTTAATTTTTACTCAAAAAAACCAAATATTCTTTTGTGCGATATTTTAAACGATTGTTTCGTAGTTGGAACTATTAAGAAAAACTTCGGTTTTTGTATAAAGGATAAAAATATTGAAAAAATTGCCAATAACTACGTTGATAAAGTATTAAAAAAGCTCAATAAAATTTTGGAAAGTGCAAAAAAATGAGCGTTGGGGGGAAATGCTCAATAAGCAAGTGGAACAACTAAAAAAGTAAAAGGAGTTTATTATGTTTTTAATGGTCAATAATTCAAACAATCCCAATATCAGTTTCGGTAATATGCAAGCCGATGTAACTAAATTAGGCCCAAGGGGCAAGGAAATCGCAGGAAAAATTTTTTCACATCCTGAAATTAATAGTCTGCATGAGAGCGGTTTAAATTTTGATTTTATTTCAAAAAAGGGAAATAAATTAGTTTGCAATCTTTCCACAATTACTTATAAAGACTATATTATGGGCAGTGTTAAAAAAAGATTCGGATTTTTTATACAAAAGAAAAATATTGAAAAACATGTTGAAAAATATGTCAATAAAATAAAAGAAGAAGCCTCAGCTATTTGGGAAAGAATGGCAGGGGATTAATTTTGTTTTTTTATTCGCCTCAAGAGGGATTAATTTTATTTTGCTTGTAGTAAAATAGTCTCTAAAAGGCGGATTAAAGTGAAAATAGCGTTAGTAAACCATGGCTGTTCAAAAAATTTAATAGATTCAGAGCTTATGCTCGGACTTTTAACCCAAAAGGGTTATGAAATCACCCTTGATGAAAATAAAGCCCAGATAGTTATCGTCAATACGTGTTCTTTTATCCATGACGCCGAAGAGGAATCTGTCCGGTCAATCTTAAAACTTGTTGAAGCGGGTAAGAAGGTTATTGTAACCGGCTGTTTGCCGCAAAAGCACAGGGAAGAACTTAAAAAAGCAATTCCCGAAATCGTTGCCATGCTCGGCACAACCGATTTTGATAAAATTGTTGAGGTTGTGGACAAAATAAAAGGCTGCATCAAGGACAGCGGAAGCGAAGGAGCAACTTCCTGCGTTTTGAATAATGACTATATTTCAAACATTTCTAAAAAACCGGAGTACGTTTATCCCGAAAATGTTGAAAGACAGCAAATTACCTTAGGGGCAAGTTCATATATAAAAATCGCCGACGGATGCAATTATCACTGCGGTTACTGCATTATTCCGCAGCTCAGAGGTGCTTACCGTTCAAGAAAGACTGAAAATATAATAAAAGAAGCCAAATGTCTTGCAGGACGGGGCGTTACGGAAATTGTTCTGGTTGCTCAGGACACGACCAGCTACGGGATAGACCTTTACGGAAAACCTATGCTGGCAAATCTCCTGCAACAGCTGAACGAGATTGACGGCGTTTCGTGGATAAGGGTTATGTATGCTTATCCATCTATGCTCAGTGATGAATTGATAAACAAAATTGCAACTCTGGATAAGGTTGTAAAATACGTTGATATACCGCTTCAGCACTCGCATGAATATATTTTGAATGCCATGAGAAGGCCGGCGTTTAATTATGAAACTCTGATAAATAAATTAAGGGACAAAATCCCTGATGTCGCTATCAGAACCGCTTTTATCGTTGGTTATCCGGGGGAAAAAGACGAACACTTTAAGCATCTTTACGATTTTGTTGAAAAAATGCGATTTGACAAAATGGGAGTTTTTGAGTACTCAAAAGAAAAAAATACAGTTTCTTACGATATGGACGGGCAAGTCCCCGAAAAAATTAAAAAAGAAAGATTTAAAGCCCTGATGGAACTTCAGCAGGGGATTTCAAAGGAAATTAACTCGACGTTTATCGGAAAAACTCTTCCGTGCATAATTGAAAATATTAACAGCGAGGGACTTGTCGTCGCACGCTCACAAAGAGATGCGGCAGAAATCGACGGCGTAGTTTATATTGACACAAAAAAACCCGTAATCCCCGGCGATATCGAAAATATTTTGATAAAATCTTCCGACGAATATGATTTATATGGAATATTGTAACAAAAACTTAACAATATTTTTCTTGATATGATTGGGCTTCAGTCACATTTGTTAAAACTCATCCCAAACATGCGTCAATCATGGATTTGAGATTGTTTTTATATATATAAGAGATATAAAAACGAGGATTTTTCAAATGGGGAATGACGAAATTAAAGTTATTAAAACTACGACTTCTACCGGAGCAAGCACTTGTGCTCTGGTAAAAACCGATAAGGACGGAAAAGAGTCAAAGCTTACGATATTTGACCGCGATGGCGATGGCCGTATTGAAAACCATGACGGTGTTGAAGCCAAAGGGAATTTTACGACTGATGAAATTAAAAACTTCCTTAAGGAGCAAAAATATACCAATGTAGCACAGGTTAAAACAACCACAAAAGACGGGGAAGAAGTAATTCTTCCTGATGTTGACGTTTCAAAAGACGGAAAACTTCAATTGAAAAAAGATAAAGAATATAACTTAGGCTCTTTGGCAAAAGCTTTGAAGATACAAAACAAACCTGCCAATACAACAACATCAAGTTACTTAAATAATTTTATGCCGGGCTGCCCTGGGCTTCCTCTGTTTCAAACCGAAGCACCGGATTATAGCCAACCGACAGCAAATATTAACCCAAGAGAATATTCAAATTTCTCAGACTATTTCGGCAGAGCAATTTCAATGCTTTCAGGAATGGGAACTTCGGGCGATTACAACTGTGCATCATTTATGATGCCAAACCTCATAGCTTCTATGTGGGATGCCGCAGGAAGATTGTTCAACAGGTCTGCGAAAACAACCGATACCCAAACAGACACAACAGAAACAACAAGCACTACAACGGATAAGGATAAAAAGGAAGATACAACTAAAACCGAAGAAATAACCGGCATAAGCACCGATGAAGATGTAACAGATGCCAAACCTGCACATAAAACAGGCAAAAAACAGGCAGATTCAGATGAAGCTGTGATAATTAAATCAAAACTTCCCGGAATATCTTATGAATACAAAGACGGGAAATTAAAAGTTATTTCTACACCGGTAAAGGCCGCAGCAAAACCGGAAGCACAAAGTACATTAACAAAAACTAAATATAATGAACTTTTGAAACTAAACAAACAGCTTGTAGCTGCTGAAGCCGAGCTTCGGAAGGCAGAGGCAGAAAGAGGACCACGACCAAAACCGCTTTCTAAGACTTATCTATTTTCAAGCAGTCTAAATACAAAAAAGGAAACGGTGGCTAAAATCGAAAATCAAATAAAAACTCTTCAAGCAGGCTCAGCTGGCGAACGCAAACAAGCAGAACAAGAATTAAAAACTCTAAAATCTGAACTTGAACAAGCTAAGAATTCAAAAGACAAAGCTCGCAGTCAGGTTCTCGAAGGAGAAATTAGAAAAGCAGAAGCCGCTTTGAAGCTGTATTCAGAAAGCAACTCTTAGAGTACTAAAGATATATGGTAGGTGCCTCCCCTCGTCATCCCGAAACTTAAGTTATCGGCCCAAATTTTGAGTGTCCATATTCGGGATCTCACTTGTTGGATGCCGGATTCAGGACAATCTACGAGAAGCCGATAACCCATGTTCCGGCACGACGTTAGTTGTTAAGAGGAGGCTTTTTGGACGGCCCCTACTTATTTTCGTCTATCCTCCTTTTTCGCTTAATATTTTTTATACACTTGCCCTGTTATTTCATAACCTCTTTTGTGTTAGAATAAAAACTAAAAAACGGGAGGCAATAATGTTGAAAGAAATTATAAATAACATATTTTACTGCGGTCTGAACCACCGTGAGAGAAGGCTTTTTGACGAATTAATTCCGCTCCCCATAGGGACGTCTTACAATTCGTATTTAATCAAGGGCAGCAAATATAATGCCCTTATTGACACCATGTACCCGCCAAAGACGGATGAATTTTTAGAAAAATTGGAAAAGGCGGGGGTTAAAAAGATTGATTATATAGTTGCAAACCACGGGGAACAAGACCATACAGGTGCTTTGCCGAAATTGGTTAAAAAATACCCTGAAGCAAAAATTCTGACAAACCCGAAATGCAAAGAAATTATACAGGAAATGCTTCACGTTGAGGATGAAAAGTTTCAAGTGGTGGCCGACGGTGAAGAAATTTCTTTGGGTGACAAAACCCTGAAATTCATCTGGACTCCTTGGGTTCACTGGCCCGATACTATGTTCACGTATATAAAAGAGGACAAAATCATCTTCACATGCGATTTTTTGGGTTCACATTCGCCGTTTGAAGACCTTTTTGCCCCTCAAACCCCTGAAATTTTAAAAGCCGCAAAAAGGTATTACTCAGAGATTATGATGCCATTTAGAAATTTTTGCAAAAAATATGTCCAAATGCTTAAAATGATGGATATTGACATGATTTTAACAAGCCATGGCCCGATTTACAAAAATCCCGAATTTATCTTAAATGCCTATGAGCAGTGGACTTCTGACGATTGCAAAAATGAGGTCATAATCCCTTACGTTTCCATGTACGAAAGCACGAAGGAAATGGTTGGTTACATGTGCGAAAAACTTAGTAAAAAGGGGATTGTGGCAAAACCTTTCAACATTGTGGAAGAAGATTTGGGAGAGCTTGCAATGGAGCTTGTTGATGCCTGCACGGTTGTGTTCGGTTCTTCAATGGTTTTGGCGGGGCCTCACCCTGCGGCAGTTACCGCTGCTTATTTAGCGGGAATTTTAAGGCCAAAGGTAAAGTTTGTTTCCTTCATCGGTTCTTACGGCTGGGGAGGCAGTTTGACGGGAAAACTGGAGGAGGCACTTTCTTCCTTAAGGTGCGAAAAACTTCCGCCGGTGATAATTAAAGGCAAACCAAGGCAAGAAGATTTTGAAAAATTAGATGTTTTGGTTGAAGAAATTTACCAAAAACATAAAGATTTAGGGCTGGTCTAATCATAGTACGGGGGTTATGGGGCTGTTTCAAACTACTGCTGCGATATCTTGTTTTCTAAACTGCATTTCGTAGAGATTTTTGTACTTGCCGTCGTTGATTTGCATTAATTCTTCGTGAGTTCCAAGTTCAACCAGCTGACCTTCGTTTACTACCGCAATTCTGTTTGCGTTCTTGATAGTCGATAATCTGTGAGCGATTACAAAAACGGTTTTATTTTTAATCAAATTATCCAGAGCCATCTGAACAATTGCTTCTGACTTGTTGTCAAGAGCGGAGGTTGCTTCATCCAAAATTACAATAGGAGTATTCTTAATCATTGCCCTTGCAATAGCTATTCTTTGCCTTTGCCCGCCGGAAAGCGTCATGCCGCGTTCTCCAAGCTCACTGTCGACTCCATCCGGCAAATCTGCAATCATTTCCTGCAAATGAGCAGATTTGATGGCACTTTCAAGTTCTTCCTCCGTCGCCTCAGGGTTTCCCATCAAAATATTTTCCTTTATTGTTCCGGAATACAAAAAATTATCCTGAAAAACCATTGCAATATTCTGCCTTAAAGAACTTATTTTAAAATCACGGATATCAATTCCGTCAAATTTGATTGCTCCCGAAATTACGTCATAAAAACGGGGAAGCAGATTTACAATGGTTGTTTTTCCTCCGCCAGAATTTCCTACAATAGCAATGGTTTCATTCTTTTTTATTTCAAAATTTATTCCTTTAAGCACGGGCTGATTTTTTACGTATTCAAAATACACGTTTTCAAATTTTATACTTTCCTTAAGCCCTGTCATATTTACGGCACCCTCTCTGTCCTGTATTTGAGATTCATAATCAAATAATTCAAACACACGGCTCATTGAAACAAAAATGTTTTGAATTCCGGTCAATGTGCCGCCAAGCGTTTTTACAGGCTTGTACAAAAGCAGAAGTGAGGTTACAAAAGACGCAAAGGAACCTGCCGTCATTTGTCCCGAAAGGATTAATTTTGTCCCAAACCCCAACACAATGGCAATTCCGATTGATGCAATCAAATACATTAAAGGCGACATCCAACCCGCACGTTTTGTTAAAGACATTGCGAGATTAAATGATTCTTGAATTTGGTTTTTGAAATTGCTTTTTTGTCTTTCCTGAAGACAATATGCTGTCATAACCCTGTTTCCGGAGTATGTTTCATTGAAATTAGTTGTGATGTTACCGCCTATTACCATACCTTGATTGGAAACGGATTTAATTTTTTTTCTGATTAACAGCACCGGAACAAACGCAATGCACAATACCATAACGCCAACGAGTGCCAGCTTCCAGGAGCTGTAAAGCATTACCGCAATAAGGCTCAAGGCTCCAAACCCGCTTGTCATAATGATTTTTATATTCTCAACAATTCCCCGAGATGCACTGTCAGGGTCGCCCAGATATCTTGTCAAAACTATTCCGGAAGAATTTTGGTCAAAAAATCCCGGATCCATGTAAACCAGTTTTGAAAATAAATCTATTTTTACCGAATTGGTAATTTTTTGACTTGTCCAGTCTGTCAAATAGTCGTTCAGGTACCTCAAAACACCTTGTATAGCAGCAAAAAACACAACTGCGAAGGGGATTATCGCAGCCAATAGAAAATTTCTCTGTCCAATAACTAAATCCATATAAGGTTTTAGAGCAAAAGCAACAACCCCATCAAGCATGCCGACGGGAATGGCAATTAAAAAACCGATAATAATTCTGCCCATAAAGGGCCTTATATAGGGGAAAATTCTTGTTAAAAGCCAGCGGTAGTTAAATGCACTATTCGCCTGTGTGTATTCTAATTTCATTTATCTCCTGTTTTTTAAAATTTGAGTGACAATT
This sequence comes from Candidatus Gastranaerophilaceae bacterium, assembly GCA_041678605.1. Classification (GTDB taxonomy): domain Bacteria; phylum Cyanobacteriota; class Vampirovibrionia; order Gastranaerophilales; family Gastranaerophilaceae; genus JBAYNW01. The sequence goes on along the minus strand of JBAYNW010000006.1, from coordinate 11,265 downwards.
TCAATAATAATTATAACAGCTAAATAATAATATTTATAGTAAAATTATAACAACGGATATTAAAGGAATTAGTGGAATGAAAAATAAAATTGTTTTTATAGCACACTCTTATCATAAAAAAACCCGCTCTTGCGATTTTTTAGTAAATTACCTGAAGGAATTTTATGAGGTGGAGGTTTTCTATGATGAATTCTGGGAAACAGGCAAGGAAATTAATTGGGAAGCTTTTAACAATGACTATAAAGCCGTGATTATTTGGCAAATGTTCCCAAGGCCGGAATTTTTTAAGAAAATTACAAATAATAATGTTATTTATTTCCCGATGTATGATCATGTTAAAAAATGGCAATTTAAAAAATGGTATACTTGCAAAAATGTTAAAATTATAAGTTTTTCATCTACTTTACACAAAAAATTAAGAAAATGGGGTTTTAATTCAATATATATCCAATATTTTATTAAGCCTGAGGAATTTTTGCCGGGAGCGGAAAATGAAGTTTTCTTTTGGCAAAGAGTGAATAAAATAGACATAAATACGGTTAAAAAAATCCTCGGAAATTCGGATTTTAAAATTCATATACACAAAACCGTTGATCCCGGACAAACGTTCACTCAACCGGCAAAAGAAGATGAAAAACGTTTAAAAATTACTTATTCCGAGTGGTTTGATACAAAAGAGGAAATGGAAAAATGTATAAAATCTAAGGGGATTTATATTGCTCCAAGGCTCACAGAAGGAATAGGCATGAGCTTTTTGGAAGCCATGGCTATGGGCAAGCTTGTTATAGCAAACGATAAACCGACAATGAATGAATACATAAAAAACGGCAAAACAGGAATTTTATGCAATTTTAATTTTCCTAAACAAATTAATCTCTCAAATATAAAAGAAATTCAGCGAAATGCTTATGATTATACAAAAGCCGGTTATGAAAAATGGCTTGTTGAAAGAAAAAACATAATTCATTCAATAAATGAACCGCCGAAAAAATCGAAACTAAGGTTATGGACAAAATTTTTCAGGCCTTTCCTGTTATTTGATTTGAAAAAAATAATCAGATTTAAGTTCGGCTCAAACGCTTCTTTAACTCTTTTAGGAATAAAAATTTTTGAGTTATAAAAAGTAATTAATTATTTTTTATTTTTATCTTTAATATAGGAATAAATTGAAAAAGGCAATATTCTATTTTTGTATCATTGTTAGATATTTTAGTTTTCCAAATTGGAATAAAATTAAATAAATAGTATCTTGTCCTGCCTTTGGCCCTGTCTTGTTTTTGTTTTATAAACGGAATAAACCCGAATAAAAGATGGTAATAGACAGCTTCATCTGTTACTTTTTGGTTTAATTTGTCCAGAAAAGTCCGTTTCCATTCTCCATTTTTTATTTTTTCGGCCAATTTTCTGCAATATTTTTCATCTTTGTTTTGAATTGCATTAAAACACCATATATCGCCACATTCTTCAAAAGTTAGGCCAAAATCTTTACCTATCTGATTATAAAAATTATTTTGATAGCCTTCTTTGATTTTTAAAGAATTCAGTTGAGAAGACCAGCCGCCTTGTCTGAATGTCACTAAGGATTTATTTATGTGAGCATGTTTTTTGTTTTTTATTTGAAGCTCAAGCATCATATAATTATCTGGAGAATTCCCGTCCTCAATCCTAAAACCGCCGAACTCCCTCATCACCTCCATACTCACAAACATCGTTTGATGGCATAATCCCTGACCGAATGGAACAAAGTCATAGTTATCATACCAACAGGATTCGCTTCCGTCGTCACTTAAAACTCTGGCATTTGAATAGGCATAGTCGGCTTGTTCCCTGACCAGAGCATTTACAATCTGTTCTACCGCTTCTAAATCATAAAAATAATCATCGGAATTCATGAAATTAATAAAATCACCCGCCGCAACTTCAATCCCTTTTGCCATTGCCTGCCATACGCCTCTTTTAGGTTGAATATGACAGGACACCCAGCCCTTGTCTGCGTATTCATCAACCAATTGTTCTGTGCCGTCAGAAGAGGGGGTTAAGATTATAATATGTTCTATGTTTTTGTAAGTCTGATTGTGAACACTCTCAAGACACTGCCTGAACATTTCTTCCCGCCCTGCCTCTAATAAATTATAAGCCGCTGTTATAACAGTCATTTTAGGTTGTGGATTCATATCTGCATTACCTCTTCTTTGTTTGTAATATTGGAAGAAAACCAAATAAATAATACTTTACTTCATTAAACAAATGTTCGCGTGCTATTTTTAAAATTGGTATAAACCCAAATAAATAAAATCTAAACACAGATTTTCTCAGCCCCTTTTTCAATTGCTCAAAAAATGGCGTTTTTACGGCAACTTCCCAAAACTCAGCTGCTGAAATACATTCAGGGTCTATCCAAGGTTTGCCATATGTGTAATGAATTATTAAATGATTTTTTATAGCATCATTGCCTGTCTTTTTATTCAACTTCAATAAATTATCCGCATAGCCCGGCATGAAGTTATATTTATAAGGCAGTTCCCTGTAATTGTTCTCAAAAACAATATTAAAAACATCTTGATCTGGGCAAGACAAAACATCAAATAGCTCTATTGTCTTATCGACAAGAATCTGAGTATAATTACTTGCTCTGAATTTTTTGCAGTCTATCAACAGTACGCCCGAATTGAAATATCTTTTTCCGGAAGCAAAGCTTGGGGCGATTTTTTTTAAATAAGCGGAATTAGCATCACAAAAATCTTCCAGAATTGTGCCGAGCGGATAATTATCCAGATTTTCATTATAAAGTTCGGAAATATCACCTTTGACAATTATATCCACATCTAAATATAGCACCTTATCAAGGTTTGGCTTTATTTCCGGAATAAAATATCTGGAAAATGCGTTCACTGAATAATGCTTTATATTAGGAAATCTGTTTAAATAAAAATTGCTCATATCAATAAACTCAATGGAAAAATTATTAAATTTTCTCATCATCAAGTTGAGTTTTTTCTTGCTTTCTTTTGAAATACCTCCATCTAAAATATAAAAATTAACAAAAGAATTTGTGTTTTTTATAATTGAAAATATTGTGGTTCCGCAGCAAGGTGCATAATTTTCATCACTCGCCAAAAAAACCGGAATGATTTCATCAGTAGTATCCATTTTATGAACCTTTCTTTGTTTTTTCGTAAATTTCATCATATAAATTTATATAGTTATCAACAGCTTTGTCTTTTGTGAAAGTTTTCAGGATGGATTTTCGGGCTTCTTTGCATGCCTTTTCCATCAAATTTTCATCGTTCAGGAAAATGTCAATTCCTTTAATAAAATCCTCCGTGTCCTTGTAGTTTGCGATGTAACCGGTTTTCATATGTTCAATTTCTTCGGGAACCCCGCCCGTATTAAACGATATAACAGGAGTTCCGCATGATAATGATTCAAGAACCACAAAAGGTAAATTATCCGTTAAAGTAGGATAAATAAACAAATCTGAAGCACTGTAATATTTTGCAAGTTCTTCTTGACTGCTGGTAAAGGCGATGTCTAAGAAATTACCTTCCTTCATTTTTTCTTCCATTGTGCCAAGCGACATTAAAAGTATATCATCTCTGTTTTTGTAATATTCTACAACCTGCTTAATATACCAACCGCCTTTTTGCGGGTTTAAAGTACCTCCGCTGGCACTAAACATAAGAATTTTTTTATCAATCGGCAATCCAAGTTCTTTTCTCATTTGGATTTTATCAAAATTATAAAAAATATTTTCATCAATCCCATTGGGAATTAACCTTATGTCCTGATTTTTCAGCAATCCTTTTTGAGCTTCTGTTTTTAGCCAATTGGAAGGGCAAACAAAAGTAATATTAGAATTTTCATAAATTTTTTGCTTTAAATGCCAGATTAAATTTGTACTATCATTTTCGATTTCGGGATAACCGGCCAAATCAGGACAGTTTTCACAGCCGGTAATCCATTTTTCGCAATCATAAAAACAAGCACAATGGCCTGTTAGAGTGTGTTCGTCATGCAGTGTCCATATTGTAGGTTTTAGTGCGGTTAATTCGGGCAGTGCAAATGGTGAAAAATAACCCCCATGCATGTTGTGCAGATGTAAAATGTCGCAACTTTTGAAAACTTCCGTACCCTTAATCCCAAACGAATTAAGATGAAAAAAATCTTGATATCCCAACTTGTTTCCGACTTCAAACAATAGTTCTTGCCACTTACTCTCATCCGGTTTTAAAAGGTGAATATGTTTATTGGTTTTAATGTAATCTTCTGCAACAAGAATGTCGGTGTTATAGGCTTTTTGCTCTCTTAGAGGTTCACATAGCATCTCGTAAGCCGCCTTTGCCGCCCCGCCTCTGCCTGCAATTGTATTTATGAATAAAATGTTTTTCGCCTTGTCTTTTTTAGGTTTCACAATCGGGTACTTTTTGATTTTGGACAGCAAAACGCTTCTGTAATACATTTTGCCCGTGGCTTCTTTGAGGGCATATCTTAATGTCTGTGGTAATTTTGATATTAAATTGTAAAGAAGTTTCTCTGTCATTTTTCCCCGCTATATTCCGGTATAAATTCTGTTTAAAACATCCTCGCCGTTTTTCTCGGTTACAAAAATCCGCGGCAGCTCCATAATATCTGTTTTGTACTGACAAATACCGTCTGCAGTAGTTGCGGATGTTTTAAAATCCAACTGTTTTAGAAGTTTGACGTGTTCATCCGATATCGCCGCTTTATCACCAAAAGGAAAACAAAAATGTGCTAATTTGATATTTGCATTTTCTTTCATTAATTTCCTTGACAATTGAATATCGTCCTTTATCTCCTGTTCTGAACAGCCCGTAAATGCCAAATGCGAATGTGTGTGACAACCAATTGTCGCTAGCGGTTCTTCGTTCAGTGCTTTTATCTGGTCCCATGTCAAAGGTAATGTTTCGTTGTAAGCATTTATATCAATTTTATAATTCGATAAAAGTTCAGGTAAACCTTGTGCCAGAGCAGTTTGCGGCAATTTTAAAATAATTTCTCGGATATTCAAAAAAGCCTGCTCCTTTTTATCTTTTGTCGAACAATCAAATTTTTTTCCGTCATTTAAAATAATTTCGTCATTGGCAAGAATTAAATCCTCAATAATATACCACCAATAAATAAATTGCTTTCCAACCATACCTGTTGCAACGTAAATACAAAATGGCACATTATGTTTTTTTAAAATGGCCAAACCGTTTTCAAAATTGTCCCTATAGCCGTCATCAAGAGTTATAGCAATCAATTTTTTGGCCTTTTTTTTATTAACAATAACATCTCTAAGTTTATCAAGACTGACAAATTTGAACCCTTTTTTCTTGAATTTAATAATCAGATTTTCCAAATATTCAGGTGAAATTTTGAGATGTTCGTTGTACCACAGTTTTTCCTTATCAATTTTTTCAATTCTGTGGAGCATTAATACAGCCCCTATCGGGAGTTTGTCAACTTTAACGAACGGGAAAAAAATATATTTTAACGTGTTTTTAATCTTCCTTTTCAAGCTCATTTCTTTGCAACCAATCCTAATATAATCTGGTAATCTTCATCTGTTTCATCCAACATTTTCAAGTCTTTCAAATCTTCCTGAGCCAATCCTTGAATAAAAGCTGTCGCAGCCATTGCATTTCCGTAAATAATAACACTTGCTTTGCTAAAACCGGCTTCTTTTGCGAGCATTTCCAGAGATTTGTCGGTAAACCGCCAGTAATCGCCCCACCTGTCCATATCGTAACGGGAAATTTGCGATAGACCGCCGACAGTTGCAAGTAACACCCCGCCGTCTTTTAATAAATGTTTAGCCCCTAATAATGAGGACTTGACGTCATAGATAAAATTAAAAGTTTGAGTACAAATAAAACAATCTGCGGTATTTTCCGGCAGAGTTTCTATTTTTGTCAGGTCGCCTACTATTGTTGCATTAGGATTTGTATTATCAAAATGTAAAATTTCTTGCCGAATTTCGCCTGATGCAAATTTTTTAGAATAAGTATCTTCAGCAATTTCGAGAACTGAACCTCTAATATATTGGCTGTTTTCGGCTAAAAACTTTTCTATGTAATATCTGTCAATCGGAGTTCCTCTGTCAAAACCAAATAGTTTGCTAATAGGTTTTGTGGTATTTAGAGAGATTTTGCTGATTTTTCTAAATGACTTCATGTTTATCCCTTCATAATTATTTTTTGCCAAATTTAAGCCTCTAAACTAATTAAACTGCATTTTCCACTTATTAATATTGTCGTGCGGAATTTGTATATTAAATTTGTAATCATTTTTTATTATATCATTTAAATCATCAATGCTAAAAGCAGGTAAGTCAAAATCAATTTTCATTTCTTGAGCCCTGTTATCTACAATAACTATAAAAGTTCTTTTACCCTTTTGTAATGCTCTAATGCCGCCATGTAACCTTGTTCCTAAATAATCAACAGAGTTCCTTTCTAAAAAATCATTGTAGCATCCAATTCTCGGCGGAATAAAATTCTCATCTTTTACTGAAATATCTAAAGATTTAATATATGAATAATCACCCACGCCTTGCAACCAATAAAATACCTTATCATAATTTTTATAAGCCATTTCAATTATTTTTTTATCCCTTATTTCATCCTTGTTATAATCTGTTAAAGTACAAATAACTTTATTAGATTTTGCCGATTCTATACGTGAATTATCAATATTCCAAAGTGTCGGACAACCGGTATTTATAATATTAGTATACCCCATTGAATTTAACTTATTTTTAGAATATTCATCTCTTACAGAATGTAAAAAACAATTATCTAATAGTTTTTTATATAATTTTTGAGAATATCCGGATGTTTTATTACTGTACTGCCACCATCCTATTCCCATTAAAACCAATTTTTTAAAATATTTTGCGTTTTTCAAATCAATACCCCATTGAGTATATTTTTCCATTTCGGGACAAAGGGAATTTGTTCCTCCAAAAAATACAAAATCGGCTTGCCTAATATAATCTAGTGTGTGTTTTGTAATTTCCATATAAGGGTGCTTATAAAAAAAGGCCTCCGGGAACATATCATATAGATTATCATATATAGCATCCATTATGATTTGATTTCCCATATTGTAATCTGATATTGTCGTGTCTAAAACAGAAATGATTTTCATTTTTACTCCTCCGTTAACTCTTTGAATATTTGATTTTAAAGGTGTTTAAAATGGTTATTATCCTATTTTTATTCTCTCTTTCCTTATGGAAAAAGAAATCCCTTAATCTTCTATTTGGTTTTACAGAAACGCTTGCTTCTTCTCTGGGCTGACATAGCTCGCCATATCTTTTTTCAAACGCAATATATTTGGGTTCAACGAGCGGAAACTCCAGTTCCCCGAGCGGAATTGTTTCCTCAAATGAGATTGTATGAGTTGCTTTCGGATGACCAAAGCCGATGTTTGTTGAAAGATTCGTACAAGGAGTACAGGTTAAGCCATTATTCATAGCCCTTGTAAAAACCCATTGGTAATCCCAAGTGTCAATTTTTCCTCTATAAGTAGCATCATAGTCCAAGAAATTTCTATTAAAATAATCTTCTCCCCTAAAGTTTTTAAAAATTTCTCTTGCGTTTTCATTTTCCCAGAGAGTCATTTTCTTGTCATACAATTTCCAAGCCCTACGCCATGTAGCCCAGCCATATATACCGCCATCATAGAAAAAATAGCTTTGCCCGTCTAACTTATATCCATTTTTTAAATAACAGCACCCGGTAACCATCATAATTCGATTGTCATTTTTGTATTTTTCCAGTAGTTCTTCGCAATATCTAAAAAAACTTTGTGACACCACAATATCATCTTCTATTATTATTCCATCAGCCTCATGCTCAAAAAACCAGCTTATTGCAGAAGAAATGGCCTCCCCGCAGCCTAAATTTTCATCCCTGAAAAGGGTTTTTACCTCGCAGTCCCAATCTATATTATCCAAAACCCATTTTCTAACCAGCTCGACAATTTTTTTTTCGCCCTCTTTCTCGGGCCTTGCACCATCTGATGCCAGATAAAATCTTGGCGGCTTCGCAATCCTAATTTGCTCAAAAGACTTTTGAGCCGTATCTAATCGATTAAATATTAAAAATAAAACCGCTTTGTTCATTTTGTATTCATATTTACATTTTTCCATAAACAATGGTCCTTTGAGTTTTAGCCACAGCAAAATAATTTTGCCGATTTAAACAGCAATTAACGGGAGAATTATAAAATGAAAAAAAATCTTTGCCGCAACAATCAAGAGCCTCAATTAAAAAATAATCGGGAGAATATTTGCTGAAATCAAAGGACTCAAGGATTTGTAATTCAAGACCTTCTATATCAATATTTATAAAATCAATTTTTTGTCCGCCGGGTAAATACCGTTCTAAAATCTCATTAATAGGAAAAGTTTCAATTTCTTTTTTTGCCAGTAATTCCCAGCCAAAATCAATTCTCTCTTTCGATATTTTTTCATCAAAACTATTTAAGGCAGGTTCTTTGAACATATAATAATGCATCTTACCCCGTGAATTGGTAATTCCAGCCTCAATATTTATATCCAGAGGCCTCAAGTTCTTAAATTCCTCCATTGAACCCGGCGTCGCATCTATGTTAATTCCCTTCCATCCTCTCTCATAAAAAAATTGGGTATTTGAAAATCTTAAAGGATGTAAAGCACCTATATCGACATAAAACCCTTTATATTTCGGCTTTGCCTCGTAAAAAGCCGCTAAAACAACGTCCTCACCATCCTGAGAGTAAGCTTGAACACCTGCAATTCCCCGTTCTTTTTTCCCTCTAATTCTGTCAATCAGGTCCTGTCCCGGTTTAAATCCCATCATAGCCTCCCTTTTTACTAAATAAATTATCTCCCAAATATTCTTTTATTATCAATTTGATTGAATCAACATCCAAACCGGATTGTTTTTGATGGTATTGCTGACTGCCGTATTTGCCGTCAATATACCCTTGGGCGGTTAACCTTTTAATCTCAAATTTGTTGACCCCGAGTTCCAAGAGCTTGCTGACAAATTGCTCTCCAACACCCCCGACATCAACATGTTCTTCTATAGAAATAAGTTTTCCGGTCTTTTTTATTGAGGAAATAAGTTCTTCCGGTATTTCGTTTATCGGTGTTTTGCCTATCAGCCACAAATCAATTTTACCGGCAAATTCTCTCGATGCAATTATAGCATTAATACCTACAGGACCGGCGGCTACTATTGTTATTTTATTCCCTTTTAGTATTTTTCTGTACGGCTGATATTTTTCATAATGCAGCCATTCGGGTTTTATTCCGGACCCTAGCCTAAGATAAGCAGGTTTTTTTGAATTAATTATCAATTTTAAGGTTTCCTCAACATCCTCATCGAAAGACGGAATAAAAGTGTTCAGTTTGAGAGTGTTCAGCATTCCGTAATCTTCTATTGCATGATGGGTTGCTCCCATTATCCCGTAGCCATACCCTCCGCCGTTTCCGACTATTATAACCGGCAGTTTGTGCAAAACGACATCATTTCTTATCTGTTCCAATACTCTGTAAGTTACAAAAGGAGCAATTGAATAAACTATCGGAATAAACCCCTGTTTTGCAAGTCCTGCAGCCACGCCGACCATGTTTTGTTCGGCTACACCTGCATTAATAAATCTTTCTCCCAATATTTCCCTTATTGGTTCCAGAGCCATAAAACCCAAATCGCCCGTCAAAAAAATAATTTTTTTATTTTTTTTGCATAACTTTAATATGCTTTCTGCAAATTCTTTTCTCATTGTTTGTTAATCTCTCTAACGGCAATGTTGTATTGCTCTTCATTCATTGAAAAATAGTGCCATTCAATTTTATTTTCCATAAAACTTACGCCTTTACCCTTAATTGTATTGGCAATAACACACTTTGGCCTTATAGATTTTTTGTCAAAAGAACTTACAGCCTTGTGTATTGAATTAAAATCATGCCCGTCGCACTCTTTAACATCCCAATAAAAGCTTTGCCATCTTTCTTTCATATTGTCCATGTTCATGACTTCCTTTGTGGTGCCAAAAGCCTGTAAATTATTTTTATCCAGAAAAACCGTAAGATTATCCAATTTATTTTGGGCGGCAAAGTTTATTGCTTCCCACGTTGAACCCTCATTACACTCCCCATCAGACAGCAGGCAGTAAATCTGCTGATTACTTTTTTTAAGTTTTGCACCTAAGGCCAATCCGCAGGCCAAAGATAAACCATGGCCCAAACTGCCCGTCGCAAATGGAATTCCATCTATTCCACAAGCCGGCGGATGTGCAGGTAAATTGGTTCCGTCTTTGTAAAAACTTTTCAGCTTCTGTTTTGAAATTAATCCTTTTAGATTTAAAATGCAGTATAAACCGCATGCGGCGTGGCCTTTTGATAAAATAAAAAAATCCTTGTCTTTCATTTGCTGAAAAAATGTGTAAACCATTAAATCTACACATGAAAGCATACTGCCGATATGGCCGGCATGGGTCTTTTCACACAATTCCAATGCCATTAATTTTGTTTTTTTAGATATTTTGTTTAATTTATCTTGCAACATTAAATATCCTATAAAATTTTTGTTCAAATATTTTTCTTTGACTTTTACTTTGTTTAAATTATCTCATAAAAAAGTGGATATAAAATCCGTATCAGCCAAAATATACAAAAATTTATATATAGAGGATGCGGAAAAATACTAAAAAAGGACACTTGTGTGTCCTTTAAAATGGTACTCCCAGGGGAATTCGAATCCCCGTCGCCTCCGTGAAAGGGAAGTGTCCTAGGCCTCTAGACGATGGGAGCTTGTGCAAAATCCATGTATAACAAATATACCCGAAGCAAAACAGCTTGTCAACCAACTTTTTTAGTAGATAAGTCGATAAGTTGGAGGGCTGGCAGTTTGGTTGAACGGCTTTTTAAGAAGTGATTAAGTGACTGGGTGATTAAGTGAGTAAGTTCAACAAAAAAATTAAAACTTTCCCTTTCCCTTCTCACCTCTCACGTCTCACGTCTCACGTTTTCCCCGTTTCCCTTAATAAAATGTAAACAATTTGCTTTTTTCTTTAAAATAACTTATAATAATCCCATTAAATAAATCAGAGGATTTTAAATGCTAAACAAAAATACAATTACACGCTTTTACGTCATTGCGAGGGGTTGGTTATCGGCCCTGACAAAGGGAATCCACCGAAGCAATCTATCCTGTGGGCGTACATTGGAAAGATTGCCGCGTCGAAACTTTGTTTCTCCTCGCAATGACG
>JBAYNW010000005.1:0-77466 GCA_041678605.1 Candidatus Gastranaerophilaceae bacterium | reverse complement strand
TCAAAAAATCGGGATATTACGAAATGTAAATATGAATTTTTGAACCTAAAACCCTTAACCTGAGTGCATTTCAAAAAATCACACACTTTTTCCGTAAGCTCAACTAACAAAAAAATATATTTTGGATTTTTCAAACAACGTAACTAAAAAACCAAAGGGAGAAAATTATGAGAGTTCAACAGTTCAATCCGGCAACATGTGCCAAATCGCCTGCCTTCGGAATGAAGATTATTGTTCCGGAAGAAGTATCAACAGAAGTTGTGCAACAAATAAATGTCTTTTCAAAAATGAATTTTAAAAATTTTAAAAATCTTGATGTCGGGGCAAAACAAGAAAGTTGCACATCTATAATGAAAAGAATGTGGCGAATTGCACTTAGAAAAATAATAGAAAACAATAGCGATCCCCAAAGACATGTAGTCTGGGACCAAATTATTACTGTTGAAAGTGCTGATTTTTTCGGAATCACAAAAGATATGGAGGAGTTTTCTATTTTATATTCAAATAAATCAAAACTAGCTGCGGCACTTCCGAAAGTAGTATACAACAAATATCTCGAACTCAGATTATTCACAGATAAGGGAGTGTTTTATCAGGGGCAAGATAAACTTTCGAGCCTTGAAAGTGATTTCCCCGCACTTATGCAAAAAGATATAATTGAGCTAATGTCTGATAAAGAAAAATTTGAACATCTTGCGAAGAAGGCCTCAAAATTATAAAAATTACTCAATAAATCCGGAGGTAGAAATGTATGTAAGAAGCATCACAACTCTCAACAGAAGTTGTATGCCCCTTATAAGGGATAAAAAAAATAAATCTTTGTTTAATGAATGTCACCATGAAACAAACAATGGCAGAGAGATTTCGTTTGAAGGTAAAAATCTGCCTTTTTTAGGCAGGGTAAGAATTACATTAAACATTCTTTTGTCTTCCATCTTGCTGACTGCTGATAATCCGAATATACTAAAGACCTTTCTTGAACCGCAAAAGGCTGTTTCTGCAGCATCTGAAAGTAAAAAAATTCTGCTTAATAAATTAAAACAGTTATCTGAAGAAGACTTCAAAGGGATTAATCCCAAAGTAAATCTTCATATACATTCAACCTTTTCAGACAGCAAACTCCATGTTGACCAAATTATAGAGCAGGCAATAAAAAAACATAAAAAAATCATTTCAATCTCTGATCATAACACCACTGAACACTTGAAAGAAATTAAAAAATACAGAGAACTTGCCCAAAAAAACAATTTGGAAATATTAAACAGCGTAGAATTAACCACCTATCACAAAAATTCAATGATACATTTACTTGTTTACGGAGCAGATGAAACAGATTCCTGCCTAAACAGACTTTGCCTGAAGGCTCAAAATCATAAAAGATTGTCCACGATTGAAACTATCAAAAAGCTTTCAAAATACTACGTAATTGTTATTGCTCACCCTGTTGTATATACAAAAATAAATATTGCTAAACTTATAAAAAATTTAAAAAAAGCAGGGCTGGACGGAGTCGAAGTTTACTACCCTTATAAGGACATGGATAGAATGTTAAAACGGCTTCAAATCCCGTTCGGAACCAAATTTTTAAGAGATATTATCCTTGTAAGAGAAAAATCCGTAAACCCTAAGAAAATAGCTAAAAACCTTAACCTTATATCAACCGGAGGCAGCGACTCACATTCTTTAGATATTGATATTCCGTAAAATAATATTTTTAAAAATTAGCTTGGATAATAAGATAAGGGCGAATTTTCTTTAAGAAAATTCGCCCTTATCTTATTATTAAATTATTTATTGTAACAGCTATTTTTATTAATCAAGTCTTGCAGGACTTCATTTGCTTTTTTAAGCTGTTTATCGTCTTTGTTTTTAATATCTTCGTCGCTAAGTTCAACAACGATATCAGGTTCAATTCCTTTTTTATTAATATCGGTGCCGTTTGGCGTTAAATATTTTTGAATTGTGATATTCACCCCTGAATTATTCGGGAGCCTGTTAATTTCTTGAACAAGTCCTTTTCCGAAGGATTTTTCGCCGACAATTACGGCACGTTTGTTATCTTTCAAAGCTCCGCTCATAATTTCACTGGCACTTGCGGAACCTTTATTGATTAAAACAACCACAGGCTTATTTGTCAGAGCATTTCGGCTCACTCTTTGTGTTTCTTTGTAACCGTCTCTGTCAACGGTGCTTACGATTATACCCCTTGGCAAAAGCATGTTTGAAATGTATATTGCATTTGTTAAAAGCCCGCCCGGATTAGAGCGAAGGTCTATTATGAAACCCTGTTTATTTTTTGATTGCTGCAAAACATTTTCGAATTCGCCGGCTGCATTTTTGCTGATAAAGGAACTTAATCTTATGTATCCGATATCGTCATAAAGTTTTACGTTGTTGGGAATTTTTGTGGAAACTGATTTAAGTTCGATTTCCTTTCTTGCAATCGTATATTTTTTGACTTCGTTTTTTCGTTTTATCACAAGGTCGACGGTTGTGCCTTCTTCGCCGCGAATTTTATCGGCGGCTTTGTCAATGGTAATTCCTTTTGTGCTTACGCCGTTAATCTCAAGAATTTCATCTTCTGCTAAGAGTCCGGCCTTTTCGGCGGGAGAGTCTTCAATCGGAGCAATTACCATTAATTTTCCGTCCTTGGTTGCTATTTGTACCCCGATTCCCTTCAGGGAACCCTTGATTGAGCTGGTTTCCTCAGCAAAGTCTTTAGGGTCTAAAAACTTTGTATAAGGGTCGTCAAGACTTGCAATCATCGTTTCAATCGCCACATAAGCGTCTTCGTCGGTTTTAATATACCTGTCATATTTGTGACGCCATGTATTCCAATTTTGCATGTTGCTTGTCTGGTCCACGTACTTTGTGTTAATCAACCGCCAAACGTTATCGTACAAATCACTTGGCTGATACGCAAATGCCACACTGCTAAAAATAAAAGAAAAAATAATTCCCAGTATTGCAATAAACGGCATGCGTCCTTTAAAATTCTGTTTTAACTTCATCAAACTCTACTCCTCAAATCTTTTTTGCTGAGTCCTTTTCAACCCATCTCTAATATTATTACACACATAAAGACTAAGATGTAATTTTTTAAAAAATGTTTCAAAAAAAAATAAATTGTAATAAATTTTTACCAAAATAGTTTTTGAGTCATTGCGAAACAAAGGGAACCGTTGAGCCGTGCGAAACGTGTGACCCTGTTGGCGCAGGAACGAGTGAGACATGAAACCTATAAGCACACGAAAAAGTTTGCATTTCGAGGCAATCTTTCCAAAGCACGCCCATAGGATTGCTTCGGTGGGCAATTTATGCATAGCCGGAAACCCTTGTCTCGCAATGACTTGAACGCTCTTTGACATAGGTCAAAACATTTACCCCCTCGCCATGACTCGGCAGCACAAGTTGTTATAACCTAAAAGCTTTTTGAACTAATTTAATTTTTATCTTCCACGGCTTTTTCAAAAGCATCAAGTAAAATTTGGGGCATTTTTCTGTACAATTTTCCGTTATTATCAACGGTTACAACATCTACCAGTGCTTCTATAAAAATTTTTCCGCTGATTTTATCCAGAATTTTCTGTTCAAAAGTGACCGACAGAGAATTGAATTTCCGCACGGAAGTTTCAATAATCATTTCGTCACTCAATTTTGCGGGTGATTTGTACCGAACATTAATATTGACAACGGGAAGAGTTATATTCTGTGCCTGAAGTTCAATTAAGTTGTATCCCATCTGTTCGCACATCTCAATTCGGCCCATTTCAAGCCATCTTAAATAAGAACCGTGCCAGACAACGCCGTAGGCATCGGTATCCGAGTAATATACTTTTTGTTCAAGCCTGTGTTTCATAAAGTCATTTTAGCATAAAAAATGGTCAAAAACGTAAGTTTGTGTTATTATACATGACCAAGAGGTTTTTCCCCAAGTGGGTTATTATTTGAAAGGAGCATTTTATGGAATTTAATGGAAGTAAAACAGAAAAAAACTTGCGAGCAGCCTTTGCGGGCGAATCTCAGGCGAGAAACAAATATACTTACTATGCCGCTCAGGCAAAAAAAGACGGTTATGAGCAAATCTCAAAGATTTTTGAAGAAACTGCCAATAATGAAAGAGAACACGCAAAAATCTGGTTCAAATTATTGCACGAAGGAAATAAAATTCCCGACACCTTGACAAATCTTCAAGATGCGGCCGACGGAGAACATTATGAATGGACAGAGATGTATCCGACTTTCGCCAAAGAGGCAAGGGAAGAGGGCTTTGACAAAATAGCGTTCTTGTTCGAAAAAGTTGCCCACATTGAAAAAGAACACAACGAAAGATACCAAAAACTTCATGAAAATGTAAAAAACGGAACAGTTTTTGAAAAAAAAGAAAAAGTTGTTTGGATTTGTTTAAATTGCGGACACGTGTTTGAGGATGTAAAAGCGGTGGAAATTTGTCCTGTCTGCTCGCATCCGAAATCCTATTTTGCAATGAGAGTTATTGATTACTAAGCGGGGCATAAGCCACGCCGTTTAACCAAATAAAAGGAGACTAAAAATGGCAAAATATGTATGCACAGTATGCCAATGGGTATACGATGAAGAAAAAGAAGGTACAAAATTTGAGGACCTGCCTGACAATTGGACTTGTCCGATTTGCGGTGTAGAGAAAGATATGTTTGAGCTTCAAGCCTGAAAAGCCGACACCCCCCGTTGAAAAAAATTATTGAACCTGATATAATGCTGTAAGAACTCAGGTAAAAAAGCAAACAAGTCTTGCGTCATTGCGAGACATCGATTGTCGGCTCAGTCAAAAACGTCCACCGAAGCAATCTTACCGGCAATGTGTACGTTGGAAAGATTGCTTCGAAATGCAAACCTTTTTCCATGACTATAAGACTCATGTCTCGCAATGACGCGGCAGCGTAAGTTTTAAGCGTGCTTATTTCTTGACGACCCGAGGATATAATGCCTAAAAAGTAAATTTTTGTTAAGAAAATAGCAAAAAAATATATTCAGGTGTTTTAATGAAGACATCAAGATAATTTGCAAAGGGGCATGCTATGGTAATAACATTTAATCCTAAAATTAATTACTCGCAAAAAGCGTCTTTTGGCGAAGGTCAGCCAACCGGAGCCACAGCTCCGGCAGAGCAAACTGTTCAGCCTGCGGAAAAAACCAAAACAACGGCGAAGGGTTTTATAGCAAAAACCGCCTATGCCTGGGTTAATTTGGCAGAGGGAACAAAAGGGGTTATAAAAGGCTTATTTGCGGGATTTATCACTGGAACTGCCATTGCGGGAGCAGATTGGCTGGTTTCCGGGTTGAAAAATGTATTTAAACCAAATCAAAGCATAGTTCTTACCTCCAAATTCGAAAGATTTAAAAATATGTTTAAGCATCCAAAGGCACAATTGGGCAAGTATGGTAAAATTGTTGCCCCAATTTTTGCAGGTTTGGTACTTGTAGGCAACTTAATTGCCGCCAGATTAAAAGCAAATAAACGCACCGCAAATGTTGACCATATGCTATACGAAGGCCACAGGGATAAGTAATTATCAAAAGAGGGGGTAATTGGTAATTGGGAACAGAACCGTTCGAACATTCAACCGTTCGACCGTTCAACCTTTCAACTTATCGACTTATCGACCATTCAGCATTTTATGGTACAATGAAAAATGTTAATGTCAGGTTAGGGGTAAGAAATGCATACTTTAGATTTTAATTTATTAATTTTAATTCGGATGGCTGCTGCAATACTTTTCGGGTTCGGGATAGGACTTGAAAGAGAGTTGACGAACAAATATGCGGGGCTTAGGACTAACATTTTGGTTTGTCTGGGGTCGTGCGTTTTCACTATTCTTTCGATTTACGCATTTCCTCTGGCCGTTGACCAAACTCATCCTCAGGCATTCGGAGATCCGGCAAGGGTTGCGGCACAAGTACTTACAGGTATCGGTTTCATAGGCGGCGGAACTGTTCTAAGGCATGGTTCTTCGGTTACAGGACTTACTACGGCGGCGACTCTCTGGGTTGCGGCAAGTATCGGTATGGCATGCGGAACAGGAATGCTTAACCTTGCACTTGTTGCAACACTTTTTAGTATCGGTGTGCTTGTCCTGATTCGGTTGTTTGAAAAAGACGTACTTGTAACCAGCAGCAAAAACACAAAACGCCTGAAAATAACCGCCGCTTGCAATGATGAGAATGCCGAAAATATTCACAGTTACATTGTGGAAAGTTTTGACAGCATTCATGAAATTTCCAAAAGAAATGACGATAAAACAAACAATTTGACAAAGATTGTAGCAATAATAGATGTTAGCGGTAAAAAACAAATTCAATCCCTGTATAAAAAATTCCAAAATCTAAAAGGTCTGGATTCAATATCAATACAGGAAGATGAAGAATAAAATATAAAATAGCCGCTCAATTAAATTATTTCACCCAGAATTTGTCCTTTTATCTGCGTGATTTTGACTTTTTGAAGTGTCCTTTTGATTGATTCAAAATCGGCTTTGGGTTCTATCAAAACATTTATGTAATTTCGGCTGACACCCTTGAAAAATCCGGTTTTTCTGTCTAAATTTTTTTCCACTAAAACTTCCTGAACGGTATTTAAATTCTTATCCAAAAATTCGCTGTGTTTTTGTGCGGAAATTTCTTTAATAATTTTGGCTCTTCTTCCTTTTGTCTTTGAGTCGAGCTGGTTTTCAAACTTTTCGGCGGCTGTGTTTTTTCTCACCGAGTAGGGAAACGTGTGAATTTGAGTTAATTTTGATTTTTTCAGATTTTCAACAGTAATTGCAAAATCCTCTTCGCTTTCGCCCGCAAACCCCGCAATAATGTCACTTCCGACAAAGGGGTAAATGTGAGAAAAAGTTTCATGTATTTTTTCAATCAAATCCAGTGCCTGCTGCACAGAATAATGACGATTCATAGATTTTAAAGTTTTATCGCACATCGATTGAAGCGAAAGATGAAAATGCGGACAAAATTTTTCGGAGTTTTTTAAAAACTCAAGCATTTCATCGGAAATTTCAAGCGGATTTAGTGAACCGAGCCTAAACCGTGGAATGTTTGTTCTTTCTTCAATGCTTTTGAGCAAATATAGCAAATCCGCTCCCTGTTTCCTGTTTCCTGTTTCCCCCCTTTGCCATTGTCCGATATGAATTCCGGTTAAAACAATTTCCTTAAATCCTGCGTCTTCGTATATTTTTATTTGTTCCAATATAAAATCTAAATCCGCACTTCTGTTTTTGCCGCGGGCAAAAGGAATTATGCAATAAGAACAGCGATTGTCGCATCCGTCCTGAATTTTCAGGCTTGCTCTGGTTTTTTGGGTATCATGCAGCAAGACGCTGTGAAAAGAATTTAAATTACTAATTTCACCAACACAAAATTCTTCTCTTTCTCCTTTCCTCTTTCCTGTTGCCTCTGTTAAATATTTGGAAATTTCCAACTTTTCGTCATTCCCCAAAACAATATCTAAATCGGGATTTTCAAGCAGTTTTTCTTTTTCGGTTTGTGCAATACAGCCGGTTAAAATGATTTTTATATCAGGATTATCATGTTTTGCTTTTTTAATTATTTGAAAAGCTTCATTGTCGCTTTTATGCGTCACTGTGCAGGAATTTAGGATGAAAATGTCAGCATCAGAAATCCTTTGGGCCTTTTTAAACCCGTTTTTAACCAAATTTTCTTCAATTAAGCCCCCCTCTAGCTGATTTGACTTACATCCCATTGTTTTGATAAAAAAAGTATTCATAATTAGAGTTTAACAAGAAGAAAAATAGTTGTAAAGATTTATTAATCCAATTAATTATACTAGCAACTATATTTACTTTTGGGTTTTGTTATTGTATAATAGGTTAGTATCTTTAAAAGTGGAGTGGTTAAAATGCCGGTACAATCAGTAGAAAACGCTAAATTAAATGTTAATTTCAAATCAGGAATCAATATTGAAAGAGCTTCAACGTTTGTCAATATGGATGATTCCCAACTAAAATATTTATCTTATGTAAACAGTTTTGATGCAAAAGCAGAGAAAAAAAGAAATAAATCGTTTTCAAAATGGTTCTTTGCGATACCTATAGTTGACTCAATTGCAATGGGTCTTTTGGTAAACAGAGGCAAAAGAAGCAGCCTCGGCCAAAAGGCAATAGCAGAATTAAGAAATGCAAGTCTTTCAACAAGATTTAAAGCTGCCGGTAAAACAGCCATGACCTGGGGGCTTGTTTTATCACTGGTCAGCCTTTACAATATAGCTAAAAATGCGGTTGCTTCAAAATCAGAAAAGGTGAGAAATTTTGACAAAAACAATCCGTTAACATCGTTTGCTGTTGATGTTGGACTTATTTTCGGCGGCCTGACTTTTGCAGAAAGAAAATTTGCCAAACTCTCCCCAAAAACTTACTTAAAACATCCTAAGCCGTTTGTAAAACTTAACGACTTTATTGAAAAAACAAAAACATTCTTAAATGAAAGTGCTGTCAATACGAAATTTGTGCCAAAGGCATCAAAATTTGTGTCAGAAATTGACAAAACAGCACCTTCAGTAAACAGATTTGGAAGATTTGCCCTTAGAAATTCTATGTGGATACTTCTTGGTGCCGGCATATTAAAGATGGCAAGCAATGCAGGGCACGAACGCAGGAAAGTCGAAAAAAATTATCATGAGTTGAAAGCGGCACAATTTGAAGTCGCAAAACATCTGGTTAATGCTCTTGGTGTCGAAAGAGATGTTTTGGCACAAGATAAAAGAAAATTAGCGGCAGACTTAAGACATGAAATGAACAAAGCCCAACCTCCTGAAGAAGTTGAAACCCAAGAAGTTGAAGATTAGGACAAAATTTATTGACAACTGATTTTGTTTCAGGTAGGATTGTTCTTGCGAAAGAGTGTAGATGGCTTTTTTGTTGTGACAAATTAATAACAAACTGCACAAACACTTGCGGGCGTTTATCTCAGTTGGGGGTAAATGGTATCCAACAGCCGTTGCGAGCGATAGAACTCTGCCGAAAAAACGATTGAGTATCGTTTTTGAGGGGTAAATCCAAGAAAATGACAACCAAATAAGAATAATATACTTAATTTGCGGGCGTTTAGCTCAGTTGCCCGGTGAGGTTTACCTCACAAAGTTAGATAGCTTCCCGGAAGCACTCTACCAACTGGGGATTAAAATTGAATAGTATTTGCGGGCGTTTAGCTCAGTTGGTAGAGCGCTTCCCTTACAAGGAAGATGTCGGGAGTTCGAGCCTCTCAACGCCCAGTTACTTTTAACCCCTTCAGGCATTCTCAATCCTCACAAAATCCTCACAAAAAATTATTTCTTCTGCCGTGGGCCAACATTTTTAGTTGTATTATGATAATTAAATGAAATATCTACTTTTTCGCTTAATATTTTTAATGCACTTGCCCTAATTATTTACTTACCCCTTCCACTTTGTAAAAAAAAATTGTATAATATTTACATATGGTTATGTTTATTCATAAAATAAGTAAAGTAGTATCTTAAGAGTGTAAAATTTGGCTGACAATTACGAAAATTTTGATAATCTGGAAACGTCCTTCCGCAAATCTTCTGTTATACAAGAGAGGGTTAATTTGGTATCCACTCATATGTATAAGCAGTTTTTGGACTACCAGCATGCGAATATGAACACAAATGAAGCCTTTTTGCGAATGATTGACGACCTTCAGGCCGTCGTTGAAACTCTTAAGCAATCTTTTTCCTCAAGAGGGATTACTACTCAAAATATTTACCTTGAAGTTGACTCCCAGAAGGCAGTTGCAGTTATCAACATCCTCTGGCATAAAATAAGTTTTACGACCCGCTGTAATTACCAGCCTCAGGCTTTTTTCAAAGAAAATGACGCACCGCTGTTTTCCTGCAGAATTATGGCGATAAGGGGAAATTATCACGAATTGATGAAAGTTCAACATGATGATGACATGCAAATCCTTTTGGACAACGAAATCGCCTCTCTGTTCATTCCGGCTGAAAAAATACAAAATACGATTATTACGATAAGGCATTTGGCGAACCGTGAGTTTTATCTGAATCAAATGGATGCTCCGAGAGAATTCGTGCTTAAGGTCGTTGAAACAATCTGCGGCGGCGGGGTTTATCACGAAATGGGGACGAGAAAAAGTTTTAATATTTAGTTAAAGGTTGCTAAGCGGGGCGATTTTGCAAAGCAAAATCGCCCCGCTTAACCATTTATTGTGAAAATTTACTCTTTATTAACCGAAGGAAGTTGCGAGGAGACTTCGGCGAGTATTCTTGAGATATCCGCACCGCTGATGCTTACTTCCAGTATTAGTTGGCTGTTAATTAAGATAGTTTCTCTGTATTCCATTGTATTTATATCGATTACATCCAGTTCAACGAAATCATAACCGACGTATTTAAGCTTGCCGTATTCTTCTGCGGTTGCCCATCTTATGAAAACGTACTGCCGTTCAAATTGTTTTAATTTTTGAATCATTCTCATCTAATTTTACCTCTCTATGATTACATTTTAGCGAAAATTTCGCTAAAGTCAATTTTTTAAAAAAAGTTAAAGAAAACAGAAAGACATGGAGCAAAACGCTTGACATATGGGCTTGGTTGGGGTAAATTTTTTATACGAAGCCGCAATAAATATTAAAAACAAACGGGCGAGTGGTGAAATGGTAGACACGCTAGTCTTAGGAACTAGTGCCGCAAGGTATAGGAGTTCGAGTCTCCTCCCGCCCAGTTTCTTTTTTTGTAAAAAAAGAAACCAAAAAAACTTTTCACATTCTGTATCAATTATCACTAAAGCAAAACAGACACAAGTCTTTTGGCTTTTTGCTAAAGAATAACGCTGTATTCAGAGGCTTATGCTTTTTGGGGGGCTTGCCCATCGTATATAACAACATAATTTTTTTATCTATTAAAAACGGAAACAAGGTATTTAATTGATGTTCATACTAACGGTACAACAATCACAGCTCATCCGTTTGAAAGTTTAAACTAAAAATTCACGCGGCGTCAAAGTTTTAATATATAATCATTTTGTCTAATCGGAAATTAGCATTTCTTCCAATTCTTTATAACAAAATATATGTGATTATTAACATGTAGAAAGTTATATGAGGAGATGTTTTTATGTTAGTCACAATATCAAGCAACTGTACCGGCTGTGGTGCGTGTTCTGCAATTAATCCGGAAGTATTCGAAATCTATAACAATTTTGCGACGGTAAATCCCGATTATGTAGACGGCAACGAAGATGACTGTATCGATGCGGCTCTTGCCTGCCCTGTTAATGCAATAAAAATTGATGAATACTAAAGAAAAGGCCCTTGCTTTGAGCAAGGGCCTTTTTATAATCCTATCCTAAATTATTTTTAGGTTAAACCAAACTTAGGTGCTTCTTGTTGTGCCGCTTTATCTTCGGCCTTTTCTACGCCTTCCAGTTCAGCACTTAGTTGTTTCAATTGAGATTCAATACTTGATGATTGAAGAGTTATTTGTGTGTCAATATTGTTTAATTGTTTCATGTCAGATTGATTTTGAGATTCAAATACGCTGTTGCAGGCATAAGTTTTTAAATTATTATCGTATTGTGCCTGGCTGTATTCGTTCCAGAGAGCCATTTGGTCTACGCCCTCTTTCGGTTTACCGGTTTCAGAATCATAATATTTCGACATTATTGCTTGTTGGTTTTGACGCATATCATTGCTGGACATAATACTCAGCATATTTTTACCCTGAGCCATGGATTGTTGCATGTTGCCCACCTGATCGGTTATTTGTTGTTTTTTTTCGGATAGTGACATCAACTTAAAGTTAAGGTCGTTTATCTTCCTCTTTAAAAACAATTTTCGATATGCAAATATCAGAAAACCCATTTGTTTATCTCCGTGCTTTATGTCCTCGTAAATATATAAAGTATATAAATTTTCATGAATTGCCTTATTGCACGAAAAAAGGGGGGATTTTTGTTACATTTGTTAACATGAAAAAATTCCGAAATGACATGATAGCGGTCAAATCGGGCATTTTGAGTTTTTAAACAAAATTTTTAAACAATCATCCTTCTCAAGTCTTCGGGATGTGAAGAACGGGAAATTGCGTCATCCAGTGTTATCAAATTTCTTTGGTATAAATCTTTCAGAGCCATTTCAAGGGTTTGCATCCCAATGCCCTGATTCATTTGAATAGTAGAATATATTTGTGCGGCTTTTGATTCACGAATCAAGTTTGAAACGGCGGGTGTAACCAGCATTATTTCTTGAGCCATAATACGGCCCTTTTTGACCCCATCAGGCTGAACTTTAGGGAGCAAAGTTTGGGCAAAAACCGCTACAAGTGAGTTTGACAGCTGTATACGAATTTGTTGCTGTTGTCCTTCCGGAAAAACGTCAATAATACGGTCGATGGTTTGGCTGGCAGACGATGTATGAAGCGTTCCGAACACCAAGTGGCCTGTTTCAGCTGCTGTTAGTGCTAAGCTGATTGTTTCCAAATCTCTCATTTCGCCGACCAGAATAATATCAGGATCTTCACGGAGAGCTGCTCTCAGGGCATTTGCGAAGGAACGGGTATCTTGCCCCAATTCTCTCTGGTGGACTATGCTTTTTTTGGATGTATGTACAAATTCTATCGGGTCCTCAATTGTCAAAATGTGTTCACATCTGTTGGTGTTTATATAATCAATCATTGAAGCCAAAGTTGTTGATTTACCGCTGCCGGTAGGTCCTGTTACAAGAACCAGACCACGGGGTTTTTCGGCTGTTTTTCTGACGACTTCGGGTAGACCTAATTTTTCAAAGGAGGGAACAATGGATTCAATTACACGAAACGCTCCCGCATAATTCCCTTTATCTTTGTAAAAATTAACCCTAAAACGGCTCAAACCTTGTATCCCGTAGGAAAAATCCAACTCCCAGTCTTGTTCCAATCTTCTTCGCTGTTCATTTGAAAGCATAGGAAATAAAAGAGTTTCAACATCATCCGAAGACAAAGGCGGAGCATCTGTTCTCTGCAATATGCCGTCAATACGGACAATAGGCGGTAAACCGGCAGATATATGTAAATCACTGCCCTTTTGGTCTACAACATTCTCTAAAATTTCTTCTATTAACATCACAAAGTCCCCTCATGCACAATATAAATAGTATAATACAAATTCAAAAAGAATAAATTTTTTGTAACAAAGTGTTGCATTTGTTTTCAAATTTTAAACAAAACCATGACTTTTGTCTTTTTGTATCATATTATTACCTTGTGGAGGGTTAAGATGCTAGAAAAAACCACTAACGAAAAAAAAATAACTTCATCGGTCATAACACAGAGTGCTTTTTCCAATGAGGAAGATACTTTTACATCGCTTTCAACAACTGCATTGTTGGCAAAAAATGCGGTTCCCTACTCTCACAAGCGTGCAGCAGATAACTATGTTATTATAAAACGTATTTATAAATTTCAGGTTGTTCAAAGCCGTATAACCCACAGAGAACTCGGGATTTTAAAAAAATATGATTTTAATCCGCTTGAATTTTCCACCATCAAACAAGTTAATGAAGAGTTGTCTTATTTGAAAAAATGGGCCTTTTCTGCAAATGGAGTATTGTCCCAAGACGCTGATGAGATAATCCAAATCAGGGCAAAAGAATTGAAATTTATTATTGCAAGCAAATATTCTATACTTTCAGATGAAATTTATGATGGATATAAAGCGTTGGAACGTTATTTTGAAGAAATTACCAAGTTTTACAGACAATAGTGTTAAAAACTGTTACTTTTTTTACCAAAATACCGCAAAAAGGGCAATTATTTTTCTTGATGTTTTTAATACTATTGTAAAAATATGTTAGAAGGTAAAAATAGTCATGTCTGTAAAAGTTACCAACGTTCCGAATAATAACCAAAACATTGTGCTTAAAAAAAAGTCAAATGATAATGTCCAGCCTCCTTTCCGGCATTATGTCGAACGAAAAAATGTATCCAATAAGGTTAAAATCGGGGTATTTTTTACTACATTAGCAGGCGTTGCCGCGGCTATGGCGGTTACTTTTAAGAGTAAAGGAATAAAAGCAAATAATTTAAAAGATTTCTTAAAGGGATTAACCAAAATAACATATGACCCCAAAAAATTTGAAGTGGAAAAACTTGTCGGCAGACTTGCTGTAGGCTCAGTCGGAGGTGGACTTATCGGCGGAGCGATTTTTGATAAAAAAGAAAATATGAAAGCAAAATACCGTGAATCGATTATTCAGCTTATTGGCAATATCGGAACTCCTTTGTTATGCGTATCCGCAGGATGCCACTTGTTTGAAGCCCATTTTGAGCAAAAAGTCATTAAAGCCCTTAACTTAGGCGAAAAAGCGGGAAAAATACCTAAAATAGTAGTTTCCGCAGGCCTTTTAATTGCGGCGATTTTTGCGGGAAACAAAATCGGCAATGTAATAAATGAAAAAGTATTTAAGGTTAATGATAACCGTAAGCTTAAAATATCTGATATGTCCCCGCACATTGATGATGCGTGTCTGGCATTGTCATTGGTTGCGTCAGAAAGCAGTCAGGTAGTATCGAGAATTATCCCCGCTGCACTGATGGTTGCCGGAATATCGACGGGGGTCGCCAAGGAAAGACCCGAAAGATTGCAGGCAAATAAGGCTTAAGGGTTGCCAATCGGCTGATTTTTGTGTATAATCTCGTTTATGAACAGAAAAAAAATTAAACAAGCTAATAGAATTGTTATAAAATTCGGTACGAATATTTTAACGAATGATGAGGGTGAAGTATCACTTCCACGTATTTATTCGTTTATTGAAGATGTTTCCAAGCTCAAAAAAAGCGGTAAGGAAATTATTTTGGTTACTTCCGGTGCCGTGGGCCTCGGAAAAAAGAAACTCGGGTTTGAAAGTACCGATGCGGTCGCAATGAAGCAAGCTTGTGCCGCAATCGGCCAGAGCAAGCTGATGTCAATTTACGAAAGTGCATTCGACCAGTATAATTTGGTTGTAGCACAAATTCTTTTGACCGAAGACGATTTTTCTCAGCGTAAAAAATATTTGAGTTTACGAACAACTCTGAACAAGCTTCTGGAACTCAATGTTATTCCTATAATTAACCAAAATGACACTGTATCGACGATTGAGCTTGACGAATTGTACACTGATATGCAGGTTTGTTTTTCTGATAACGACAAGCTTTCAGCACTGGTTGCAAGTGAATTGGATGCGGATTTATTGGTAATACTGTCCGATATTGACGGACTTTTTGACTCAAATCCGAAGACAAACCCTGATGCAAAGATAATTTCTATTGTTGAGCAAGTTACCAAAGAAATTTTGGACTATGGCGAAGACGCTTCTGCTGGCGGGCGTGGAGGCATGAAAACCAAACTTGAAGCCGCAAGGCTTGTTACCCGATCAGGCGGAACTGTTTTGATTGCAAACGGTAAAATTCCTTCGGTTATTAGCCAAATTTTTTCCGAGAAAGAAATAGGAACAATATTTCTCCCGCACGAAGAAATGCTTTCCGGTAAACAACGCTGGATTGGGTATGCTACAAATATTTTAGGCAAAATCATAGTTAATTATGGTGCCAAAAAGGCGATAATTGAAAAAGATTCCAGCCTTCTGCCGGTTGGGCTTGTCGGGGTGATAAACGAATTCAAGAAGGGTGAAGTTGTCTCCATTTTGGACGAAAACGAGCGGGAAATCGCACGTGGAATAGTAAATTACAACTCAGACGACTGCAAAAAAATCATAGGGACCCAGTCAGAGGAAATTTCAAAAATCCTCGGATACAAAAACTACGACGCAATCATAACCCGCGATAACATAACGGTTTTAGAGTAGAATATTATTACTGAAAGACAAATGAGCAAAGATAATATGCAAAACGAGATTATTAAATTAAAACAACCGTCCGGCGAATTTTTACTGTACACATCCCCTGACGGAGAGAAAAAAATTCAGGTTAGGTTGATTGATGAAAGTGTTTGGCTGACCCAAAAGATGATGGCTGACTTGTTTCAAAAAGATGTAAGGACAATAAATGAGCATTTGAAAAATATCTTTGAAGAGGGCGAATTAATTGAAGATTCAGTTATCCGGAATTTCCGGATAACTGCTTTAGATGGTAAAAATTATAACACTAAACTTTATAACCTAGACGTGATAATTTCTGTCGGTTACAGAGTTAAGTCTATCCGTGGTACTCAGTTTAGACAATGGGCAACGCAAAGGATAAGGGAATATCTGGTTAAGGGATTTACAATAAACAAAGAGTATTTAAAGAATCCTGAAGGCAAAGATTATTTCGAAGAATTACTAAAAGAAATCCGTGAAATAAGAACAAGTGAAAAGCGTTTTTATCTTAAAGTCAGGGACATTTATGCAACAAGTATTGATTATGATGGCGGTACAGAATTAACTAAAGAATTTTTTGCAATGGTGCAAAACAAAATGCTATGGGCGGTGTCGGGGCAAACCGCTGCGGAGATTATTGCTTCAAGAGCTAATGCCGACAAACAGAATATGGGGCTTACTTCTTGGGAAAACAACCGGATACGCTCAACAGATATAACTGTTGCAAAAAACTACTTAAATCAAGAGGAACTGGATAAATTAGAAAGATTTGTTGTTATGTTTCTTGATTATGCAGAGTTGCAGGCTATTAATCGTAAAAAAATGGAAATGGCGGACTGGATTAAAAAACTTGATGCAATGCTTTCTTTAAACGAAATGGAAATACTCACCCACAAAGGCAAACTTTCTAAACAATTGGCAGATCAAAAAGCTAAATCAGAGTTCAAAAAATATGATATAAAACGAAAAGAACAAGAGGACATTGAGTCTGAGGAACAATTTATAAAAGAAGTTCAGGCAATAAAAAGACTTGAAAATAAATTTGAAGGAAAATAACATGGATTTTTTAAAAATAGCACAAAATGCAAAAGAAGCGGCTTTAAAGCTGGCGAATTTACCTTCCGAATTGAAAAATTCAGCACTTGAGGCTGTGGCTGAAGCACTTGAAGCGAATAAACAGGCAATAATTGCCGCTAACAAACAGGATTTGGCGGAGGCGGAAAAACTTGTCAATTCAGGAGAACTTTCTCAGGCTGTTTTCAACAGGCTCAAACTTGACGAAAACAAAATGCATGATATGATTGCCGGCGTCAGGGATATAATCAGTCTTAATGACCCGATAAATAAGTGTTTATTGGCCCGTGAACTCGACAGCGGACTGAATTTGTATAAAATTTCTTGTCCAATCGGGGTTCTGGGGATAATTTTTGAAGCCAGACCTGACGTGATTACCCAGATTTCAGCTTTGGCGATAAAATCCTCAAACGCAGTAATTTTAAAGGGCGGGAAAGAGGCAATTAACACAAACAAGGCGATTTTTAAAGTAATAACACAGGCATTGGAAAACCTTGCCGATTTCCCTAAAAATGCCATAAATCAAGTGTTTTCAAGAGAAGACGTAAATGCAATGCTTGAAATGGATAATTATATTGACTTAATAATCCCACGTGGCGGAAATTCGCTTGTAAAATTCATTCAAGACAATACGAAAATCCCTGTTTTAGGTCATGCAAGCGGAATTTGCCATGTTTTTGTAGATGAAAGTGCTGACTTAAAAATGGCAACAGATATTCTAATCGACGCCAAAACTCAGTATCCGAGTGCCTGCAATTCGGTTGAAACGCTTTTAATTCACAAAAATTTCAAATTTGCGAATGAATTATTGGAAGCACTCAAAAATACGCACGTAAAACTCATTTCCGCTCCTGACAGCTGGTCGTTTGAGTATTCGGACAAATTTTTGGCATATAAATTTGTTGATGAAATAAATGAAGCGATTGAACACATAAATAAGTACGGCTCAGGACATACCGATGCGATAGTTACCGATAATACGCAAAATGCGGAAAAATTTTTAAACGAGGTTGATTCGGCGGGAGTTTTTCATAATGTTTCAACAAGGTTTTCAGACGGTTACAGGTACGGTTTCGGAGCGGAAGTCGGAATTTCCACTAACAAAACCCACGCAAGGGGGCCTGTCGGGCTTGAAGGGCTTACAATTTATAAATATAAACTCTACGGAAGCGGGCAAATTGTAAAAGATTATGCTGAGGGCAAAAAACATTTTACGCACAAAAATTTAGAAACTTAGAAAATTTTTGCAACCTCTATTACAAAGCCGGAAGTGCCTACTTTCGGACTGTTCGGGATTTGATAACCGGCGTATATCGTTGTGTTTTTTGGCAGGGCATAGCTTGCACCTACGATTAAATAGCCCGCCCAATGCTCATCTCCGGAGAACCAATCGCCAATGAGGCTTAATTTTTTTGTAACGGGCTGTTCAACTGCGGCTATAAAAGCTGTTGTTTCTTGTCCAAAAACCTGTCTTGTTCCATAGCTTACCCCTGCAGTAAGTCTTGTGTTCAGTTTTGGAACACGTCCGCTCAAGTGTGCATAAGTCCAGTTTCCGACGCCGTTTCCCTCTAAGCCTATTAAAACGTCACTTCCCACTGTTAGCTTAAACTCACGTTCGGGGAATTTCTCTTTCAAACCGGGGATTGGGATTGCTGATTTAAACCCGACTCCCAGCGAAATGTTTTGGGTTGCCGGTGCCCCAACGTTAAACAGTGTGGCGTCAATTTCTGTATTATGCCCAACTCCGACTGCTGTATAAGTTGTCCCGTTAAAGAATGCACCGGGATTCCAGCCCCTAAATTGTGCTTCCTGTTGCAGAAAAAGATGTCCTTGTGGCGTCACATCAGCACTCGGAACGTTAAAAACCGTTTGCTGAGCATAACACGGAATTATACATAAAAAATACAATATTAAAATAAAAAAAAGCTTTTTAAACAATATCAATTTTATCTCCACATATTAATAATACCAAAAATATTTAAACATGCCCCTGAAATTATACTTTTTACCTAAGCACATTCTGTATTGAAAAATATGCTCTTTAATTGCTAAATATGGTAGACAGTAAAAAGGAGATAAACAATGTATAAATTTTTAAAAGTAACATCGTACGTGCTCGTAATTATAGGTGCCTTAAACTGGGGGCTGGTCGGAATGTTTAATCTGGACCTTGTTGCCAGAATGTTCGGCGACATGACATACCTGACGAGATTTGTTTATATCTTGGTAGGTTTAAGTGCAATTATTTCCGCAACAACAGTCTATGCCTGCTGCAGCAAAAAAGATTAAATTTATACCGGGTTAAGTACCTTGTATGTACTTTTCTACGTCGAATTTTGTCCTACAGCCCGCTAAACTCATATACCTGATTTTGCCTGTAACTAAACGGTTTGCAAATGGTCTGTCATGTACCCCGCCGATTGACCAGAGTATTCCGACGTATCCGTTTGGGGCCCTGCCGTCAAGTGCATACTCGTCGTTGAGATAAATCGCTGTTTTTAGTGCGTATTCAGGTGTTTTTGACCATTCCAAAATCTTTTTCGCCCAGTACATGCGTAAATATCCATGAATTCTGCCGGTTTTTAACAGATTTAGCTGAATGGCGTTCCAAAGTTCATCGTGGGTTTTGCCAAACTCAAATTCTTTTAAACTGTAAATGTATGTTCGGATATCGTGTATATGAGCCTCCAGAGTTTCTTTTGCCCAATTCGGAATTCCCGCAAGAGTTTTGTGGTTTCGGTTATAAAGGCAAAAATTATCTGAAAGTTCCTTTCTTACGATTAATTCCTCTAAAAACGCCTCTTTGTTTTCTCTTGAAGTGCCTGATTTTATAATTTCTAATGCCGCACGCTGAGAAGAAATAAACCCAAAATGCAGGTATGGCGAGAGATTTGAGGTTGCATCTTTCCTCGGGTCATTTTTAAATTCGGAGTAACCGCTCAATTTATTTTTGATAAAATTTTCCAATTTTTCCTGTGCGGGGGCGGATTTAATTTTACAATTAGTTGGAAATTCAGTCAAAAAATCGGCAATATTTGCGTATATTTTTCGCCGCAGTGTCGCTGCTGAATATTCCTGCTTATCTGAAATATACCTCGCGGGAATTATATTGTGTGAATCCACTTCAAACACGGTACAATCAACATTTTTATCCCACAAATTAACCGGATTAAAATCAACAATTAAAGCCCCCGCATTTTTTGGAATTTCTTCTGAAACCTCAAAATCAACGCAATTTTGGGCTAAATTTTTTTTCAAAAAATTTAGCCCCTCCAATAAAAAAGCTTCTTGGTGCTTGGAATAAAGCTTATCATTGAGGTAAATAACGATTTTGAAGTTTCGGCGGTGTTTTTGGGCCAATTCTTGGCCCAAAAACACCGCCCAGTTATCTTCCAGCCTGAGTTCCCTACTCATGACATAAACAATATCACCGTCGAGCATTGGCTTATTGTTGGGTTTAAAAACCCTATTGGAGTTAATTTTTTCAGGACAAATGATTTCATCGGGGATGAAATCAAGCATCAAGCCTCTTTTGACGGTTGGTTTTAACATCACAACAGTATAAACAAAAATGGAGCAAAAAACATTAGCCTGATATACCGGCTATGTGTTTGGCGACACCTTCGCCCATTGAAAAACAGCTTGGCTGGATACGCAATGCCGCTTGAGCGTAAAAATCGGCGGAGAGGCAGCGTCCCGCGACAAAAAGGTTTTTATAATCAGCTGACATTAATGCCTCAACGGGAAGCTGGTACTCTTGTTCGGTATATTCCAGAACGGATTTTCCATTGTTTGAATGAACATCAATCGGGTAATTCGAGATTAAAACCGGATTTTTAAACTTTTTACCGCTTTTTAAATCGTCAATTGTGTAAATATATTTGCCCTTAATTCGTCTTGAAACACGCACACCCAAAGCATCTGCGATATTTGAGATATAACTTTTCTCAAATCCGGGGAAGTAAATTTTGCAAAAATTTGCTAATCGAACTATGCCCTCACGTGCTTCAATCAATGCTTTTGAGATTTGCGAGTTGTCCAAAGGGTCTACATCAAAGCCCAAACAAACTCTCGGACAGTTGAAAGCCACGGAATTAGGCATATTCGGGATTGTGAATAGCTGAAAATACTTCCTGTCCTCATTTTTAAGCACTTTCCCATCCACTGCATCCTTAAACAGAGGCTCTAAGGCCCATTTAGTACCTTTTTCGCTTGTATATGCGGTAGAAAGGTGCGTTTGCCCGTCTATAACCTGCACGGACGTTACATTTCTATCCTTGTCATAGTCTAAAAGCCATTGTCCGAATGTTTCTAAGTCAACCCCTGCCATCTCAAACCTAAGTGAAACGGGCTGAAATTCATTTTTATTTTGGAGAAATCCGCACCCAGCAAGCACTCCGACTTCACAATTTCCTGTTGCATCCACAATATTACTCGCCCCGATATATACCGATAACATATTTGACGAAAGAGTAAGTCTGTTAAGTTCTTTTTTTACAATGTTTACGCCTATGACTCTAGTGTCAAAAAGCACTTCTACATTGGATTTTGCCATAAGCCTATCTAAGGCAACTTTGCACAACTCCGGATTAAACCAGCCCGGATTATCCAAATAGGTCACTTGTCCCTTCAGTGAGTGCAATTCTTTTATTAACGCATTAAAAAAATCAGTATTTATCTGCTTTTTTGAGGTATTCATAGCGGGGATTACAAGCCCTGAGGTAATTGAACCGCCAAGGTTAATATTTTTCTCGACAAGCAAAGTTTTTAAGCCTGATTTTCCGGCTGTGTAGGCGGCGGCACAGCCGGCTGTGCCGCCGCCTACTATAATTACATCATAATGACTGAGTTTAGGCATTTTTATATCCTTTCATTATATTTGAACTGCAGACCAAGCCGCTCTGTTCAAATTCTAATTTCCTATTTTTAACAATCGATAAATTATCAAGGTCTAAGTTTTCGTCTTTAAAACAAATCCCTGCCTTTGATTTTATCAAAGCCAAATCGAGTTCATCTAAAGGGTACTCTATTAGATTTTTATTTTTGGCGGCAATTGTGCCGACAGATTTTTTCGAATCAGGGTCGTAAGTTTTCCCGACATAAAATCCGTTTTCCAAAAAAGCGTTCCTGACGGCTGCTGAATTTGAGTATGTCAAAACCATCCCGTCCTCTTCAAGTTTAGCATAGAGTTCACGGAAAAAGTCTATAGTCCACAATGCGGGACACTTTGCGGGGGTAAAAGCGTCGAGAAAAATAAAATTGTACTTATTTGTTGTTGATTGAATAAAGGCTCTTGCATCATTTTCATAGAAATTCAAGTCAATTTTTGTGGTTTTAAGTATTTTTTTTGCCTTTTTATAGCTTTTCGATAGATACCGATAATATATATTATGTAAAAAGGCCGATATATTCACCTTTTTGTTATAATTATACCCCTGATTTTGATAAAATCGAGCTAAATTGAGCATAAATTTGCTAAAAAACGGAGAATATTTTTTTTGAGACAAAATTGAGTGCATAATTTTGTCCTCAAAAAACTCAGGATTGCTTTCAAGCAATTTTTCGAGCAGAATTATCGAAACTTCTTTTTTTAATCTAAATTCTTTTTTTAGCATTTTTTGAGAAATTTTAATATTTTTGATTGGCAAATAATTTAATTTATTTTTAGATAAAAATTTGAATTTTCGTTTGCTTACAATAAACGGAGAAATGTTGATTAAAATTTTATCCAAATCCACAGCATCAATTAAAAGGTTGGTACAAAATTTATTTTTGGCATTTACATGCTCATTAAGCTCATGTCCGTGTACAAAATCTTCCCCAAACTTAGGTTTAATGTTATCGGTATCTATCGCCGCGATAGAGGGGGAAGTAATGTAGGGATTTTTTTTGAATTCATTTAATTTTTTTTTGCTTTTAAAATTATTTTGAAAAATATTTTCCCAAGCATGGTTTGTAAATACATTCAGTGCGGTTTTTGTATTGTAGCCTATTCCGTAGCAAATATCGAGGATTTTTACGCTGTTATGCGTCCTGAGATACTCCTCAAGATGGGCTGGCAGGGTGAATTTCTGCCAGCTTTCGCTCAATGCCCCATCCATTGAGTGGTAAATATCGTCGTCATGAGGGCTAAAAAGCCCGACAGTGCCGTCGTTAGTGAAATATGGATACAATTCATACATATTAACATTATAAACTCCCGACGGACCGGATTACAACTATGTAACAAATTGTTACGATTTTAATTTTTCCGCAAGTTCACTAGCAAAAAATATAATTACAGGGTTTAATTATTTGTTAGGATAAAATAAACAACAGAAAGGGAACATTATTATGGGTATTCGTATAGGAAAAATTATTTCCCAGGTAAAATCGGGCATTCACACAAACAAGAAACCTCCAATACAAGAGATGAGCGTAGAAGAGACTGCTAGAGAGCTGATAAAGGTTCGAAAATTAGTTACTATTCAAGGGCTTGCGTCTCTTGCATACTGTGTCGCAGCTGCAATTTGCCTTTTTGCGGAACTTAACCAGAGTCACAATACAAGAGAAACCGTTTCTAAAGAAATTGTTAAAACTCAAGGGTATACTCCTGAACAATTGGCTAAATTTTCCAAAAGGGTTGAGTTGCCGGAAACTACCTGGACAAGACTTGCCGACTCTATAAACAAAGTGCCGATGAAACAAAAAGTTCTGGACACAATAAAAAGGGCAAAATAGAAAGTAAGTGGAAAGGCAAACAAGCCCCACGTCATTGCGGGGGTAAATGTTTTGGCCCATACCAAAGAGCGTTCACGTCATTGCGAGACATGGTTATCGGCTGGGGATGAGGCGTCCACCGAAGCAATCTTTTCAACGTAATCTTTTTGTATTAGTATTTGAAACATGGAAAAGAAATCTTACATTTATATTTTGACAAACTATGAACAAACGACCTTGTACATTGGGGTTACCAATAATTTAGTTAGAAGAACTTTTTTTCACAAAGAAAAAATCAACAAAGGATTTTCTCAAAAATATAATCTGACGAAATTGGTTTATTACGAGATTTTTTCGGATATAACACAAGCTATTGCAAGAGAAAAACAATTAAAGGGCGGTTCAAGACAGAAAAAAATAGACTTAATCAATAAGTTTAACCCAAATTGGGACGATTTGTATGAGTCGATTATCTGGTAATTTTGGTAGCGTAAGCTGGAAAGATTGCTTCGAAATGCAAACCTTTTATTGTGCCTACAAGCCTTATGTCTCGCAATGACGCGAATTGCGGTGTTTTTTACCTGCTACATATGCCTAAATTCCGGCTTGATAAGGATTTTGGACAATTTGTCCGCTCCTTTAAAGTTCCTTTTGGCTAAAATTTCGCTCGCTTTTTGTTTATCATAATCAACAAACTTGTGCATAAGTTCAAACTCGCCATTGTGAAATTCTGCCACAACATAGCAAGCTTGAGGGATTGGAGTAAACGGCCGGCCGACACTTCCGACATTTACGACGGTTTGTTTCCCACTCGTTTGATAACCGCATGGAATATGCGTATGCCCGCAGAAAATCACCTCAGCATTAACTCTGTCGAGCATTTCTTCAACTTTTTCAGTCTGCAAGTCGGGGGCTATATTTTCGTCGTTTTTCCTCGGAGAACCGTGTACCAGCAGTATTTTTACACCCTCAATCTCAAGTTCCTTCTGTTTCGGCAAATCCTTCAAAAATTCCTTCAAATTTTGCGGAATAATTTTTGCATCATCCTCAAGGGCTGCACCCATTATGGGGAAAGCTTCCCCAACTTTTGCCAAAATCTCGGGAGAGTAATTTCCGATAATTTCATCGGTATTTCCCTGAATAAGTTCTAATTTTCCCTCATCATAAAGCTTTTTAATTAATTCAATCGCCTCGACCGGTTCAGAGCCGGCCATTGCCAAATCGCCAAGGCAAAAAATCTTAGAACATTTTCCCTGCTCTATGTCATTTAAAACGGCTTCAAGTGCCTGCATATTGCCGTGAATATCCGAAATAACAGCGATTCGCATTTTCATCCCCCATGTTTTGTGCTAAAATTATTGTATGATAAACAGACGAAAATCGAAACAAATTTCCGTAGGAAATCTTAAAATCGGCGGGGATGCACCTATTTCCGTACAATCTATGTGCAACACCGACACTCGTGATGTCGAAAAAACCTTAAGACAAATCGACGAACTCACAGACGCAGGATGCGAGCTTATAAGGCTTGCGGTTCTTAATAAAGAAGCATCATCCGCAATAAAAGAAATTATAAAACGCTCAAAAATTCCGGTAGTTGCCGATATACACTTCGATTATCGGCTTGCGATTGACTGCATAAACAACGGGATAAACGCTCTTCGCCTAAATCCGGGAAACATAGGAAATCTTGAAAACATAAAAAAAGTTGCAGCTTTGGCAAAACAGCAGCAAATTCCAATTAGAATAGGAATTAACGCCGGCTCTCTGGAAAAAGAATTTGCCTCACTTGATTTGACTTTACCCCAAAAAATGGTTGAAAGTGCTAAAAAACACATAAAAATTCTTGAAAACTTAGACTTTGACCTCATCAAAGTTTCACTAAAATCTTCGGATGTTCTCACAACAATTGAAGCATATAAATTAATTGCAAAAGAAATTGAATACCCGCTCCATCTGGGCGTGACAGAAGCAGGAACTCTCAAAACAGGTTTGGTAAAATCATCCGTCGGATTGGGAAGCCTGCTATCGCAAGGAATTGGCGATACAATTCGAGTTTCTTTAACCGAAAATCCCGTAGAAGAAATTTTTGCAGGGTTTGAAATCCTTAAATCACTAAATTTAAGGCAAAAAGGAGTTAATTTTATTTCCTGTCCGACCTGCGGAAGGTGTCAAATCGATTTAATCAGTCTGGCAAAAAAAGTTGAAGAAAAGTTTAAAAATATTGATAAACCGATTACAATTGCAACAATGGGATGTCCGGTAAACGGCCCCGGCGAAGCCAAGCATGCCGATTTCGGAGTAGCCGGAGGGATAAAAGAAGGTTATATTTTTAGAAAAGGTGAAATTATAGCCAAAGTGCCGGAAGCCGAAATTTTACAGAAATTAGATGAGATTATAAAAAAATCATTTGTATAGTTTATATAAAATGTTAAGAAACTATAATATACTTGATTTATAATAAAAAATAAAGTAACATTGAAGTAGAGGTGTATATGAAAAAGTTTTTATCTATTTTATTTGTTTTATCTGTTTTTTCCGCGGCTAATTTGCCGGGTTTTGCGGCAATTACTCCGGAAGAAGCTACGTCTGAAACATACATACAAAATCATGGCCATTCGGATGAGATGTCAAGGTTAATTGACCTGCAAAATGCCCAGATTAATTGCGAGAAAACAAAATATAAAGGCAAAGACCCCGATTGGTATGCCGATAAGAAAGTTAACTTTGTCCGAAAAGTGTTTATGTACTTTGACTGCGGGCTTGATGATAACCAATTCATGCAGCATGACATTCATTACACGAATAAATATGATGACTTGTAAATTTTATATGTTGTAGGCCATAAGTTGACACAGCTCAATTATCTTTGACGGAAATACCCCTATAATTACTGTTATCAATGCACAACAGTAAAGTATAACTATTGCGGAGCTTGCTTTGTGAGGAATAACTTTGCTTGAAACTGTATCAGATTTTTCAAACATGAGCTTAACTACTCTCAAATAATAGTAAACGGACACTACTATAGTTATCATCATTATTATTAAAAATGGCAGAAAAACCAATCCTGAGCGTGCGATTGCCGAGAATAAATAAATCTTTGATATGAAACCGGCCGTAATCGGAAATCCCGCAAGCCCCAGAATGCAGGTTGCAAAACATAATGTGAAAACAGGGTTTGTATAGGCAAAATTTTTGAATTCGTAAAGATAATTAGAAAATTCTGAACTTTCAAGGATGATTACGGCTGCAAAAACCCCGATATTCATAAAAATATAAGCTATCAGATAAAATAAAACAGTTGATAAATTAAAAACAGACACCAAACTTGCCGCAAACAAGACATAAGCAGCGTTTGCACTTGAGCTGCATGCCAAAAGCCTCTTGATGTTTTTTTGTCTGATAGCAAGGCAATTTGCCCAAATTGCTGTCGCAACTGAGATTAAGACAAGTATAAATGTCAATTCAAAGCTATAACAAAGCGGAAAGACCAACAACCTTGCCAAAATACCGAACATTGCGACTTTGGGGACAATTGATAAGAACGTTACCACCGAAGTACTCGCACCTTCGTAAATATCCAAAATCCAATTGGCAAAAGGAATTAAGCCCAGTTTAAAAGATAGCCCGCAGGTTATTAATATCGCCGCCATTGAATACAATAATGTCGGGTTTTTCTCAAGGAAATACTCGTAGATGGAAGAAAAATTCAAAGAACCGGTAATCCCGTACATGTAAGAAACTCCGAACAAAAATACGGAACTTGCAACGGCACTGATAATAAGATATTTGAAGGAAGCTTCCTTTGAAAGGTTTCCTTTTTCAAATGCGATAAGGAAGAACATAGCAAAACCCAAAGTTTCCATTGCGATAAACATAGTTAAGAAATCATTCGCCGACACAAGCACCAAAGCCCCTAAAATAGCAGTCAAAATGAGTGCATTGAACTGAAATGCATTGCCCCTCCGCATTGTAATAGTCTTTTTTGTTAAAAATACTATCAAGAAGGACGAAACGAGGATTAAACCTTTGAAAAAGATGGTGTAATTATCGGACACAATAGCGTTTTTAAATCCGTAGTAGATAGGCTCAACGTGAACTCCGGTGCATAAACTTGTGGCTAAAAATATGCCCAGCACCGTCAGCCATTTTGAGAGTTTGTAGAACTTCATGTCCAAAAACATCGACAGAATTATCTGGATAAAAATAAACAAAATAATCGTTATTTCAGGAAGAGTTATATTTATGATATTGTGTAAAAATTCCATTAAATCGCCTTTTTATCCTTTCTAAATCTGTAAAAATTGCAGTATATTTGTTAAAACCGGCTGAACCAGATCGAGTATCGCCATTGGAAATATCCCGAAAAATCCCACCACCAAAGCTATTGAAAAAAGCACAACAAATTCGTGATTGGTAATGTCGCTCACTCCGCCGCTCACAGTCCATTTCTCAAAAATATTTGCAAAAAATGTTTTATGCATAAGCCTTAAAATATAAGCTACGCTTAAAATAAGAACCGAAATTGCTATAATAGAATAGATTTTTGTCGGAGCGAAATTATCGAGCGGAGAATTAAAAGTCCCCAAAAACACCAGAAATTCGCCGACAAAGCCAATTAAAAGAGGCAATCCGACAGCCGCAAGTGCTAAAATCAACCCAAAGCCCATTAATCGAGGCATTGCAGCCCCCAAACCGCCCAAATCGCTTATCTCGCGGGTTTTGGTTCTGATATAAATTATGCCGACCAGCATGAATAATCCGGCTGAAATTACTCCGTGTGCCAGCATTTGAAAAATGGCTCCGGAAAATCCGATTAAGTCTAAACTGCACAATCCCAGCAAAACAATTCCCATATTAGAAATGCTCGAATATGCCACAATTTTCTTTAAATCAGTCTGAGAATAAGCAATAAACGCAGTATAAACGATATTTATAATTGCAAAAATCATTAATACTGGGACAATCAGTTTAAATGCTTCCGGCAAAAGCTGCATGTTAAAACGTATTATCCCAAAAGCCCCCATCTTAAGCAAAATAGCCGCCAAAATCATGCTCACAGGCGTCGGTGCATCAACGTGTGCGTCCGGCAACCACGTGTGGAGCGGAACGATAGGCATTTTTACCGCAAAACCAATCAATAGCAATATCGAAATCAAAACTTGCATGAACATCGGAAATTCAGGGGAGCTTATTGAAATCGCCGAGAAATCCCCTGTCATAGCACCGTATGTTGCAAAATTGTAGAAATGCAAAAGCAAAATCCCCAACAACATTGATAAACTGCCTAAAAATGTGTATAAAACAAACTTCATAGCTGAAGCTTTGCACTTGCCCCCGCCCCATTGGCCGATTAGGAAGTACATTGGAATGAGTTCAAGTTCCCAAAACATAAAGAACAAAAACATATCTCTTGCACAAAAAACGCCCAGAACAGCCGTTTGCAGCAAGAAAATCATTGAATAATAAAATTTATGCTTTGCTCTAATATTGCTTTTGCTTGCTATAAGTGCCAGAAGGAACACAAACGAAGTTAAAATTATCATTAGCAAAGAAATGCCGTCCAGCCCAAAGGCCATTTTTAGCCCCAGAGGCTGAATCCAACTTGAAGAGCCAAACGTTATTTCTTTGTAATATGAAATTCCCTCGCTTAGAGGGTTGAAAAACACCAGAAACAAAAGCGTATACAAAAAATGCAAACTCGCAAACCCTTTTGAGAAGCGTCTTATTCTGACTTCGTTGTTCTTGAAAAACGGAGAGAAGAGCAAGCTTCCGGCAACAAGCGGTGAAAATATTAAGGCTATAATCGATAAATAATTCATCATATCTCTAGCCCCCTCCGCTCAATAAGCTGTACTGCACAATCATTGTATACGCAAACATAAGTCCGGCAAAGATAATCGCCAAAAATACAATTGAATAAGCAAGATAACTCTGGAAATTCCCCGTCTGCATCTTTGCAAACACCCACGAACAAGCCCTTACGTTAAGACCTGCAATAATTACCATTCCATCAACTAAATATTTGTCGACAAATGCACAAATTTTGGAAATCACATAATATATTTTTTCCGAAATAAAATTATATAAATTATCAATGTAAAACCGGTTATAGGAAAGCTGGTATAAAATAGGGATAGCGGGAGGTTTTACCCTCGTATTATAGAAAATCCATGCAAGCAGCAGTCCAGTCAGAGCAACGCCTATTGATATAAAGAATGGATTAACAATTTTTAGCGTTTGCGGAATAATGTTCCCGGACTGAATGAATTTTTCAAAGCCACTGTGGGTTAAACATCCTATTAAAACAGTGAACAAAGCCAAAATTAAAACTGAAAGATTTAATATAAAGTTGGATTTTTCAGGTACACAGTTGCCCTTGAATTCGCCTTCAAATACAACAAAATAAGACCTAAACATGTAAAACGCCGTCATTAAAGCTACGAGTAAAAACCCGATTGCAAAAATATAATGATTGTTTTGAAGCATTGAAGTCAAAATCATTTCTTTTGAGTAAAACCCGCTGAACAAAAGCCCTGATATGGAAAAACAGCCGATTAAATAACAAATGGCCGTAAGCGGGAGATGCTTTCTCAAGCCGCCCATAAACCTTATGTCCTGCTGATCCAAAACGCTATGGATAACTATCCCCGAACATAAAAATAACATTGACTTAAAATATGCGTGGGTTACAAGGTGAAAAAGCCCTCCGGTATAAGCCCCCGCACCAAGGGCCAAAAACATTAACCCGAGCTGAGAGTTGGTTGAATATGCCAAAATTCTTTTCAAATCGTTCTGGGTAATCGCAAAATAGGCACAAATTAGTGCCGTAATAAGCCCGATAATGGCAATAAAATTCATTATTCCGTCACTCAGGCTGTAAATCGGATAAAGTCTTGCAATTAAATAGACTCCTGCCGCAACCATCGTAGCGGAATGGATTAATGCACTGACGGGAGTGGGACCTTCCATCGCATCTGCAAGCCACGTGTGAAGCGGAAATTGTGCTGATTTGGCAAACGAACCAAACAAAAGTAAAACACAAATTATCGCAAAAATTGCGTCATTTGTATAAGAGTACAAATAAGTTCCTACATCATTAATATTAATAAATGGTACTGTCGCCAGAGAGGTCACATTTGAATATTGATACATGAAATACGAAATAGCAATGGTGCCTGCCAAAAGCCCGAAATCACCTATTCTGTTCATTATAAATGCTTTTTTTGCGGCGTCGGACGCAGAAGGCCTTTTATACCAGAATCCTATTAAAAGATAACTTGACACTCCTACAAGTTCCCAAAAAACGTAAGTCTGAAATAGATTGGAGCTTAAGACAAGTCCGAGCATTGAAAAATTAAATAAATTCAAGTACCCGAAAAATCTCGGAAAACTTTTGTCTTTTTTCATATAATTTGATGAATAAAGCTGAACTACAAAGCTGATTGTCGTAACGACCAAAAGCATTATTATAGATAAATTGTCGACGAAAACCCCGAAATTCAGAGCATAATCTGCTATTCTTAAAAATGGATAGGAGTTTTCATAGATAAAATCAGGCGTTTTAAACATATATAAGAAACTGCCGATTGCAAACACAAAGCCATATAAAGTAGAAACCAAAGTGATTAAAGTTATTACTTTTCTTGACTGCACGACGTTAAAAAATCTTCCCAGAATGATTAGAAGGAAAACCCAGAACGGGAAAAGGATTACAGTATAAATGTTATTGATAAAAAAGTCTGTCATTCTTGTGCCGTCCCGTAATCTTCAGTATTAATACTTTGTTTTGACCTGAACATTAAATAAAATATTGCCAGTGCTATCGCTATTTCTACAGCCCCGACCGATATATAAAACAGCGAAAACACAAAGCCCTGAAGCTTTACATTATCAAAGAAGCTTGCAAATGCAATGAAATTGATATTTACAGCGGTCAGCATAAATTCAACCGAAATCAAAACCTTCAACATATTTTTTGAAACGATTGCCCCGAAAAAGCCTATCATAAAAAGGATTAATGCCAAAAACAGGTAATGATAAAGTCCTATATCAAATATTAAATTTATCCAATCATTCCAGTTATTCATCGGTTTTCTCCTTTATCAGATTTAATGTCGAAATACCGACTACCACAATCAACAACAGTATAGAAAAAAGTTCAAACGCAAAAACATAATTAACAAAAAATCCTTCAGAAAGTGCGTTAAACATTTGGTATTTATTAATAAACATGGTTTGTTTTTGCATTATCCATGCCGAATTTGAATTTAGGCTCAGGGAAGTCGCAATTAAATAAATTAGCGACAAAAATAACACGCCAAGTGAAAAAAACGAAAAGAAAATCCTCGGCTGAAGCGTCAAATAAGTCTTTTTATCAAGTTTGTCGGACGTAAACATAATCGCCAACACGAACAAAATCGGAATAGCTATTCCGTAAATCGCAATTTGGATAACAGCGTTGTAATCAGCCCCGAGCATAAAATAAATTCCTGCCGCCGAAAAGAAAACGCACACCGCACACAAAAGCGAATACAAAATTCTGAGTGAAAAAATACTCAGCAAAGCAAAGAGAATTATCGCTCCTCCGAATCCGTAAAATATTAATGTTTTCAGTATATCGATTTCTATCATTCCCTCTCACTTATCACTTTTTATTATACGCTCATGACAGTTTCTTTTTAAACCATTTATGTCTAATTTTAAAGATGACTTTTTTTTGTTTGCCAATTCATAATTTTTTGTCATCTTTATGGCTCCAAATGGGCAGTATTGAACGCAATTTCCGCAAAAAATACATTTGTTTAAATCAATTGTGTAGTTTTTTGGGTAAAATTTTCCGTTCTCATCTTTTTCCTTTTCGATTTCGATTGTGCCAAAAGACGGGCAAACTCTCTGGCATGTGCCGCATGCCGTACATATTAATTTTCCGTTTTCGTCCGACAAAAGTGCGTGTTCACCTCTAAAATTATCGTTTAATTTTGCTTTCTTTTCAGGGTATTCAAGTGTTACCGGACCTTTAAACAGGTGTTTAAACACCGTTAGATGACCTAAAACAAGCGATATTAAGTATTTTATTGCTTTCATTTATCCCACCCCCTTTATAATGCATACAATCAGCAGGTTTAGAAATGAGAGCGGCAATAAAACCTTCCACGCAAAACCGGTTAACTGGTGGGATTTTAATCTTGGCAGGGTCGCACGAACCCACATCATGCAAAAAATAAGGAAGAAGGTCTTTAAAAAGAGCCAGAAAACTTGTTCAAAATACACAAGGATTTGAGAGAAAGAACTATTTCCAAAGAATTTTTCGCTTAAATAAAACCCGAGCGGTGATAAAAAGCCGCCCAAAAATATTGTGGCTAAAAATGCACACATCACGAACATCATGGCGTATTCGGCAAGAAAGAAAAATGCAAATCTCATTCCTGAATATTCAGTGTTATACCCGCTTACAAGCTCACTTTCAGCTTCGGGCAAATCGAAAGGGCAGCGGTTTAACTCGGCAATCGCACAGATAAAAACAATCAAAAATCCTAAAAAGGCGGGGAAAATAAACCACCCGCAGAAAGGA
This sequence comes from Candidatus Gastranaerophilaceae bacterium, assembly GCA_041678605.1. Classification (GTDB taxonomy): domain Bacteria; phylum Cyanobacteriota; class Vampirovibrionia; order Gastranaerophilales; family Gastranaerophilaceae; genus JBAYNW01. The sequence continues at coordinate 44,270 of JBAYNW010000005.1, read as the reverse complement.
TAAATGCTTACCTGAGCCAGCACGATTTGGCTTAAATTCATCGATGAAGCCAGAACCACAATGCTCAAAAGCACGAATATCAGAGGCAATTCGTAGCTTATTGCCTGTGCAACCGAACGGATTGAGCCTATTAGAGAATATTTGTTGTTACTTGCATATCCGGCCAAAAGTGTTCCAAAAATAGGAATTGCAGCTATTGTGACAAACAGCAGGGCACTTACGGAATAAGACATAAAATCAAATTCCGAACTAAACGGAATCAACCCCCAGATTACCATAACCGGAACAAAAGCAATCAGAGGTGCTATATTGAACATCAATTTTTCAGCACCTGTCGGCGTAATATTTTCTTTGCACAAAAGTTTTATCGCATCGGCAATTGTCTGAAACAATCCCCACGGGCCAACTCTGTTCGGGCCTTTCCTTTGAGTAAAAAATGCCAGAACTTTTCTTTCCATCAATACCAAAAACAAAACTACAAGGATTAAAGCGGCAGCTACTATACAAAAAGGAAGCAGCGGAAACGTAACCATGGCAATTAAATCCGGAAAGTTTCCGGGTAAAAATTTGTTCAAAAAATCAACGTATAAAAAATATAAATAATCCATTACCTGTCCACCTCCGGTAATATAACATCCAGAGAACCGAAAATCGCCATTAAATCAGGATAAAAAGCATTTTCGAGAAGCCTTGGCAGGACTTGAACAGCGTAATAAGAGCCTGTACGCCATTTTACCCGATAAGGAATTCCGGAGCCGTCTGATTTTACGTAGCAGGAACAAATTCCCCTCGGGGCTTCCACATTTGAAATAAATTCACCCTGCGGAACTTTTAATAATGGCTGTTTAACTGGTGAAAGCACTTCTCCTTCATTTGCCATAAGCCAATCAACACATTGAGAAATTATTTTCAAACACTCTCTCATTTCCTCAATTCTAACCTTGTATCGGTCAAAAGAATCGCCATTTTGTGCTGGTATCGAGTTAAAATTCAACTCTTTATAAGTCAAATATCCTTTTTTTCTTAAATCGAGGTCAATTCCGCAGGCACGCAAATTCGGGCCTGTAATAGAATACTGCAAAGCACCGTTTTTTGACATAACTCCGATATTTTTTGTCCTTGTAGCAAAAATCGGGTTGCCGGTAATTATATCTTCATAGTCCTGAATTTTTCGAGGCATAATTTTGACAAAATCAGTAATTTTTTTGAGCCAATCGACTGTAACGTCATGCCTTACACCGCCAAAAGTATAGTAGTTGTACATTAGGCGTTGCCCTGTAAGCTCTTCAAACAAAGACAAAATAACTTCCCTGTCCCTGAATGTATAAAAAAGCGGTGAAGTTGCCCCCATATCGAGCAAATATGTGCCTAACCAGAGCAAATGCGATGACAACCTGTTCATTTCCATTGTTAAAACACGAATATATTGAGAACGCTTTGAGACTTCAATTTGAGCCAAATTTTCAACAGCATTGCAAAATGCGTAAGAATCAAAAAATCCGCCGAGATAATCAACTCTGTCTACGGTAGGCAAATATTGCAGATATGTCCGGTTTTCTGCCATTTTTTCCATACCCCTGTGAAGATACCCGATGATAGGTTCGCAGGATTTGATAATTTCACCGTCTAATTCCATCACAAGTCTTAGCACTCCGTGTGTCGACGGGTGCTGCGGACCGATATTAATTTTCATTTTTTGTCTTGTTTCCATAATTTTTGTTTTGGTTGAAGGGTTGAGCAGTTGCATGGCTGAACGGTTATTATAAAAATTTATTTTCTAAACCTTTCAACCTTTCGACCTTTCAATCAGCATCTTCACTCCGTTCAAGCCTTTCATCTTTTTGTTCATAATCTTTCCTGAGCGGATGTCCCACCCAGCCTTTCGGCATCAAAAGCCGCTTCAGATTAGGATTTTTGTCAAAATTTATCCCAAATAAATCGAAAATTTCACATTCATCAAAATAAGCACTTTTGAATATTTCGACAACTGACGGAATATTGGGCGAATTTCTGCCAATCAGAACAGAAATTCGCCCACTCTGCCCTGTTTTTACCGAATGCAGATCATAAATAAGTTCAAATCTGCCATCTTCAATTCCCAAATCGATTGCAATAATTGTATTGAGTCTGTCAAAAGCGAACTGGGCGTTATTTTTCAGAAAATTCAACAAATCGCACAATTTTGAACTTTCAACACGGATTTTGTCAAAAGAATTGCCGCCTTCGTTTATTACTTCAATATTAAATTTATTCAAAACTTCAAAATTCATAAGACAACTCCTCCGGCAGTTCCCCGGATAATCCCCATTCCTGAACAATTATACCGCTGTCTTCGATTAAAATTTCATTGTCTTCGTCAATTTTTAAATCAGAAACATGGCCGGCAATGTATTTTTGCCTGTCTAAAATGGTTTCTTTCCTGATTTCTTTTTGTAATTTTATAAGGCTATCCAAAAGTGCTTCCGGTTTTGGCGGACACATCGGAAGATAAATATCAACGGGGATTATTTTATCAATTCCGTTCACGACAGAGTAGCTGTCGGTAAACATTCCGCCGCCGCAAGTGCAAACACCCATTGCAATTACGTATTTAGGCTCAGGCATTTGCTGGTACAACTTCAAAAGAGCGGGGGCCATTTTGTGAGTAATTGTTCCCGCACAAATTAATAAGTCAGCCTGCCTTGGCGTGGCTCTGAAAACTTCTGAGCCGAATCTTGCGATGTCGAAATTTGCGGCGGAAGTTTGCATCATTTCGATTCCGCAGCATGAAGTTGCAAATGTCATGGGCCATATCGAATTTGATCTTGCCCAGTTATAAATAAAATCTATACTTGAAATTATAACATTCATTGCCACCTCAAAATTTCTTTTTTTATTGCATAAATCAATGCAAATAATAAAAGAGCCACAAAAATAAATACTTCAACCATCGCAAAAATCTGTAATTGCCCGAAATTCACAGCAAAAGGGAATAAAAATATTGTTTCAACATCGAATATCAAAAACAAAATCGCATAATTGAAAAACTTTATGTCAAATTGAATTCTCGCATCAGAAAAAAGCTTCATGCCGCATTCATACGTGGCGGATTTTTCATTACTTTCGGCTTTCGGTGAGCAGATAAAACTCGCAATAAGGGCGGCTAGAGCAAACATCACAGACAATACTATGAATACCAGTAAAAAAATTAGCTCTTTCAATTTTGCACCTCTGTCAACATGCCCATGGCTCCTCCGATATATTTATTCTACACAAAATTTTGCTGGTATAATAGTAGTTGTTGTGATTTATTAAGATAATTTTTTTTATGATTAAAAAACTAATTTATATTTTAATTTTGTTTATAACTTTTTCTCATCCTGCTTCCGCACAAACGCAGAATGCCTACTTGGAGTACAGCGGATATCAATACGCTTTCAAACCCGGTGATGAGGCAAAATTTTTAAAAAATGCAAATTCTAACATTTTACTTTTTGAAAAGTCCACAGAAACAGCTGAACGAGTATTTTATTTGCAAGAAGCTATGAGATATTATTTTTTGTTGTCCAAAATAAAACCAAAATCTATTGACGCTCAGATAGGTCTGGGTCGAATCTACGACGAACTGGGACTTGATAGTTACGCAAAAAAACATTTTTTTGTGGCTCTCGATTTTAATAATAAAAACCCGAGGACCAATTATTATTTGGGCGATTTCTATTACAGGCGAAGTGACCTGCTAGAGGCACTTATGTACTATAAAAAGGCTTACGCAAACGGATATTCAAATAACTATAAACTCAATTACAAAATGGCGGTTATTTATGAAAAATTGGCGGATATTGAATCGGCGAAGAAATTTTACTCCAACACACTGAAAATAACGCCACAAAATGCGGAATTAGGAAATAAAATACGCCTGTTGGATGAATTAAATTATGACAAATCGCAGTATTACCTGTTTCGCAGATAGATTAGCGTTGGAGCCGTCACGCTCCGACTATTCTTCTATGTGCCGGTTTTATTGGTACAATATCAATCTCATAGCCCAACGGCAGCAGAATTTTGAGTAAGGTATCCACCTGTAAAGCTCTTTTGCTGTCCTTTTCCAACCTCGCGATAAAGGATTGTTTTAACCCGCTTATTTCAGCAAGCTTCTCTTGCGTTAATCCCTTTTCTTTGCGGACTTCCAGCAATTTGCCCATCAATTTAACCTTAAAGTCTATTTCGGCTTCTTCTTCGGGAGTTAAATTTAATTTTGCTTCCAACTCTTCCCAAGTTGTATTTTTATATCTCATTATTATTTTCCTTTCTTTTATAATTTTCAATTAGCCTAAATGCCTTTTCTATTTCTTTTATTGGTGTTTTTTGCGATTTTTTAACAAAATGATTCAAAATAACATATTTATTTTCGTGCCTGTAGAAGAAGAAAAATCTATCTTGTAAGGGTCTAAGTTCATATAATTCATCATAAATGTGCTTGACTGCAGGAACTCCGATTATTGTTCCATATTCTCGCAACGCTCTAAAGTATTCAGTTATTTTGTTAACTTTTATTCTTGCGTCTTTTGACTTAAGGCTTTTTTTATTAAGCTCCAATATGTACATTTCGCTTTCGCTAAAACCTTTATCATCTTTCAGAAATTCTATTTTGTACTTGTATTCCATAATCTCATTATAACTTAACGGTTATATTTTGTCAAGTAGTGCTGATTAACTTTTGCTCTTTATTAAAAATACGCCTGTTGGATGAATTAAATTATGACAAATCGCAGTATTATTTATTTAGAAAATGAATCTTACATCAGGGAAGAGGAAGAAAACGGGACATATGAACAATTTTAAGTTAAAAGTATTTCTGTTGCTCTTTATTTTATTAGGGCAGTTTTTAGTGAGTGTATCTGCACAAGAAGCCCAGTATAACTGCAATGATCAGGTAATTTTCAGCCAGAAGATTTATCCGATAACAGCAATAGACCCAACCGTTTTAACGAACACTTCGGGAAGTTTTTACCCCGGACTTCGCGGGGCAAATCAGATGATAATTTACACACCTGCATACGGATTAAGGACTAATACAAACGAATTCGGCTCTGAGGCTATTGTTAAAGGAAATATAGTAACGTCCTTAAGCGGGGCTGATTCAATAATCCCCTATGACGGTCTTGTTATAAGCGGCCACGGTTCTGCAAAGCAGTGGATAAATCAGAATATAATAGTCGGGGCAAAGGTTTACGTCAACAAAGAGGCTAAGACCTTAACAGTTTACATAACATCAGACAGTTTTTTGTACGGGGCAAAGGAAAAAATTAAAGAGTCTCAGGATATTATAAGTTACTACAAGGATAAGTCTTATATGTATGACTGCAGGAAACCTTGTCTTTACATAGACAAGGCACAAGATTATCTGACTAAAGCCGAGAAAGACCCTAAAAATGTCCAAAAATATTCATCTTTAGCCATAGAGGCTGCAAATTCGGCACTTGCAAATTCAATTCCGTTTGACAAAAATGAACTGAAGGGGGTTTGGATAAGACCTACTGAAACATCTCACGAAGCAATAATTGCATCACTCAATAAAATACACGAAGCAGGAGTTGACAATATATTTTTGGAAACCTATTTCCACGGCAAAACGATTTTCCCGAGTAAAACAATGGAAAATTACCAATTTATCCCTCAAAACGAAAAATTTCTCGGTTTTGACCCGTTAAAAGTTTGGATAGAAGAAGCCCACAAAAGAAATATAAAAGTCCATATCTGGTTTGAAACATTCTACGTCGGAAATCAGAACCCGAAAGATAATCCCAAAAGTATACTTGCCGTAAATCCAAATTGGGCGAATGTGACAAAGAGAGATTTTGATTCAACAACTCCCGTACCTTCTTTATCCGAGCATGGCGGTTATTTTATAGACCCTGCTAATCCTGACGTACAGCAATTTTTGGAAGAATTATTAACTGAAATAATATGTAATTACCATCCCGATGGCATAAATCTTGATTATGTAAGATACCCGCAATCAATGGCCGCAAAATTTCCGGGCTATGATTTATCAAACTGGGGCTACACGGAGTATGCCCGAACTGAATTCAAAACAAAATACGGGAAAGACCCGATAGATATGTCATATGACGATCCGGACTGGCAGCTTTGGGACAAATACAGACAAGATAAAGTTACATCCTTTGTTCTTCGCATAAATAAATTAACAAAACAAAATAAAATTTTACTTACGGCCGTAATTTTCCCTGACCGGCAAAAGGCTCTGGAAACGAAACAACAAGACTGGAAAACCTGGTCAATGTTGGGTTATGTGGATGGCTTCACTCCGCTGTTTTTAACCTGTGATTCCAAAACCGCCAATCTTATGATGCAGGACGTTATCAAAAATAAAAACCCGAACACAGCACTTTATGCAGGCTTATTTATAACGTTTATGGGCGGTTCAAGTGAAGATTTGTTAAAACAAATTCACGAAGCAAGAAAACTGGATGCCAAGGGCGTTATAATGTTCGATTATGCCCATCTGAACGGCAAATACACAAATGTTCTTGCCACAAGTGTCTTTGACTCAAGCCAGTCAGCAGCATTAAAAATGCTTCAGAGCAATTCAGCCAATAAACACTATAGGGAAAGAATATTCTTTAGACGCAGAGGTTATGCTTATTAATAATTTAAACCAAAATAAACTTTTAAAAATTTTTCGCAGTCTGGTGGAAATTCCGTCCCCCTCGCTTTGCGAAGATAACTTAATCAATTGGATTAAAGATTTTTGCAAAAAAAACAATGTCGCTTTTGAGTTGGATAATTACAAAAATGTTTTTCTTAAGGTTGGGGCGAAAAATCCGCAAAAACGCCCGATTTTACTGTCTGCACACATGGATGTTGTAGGCGATTTTTCGCCCGTAAATATTAAAGTTGAAGGCGATTTTATCAAAACAGACGGCAAAAGAACTCTCGGAGCGGATGATAAAGTCGGAGTGGCTTGTGCTTTGCTTTTGGCGTCTGAATTATCGCAGCAGTCAGACGAATTTACCTCTCACGGCGGGCTTGAAATTGTATTCACAAGGGATGAAGAACATGGCATGAGCGGAATTAAACACGTGGATTTTAAGAAAATTAATTCAAAATATATTCTTGTGCTTGATGCCGACAAACTCGGACAGCTTTTGACGTCAGGTGCAAGCTACACAAAAGGGGTTTTAAAGATTTCTACCACTTATGGGGGACATTCAGGACTTGATATCGGAGATAAAAACCGGCTCAACGCCGCAAAATTAATCTCAGATTTGGTTTCAAAAATCCCTCAGGGAGTTTTTTACGAGAATGAAACGGGTACAATAACTTCTATTAATTTAGGCACAATTATCGGCGGAGACATTCAAAATACTGCCGCTAAAATTGTTTCGGATAAAATTGAAAGCAATAATTATTTAGATTATTTCATTAAAAATTCTGTCACAAACGTTATAAATACACAGGCTCAGGCAAGTTACTCAGTCAGAAGTGCCGATGCCGAAAAAGAAACCGAGTTAAAACAACTAATTAAAAATGAAGTTGTGGAGTTTAATAAAAAATATAAAGGATTGGCAAAGGCCGAAATTATTTTTTCAGAACATTTGCCGCCTTTTGAAAAATCTTCCGACGATTTAATCGAAAAAATTCACGCACTTGCATGCCAAAAAGCAGGCGTCACACAAGAGATTTCATCTTTCCACGCAGGTGCGGAAACCCATGTCTATGCCCAAAACAAAAACGCCTCCGGAGAAAAGTTCTTGCCTTGTCTTGTCGGAATGGCGGATGTTTTTAATATGCATTCAAGCAGCGAAAAGGTCGACTACAAAACCATGCTGAAGGGCTACGAAGTTCTTAAACAAATGTTTATTGAGTTTAATCAGCTATGAATTCGGCCAAAATCTCGTTGCTGATTAAAAGGCCGTCAATAGTTAAAGTATAGCCTTGTCTCGTTTTAACAAAAAATTTCGAATATTTTTTAAGAATTTTTGAATATTTTTCTTCAAAATTAATCCCAAATTTTTGGTTAATCTCTTCGATATTTATTCCGGCTATTTTTCTGAGGCCCAGAAAAATAGCCTCCTCAAGAATTTGTTGTTGAGATAATTTTTCTTCTGAAATTTTTTTAAGCGGATTTCGGATATATTTTTCTAAGCCGGTTTCGTTTGTACATCTGGTATTACAAATATACCCGCTCGCCGCACAGCCAAATCCGTAATATGTGTTGTCATCCCAGTAATTCAAATTATGCCTTGATTCAAATCCCTGTTTTGCAAAATTACTTATCTCGTAATGTTTCAAACCTGCATTTTTAAGCACTTCAACAGCTTTTAAGTACATGTCAGCCTGCAAATCCAAATCAGGCAAGTCTTGAGGTATATTTTTATAAAAATAGCAGTCTTCTTCAATTTTTAATCCGTAAAGTGAAATATGCTGAACATTCAATGCAATTACTTCCCGTAAATCACTTTCAAATTTTTCCGGAGATTGAGCCGGAAGCCCGTAAATCAAATCAAGACCTATGTTTTCAAATTCGGCGTTTTTAGCATTTCTTACTGCTTCTTTTGCCTGTGCTGAATTGTGCCTTCGGCCTATTAATTTTAAAATATTATCATCAAACGACTGAGTGCCTATACTTAAACGGTTTACGCCGAGATTTCTCAATTCTTTTAAATATTCAAAATCAACGCTGTCGGGATTAACTTCGGCAGTAATTTCGGCATTATTTTCAAAAGAAAAAAGTTGTAATATTTTCTTAAATTCTTCAATCGAGAGCAAGGACGGCGTTCCGCCTCCAAAATAAAGGGTATTAAGCTTTTCTTCTTTATATTCGGCTTTAATTTGCTCAATCAAAGTGTTGATATAGTTTTCTTTCAAGTCAAGCCTGTCAAAAGAAATAAAGGAGCAGTAATTACATTTACTCTTGCAAAAAGGTATGTGAATATATGCGTTTTTAGTCAAATAATCCTCCGAACGTCATGCTGAATTTATTTCAGCATCGCAAAGCCGCTCGCTTGTGAGATATTTATTACAAAATTATCGTTTGTTCACGCTCCGGCCCGACACTTACAATAGAAATGGGGATTTCAAAAAGCTCTTCCAATCGTTTTAAGTATTTTTGAGCATTCTCCGGCAATTCATCCCAGGCTTTGGCTTTTGTTATATCAGATTTCCAGCCTTTGTGAACTTCGTATACAGGTTCCAAATACTTGTGAATAAAGACATTTGTCGGATAATCTTCATGAATTTCACCGTTTCTTGTGTCTTTGTACGCGGTACAAATTCTTATCTCGTCAAAGTCGTCAAACACGTCGATTTTTGTAATCGCCATTGATGTTAAACCGCTTACAAGTACGCCATAACGGGCGACTACAGCATCAAACCAGCCGCAGCGTCTCGGACGTCCTGTTGTGGTTCCAAACTCGTGTCCGACATTTCGGATTCTTTCGCCTGTTTCGTCCGTAAGCTCTGTAACAAAAGGGCCTTCGCCAACTCTTGTGATGTACGCCTTTGAAACACCGATTACGTCTTTTATCATAGACGGGCCGAAGCCGCTTCCGGTGCAAGCACCTCCGGCGATTGGGTTTGAACTTGTAACAAACGGGTAAGTTCCGTAATCTACGTCGAGCATAATACCCTGAGCCCCTTCAAAAAGTACCGTTTTTCCGCCTTTTTTGACCTCATTTAACATATCCTGCCAGTCAAAAGCCACGTATGGCCTGAAAATATCTGCGTATCCGGCACAAAGGTAAATTATTTCTTCCCTTGTATATTGTTTTAGCCCCAGGGTTGCCAATTCCCTATTTTTTGCTGGTAAAATTACGTCCAATTTTTCGTTTAGGGTTTCTTTAGAGTATAAATCTTCAATTTTCAGTCCAAAACGGGCAATTTTATCGGTATATGTCGGGCCGATACCTTTTTTTGTGGTGCCTATTTTACCTTTTTTTGCAGTGTCTTCAGAAAAACCGTCGACCTCAATGTGGTAAGGCATGGTAATCGATGCGAGCGGGCTTATTTTTAGGCCGTCAAGTGAAATTTTGTCTTTAATCAGAGCTTTTATTTCATTCAAAAAAGTTTCCGGATGAATTACTGTACCGGCACCGATAAAACACGTTTTCCTTTCGTACAAAATTCCGGATGGGATAAGGTGGAATTTGTAAGTTTTATCGTCCACGACAACTGTGTGACCAGCGTTACAGCCACCCTGATACCTGATGATTAAATCGGCTTTTGTTGCCAATAAATCCGTAATTTTCGCTTTTCCTTCATCGCCCCACTGGGCTCCGACTACAACCGTATTTTGCATATTATCCTTCTTTTAATTTTTCAACATCTTAATTAATTCCGGAACGACTTCAAACACATCGCCGACAATTCCGATGTCCGCTACCTGAAAAATCGGTGCTTTCGGGTCTTTGTTTATAGCAATAATCTTCTCGGAAGCGTTCATCCCGACTGTGTGCTGAATAGCACCGGAAATGGCACAGGCAATATAAAGTTTTGGCATAACGGTTTTTCCTGTCTGCCCAACCTGTATTGCATGGTCAACCCAGCCCGCATCGACCGCCGCACGGCTCGCACCGACAGCACCGCCAAGGGTCTGAGCAAGTTCTTCAAGCATCTTGAAACCTTCTGCAGATTTAAGTCCTTTTCCGCCGGCAACGATAATCTCAGATTCATCAATCCTTTTCCCGCCTATTTGAACATTTTTTATAAATTCAACAAGTTCAACTTTTTTGTCTATATTGTCAATTTCAGGTTTGATTTCGATAAACTGTGTGTCTTTTACAATCGGATTTTCTGCCTTTTTAAGCACTTTGGGTCTGACAGACGCCATCTGAGGGAAATTCTTGCACAAAATCGTCGCCATCAAATTTCCGCCAAAAGTCGGGCGGGTCGCCGCCAACATACCTTTTTCGTTAATGTCAAGTTTCGTACAATCCGCAGTAAGCCCCGTGTTTAAGTTTGAAGAAATTCTCGGTGCCAAATCCCTTCCTTGAGTCGTCGCACCAATCAAAACAATCTCCGGTTTAATCTCTTTTATTAAATCAATTGCAATTTTTGAATAATATTCGTTTGAATATTCCTTAAGCCGCTCGTCCTGAACGGTATAAACCTTATCAAAACATTTTAGCGAATCAGGTTTAAATGTATTATCAGAACTGATTAAAAGTGCATTTACCTCAACGCCCCCTAATTTTTGTGCCAAATCCTGTGCGGCATTCGCCAACTCAAGCACAACAGGTGCCAGTTCACCCTCTCTTGTTAATTCTGCATAAATTAATATCCCTTTATTTTCTTCCATAATTCCTCATATTAGCGGGCTGAAGCCAGCTTTGCCTTTCTTCTCTACTCTTTTATAATCTCAAATTCCTTCAATTTTTCTTTTAAAATCTTTGCTCCGTCTTTTGAATTTTTAGGCGTAATTACCTCACCGCCCTGTTTTTGTTCGGGCCTGAATGCCTTAGAAACATAAGTCGGTGAACCCTTCATCCCGACTTCTTCGGGAGCAAGTTTTATGTCATCCATTGAATAGGATTTAATTTTTGCACTATGAGCCTTTATAAATCCTTCTATCATTGGACGCCGAGGCTCGTAATCGCATTTAAGCATGCATAAAAGTGCCGGAAGTTTGACTTTTAAAACCTCAACTCCGTCCTCAACTTCCCTCTTGACGGTTAAAAACCCTTTTTCATATCCGATAATTTCTTTTACATAAGTCACCTGAGCTATATTCAAATGCTGGGCAATACTCGGCCCTGTTTGTGCAGTATCGCCGTCTGTGGCGAACTGGCCGCAAATAATTAAGTCCACATCTCCGATTTTTTCCCTAATCGCACTTGCAAGAGTTCTTGATGTAGCCACGGTATCGGCTCCCGCAAATTTTCTGTCAGAAACTAAAAAGCCTTCATCCACGCCCATTGAAATCGCCTTTTTAAGGATTTCTTCGGCCTGCTGAGGCCCCATCGTAAGCACCGTTATGTGAACTCCCTTAATCTTTTCTTTCAAACGGACTGCCGTTTCTATGGCATAAGTATCGAAAGGATTAATAATGCTTTCGACGCCTTCCCGCTGAATCGTATTGTTTTCCGTCCATTTTATATCCGCCGTATCCGGCACCTGTTTAATACATAATGCTATTTTCATACTTAACCCTAAGCCGTTGAGCCTACCGGCCCAAACCTACTTTTCACCTTTCACTTTTCATTTTTTACTCTGTTTTGACTGAATTTCCAATGCTGCGTTGTGTGCCATTACGTACACTGAACACATCTTGTAGTTTTTTAAATACCACGCACATCTTTCTTGAGTACAAATAACTTCGATTGAATTTCCCGCACTCATAAGCGGACAATAAGGTATATTCTTGTCTGGCATAATCTACTCCTTTACCTTTTGTTTGTATAATTTACAGTTTTCATCACGTTTTTTTCCAAATTGTTCTTCTTTATCTTTATAAATTCTGCTTCTGTTTATTATTTCATCAAAATCAATCTTATGTGCGTCAAAATCAGGTCCATCCACGCAGGCAAATTTTACTTCACCGCCTACCGTTACTCTGCAAGCCCCGCACATTCCCGTTCCGTCTACCATGATAGGATTCATGCTTGCTTCTGTATAAATTTCCTTATCTCTTGTCAAGTTTGCAACCGCCCTCATCATAGGCATAGGGCCGACTGCAATCGCATAATCCACCTTTTCTTTGGCAATAATTCTTTCTGCAACCTGTGTGACAAAACCTTTTTCGCCCAAAGTACCGTCATCAGTCGTTATAAAAAGTTCGTCACAAACATTTTTCATCTTATCCTGCCAAAAAATCAACTCTTTGTTTCTGGCACCCATAATCATATAAACTTTATTTCCTGCCTCCTTAAACGCCTTAGCTATCAAATAACAAGGGGCGGCACCATATCCTCCGGCGAGGCAAACAACCGTTCCATAGTTCTTGATATGAGTCGGCTGGCCTAAAGGCCCAACCAAATCAGCAATTTCATCCCCGACCTCAAGCTGTGCAAGCTTTTTTGTCGAATACCCCACTGCCATATAAACAATTGTCAATTCGCCTTTTTCTTTGTCGAAATCAGCTATTGTCAGAGGAACTCTCTCCCCGTCTTCATCAACTCTTAATATAATAAACTGCCCTGCTTTGGCATTTCTAACGACATAGGGGGCTTCAATAGCAAGCTCAAACTGGTTTGGACAAAGCTCCTTCTTAAATAAAATTTTGTACCCCATCTTTTCGTGTTTCTCCTTCAAACATTATTATACAATAAAAAACTGGAGATGGGTACAAATTTTAAGCTAATTTACATTTCGTTCTCTGATTCTTTAATGCCCTCGTAAACCTCTTTAACCATCTGATAAGCAAGCAGAGATTTTTTGTATTTACCTTTCAAAAAGAAAAGGCTTCCGTAAATAACTGACGTTTTTAGAAATTTGAAGGTGTATTCCCGCCGTTTTTTTAGAATAACCTGACTTATTTCGAATAAATTTTTTGTAAATTCTTCCAGTAACAAACGGAAATCGACAAGCCCCACGCTGATTTTTGCTTGGTTTCTTAACACCAGTTTGTTCCAATTATTTACGCATTTATCAAATTGGCATATCTTTAAAATTATCGCCATGACGATAATTAACTCAGCTATAAAAAATGTTACAAAAAATATTTTCATCTTTCGTACGCACCATCTGTTTTTGTATTAACATTATAATTATAAGCAGAATTATAATTATTTGGAATACACCTTGAGGACTATAAATTGGGCAAAATTAAATTTTATCTTTCAATATTGACCGCAAAAATACTTGCCATACTGATAGCCATGCTGCATCGCTCCTCAGGAACGTCTTTTGTAGGGCTTATTGTTTTAAAAATTTGTCCTGATTTTTTGTCCTACTGCTCGAAATATGTTAAAAAAGACATAATCACAATCACCGGCACAAACGGTAAAACGACCACTGCAGGCCTGATAGCCAGTGTCTTAGAAGGGAATGGCCAAAAAGTTATCCACAACGAAAAAGGTGCGAATATGCTGACCGGCATTGCAAACGCACTTGCTCTTGATATTTTGCCGTTTAGAAGGTTCGATTATTATGTTTTGGAATCAGATGAAGCCTATTTGACAAAATTGTATGACTATTTACCCTCAAATTATCTGCTCGTGACAAATTTATTTCGTGACCAGCTTGACAGATACGGCGAACTGGACACTACCGCAAGAAAAATACAGGAAGCCATTGACAAAAATTCTGAACTTAAACTTTTCTTGAACGCCGATGATCCAATGGTAGCTAATTTGGGAGAACAAAGAGCAAAAATTTATTTCGGTTTTGATAACGTCGAAATAGTTTCAAGCTCCATATCCTCACATGCTCCGGCAGAAGCCGTAACCTGCCCTGCCTGTTCGGAAGCCTTAAGATATAACAACAGATTTTATGCCCAACAGGGTCATTATTACTGTAACTGCGGGTACAGGCGTCCTCAATGTGACTACTCGGGAGATGTGAAAATTTTTGAAGATTATTCAATCCTGAAAGTGTCTTCAGGCAGGGGCGATTTCGAATTCAACATCGGACTTGTAGGATTATATAACGCTTATAATGCTCTCGCTGCAATTTCTTTAAGTCTGGAGTTGGGTTATGACCAAAACCAAATCCAAAACGCACTGAATTCTTACCAATCCATTTTTGGCAGGGCTGAAAGGCTAATTTTGCAAGGGCATCAGGTGCTTGTTCAGCTCATAAAGAACCCGACAGGAGCCAGCGAGGTGCTTAAAACAGTCGACCTATCCTCAAATATTCTGATAATGATTAACGATAATTACGCCGACGGGCGTGATGTATCTTGGCTTTGGGATGCAAATTTTGAATACTTAAAGGAAGCTAAAAACCAGATTACGGTTTCCGGCCACAGAGCGAATGATATGGCGGTAAGGCTTAAATATGCAGGCGTGGACCCATCCAAAATAACCGTCATTCCAAAAATCAGCCACGCAATCGAGCATTTGCTGACATCTCTTGATATTAATGAAAAAATAACAATTTTGCCGACCTACACAGCCCTTTTAAAAATGCAAAGGGGTAAATGGAGGTAAGTCGCATTGTCGTTCGCTTTTGCGATGCTGAAACGAGTTCAGCATGACGTGTTTACTTTTTGTGTCAACAGACCCTAGAAAACATTAGCACCTTCGGCGACAAATGTCCGATATTGAAGTGCCTGAGCAATGTGCATTTGGGAAATATTTTCAACACCTTCCAAATCGGCGACGGTTCTGGAAAGCTTTAAAATCCTGTCATAGCTTCTTCCAGACAGATTGAATTTTATAATCGCCGACTTGAGCATTTCCTTAGAACCCTCATCAATCTTGCAAAACTTTTTGATTAAATCTGAATTGAGTTCCGAATTCGTTAAAATACTAGTATTTTTATACCTTTCAACCTGAATTTGGCGGGCATTTACGACCCTTTTCCTAATCTCGCTTGAAGGTTCAGCCTCGTCTTTCATATTCAAAAGTTCTTCGGGAGTGAGCCTTGGCACTTCAATCTGCAAATCAATTCTGTCTAAAAGCGGGCCGGACAGCCTTGAGCGGTAACGCTGAATTTGGAATTCGCTGCAAGTGCAATGTTTTTGGCTGTCGCCTAAAAACCCGCAAGGACAAGGATTCATCGCACCGAGCAGCATAAAATCTGCGGGGTACTTAATCGACATTTGGGCCCTTGAAATAACAACTTCCCCATCCTCAAGCGGCTGCCTTAAGGTTTCCAGAACATTTCTTGGAAATTCCACCATTTCGTCTAAAAACAAGACCCCGCGATGTGCGAGCGTAATTTCACCGGGTTTTGGGTTTCCTCCCCCGCCGATAATTCCTACCGCAGAAGCCGAGTGATGGACAGGTCTGTAAGGTCTTTGGGTTATCAAAGGCTTATTCGAAGGCAAAAGGCCGCTTATACTGTATATTTTAGTTAATTCCAGAGCCTCTTGAAGCTCCAAAGGCGGCAATATCGACGCAAAACATTTTGCCATAAGAGTTTTGCCTGACCCCGGAGAACCCATCATTAGAAGGTTATGCCCGCCTGCCGCAGCTATCTCCAAAGCACGCTTGGCTTTTTGCTGGCCTTTGACATCCTTAAAGTCATAAATATAGTCATGTTTGGCGTTTTCGTTTAAGTATTTCTGAATATCAACAGTAATTTGAGGCAATTTAGCGTCAGAATTTTCAGAGAAATGGTTTACGACATCAACCAGATATTCAGCCCCAAAAACCTCAATTCCTTCAACCAGAGCCGCCTCTTTTGCATTGACAATCGGCACTATAACCCTCTTTATGCCGATATTTTTTAGCCCCGAAACCAACGGCAAGACGCCGTTCACTCCTCTTAACGCTCCATCAAGCGAAAGCTCGCCGAGAAAAGCCGTGCCTTTAATTTTTTCGGATTCAATAAACCCGCTTTGTGCCAAAATCCCTATGGCGATGGGCAAATCAAAGTTTGTTCCTTCTTTTTTAATATCCGCAGGAGCCAGATTTACGATTATGCGAAGCGGAGGAAACGTAAAACCGGAGTTTTTTATAGCGGAGCGAACCCTCTCTCTTGCTTCATTTACGGCAGTATCGGGAAGTCCGACAATTGAAATATAAGGCAGCGAATGTACAAAATCCACTTCCACATCAAGCTTATGGGCATTTAATCCGATTGTAGTTGCTGTTATAACTCTTGATACCATTTTTAATCCTTCTCGCTTCAATTATTTATGGTTAATTATCTTTGGTCAGCTTGACTTTCTCATAAAATATGTTATCATGAAAATGAAAGTGCCATTATTGATTGAAACTCTTGGATTATTTCAAGACCCTTTGAATGAAGGATTATGTAGATCATAAGGCACTTTTTATTTTACTTGGCTTAAATAACCATATGTTGAAGTTTTTATAGCCATTTTTTGAAGTATTAAAATTAAGATTTTTTGTGCCTATTTTTGTTGCTATGTATTGTGCAAGTTCACATTTAACTTTGCTGGCATTCTCTCTTAGATGCCTTTTATTATAATGAAAACCCAAAGCTCCTAACAAAATATCAGAAAATTGTATTAAGTTATAATTTTTTGAATTGACAGGTTCTAAAGATTTTATATTTAAACCTTTTGATAAATATTTTGGTTTTCCATATTTCAAAATCTCTTTTAAAATATCCAATCGAGTTTCCTCTTTATTATTGAAATTTCCTTTTGGTTGATGATTATTGTATTAAATTTCAAATTGAATTCAAAAAATATATCAATAAATTTTTTATAGTGCGGTAATGTCAATTTGGAAACGTTTTTCCAATTAAACTTAGCATCAATTGTCCACTTGATAGATTTTTTAAATTGGTTACATCTTTCAACGACTTCCCTATAAGTTGGTTCATCAACCCATATCCCACCTATTAACAAATATTCAGAATTTAAATTGCTTTCATCTGCAAAAATATAGTGTTTCAAATACCGACAGCCCCTACCAAAATAATCCTTCTAAAATATTATACCTCAAGGCAATGTTTTTTGTCTAAAAATTTCTTATAATGATGTTACGCAGGTGCTATTATGGTTAAAAGTCTTGAATTATTTCAAGTGCCTTCCATCAGAAGGCTTATATTGACCGTAATGCACTTGTTTTTCTACATGCTCTTTTTTGAATTATAATAGTTTATATGGAAGATATTAATAAAATTTTAGCAATAAATTTCGGCGGAATTGGCGATGAAATCCTCTTTTTGCCGACTTTAATTTCGCTTAAAAAAGAATTTCCGGATGCAAAAATTACACTCGCACTTGAGCCAAGAAGCAAGGGCATTAAGGATTTAACCGATGTTATTGATGAACTGTTTTTGGTCGATGTTAAATCCAAAAACAAATATTTTGAACTTCTAAAATTGATTTTTTTCGCACAAAAAGGAAATTTCGACATGGTCATATCGTCCGGCGGAAACCGGTTTATAAGCATTTTGCTTTTCCTGACCGGAATAAAATTCTGTTATGGCTACAATACAGGCAAATTGAGCGAAATTCTGCTTACAAAAGCCGCCCCGTTGAACAAAAATCAGTATGCGTGCGATATGTACCACGATTTAATTGCTCCAATCACCGATATAAAAACCAATTTACCCGAAATCAAGCTGAAAAGTGTTAAAAAGCAGCCCAATACCGTTTTAATTCATCCGGGTGTTAGTAAATTGAGCGTTAAAATGGGCATGATTAAAACAATTTCCTGTGAAAAATGGGCAAAAATAATTGATTTGCTTCTGGAAAACGGCAAAAAAGTAATCCTTGCAGGCGGACCCGACGACAAAGAATGTATTGAAGCTATCAAACAAAACCTTAAAAACACGGAAAGCGAAAACTTTGTTGATTATTACGGCAAAACAAAAAATCTGACTGATTTGGCGAACCTAATAGCCTCAAGTGAAAAATTTGTCTGCTCAGATTCGGCCCCGCTACACATTGCAGTCGCATTAAAGACCAAAACCTACGTAATCTTTGGGCCAACGGATGACAAAAAATTAATTCCGAATTCGCCCGATATAATTCCAATAAAAGCCGATGACAATTGCAATTTAAAACCATGCCTTTGGGAAAAACGCAAAACTACGTGTGAAACCCCTGTCTGTCTTGATATTCAGCCCGAAAAAGCGGTCGAAATAATTTTACATGGGGCGAGTGGCAAATTATCATAAATTACGTTTTTTTCTTTAAAAAACTTAATGCCTCAAATTCAGTTTTTACACTATTTTCTTCCATTTTAAAAATAAGTCTTATGAATAAACCCCGCACATCTTGAAATTATGCTATATTATTGTTATAAGTTTATTTGTAGCTTTTTTCAAAAGCCATAAACAGCAGCACACAGAAAAGAAGGATAATTATGTCATTACCAAACGTAGCATATTTTTCAATGGAAATAGCGATGGATCAGTCGCTTAGCACATATTCAGGGGGGTTGGGATTTTTAGCCGGCTCTCACATGCAATCTGCGGGGTACCTGCAAATGCCGATGGTCGGGGTCACAATGCTTTGGTCTTACGGCTATTATGACCAGCGAATTGACCACACGGGCCAGGTAGAAGTCGCTTATATTCGAAAATATTATGATTTTTTAACTGATTTGGATATTTACACAGAAGTCGAATCCTTCGGCGAAAAAATAAAAGTCAAGGCTTACAGAGTTGAACCGGCTTTGTTTGGAACATGCCCTGTATATCTTTTAACAACAGATGTTGAGGGCAACAGTGAATGGGCAAGAAGCATATCTTACAAGCTGTATGACGGAAATGAAAAAATAAGAATCGCTCAAGAAACAATCTTGGGTATCGGCGGAATAAAAATTTTGCAAGCGGTTGGGTATAATTTTGACGTTATCCACATGAACGAAGGACACTCTCTTCCAGCCGCATTTGAACTTTTAAGACAATATAACGGCGACATGGAGCAAGTGAAGAAAAGAACGGTATTTACCACACACACACCTGTTGCAGCGGGAAATGAAGTTCACTGGGTTGATACACTAATTCAAGGCGGATTTTTTGCAGGCTGTCCGAGGGAAAAAGCAGTTGCACTCGGCGGCGAGAACTTCTCTTTGACTATTGCGGCCTTGAGAATGAGCAGAATTGCGAATGCGGTTTCCCAATTGCACGGGCTTGTAGCCAATAAAATGTGGGAGTGGGTTGACGGAAGATGCCCGATTAGGGCGATAACAAACGCCGTAAACTTGCACTACTGGCAGGACCCGAGAATCGGCTCGGCTAAAAATTCTAAGGAATTATTAAAAGCAAAACGTGAAATGAAAGTCGAATTGTTTAAATACATTGCCGATACAGCAGGAAAAAGGTTTGACCCCGATGTTCTGACAATTACCTGGGCGAGAAGATTTGCCGATTACAAGCGGGCATGGCTTATATTAATGGATAAAGACAGATTGAATAAACTTTTGGACTCGAACAAAGTTCAAATAATATTCTCTGGGAAATTTCACCCTGACGACGTTATGGGACGAGAAATGTTCAACAAAATTCTAAACCGCTCTCATACACTCAAAAACGTTGTTGTTTTGCCGGGATATGAGCTTGAATTAAGTGCGAAACTTAAACGAGGTTCGGATATTTGGCTAAATACGCCATTGCGGCCGTTTGAAGCATCAGGCACTTCAGGAATGTCTGCCAACATGAACGGTGCTTTGCATCTGTCGATTTACGACGGATGGACTGTTGAAGGAACTTTTGACGGAATAAACGGATACACTATTGAATACGAAGGGCTTGATGATGAAATGCCGTGGGAAGAACGCCACTGGAAAGACCATGAATGTGTCATGAGCAAAATTGAAAATGAAATAATACCTACTTATTATGAAGACAAAGAGGAATGGGCAAGGCTTGTGCGTCAGGCAATGAGAACTGCGGAAGCTTACTTTAACTCGGATAGAATGGTTATTGAGTACTATAACAGATTGTACAAACCAATCGCCCATGACGACGCCACTTCGGGAATCGAAAAACCTGAAATGAAGATGGCCGAAACCCCAAGCTTCGACGCCTGGACGTTCTCGAATATAAAATAATAATTGGTTGAGTAATTATGCCAAACTCGGGTCTAACTTTAAAAAATCATTTAAATAATCCTTAATAGTCGCATTTTTAGGGAGTAAGCCGTTTTTGATATTATAGGCTACCATTTCTTTGGCGTATTTGCTTAATTCTCCGGAAGGAAGAAACGTATCTACAAGCTCCGGCATTTGGGAACGCAAAATTTCCGGTGTTACATCGCTTCTGATTCCCGATGCGGCAATATCCATTGCGAAACTTTTCGATTTAATCGCTGCTAAATTGGAAATTCTTGCGAAGTCCCTGATTGTCATTTCCTGTACGGATTTCTGCAGATATGAACCCACTTCCTGAATTGGTACTATTCTCATAATTTAACACCTTTCCGATTAACTGTTACGGATGAATAAAAAACCGTGAAAAAAAATTTTGCCTGTTTTTTTTAAAAAAATAAAAAAAATTTTAAAACCCAGCAATATCAAGGAAAATCACCTTTACATTTGTTAACAATAAAAATAAAATTTGGCTTTGCTTGACTTTTTGTACTATTTTGATTTCACTATTAATATGAAAAGGGAATTGTTGGAAAAATTAAAACAAAAATGTATTAATTGTGATGCTTGCAAGCTTCATTTGACACGTAATAATACCGTTTTTGCAGACGGGAACTCTGAAACTGCCAAAATTGTTTTAATCGGCGAAGCACCGGGCGAAAACGAAGATTTGCAGGGCGTTCCTTTCGTCGGCAGAGCAGGGAAGCTTTTGAATGAATTTTTAAATCAGGCAGACATTTCAAGAGAAAAAGACTTGTATATAATTAACACTCTAAAGTGCCGTCCGCCTAAAAACAGAGTGCCTTCTGATACGGAAAAAGAGGCTTGCAGGGCGTTTTTGCTGTCACAGATTAAAATTATTGACCCAAAAATTATTTTGCTCTGCGGAGCAACAGCCATGAAATCCTTTGTGGGAGCAAAAACGCCCATATCAAAAATCAGGGGTGAAATTTTCGAAATCGAGGTCGGCGGCAAAAAATATCAGGCCATGCCCATTTTTCACCCGTCTTATTTGCTAAGAAACCACTCAATACAACAAAATTCCCCGCGTGGTTTAATGCTTAAAGATTTGAAAAAAATTAAGGAATTAATTTAAAATATACTTTTCAATTCCGTCGGCGATTGATTTGGCACAATTTGTCCGGAAGTTTTCGTCAAGCAAAAGGCAATAATCATCAGGGTTTATTATGTAAGCAACTTCAATTAAAATGCTAACGCTGGAAGTCGGCCGAACCAATGCAAGACTGCCCTGTCTTACCTTATCATTTTGAGTCCCCAATTCTGCAGTCATTGAGTTTAAAACGTCATCGGCAAGGGGTTTTGCCTGATTGTGATAGTAATAAACACTTGTCCCCCTGCATTTGATGGGGTCTGCACCGTCAGGAAGGGCATTTGCATGAACGCTTATAAGAAGTGAGGCGTCTTTGTCCTTCGCAATTTTTACCCTGTCCGTAAGCGAGACATTAACGTCATCTTCCCTTGTCATAACGACTTTCGCTCCACGGTTTTCAAGTTCTTGTTTGAGATTTTTAGCAATTGCAAGGTTAATATCCTTTTCTTTATCTCCACAGCCGCCGATTGCACCGAATTCTGAACCGCCATGCCCTGCATCAACCGCAATTGTAACGTTTTTTAGCGGTTTTTCAATGTTAATTTCAGGAATTTTGCGAATTTTTAAGATAAATTTATCCCCGTCATAGTAAGCATCATAGCCGATAAGTTTTTTTGTGGGTATATTAATAGAATAAGTGCTGTCATCCTGCCCCTCAATATTAAAAAGTTGCAAAGTCAGGCCGTTTTCTTCCTTTAAAGTAAAGGGCGGCTTGCCTTCCAGTTCAAATTCGTAAATACAAAAATCCTTTTCTTCTTTTATTTTAAAACCTTTAAGCACTGTTTTCGGTGGCGTAAAATCCTTTTGTTCCGTGTCGGATTTTTTGACCCAGCCGAATAATTTTGAATTAAGATAAACCCTGTAAAAATCGCCTTTTTCTCCATTTATCAAAAGTCTGGTACCCTTTAACAAATGCGACAGGCGGTTAATTCCCGCATCAATGGGCGTCATTCTCAATGGGGTACTGTCGGCGGAAACATAAAAATTATCCAAAACAGGATATTCCAGCAAGGCCGGCGTAGTAGCGGCCGCAGCCGCAGGCTGCGGCCGCTCAATTACAAAATCCATCGAGAAATTATCGCCTAATTCTGCTGCACTTTGACGAGAAGACAGGGGATAAGATATTATCTTAAAATTATTTATCCCGACATTCAGCGGAACAACCTGAGCAAAAGCTCCGGAAGGTGAAACCTTCACTTCTGCATCGTTGATTTTTAGGGTGCCGAAGGGGTTTGCCGAGCCGATAAAAAACGTAGAATTCGCATCAATTTTGGCCGGATTTGTCTTCGGGTAGACAATCTCCAGTGCGAACCCGCTTCCTCCGCAAACAAAAAACATTAAAATCAAAAGTAAATATTTTTTCATAAAATAATTTTACCACTATTTACTTTTTAAAAAAACAAATCATTTAATTTTTGACAGATTTTTTATTCCCATTTTCATAAATATTTCTTTAAGGGCCTTGCCCAAATCTTCTGAAGTCAATTTTTCAATAAGCTTTTTCACTTTTTTGGTCTCAGACGGCCACAAATAACAGCCAAAAGCTCCATCACCCAGTTTAATAGCTTCTCCAATCGTATGTTTTCCTTTTTTAAAAACAATTTTATTGCTAAGGTCTAAAATATCCTTAAAAGGGGTGTCTTTGGGTATTCCATAACTAAATAAGGAGGCATAGGTATTTATTTTGCCGCCCTGTTTTAAATTGTAACTTCCAAACCTATAACTCATATCAGGATTTCCCGTAGGAACAACACAACCTTTTTTCATAATAATTCCTTTCATACCAACCATATGCGAAACACCATATAATAATAAAGTCAAATGAGCACTGAAAATTGCCCCTTTTTAAAAAAATCTTAACACATTTACGAATTTTATTATAATAACACTCAAAAAACAAGTTTTTTATTGTACAATTAGGTTATGAAAGCAAAAAAGACTATTCAGGAACTAAAAGGATATCCCGTCGGACTTTTTGACGAAGACGGATACTTAAAGCTGGACAGCAACGAAAGCGATTTCGGGCCTTCGCTGAAAGTTATTGAAGCTTTGCGTCAAGTTGAGCCGGCAGATGTTCAATATTACCCTTTTTACGGAAAATTATTGCAAAAATTGGCTGATTTTCATAAAGTCAATATTGAAAACATAATCTTAACAGCGGGAGCGGACGAGGCCATAAGTTCTATTTTGGGTACTTTTCTGGAACACGGTCAAACTGTTTTGACTGTCACTCCGTCTTTTCTGATGCCGAAAATTTACTCGAAAATCAACGGGATTAACTACAATGAAATTCCTTATAAACAAAAATGGCAGTTCCCGACAGAAGAGTTCATCAAAAATATCGACAGTGCAGATTTAATTCACCTGACCACGCCAAATTCGCCCACAGGCGAGGTAATTGAGCGGGATGTAATTCAAAAAATCATTAAAAAAGCAGGCGACAAGGCGATTTTAATCGATGAAACCTACGGAAATTACGCCGGAATCACAAATTTAAGCTTACTCAAAGGACGTGAAAACCTTTTTGTTGTCCGTTCCTTTTCAAAAGACTTCGCTCTGGCGGGTTTAAGGCTTGGCTACATAATTTCGGCACCCCAAAACATCAAGGATTTGCGAAAATATCTCAGCCCTTACAATGTATCAACTTTGACCGTAAAGGCCGGACTTGCGGCACTCGACGACATTGAATATTTTGAAAATATAAAAAAACGGATGGAAAAATCAAAAAAAATCCTGACCGACGGGTTAAAAAACCTCGCAGAAAACATATATCCGTCAAAAACCAATTTTTTGTGTGTAGATTTTGGCGAAAAAGCCGACTTTATCTATCAAAAATTACTTTCAAACAAAATCAAAGTCAAATATTTCGGAAGGCCAATGCTTGAAACTTGCCTTAGAATAACCGTTCCAAAACCGGAGAACGCTCAAAAGGTGCTTGATGCATTAAAAATCAGGTCAACAATCGTTTTCGATATGGACGGGGTTTTGTTTGACGCTTCAAAATCCTACAGAGTTGCAGTGCAAAAGACATTTAAACATTTTTCAGGCAAAGAAGCCGGCCTTGACGAAATTTCTGCGGCGAAAAAATTGGGCGGCCTCAATAACGACTGGGATTTAACTGAATTTTTACTGAAAAAATACGGGTTTGAAATTAATTACGACAAACTGGTTAAGGTTTTTCAGTCTTATTACGAGAAGCTTGCAGACATCGAAGAACCTCTGGTAAAGCCTGCTTTTTTCGAAAATTTGGCGAAAAATTATGATTTGGCGATATTTACAGGCCGTTTGAAGCCGGAAGCCTACTTTACGCTTGACAAGCACGGATTTACGAAGTATTTTCACCCCATAGTAACAATGGAAGACGTCGGACTTGATTGCCAAAAACCTGACTGTCTGGGGCTTAAAATAATCAAAAAAAGAATTATTACCGACAAAATTTATTATTTAGGCGATACGGTTGATGATATGATTTGTGCCGCAAGTGCCGATATTATAGGGATTGGGGTTTTACCGCCTCAGGATAAGTCAGATGAATTAAAAAAACTGTTGAAATCTAAAAAAGCCATGGTAGTATTGGATAAAACAGAGGATTTAACCGAATTTATGGCGAATTTTGAACGGAAGGAAAGGAAAAAAGAAAATGCGAAAGTCTGAAAAAATAAGAAAAACACTTGAAACAGAAGTTAAGGTTGAATTAAATCTTGACGGAACAGGCAAGCGTGAAATCAGCACTCCTATAAAATTTTTTACGCACATGCTGGAGCAGTTCGCTGCACACGGCGGATTTGACTTAAAAATTGACGTAAAATCCCACGACAAAGACAACCATCACGTAATCGAAGACGTTGCATTAACCCTTGGTGAAGCTTTTAAGGCAGCTTTGGGTGACAAAAAAGGGATAAACCGTTACGGAAGCTTCATTCTACCTATGGATGAGGCACTTTCGCTTGCGGTAGTTGATTTAAGCGGAAGAGCATTTTCGAAGACTGACATTGAGATGAAGGACGAAAAGACATCGGATTTTGAAACGATTTTACTCCCGCACTTTTTCAACAGCTTTGCACAGTCCAGCCTGTCCACAATCCATATAAAAATGCTTGACGGCACAGATCCTCACCACATAATAGAAGCTGTCTTTAAATCGTTTGCAAGAGCCTTGAGCATCGCTTGCTCCATTGATGAGGACAAAAAGGATATAATCCCTTCTACTAAAGGGCTTTTGTAAAATATCCGCCGGTTATTGTGTTTGAACCTGATCAAGTCTTACAAATTTAAAACCCTGTTTCTTGAGTTCAGGCAAATATTCAATCAACGCCTCTGCGGTGTCACCCTGAGGTTTGTTCATGTGAAAAATAGCTATATCTCCTGATTTTGCTTTTGAAAGCTTTTGTTCTATTTGAGATTTGGAGTAAGTTGCTCCCGCATCTCCCAAAAGGCTGAACCCTGCAATTTTTTGGCCCAAATCTTCCGCAATTTTAACCCCGACTTCATCACAAAATGCTGTTCCCGGACGGAAAAACTTTGGCCTGTGACCCGTTAATTTTTCTATCTTTTTAGCATTATTTTCTATCTCGTCATAAGCTTCAGCGACATTTTGTGTGCCTTGAATCTCGTGCGCTGACTTGCCGTTTACACTCAACGGCTTATGGCCCGTGCCATGGTTTTCAATCTCAAAAAGGGGATTTTGTGCGAGTTTCTTTGCAATTTCAGGGTTTTTGTCTATCCAGTGCGAATTCAAAAACAAAGTAGCAGGTATTTTATTTTTAATCAAGAAATTTATTAATTTCTCATCATATCCGCCCTTGCCGCTGCAGGCATCAAATGTCAAAGCAATCGCCTTTTCTTTTGCTTCCACTTTCGAGATAACACCGGGGACATTCTCTCCCCATTTTTGGGGAACAGCGTCCATATATTTTAAAATAATTTCAAGCTTGTAAGGATTATTTTTTAATTGCAAAGCCTTTAGATTGCATTTTGGAGGATTAGAAAACTGCACATAGTTATGTTCAAATCGGGTTGCATCCTGTTCTGCCACCCTTGTTGTAAATTTTTTGCCAATCTCAAAATCAGGTAAAGGCTTGCTTGTGGTGTCTTTTCCCTGCTTGAGCGGAGCGGCATTCTGAACATTCAAACCGCCGGTGTAATAATTATTATTTCCTATCTCTTTTATCTCAACCATAAAATACCCTTTATTAATATATAAAGTATATTTTTGCAAAAAAATTGCCTGAAAATTTATTTGCTCCGTCAATAGGTGTGTTTTTTGCTTAGTGTAACAATTTTGTAATAAAAATAGGGGGAGGGAGCAAGTTTTATTTTTAGAAGTTTTATAATTACTACAAGAAAGAAAGAATTATGTTAAATTCGGTTTCATCAATTTCTAACACAAGAATAAATCAACAAAGTTTTGGAACAGGTTGCATACAAATTCCTAACTTTGAGTTGCGTTATGAATCCCATATTAATTTTAGGGACAAATTATTAGATACAGTAAAAAAATTAGGTGGAAGGCTTACAACAACAACTTGTGTTCCTAATGGTTCTATTAGCAAATACATAGGTGATTCACTTGAGCATGAAAAAAACATTGCTGAGGTTATAAGCAATAAGTATTTTGTAAAAACCGTTGTAACTGATGATCCTGACACTATAACCGAGCAAATGGGTCAAGCATTAGGTTTACCCAAAAACCTTGTTAGGGCTACCACTGAAGAGGTGAGGCAATTTTGCGACCAATTTTTCACCCCAATGATTGAAAAATTTGCTTCAGAGCGGGGTTTAACCAAACAAAAATCGAGTAATGATTTACTAAACCTAAGTAAGAATTAGTGGCAGGATGGGCTTTAGCCCATCAATTCATCAAGCTGCACTTAATGATATGAGCGTTTTGTTTTGGAGGTTTCAAGATAACATCCGAACTTTTACTAGATGTAAAAATATGTATATTGACATTAATAATAAAGTATTTTTTGTTGTTTTTGACATATCATTAAAAATGAAAAATAAAAAGTAAGTATGATTAGGATTCTAGATGCAAAAATCTACTCAAAAAATAAATAATGAATTATTTGATAAGCATATAATGGCTATTTATAAAATAATGCCCGATTATGAACTACCTATATACCATTATACATCTCCCAAAGCTTGTATTAAAATATTAGAAACTAAAAAATTGCGGTTTACCCATATTGATTATCTAAATGATGCTTCAGAAGTTAAATATACATACGAACTATTATTGGATTGTATTGCTATGTTAAAAAAGTCAGATGGGGAAAGTTCATTTTATAATATTATTTCTGATGATGCTAAGTTATTTTGTTGTGAAGACGAAAGTTATAGGTATGGGTCAACCTTAAAAGTAAATAATTTTAGTTATTTTATAGCTTCTTTTTCTCTTGATATGGATAATTTAAGTTTATGGAATTATTACACAAAAAACTCAGACATGTTGGGTTATAATATTGAATTTGAAAGTGGTATCAGCTTATTAAAGAAAAATAAATATATACATACTTTTGCTGGAGGACATGTAATTTATGATATTCATATTCAAAAAAGCCTTATACTTAAAGCATTAAAAGACTATAAAAAATATTATGACAAAACAAAAGTAAAAAGTACAAAACTAAGTTTTTGTAAAGGATTTATGAGAACTATACAAATATTCACTTTATACTTTAAGCATCCAGCATTTACAAATGAAAATGAATTTCGAATAATTATAGCTTACAACACAAATGCGGATAAGAACAACTTTTTATTTAGAGAACAAAATGGCATTTTCATCCCATATATTGAACTTGAATTTGAAACTAAAAATGTTTGTTCTGTAACAATATATCCTTCTCAAAAACAATCCATTGCAGCTTCAGGTTTGCAAAAATTATTAAACTTAAATGATTATCTAGACACAGAAATTAAAATATCTAAAATTCCTTTAAGATTTTAAATATTTTAGATGATTTCCTTGAGTTTTCCATTCTTCCAAATTCTTTTACATGTTGTTCATCTTTAAAATAATCTTCAACTAATGGTAAAAAAGCTTTAGCAATTTTTCTTTGTTCTTCTTCATTAATTAATTCTAAATCAAAATTAATAAAAAGCTTAAAAATGTATAATATTATTGGATAATAGCCTGATTTTAGTTTTTGTAATTTGATACAAAATATTTAACCATCCGAACTCTGTAAAAGCAAGTAAATTGTAAATTCTCACATAGTTTGAGCTGAAGTCAATATTTGTAGGTTGGGCTTTCAGCCCAACATTAATATTTTGTTGGGGTAGAAACCCCAACCTACGGAATCATTTCCGACCTTAAATATTGATTTTTATATGTCATTGCGAGCGAAGCGAAGCAATCTAAGAATTGGTGGAAAAGGTTTTAGCCGTAATTAACATAAAAAATAGCATTATGTTAAATTATTGCTTAACAATGCTATAAAATAAGCAATTTTTACACTAGAATTGTTTTAATATATATAGGTTAAATTTTCTAAAGGTTAGAAGGTTAGTTTTATGAGTGAAATTTCAAATCAAGACAGTATCATACACAAGCCGATGGGTGCTATTCCTTTTTCGGCAATGGTTGGATTAGGCATCGGAGCAACTTATACTGGCTATAATATAGCCTCTCAAATATCCACCATTCATAGTCCCGAACGCTTAGCAAAACTTGAAAGTAAGGCAGATAAATTTATCAAAGAAGGTAAAGGTTCTGGTGAAGTCTTAAATAAAATTTTAGAAAAAAATAAAGCAGGAAAAGTTGCTTGGGAACATTTGGGTAAAAATGCTTTATTGTGGGCAGGGGTAGGTTTTTTAGGTAGTCTTATTTTGGGATTAAATGCAATAACTACGTTGTTACCTCAAAAAAATAAGGGCAACATTTAACAGATTATCATTTTAAGAGAGTTAATTCAAACTGCATAATTCGTTCATTGGCTTGGAAGGTTTATGTTTATTGATTATACAAAACAAAGTTTTGTGAGGAGTTCTCACCTCTCTTGCTTCATAACAAAACAACCAATAACAAAAGTTATCGGTTGTTTTGTTGGTGGAGGATAGGAGATTCGAACTCCTGACCCTCTGCGTGCAAAGCAGATGCTCTACCAGCTGAGCCAATCCCCCACGTTTTCAAATTCTGTTTTCAGGCCAGCTGGTAGAGCTTTTAAATTCTACTTCGAACAACCGAAGGTTGTTCTGGGGCAGCTGAGCCAATCCCCCACGTTTCTTGTTAATTCAGGTTTCAAAAGGGTTCAAAAACCAGACGTACCATTAATTATACTCGCTAATTTTTTTTTGTAAATACTTTCTATAAAAATTTTGTTAAAATTTCCTCAATTTCCTCTAACCGGTTTTTATCGTTTTTATACCACCAACCAATTAATGCCTCAAACGCCGTTGCCATCCGATAATCAGCCTGATTGGATTTTCTCGCAATCGGAACCGGCAAATTCCGGCTTCTTCGAACCATCTCAAGCTCATCAACCGTTAAAACACCCTGAATTTGCATCAAAAGGCCACACTGAAACTTTGCATTAACTTTCTCCGTCGTAATTTTGTGCAACTCATTAGCATTTTGGGTCCTCAAAATTGTTATTTCCCTCACAAAAAGTTCCCAAACGGCATCACCCAAATATGCGTAATTTCTCAAATTTATTTCGTCCATTTTTCCATATTAGCATGAATAAATAAAAACTTTAGGCATAAATAAGCTAAAGTAACGCAAATAAACATTTTCTATCCCCCCCTCGAAATCAAAGATTTCGGTCCCCCCTCAAGGAGGGGACAAAACGCGATGCCTAATCGTAATTTTTGCAAAACCCTTACACATCAGTCTGTTTTACTTTAGTGGTACCGAGTTGCAATCAACCTATAACCTTCACGTCATGCTGAATTTATTTCAGCATCGCATGGTCGTTCGCTTTTGCGATCCTGAAACAAGTTCAGGATGACGTATATTGATTGCAACTCGATGCGAAAGACTAATATTCCTAAAGTCTTTTTTGCCTACTTTTTCTACAGAAAAAGTAGGTTGATTTTTATTTTTTTCGAAGTAAAATCAAGATGTTCTAGAATAAGTTTTAAAAAAGTTAGGAGAATTTTATTATGAAAAAACAAATTCTTACATTGACGATGTGTCTGGCTTTGACTGCGACCTCCGCACTTGCAGCCGGAACAAATGCTGTGACACAAAAGGCAGTTTCGCAGGTTAAAACAGCGGCTACAACTACCGTTAAACCGGCCCCTGCTCCGAGCGTAGCCAAACCTGAGCCACCAAAGATGATGACCAGAGAAGAGGCTAAAAAACATTTTGAAGAAAGAAGAGCTCAAGAGCGAGAACGCATGTACAACGCTTTAAAACTCTCTGCCGAGCAAAAAGCAAAGGCCGAAGCTCTTGATGCAAAAACAAAACAGGACGTCGAACCTTTAATTAAAAAAGCTCAGCTTGAAGGTAAAAAACTCAGAGAGTTAAAGGCAAAGAAAGCCTCCTCATTTGAAACTTGGAAACAAGAATATACTTATAAGGCAGCAAAGAATGACGTAAAGAAGTATTTTGATTCGTCAAGGAAATCTTTTGAAGCCATCTTGACCAAAGAACAAAGGGCAAAATATCAGGAAATGGATAGATTCAGAAAGGCACACAGACCGGGAGGTCCTAAGGGAATGGGACATAGACCTCAAGGACCCGGACCTGAACATATGGGACCGCCTCCTGAAGATAAAAAATAGTTAAGATAATTTGATTTTAATATTTTGCGGCGGATTTTTTCTTTGAAAAAATCCGCCGCAAAATATTTCATCCATCCAATAACGTAAAGTTTTCAAAAACTAATGCAAAAAAATATAATTTTTGGTATTATAATAATACGGCAATCAAAGTGGAACGGAATTATGAATATTTTTAAAACTTTCGAAATATTTTTAAGGGAACCGCTGAGCATCCTGAAGGAAAGGTTCATTCAGATTGTGAACATTAATTCCGGCATGGTTACTCAAGCGAGTGTCAATGTGGATTTGCTTGAGCAAAAAACTCAGATAACAGTGGTAAACAGCGAAAAAATGTATAACTTGCTGCAAACTGTTTTATATAAAAGAAAAGTACGGGCGGTGCAGCAATTGCCTCCACCGCGGCAACAGGGTCAAATTGTAATCGGGCAGTTGCTTAAACGAATGTAAAAAAGCTAATTAAGTGTAATGGTATAAAATAGAAAATGAAAAAGTTAAGTGCAAAATTTATAATAAGTGCCGAAAAGTTAAGTCAATGCCCCGATTTCAGGTTGAATGAATTTCCGCTTTTGGGCCGTTCCAATGTTGGCAAATCCTCTTTTATCAATGCACTTGCCAATAACAATAAAATAGCAAAAACATCTAATACTCCGGGCAAGACCCGACTGATTAATTTCTTTAATTTTTCGGATAAGTTTATTATTGCCGACTTGCCGGGTTATGGCTATGCAAAGATTTCCAAAGAGGCTCAGGCGAAATGGCAAAAACATTTGGAAGAATATTTGCTCAATCGCCCGCAGATAAAATCTTTAATCCAATTTATTGACGCCCGTCATGCTATCCAGAAAAATGATTACCAGATGCACGAATGGGTTTTGGCTAATAAAATGCCTGTATTTACAGTGGTTACGAAAATCGACCACATACCTAAAACCAAGGTGCAAAGCGTTTTAAACAACATTCAGAAAGAATTTTCCGGAGTGGTTTTGCCATTCAGTGCCATTGACAAAAAGTATTGCGAGCGGGTTCTCGATTATATTTTGGAGCTTTGTGGCTAATATTCATATAAATAGAGGATTGAAACCGCCTGAAAATCTCTTAGAATGTTAATGGGATAGATAGGGGGATTTGTATATGGCAGTTAATGCGTTAAAAATCGGCGACTTCGCTGAAGGAGAATTTTATCCGCAAAACAACGGAGAGATTTCCGATTCCATAACACAGAATTGGACAGAACAAGCACTTGAGTGTTACAGACTTAATTGCAATTGTGCAAACTGTTCTATTTCGAAAGGGAGTTATTCTTTTGCCTGCCAAATGCCGAAGGTTTTGGATGTTTTAATCAAATCACTGGGCAGACCTGATGAAAAAGCAAGGCTCGAACTTATAAAAGGCTAATAAAGATGACAATAGGCACAATGGGTCTCTGAAAAATTTGTCACGCACGGGGCGGTTGTTTTGCAAATATCCATGACATGCGGGCATCTTGTGTGAAATTTGCATCCGGCAGGTAATTCTGTCGGTGAAGGCAAGTCGCCTTTTAGAATGATTTTGTTTTTTTTGTTTCCCGGATTTGCACTTAAAAGTGCCTCTGTGTAAGGGTGTTTGGGCGTGTTGAAAATTTCTTCGCCGGTTCCGAGTTCAACGATTTCGCCCAGATACATAATTCCGACTCTGTCAGACAGGTACCTTATTACGCTCAAGTCGTGCGAAATAAACAAAAATGTCAGATTAAACTTTCCCTTCAGGTCGTTCAATAAATTAATTATTTGGGCCTGAATACTCACATCCAAAGCACTTACCGGCTCATCCGCAACAATAAATTGCGGACTTAAAATCAGAGAACGGGCGATTGCAATTCTCTGTCTTTGTCCGCCTGAAAACTCGTGAGGATAGAGCGATAAGACACTCTCATCCAAACCGACTTGCTTAATCGTGTCAGTGATAATTTTATCAAGTTCCTTTTTATTTAAGGATTTCAGACTATCGAGTTCTTTGTTTACGATTAAAGGTTCTTTTAAAATATCGTAAACTTTCATCTTGGGGTTAAGACTTGAATATGGATTTTGAAAAATTATTTGTGCATGTTGGCGGAATTTTCTGAGCTCTTTTTTATTCATCTTTAAAACACTCTGTTTTCCGTTTCCTGTTCCCTGTTCACTTATAAAGATTTCACCGGATTTTACGTCAACCAGACGCAAAATTGCCTTTGCCAGAGTCGATTTACCACAGCCAGATTCGCCTGCGATTGAAAAAATTTCGCCCTGTTTTATATCCAAAGACAGGTTGTTTACGGCAAAAACAGTTTTCTGTTCATTCAAAGCACTTTGTGTTTTATACTCGATAAAGAGATTTTTTATTTCGATTAAATTTGGAGAATTCATAGCTTATTATTTGCTCAAATCATTCAAAAAATCAATAAGCGGGTTATTAGATTTCCCGTCGTCCTTCTAGAGCTCTGGCAAGGGTAATTTCATCGGCATATTCCAAATCAGCACCCACTGGAAGCCCAAACGCTATTCTGGTAATTTTTATGCCGAAAGGTTTGATTAGTTTATTCAAATAAAGGCTTGTTGCTTCGCCTTCGACAGATGGATTCAGTGCCAGAATAACTTCTTTAACTTCATCCGTTGTAAGGCGGTGCAAAAGTTCTTTTATCCTGATATCTTCTGCCCCAATACCGTCAATAGGCGAAATAAGACCCTGTAATACGTGGTAAAGTCCGAAAAATTCGTTAGTTTTTTCAACTGCGATTAAATCTTTTGTTTCAGCCACAACACAAATCATTGAACGGTCGCGGGAGGTTGATTGGCATATCTCGCAAGGGTTTGTGGATGACATATTAAAGCAAATGTCGCACGCAAAAGTATTTTCCTTAGCTTCAATAATACTTTGGGCAAATTTTTCAACTTCATGTTTAGGCATTTTTAAAAGATGAAATGCCATCCTCTGGGCTGATTTTGGGCCTACGGAAGGAAATTTTTGAAACTGTTCGATTAATGCTGCTATCGACTTTGGATAAATCATTAAAACAATCCCGGAATATTAAGTCCACCGGTTAACGATTTCATTTTGGATTCCATCTCATCGGTTGCTTTTTTGCTCGCCTGTAAAATCGCTGTTGAAATAACATCTTCAAGCATTTCGACGGTGTCGGCATCAACAGATGAGGGGTTTTCAGGGTTAATTGCCTCAGCAGTTAATTTTATCGACTTAAATTTCCCTTGTCCGTCGCAAACCACTTTAACCGCACCGCCTGCGGATTCGCCGGTAATCTCCGTTTTAGCAAGCTCATCTTGAGCATCTTTTAATCTTTTTTGCAGATCCTGTGCCTGCTTCATCATTTTCATCATATCCATGTTGTTCGCTCCTTATTAATATTTGATTTTACTTTGCAAAAGTTGCCTAATCTCTAATTCAATCGTATAATAATTATATGCAAAATAAACCACAAATACAAACATATTTACAACAAAGTTTACGAAACGGAAGACTTATTCGCTGGACAGAAAGTTGCATGCCGCTGAAGTTTTACGTCGCACCTTTTAGATTTTATTCAAAAATCGGAGAGGACTACAAATACCGTGAAATGGTATTAAGGGCTCTTGATACCTGGCAAAAAGCAAGCGGAGGCAAAATTTCGTTTGTGGTGGTTCCGGCTCTGTTAAATTCCCAGATAAATCTGGACTGGAAAAGGGTTGACAGACAAGCGTTGGGCCATTGCTATTTTAATCTTGATACCCGGAACCGATTTTATTCAGCCGAAGTTCAAATCGGGATTTCGGATGGACTTATTCATCAGGATTATATGCCCGAAGGCGAGGTTTACCACACAATATTGCACGAAATAGGCCATGCCCTCGGATTGGGGCACAGCAATTTTGAAGATGACATAATGTTCTCGCCGCACAGGTATGGAGTCGTAAATCTTTCTAAACATGACAAATCAACCCTTCAATGGCTGTACAAATTTCCTTCAAACATAACACCTGCTGAAATTGCGGCTAAGTACGGGCTGCACACCTCCGAAATTGATGAAATTGCAGCAAATTTGATAGAAAGAAACGCCCCGAGTGAGTTTGAAAAGGTTAAAAACAGCTTGAAGGTACCGCAAAAGGATTTGCTTAAGGAGCAGGAAAACATAGCAAACCTGAAAAAATATAATATTGCATTACAAAACGTAAAAATATCAGAAGATATTAGAAAAATTTTCGTAAATCAACCCCAAAAACGAAAATAAATCGACAAAAAAATTGGACATGTCATTTTTGTTGTATAATACGATAAACAATAGAGGAGTATAAATTAATGACTATACAAGCTTGGTTTGAAAAACGCAAACAAGCCCAGGAGCAAAGAAAAGCCCTTGAGGCTAAAATAGAAGATGACGGACTTCCGGGGCTTTGGACAAAATGCGTTCATTGCGAAGCTCAAATTCCTAAAAAAGACCTGGAAGATAACGATATGGTTTGTCCTTTGTGTGATTACCATTTCAGGATAAACGCAAGAACACGAATTACCCAGCTTTTTGACGAAAACAGTTTTGAAGAAATGTTCTCCGGCGTAAAACCGGCGGACCCTCTCGAGTTCTTCGATACCGAATCCTACAAAGAACGGATTAAAAAGGCAAAAGACAAAACAGGCCTTGATGAGGCTGTAATTACGGGAATAGGCAAAATTAACGGGAATAAAGTAGCAACTGCAGTTATGGACTTTGAGTACATGGGCGGTTCAATGGGAAGTGTCGTTGGGGAAAAAGTAACAAAGATTATGGAAGAGGCAGTTAAGAAAAAAATTCCTATGCTTGCAATCACGTCATCCGGCGGAGCAAGAATGCAGGAAGGAGCGTTAAGCTTAATGCAGATGGCTAAAACGTCCTGTGCCTGTGCCAAAATGGACGAAGCGGGACTTTTGTATATCTGTCTTTTGACCGAACCTACATTCGGCGGCGTAACCGCAAGTTTTGGTACACTGGGCGATATAATAGTTGCTGAACAAGGTGCGAGAATAGGGTTTGCCGGACGCAGAGTAATTGAACAGACAATCAGACAAAAACTCCCTTCAGACTTTCAAACCGCAGAATATTTGTTAAAATACGGACAAATTGACGTAATCTCAAAAAGAAAAAACATGAAGGAAACTCTTACGAAAATACTTGAAATGCATAAATAGGAAACGGGAAAGAGGGAAGAGGAAAGTGATTTTAAATTTCTGTTCTTTCATCCCTGTTTCCCAAATAGGGATGAGGAAATAATTATGGCAGCAACATTAGAATTTGAAAAACCTATAATGGAAATACAGGAAAAAATAGAAGAACTAAAAAAAATAAGTTTGGAGTCAGGCATGGATTTAAAAAAAGAAATAAAAACATTTGAAAAGCAGGCAAAGGATTATAAAAAAGAACTTTATGCCAATTTGAAACCGGCACAAAAGCTGCTTATTGCAAGACACCCTAATCGGCCAAATTTCTTTGATTATGTCAATTTAATAACCGAAGATTTCATTGAACTTCACGGGGACAGAGCCGGCATGGATGACAGAGCAATAATCGGCGGAATTGCAAAAATCAACGGCAAGGCCGTTATGCTGGTTGGAACTCAAAAAGGCAAATCTACAAAGGAAAATTTGGAATACAATTTTGGAATGCCTCAACCACAAGGATACAGGAAGGCACTGAGATTATTCAACCACGCAAATAAATTTGGCATTCCGATTGTAACCTTAATTGACACTCCGGGGGCATATCCGGGGATTACAGCGGAAGAAACAGGACAAGGGATTGCAATTGCGGTCAATTTACGTGAAATGTCTAAATTGGGCGTTCCGATTATTGCAGTTATAACAGGCGAAGGCTGTTCCGGAGGTGCATTAGGACTTGGCGTCGCTGACAGGGTTTTAATTCTTGAACATGCCTACTACACGGTAATTACACCCGAGGGTTGTGCTTCAATACTCTGGCGTGACGCAGCTTTGGCTAATACAGCCGCAGAAGCACTCAAAATTACAGGCTCTGATTTGATGCAATTCAACATTGTAGATGAAATAATCAAAGAACCTTTAGGCGGAGCCCACTGTAATTATGAAAAAATTGGTGCGGAACTTAAAAAATCCATCATAAATTCTCTTGAAAAGCTGTCAAAATTTTCACCAAAAGAACTAAAAGAAAACAGATACAAAAAGTACAGAAATTTAGGCATTGTCGAAGAATAAATGAAAAAAGAATGGATAATAAATAAATGTGAAAAATCAGCTTCGGCACCGCTTGTCGAAAGACTTTTGGCGACCCGTGGGATTACAAAACCCGACGAAATTAAGGAGTTTTTGAACCCGCTTGAAACAAAACTCACTCAGCCGAATGTTTTTTTAGATATGCCCAAAGCTCTTGAAAGGCTTACCAAGGCAGTTGACGGACAGGAAAATATTTTGATTTACGGCGATTTCGATGCCGACGGGGTGACCTCAACCGCTCTTTTATTAAGAACTTTCAGAGAATTAGGTGCGAAGGTTGACTATTTTATTCCCGATAGAGAAAAAGACGGCCATGGGCTTAACGTTAAGGCTTTGGTGAAGTTAATGGCATCCAAAAAGCCTAAAGTGATTATCACGTGTGACTGCGGAGTAAGTGACATTGAGCAGGTACAATTTATTAACAGTTTCAAAATTGACGTAATAATAACGGACCACCACGAGGCACCGAAAGAACTTCCGGCTGCGTTAGCCATAATCAATCCGAAGGCTCAAAACGCTCTAGATGAAAAGCTTTCGGCTAAAGAAATCGAATATTTGGCATCACTTGCAGGTGTCGGAGTAGCTTTCAAGCTGGCTCAAGCTCTTTTGGAACATTATCAAAAAATGGAATTTATTTACGATATAATGCCTTACGTCACTGTCGGCACGGTATCAGATGTAGTGCCTTTAATAGGTGAAAACAGGTACTTTGTCGCAAAGGGTTTGCAGTTAATCTCAAGCGGAAAGCATTGGGGGCTAAAGAAGCTTCTGGAAAGTGCAGGCTACACTTTAGAACAGGGAATCACATCTGAGCAGATTGCATTTGGCGTTGCACCGAGAATTAATGCCTCAGGCCGGTTAGATACAATTGAAGATGCACTGAAAGTGCTTGTGTCCGAAAACAATCAAGAAATTGAAATGTCGATTATTTCGCTGAATAATTTTAACAAGGTCAGACAAGAACTTTGTGAGAAGATTTTTCTGGAAGCCGAAGAAATGCTCAAAAGTCAGGGTAATCAAGATAATGCTATAATTCTTTTTAACCCGAAATGGCATCTGGGAATTATCGGAATTGTTGCTTCAAAATTAGTCGAAAAATACTACAAACCAACATTCTTGATGACATTTAGCGAAGAAACAAAGCAGATTAGGTGTTCCTCCCGGGGGATAAATGAGGTAAATATTTATGATGTGCTATCGGCAAATGGGGAATTGTTTGACGGGTTTGGCGGTCATGCTATGGCCGGCGGGCTTTCGTTTGATGCCGAAAAAATAAGTTTTGAGGAAGTAAAAAAGGCACTCAATAAAACTATTGACGAAATTTTGGGGGAGAAAAAACTTTCTCCCGTTCTAAACGTTGATTTACAGCTTGAACCGAATGAAGTTGACGGAAATTTAATCTCTGATATTGAGCGTTTACAGCCGTTCGGGGCGGCAAATCCCAATCCGGTTTTTGTTTTAAACAATCTTACCTTGCTTCAAAAAAAATTAATGGGGTCAAATAAAAATCATCTTAAACTGGTGGCTGAGGACACTCAACACAACACCTACGACTGCATTTGGTGGTCAAAGGGTGACATTTCCCTCACCTCCGGCGACAGGTTGGACATTGCATTTTGTCCGCAAACAAATACTTTTAACGGTGCCACGACAATTCAATTGATATTGCAGGATGTACACGCCGATAATTTAGAAGACGAGGATGCCCACTTTGTTAAAAATCCTTCTGAGATAAGGGTTTACGACCACCGTAAAAAAACCGACATTTTTTCAAGCGTAGAAGATTATGTTAAAACATCCAATTTAAACATTGCAATCTTTGCCGAAGAAAAAACGGCTCTGGATAGACTAAAGCCTTATAAAGCTTTGACCGAAAGGGTTTTTAACCGCTACAATCCGCAAAAATCTGATGCGGTTATGTTCTTTGATTATCCGGCAAGTCCCGAAATTTTTGATGAAATTATACAAAAAACTTCACCCAAGTTCTTGCATTTCATGAACTATGAAGTAAGAAATTTAGATGAAAAAGAATTTTTAAAAATCTTCTTCGGTATGCTTAAATTCGCTTATAACAACAAAAACGGGGTTTTTGATTTACAGAGAAGTGCCGCGTTTTTGGCTCAAACAAAAGAAGCTGTCATTGAATTGCTTAAAGTTTTTGAAGAAAGCGAAATTATCAAAGGGACAAATGGAGGCACAAATAGTTATAAAATTGAATTTTTATCTAACGGAGAGATTTCAAAAGCTCTGCATACAAATTCTTACAAGGAGTTTTTGAATGAAATTAAGGCTTCGCAAGAATACAAAAATTCGCTTTTAGAGGCTGAGTTAAATCTTTTTTAGGACTCTTTCAAGTTTTTTGAGCTTTTTAAAATCCGTTCCGATACCGCACAAAAGCATTGTGGATTTTTCGTTTGTTTTTTCATCTTCAATGCCGTTTTTAAATAGATATTCAGACAGCTCAAATCCGCTTAATCCGTGAACTTTCACAAGAATTTTTGTAGGGTCACTGCCAGCATAAAATTCACAATTCGGTACGTTTTTTTTCAAGTTTTCAATATTTTTGATTAATTCTAAGATTTTTTTTCTGCCTTTTGGGCTATTCAAAAACTTTATGTTTTTTTCAATACTTGCAAGCAAAGGATAAGACGGGCTTGTTGTTGAAATCATATTAAGGGCGGATTTTGTATCCAATTCGGCATTGCAATGTAAAAGTGCAGTCGGATTTAGCCCTCCTGCAGTTTTATGTAAGGATTGAATAACAAAATCCGCCCCCAAAGAAATCGCAGACTCGGGAAGCTTATCACAAAACGGATACATTGCCCCGTGAGCTTCGTCCACGATTAAATAGCATCCGTGTTTTTTGCAAATCTCTTTTATTTTTTTGATATCAGAAACCACACCGTCATAGGTTGGCGAAGTTACGATTACAGCCTTTATTTTTTCACATTTTAACTGTTCTTCGATTTTTTCGATATCAATGCCAAGGTAAATCCCCCAAGTTTCATCTTTTTCAACTTCATAAGAAACGGGGATTGCACCTGCGAGTTTAACGGCATTTTTGTGGCAGGAGTGCGCATTATCCCAAATCAAAACCTTTTCGCCGGTTTTAACACAGGCCAAAACAGCCGCAATAATTCCGCTTGTGGAACCGTTGGTTAAAAAATAAGTGGATTTTGTTCCATAAATTTTGCCCGCATATTCTTGTGCCAAATTCAAAGCCTGCAGTGGATTATAAGCATCAGTTTCAGAAATATCATACTTATAAAATTGCCGAAATTTAGAAAATATGAAAAACTTCTGTGCGTGAGAGGGCGTTGTAAAAAAATCAATTTTTGATTTCTTTTTTAAAATATTTATTAAACTCATTTGCTCTCTGCCATTTGTGATTCAAACTCTTTTATCTCCTTAATTGATTCAGGGACTATCGCCTTAAAAGCCTGCACAACAACCGGATCAAATTGGCGGCCCGATTGTTCTTCTATACGCCTCATGGCCTCTTCATGCGACAAGCCTTCTCTGTAAGAACGGTTTGAAACCATACTGTCATAAGCATCGGCTATCGATATTATCTTAGCATTTAACGGGATTTCGTCCCCTTTTAGTCCATAAGGGTAGCCGCTTCCGTCAAATCGTTCATGGTGGTATTTAATAATTTCCACAACACCCTTAAGCTGTTTTATGTCTTCCAAAATTTTCACCCCGTGGTTTACGTGCTTTTTAATGCTCTCAAACTCTTCAGGGGCAAGCACTCCGGTCTTGCTCAAAATATCTTCCGAGACCCCTATCATTCCGATATCGTGCAAAAGTCCGGCCAACTCAAGTTTGCTCATTTCTTCCATCGGCAGATTAAAATATTTTACCATTTTTAAGGCGAAAAAGGTAACTCTGCGGCTTTTTCCGAGTGTAAAAGAATCTTTGGCGTCCAATGCTTCTATAATGGCGTTAATCGTTCCCGAAAAGAGTTCTTTCAAATCATAAATAAGCCTGTCATTTTCTTTTTTCAGCTGATAATATTCGGCTGCAGATTTCACTATTATAAGCAATTCGGCGGGGTCCCACGGCTTTTTAACATAACTGTAAATTTTGCCGTAGTTAATCGCATCAATAAGTATTTCGGAATCCGAGTAGGCAGTTACCAGCAGCCTTACACATTGAGGATTTATATCACAACTCCTCTTTAAAAATTCGACCCCATCCATTTCTGCCATTTTGTGGTCGGAAATTATTATCTCTACGTAATTTTCCCTTAACAATTTTAGAGCCTCAATAGGCGAAGTTGTTTTGATAACGTCAAAATCCTGTTTTAAAGTCCTATACAAAAGTGCCAGATTATCTTCTTCATCATCAACCAATAAAAGTTTATATTTTTTTTCAGTCATAATTTAGTTCCTAACTCTTTTTCATTTTTATAGGCAATTGAATTCTAAATTTGGTTCCTTTGCCTTCAACACTATCAACAACTATTGTTCCGTTATGTCTTTGTACAACTTTTTCACTAATTGACATTCCCAGCCCTGTCCCAGCCCCAACGGGCTTTGTCGTATAGAAAGGGTCAAATATTTTTTCGAGTTGTTCCTTGGCCATTCCGCAGCCAGTATCCTCAAATTCTATTATAACACCCTTTTCTGTTTTTTGTAACCTTATAAAGATAGTACCCTTATCCTTGATTGCATAGCAGGCATTATCCAAAATATTCATGAATACCTGATTAAGCTGCCCGCCATAGCCTTCCACGATTGGAATATTTTCTTCATATTCCTTGACTATTTCAATTTTATTTTTAATTTTGTTGTTCAGAATATTTAAAGTCGTATCAATTTCTTTTATAAGGTCTATATCGTTAATAACCATTTCGTCAAATCTTGAAAAGTTTTTC
The DNA here is from genome assembly GCA_041678605.1 of Candidatus Gastranaerophilaceae bacterium. Taxonomy (GTDB): domain Bacteria; phylum Cyanobacteriota; class Vampirovibrionia; order Gastranaerophilales; family Gastranaerophilaceae; genus JBAYNW01. The sequence continues at coordinate 1,696 of JBAYNW010000005.1, read as the reverse complement.
AAATCCAGAATAATATTTTTAGTCCGCTCGGTTCCTTCCTGACAGCTTTTCAGGAGCATCGGCAAATCTTCTTTTATAAAATCGAGTTCTGCTTTGTCCTTTAATTCTTTCAGCTCTTGCCGTTTTTCTCCACTCAAATCACTTTCGAAAGATTCATACAAAGTTATAATTTCGATTAAGGCGTTTGAATATTTTTTCAGGTGAATTATATTTCCGTGAACAAAGTTTATCGGATTGTTTATTTCGTGGGTAATTCCGGCAACCAATTCCCCCAGAGAACGCATTTTTTCACTGTGAACCATCATAGCTTGAGTGCTTTTTAATTCAGTGTTGGCATCCTCAAGTTCTTTTGTTCTTTCCTGAACTTTATTTTCCAATTCGGTGTACAACATCTGAAGATTTTCCGCCATCTGATTGTAGGTTTCTATCAGGGTGTTTATTTCCAAATATTTTGTTGATTCAAACCTATAATTAAAATTCCCTTCCGATAATTCTTTAGTGCCTTTAACAAGCTCGAGTAAAGGATTTATGATGAATTTCGTCATATAGTAAGAAGCAATCAAGCCAAATGTTAAAAAAGCCAGCACCAAACGCTGCAAGCTGTCTTGAAATATTGAAAGCTGTGTGTAGAGGTTATCTTGAATTATAAATGAACTAAAAATTTTATTAACAAAGAATAAAGCATAAATGGCTATCCCCAGAGTTGCTGTTGTAACAAGAATGCTTATTGTTAAACCGATTGCCGTACCTATTTTTATAGATTTACCGATTTTTATTCCCAAAATTATTTGTCCTTTTTATACTAATCAGAATATTTTAAACGCCGGCACCTTTTTATTTGTTTGCATTTTCTATATTTTTTCTCATGCAGAACTGTACCAAAGTCATTTTATCAATATTTGCCATCTTTTTAAATCGTCCCGATAAGGTATAAGATTTGTCTTCGTTTTTTTCAATTCTTATCAATTGGAGTTTGCATTTTATGTTTTGCCCGTTTAGCAGCGGTATAGACAAATCGTACTCAATGTCTATGTTTAAATGTTCGTCTGTTTTAAACTTTATACCGCCTGCGGATAGGTCGATTAGTGCTATTTTATAGATATTTTTCCCGGATTTGCAATTTATATTTTTAGCCAATTTTATTCTTGTAAATGCTCTTCTTTGCAAAAATCTATGTTTTCCGGGGATTGAGACAGTTATAATATTCCCGTCAATATCAGTGGCAGAGGAAACAAAATACAACATTCCATTTTTAGTTTGGGAATAAAATTCCATCAATTTGTTGGGCAAAATCCCATCGGGTTCATGAAAAACTTCCAGCAAAAACTTTCCGTCCTGCACCTCAATGACCCTACCCTTGTTTGAATTTTTAAAATTTTGCGGAACAATGTTCATCACCTGTTCTTTTTCTAAAAGTTCGCTCATCTTTCCTTCTTTCTCCGTTTATTTCATGGAATTTATGCTATAAATCAATTATTAACAACATCATACCAAAAGTTTTGACTTAGGACGAATTCTTAACTAAACTTTAGAAATGATTAACAAAGTTAGTAAAAATATGTTATAATCATAAATAATATATAAAATAAGAATGGTGTTTAAAATTTAAGTTGGAGGCAATATGTTGAGTCAAAAAAACTTTAAAAAAGCGGAAGTCACGATGGAAGTTGTCTTATCAATCGCACTAAGCATAATT
>JBAYNW010000004.1:0-79818 GCA_041678605.1 Candidatus Gastranaerophilaceae bacterium | reverse complement strand
ACCCTCGCCCCTCGATTGCCCCCCACCTCAATCCTCCCCCTCAAGGGGGGAGGAAGAATAACAATTTTGCAAATATAAACTTGGGGGAGGGGTCAAACAAAAGCCCGACCTCCATTCTCAACCCTTCGACCCTTCAACTTATCGACTCATCGACTTATCGACTTATCAACTAGAAGACGGGGAAAGGAAAGTTTTAATTTTTTTGTTGCACTTAATCACTTAATCACCCAGTCACTTAATCACTTCTTAAAAAGCCCTTCAACCAACCGGAAGTCATTTTCTGCCCAAATCTTCACTTATTCAAAGTCAAAGCGTTAGAGAGGGCGATTCCGCCTTGAACTTGCGGGTGGTTGGCAATTTTGCCGTCAACGTAGAGGACTGTAGAACCGCCGCCATCAAGATTCATTGCGTTGTAACAGCCGATTGATTTCATAAAGTTTGCAAGTTCGAAGAGGGTCATTCCAACCGAACTGCTTTCTCGCCCGTCAACAGTTACAATGATTAAGTTGTTATCCGCAGTGTAGCCGACTGCTGTTCTAGGGTTTCTGCCCCCGATTGAGCCTAATTTTTGTTCTGATACATCAACATAAACCCCGCCGTTTTTAACAAGGTATGGTCCGCCGCTGATAATGTGGTTTACGTCATTCCAATTCGGGATGGTTGAAACTTCAAGTTTAATGTTTTTTTCATCTGCAAATCGGTTTAATTTTTGTGCCGGACCGACGATAACAAAACCGTCTTCGGGGATTGCAAGAGCGGATGTTGAAACCGCAACAACCTTATTGTCTTTTACGGCAATTTGTTCTCCGTATTTAGGGCTTGGCGGAGCCATTTTACCCCATTCTTTGGTATAAACAATCACGTAAGTCGACAACATTCTCGGCTGGTTAATGTTATCAGCCTTAAGGGTTTTGATGCCGGATTTTAAGTTTGCGTTCAATTGAATTCGGGCCATATCGTATCTATCGTTAAAGATACCCATAGCTACACGGTTATAGATAGGTCCTGTGTACATCTTTTTGTTAATCATTAAAGTTCCGAGAGGAACACCTGTTGAAGGTTTGAAGAATGTACCGTTTATTGCAACAATTGAATTGTTATTTTTTGCGATTGTAGATATTGTGGATTTTTTTCCTAAAGTATCTGATGCTAATACCGGAGTTAATTTTAAATCGGGGTTAATGTTTGAGTTTACTTCAATTACGTTAATTCTTACGGGTTTGCCTTGGTAATATTTTGTTAATTTAATATGCTTTACCCCTTTATCAACGTCTGTAATTACTCCTGTTTTGTACTTTTTCCTTACTTCTTCGTTGAAATTTTGGGTTTGCTCTTCAATGGTAAGTTTTTGTTTAATATTTCTCTCCAAATTTGCACTGTTCAAAAAAGGAGAAACAATAGCATTGTTGGCAATTGTAAGCTCCTTGGCCACAATCGGCGGGCCTTCAAAAATGTGCTGAGAAAATAGCAGTCCCATAACTATCGAAATATTTAAAGTATTTGCGATTAGTTTTGAAAGATGCTTGGGTTGTAAAATTAGGGTATCCATCTTAGTCACCAAATTTGTAGCAGTAACCAGATACCTTTTTGTTGTAGAGTGGTCGGAGGGTCCTTGTATATTCTTAACTTTTCTGTGCGGCCCGCTTGGGGGAGTAACACTCTGGAAGATCCTTTGTAAACTTTTACCTGAAATCTCCTACTACTATTGTAACATAAATTCATATTTTTCTCAAGTGCCTATAGCCCTTTTGTAGCAAGAAATTTACAAAACTAAATAGTGTAAAAGCGACAATATTAGCGGGATTTGGCAATAATTAAACAAAAGGGTAATGTAATTTAACTTTTAAAGTATAATAATTCAAATGATGACTTAAAAAGGAGAAATTTAAAATGAGTGAATACATAGATAAAATAAGGCGTGATACGCAGGTGGCGGAAGGCTTTTTTGCGGAGAAACTCGCATTTACATTGGGGCCGGTTGAGCTTAAAAAAATGCTTGCCGACAAAAAAGTTAAATTAATTGACGTAAGAAGAAAAGAAGACTTTGATGAAGGACATATCCCTGAAGCAATTTCAATCCCCAAAGAAGAATTAAAAGCCAGATTGGCAGAGCTTTCAAAGGGTGACATTCATGTTATCTGCTGTTACAACCAGCAATGCCATCTTGCAGCGGCGGCAGCACTCACCTTGGCCCAAAACGGCTATCCGGTAATGGAACTTGACGGCGGATTCCAGACCTGGAAAGAAGATTTTGGCTTTGAAGTTGTGAAATAATTAAATTGAAAAATTAAGCAGCCTTTTTAAGCGTTACTATGTTTATTTTGTAGCACAGTTTATACAAAATAGTTTTCAATGCGGATAATTTTGGTTTCGGCTTCCGAGTTCAACATTTTGTATAAATGGGTTTTTTATTGCACTTAGTAGCTTAATCACCTGGTCACTTTTTCCTTTGTAAACATTCTATTAAGTATTTGAATATTATTTTTCTTTGTAGGGATTTTGGGTTATAATAGTCATAGAAAATACTTTACGTCGGGATAATGAGCGAGGAATTTTAGCAAATAAATAGAAATTGTTATTGGCTTATTTCTAGGGGGAAGATGAGGGTTTTTAACTCAATTTATAAAACAACAAAAGTACTACTATTTTTGTTTGCAGTTATAATTACTGCTTCAGCTTCTTGGGCGGGTGAGGTACAGCCTTCTGACCTGCAAACGCAGTCTGATGTCGAAGTAAAAGTAGTTAAAGATACCAAAACATCGACTAAGGAAATTGTTCAGGATGCTGTTTACATAAAAGATATTGAGGTAGAAGGAACCAATGTCATTAAGCCCGAGTACGTTTTGAACAGGCTCCAGCTTCAGCGTGGAGATGAATATAGCCGTGATATGGTTCAAAATGACCTGAAAAACATTTACAAGATGGGGTTTTTCACCGAAAAAATGAAAGCAATTCCGATACAAAACCCTGACGGTTCGATTACTTTAAAAATAGTTTTGGAAGAAAATGCACCTATAACAGACGTTACGGTTGAGGGGAACTCCGTTGTTTCAACTGACGAAATTTTGTCTTACATGACACCTCTGGAAGGTGAGCCGCAGAACATAGCGGATATAAATACGGCTATACAAAAAATTCAAGAATGTTATGGCTCAAAGGGCTATATTTTAGCCCGTGTTGATTCTCTTTACGACGATCCCGACGGAACAATTAATATTCACGTAAATGAGGGTGAAATTAATAAAATTCTGATTTCCGGAAACGAAAAAACAAAAGATTATGTTATCGCGAGAAATATTTTGACTGAAGCAGGAACCGTTTATAACGAAAATCTGATAAGGGAAGATTTGGTAAGATTGTACGCTACGCAGGCATACAAGGATGTCAAAAGAGATATAGAACCATCCGAAGATGTTCCGGACAAGTATGATGTCACAATTGAGGTCGAAGAGCAAAGAACCGCATCGGTTTCCATCGGCGGCGGGCTTGATTCGGCAACGGGTATTTTCGGCTCGGTAGGGATTGCCGATAACAATTTCAGAGGACTTAACCAGAGAGTCGGCTTAAACATATTAGCCGGTTCGGGAGTAGTTCTGAACGATTCTTCGATAATAAACCACATGAATATACAAGCTGAATTGAGTTTTTATGAGCCGTATTTTTTAAATGCGGATAACTCTTTGATGAGCAAACTTTTCTTTAGAGATTTCGGCAGTTATCAGATTCCGCTGGCAATAGAAAGAAGAGTGGGTGCGGAAGCGACCATTGCACATAAAGTGAAAAACAATAAAAATTTAACAAGTACATTTTCGCTCGGGTTAGAAAATGTTAACGTCAGAGAAGGCGACTATGATACAATTGCAGGACTTTACGCATCACACAATGTTCCGATTTCCGAGCGTGCGAAGCAACTTGAGGGCGGAACTTTCTTGTCTTTAAGTCCGGGCTTGATTTATGACACAAGAGACACGGCCGTAAACCCTAGAAACGGTGTTTTGGCCAATGTTCGGATTGATGAAGCACTTGATCTTGCGGGATTTGACAACACTTACGGTAAGTTAACAGGATCGATTAAAAAATACGTACCTATCGGCAAAAAGTCATCATTATCGTTTCTGGCTAAAGCAGGAGGAAAAATTAACGGTGAAATGCCTGAAGTTATGGCTTACCGCTTAGGCGGCCCTTACTCGATAAGAGGTTTCAGGATGAGCGGCGTCGGAACAGGCGATGCCTTTGTGATGGGTTCTGTCGAATTGGCGACCCCTATTCCGTTTTTGGATAAGCTGAAAGTTCAATTCTTAGACAACGTAAGAATGACATTCTTTGTCGATGCGGGTAAAATATTTAATCCTACTGTGACGGATATAATATATGACAGACCTATGCAGGCTATTACAGCGGGTGTCGGGCTGAAAGTTTACATACCGGGAATGGGTCCACTGTCGGTTGATTATGGTGTTCCAATCGTCAATCCTGGGTCCAGCGGTTCGAAAGGATACTTTACTTTCGGTGTTGGTGATATGATGTACTAATGAGGGTTCAACTAAAAAGGAGGCATTATGAACAAAATTAAAATTATGGTCTTAACCGTTTTGGTAATGGTTTTGACGTCGTTTGGCGGAGTTGCACAGGCAGACGGAATTGGATTTATCAACTACAAAAAAATTCAGGACAACTATTCTTTTGCAAAAGATGCGATTAAGGAAGTTGACGCAAAAGGACTTGAGTTGCAGCAGTATTTGGTTGATAAGGAAAAAGAGTTCAAAGCTCTTGATACTCCTGTGAAAAAGAAAAATTTTGAAGAAAAAACAGCAAAAGAATTTAAAGTTAAGCAAGACGCTTATTTAAATTTAAAAGCACAAAAGGAAGAAGCGGTTTATAACAAAATTCAGGATGCTGCGAAACAGGTGCTTATTGAGCAAAAACTTGACGCAATAGTCGATTTCAGAATAATTTTTGTCGGCGGAATCGATATTAGCGATTTGGTTATTCAAAAACTCAACGGAGGGAAATAGTTGATAAGTCGATAAGTCAATAAGTTGAATGGTTTATATTACCCGTTCAAACATTCGACCATTCGACCATTCAACCTCGGCTATGCGTATCGTTGATTTAATAGACAAAAAAAAGCACAATGGAGTTCATTCAAAGGAAGAAATTGATTTTTTGATTAATTCTTTAATGGATGGCTCTGCTTCGGATTATCAAATTTCAGCGTGGCTTATGGCTGTCTATTTCAACGGCATGACCGACGATGAAACGGCCTTTTTAACTGAAGCTTTGATAAAATCAGGTGATATAATTGATTTAAAAGAGCTTGCAAAAGACGTTGTGGACAAACATTCCACCGGCGGGGTCGGCGATAAGGTCACTTTGACCCTAATCCCTCTCCTTGCAGCCTGCGGAATTCCTGTTGCAAAGCTTTCAGGCAAGGGGCTGGGTCATACCGGCGGAACAATTGACAAACTTGAATCAATTCCGGGATTTAGCACTAATTTGTCTATTGAACAAATAATTGAGCAGGTTAAAAAAATTAATGTTGCAATCGCCTCTCAAACCCAAAAGCTTACGCCTGCTGACGGAAAACTTTACGCCCTAAGAGATGTAACGGCAACCGTCGACAGCATGCCTTTGATTGCCTCTTCTGTCGTATCAAAAAAAGTTGCCTCGGGAGCAGATAACATAATTCTTGACGTAAAATACGGTTCGGGAGCGTTTGTAAAAACACCTGAAGATGCCGTTAAATTGTCGAAATTAATGGTAAATATCGGCAAAAAACTTAATAAATCAATTACAGCAGTCGTGACGTCAATGGAAGAACCCCTTGGCAGAGCCGTGGGGAACTCTTTGGAAGTTATTGAATCAATTGAATTCCTAAAAGGGGGTAAATGTGGGGGTAATTGTGGGGATGACTTATCCACATTAACCTACGATTTTGCCGCAATTGCACTTGTTCAAGTAGGAAAATTTGATGACACTCAAAAAGCAAAAGAATACTTAAAAGAGGTTGTGAAATCAGGCAAGGCACTTGAAAAATTCAAAGAACTCATTACCGCTCAACGCGGAAATCCTAAGGTAGTTGAAGATTACTCAAAATTTCCTCAAGCGAAATATAAAGTTGAAGTAAAAGTAGGAGGGGATTCAGCCCATCAATTCATTAGTAAAATAGATGCTTACAAAATTGCCTACGCATGCAAACTTTTGGGTGCAGGCCGTGAGAAAAAAACAGACGAAATAGATTACAGCGTGGGAATTTATTTAAACAAAAAGCACGGTGAATTTTGCAAACAAGGTGAAACGCTCTACACCATTTATTCCAACGATGAGGAAAAAACAAAATTGGCAGAGAAAAACTGTAACGAGGCTTTTGAGCTTTCGGCTCAAAAGCCTGAAAAAACAGATTTAATTTACAAAATTATAAAATAGCAACTGAAAAATAGTTGCATTTTAGAACAAATATGTTATAATATAATGAAAAAATGCCCATATTATTTAAAAAGGAAAAATTATTATGAAAAATGTTCTTGAATATAAAGATTATTTTGGCTCCGTGGAATACAGCGGAGATGATAACGTTTTTTATGGAAAAATTTTAGGAATAAAAGCGTTAGTACTTTTTGAGGGGCAAAGTGTCGATGAGCTAAAATCAGCTTTTTACGAGGCTGTTGATGATTACATTAATACATGCAAAGAGATGAAGCTGGAACTTGAAAAGCCATTTAAAGGAAGTCTGAATATAAGAATAGGCCGTGACCTTCATCAAAAGGCAGCCATTGCGGCAGAACAAAATAAAACGAGCATAAATCAAGTAATTAAAGAAGCGATAGACAAATACGTTGCCTAAAAAACAGATTTAATTTACAAAATTATAAGGTAAAATATGTACAAAGGATTAAAAATGCAATATATAATAAAATCAGTTCCGAGTGACAATACAAAGGCACTTGAAAATTTGCTTAATGAAATGTCTCAAGAAGGTTGGGATTTATACAGTATGCACGAAGTTGAAACTGACGACGGATTTCAGTACAACTGCATTTTTGCATCTGAAAATGCCCCTGAAAAAGATGCAGAAGAGGACGACGTCGTAAATATAACGACCTTTAAGAGCCGGATGGAAAAAATGCTTTCCTCTAATTTTTCACCTTATGAATCCTGCAAAGAAATTCAGGAAAAAATTAAAGAGCAAAGAAAAAAAATAGCCAAGATTAAAACCCAGCTTGAAGCCCAATCTGAAGCCCCTATTTCTAAAAACCGAAAACATTTAAATGATGAAATGTCCAAGGGGTTAAAAGAACTGGACGAATTGAGACAAAATTTGATAAAAACGATTTCTCCAGAGGCGATGTATTCAAAAGTCGGTCAGGAAAAACTGTCAATCAGCCTGAGCGAAGAGACTTTGGACCTTGTTAATCCTGACGCCGGAGGAGTTTTGATTGCCGAAACAGTAAAAGTAAGGCAAAAACTCGCCGAGGAGTTAGGGTATGTGGTTCCCAAAATTATTTTTGAAGATGACGACAAATTGACTCCGTACGAATTCAGCATAAAAGTCAGAGGCCTTGAGGTTGTTAATTCTTTTGTCTATCCGAATTATTTGATGTTCTTTTTGGATGATTTGCAATTGGATAAAAAACAAAAAGGGGCGATTTATTCGGTCGATGAAATTACCGGCAGGAAAATCGTCTGGATTGAAGAAAAAAAGACAAAAGCTTTTTGGCAAAACGGGCTGAAACCTTCGGAATTTGTTGCTAGAATTTTGGAACGCACTTTAATAAAAAACATTGACGAATTGCTCGATTATGAAGACATAAACCGTTATACGGAAATAGTTGGCGAGAAAAATTTGTTTCTGATAGAAAACATTATTCCTGACTTTGTTTCGGTTGCGGAATTAAGATACATTCTGGTAAATTTGCTCAGAGAAGAGGTTTCCATTAAGGACATTGTTTATATTTTTGAAAAAATAAACGATTTTTCGGACGAAACCTCAAAAGAGAACTTGCTCGACAAAATAAGGCTTTCTCTTAGCCGGTATATCAGTAAGAAAGTTTCCAATGAGGATGGCGTAATTCAGGTTTTAGAACTGTCTGAAAAAACTCAAAAAAACCTGTTCGACAAATTGGATTCCAACAGTGAGATAATAAAAATTGACGGCAGAAAAGTCAAATCGATAGCCAATTCAATATTCAAAAAAGCCAAGAAATATGGGTTGGATTTGGACAATTTGGCAATTCTCACATCGATAGGAATAAGGCATATTACTTTTATGATTTTGGCCCAGTTCATCGGGGATATAAAGGTTATAGCAAGAGAAGAAGTGACGAATGACTATACGGTAGAAATTTTGGATGAGATATGAAAAAATGGAGAAAAAGATGAAAGCGGTTGTATTTGACGAGGAATTAAAATTAGTAAGCGATTATAAAAAACCCGAGCCGAAAAAAGGTGAGGCGTTGATTAGAATAACTTTGGCGGGAATTTGTAACACGGATTACGAAATTACCAAAGGTTATATGGGATACAAGGGAATTTTAGGCCACGAATTTGTCGGGGTCGTGGAAGAAATTAACGACGAAGACAAATCGCTTTTAGGAAAACGGGTCATTGGCGAGATTAACTGTGCCTGCGGCAATTGCGAATGGTGTCATCAGGGGCTTGAAAGGCACTGTTTTAACCGTCAAACACTGGGAATTTGGCAAAAAGACGGCTGTTTTGCACAATATTTGGCCATGCCTTTTAATACTTTGCTTGAAGTCCCAAAAAATGTTTCAGATGAGCAAGCGGTATTTGCAGAACCTCTGGCCGCCGGCCTTGAAATCCTTGAGCAGCTGCACATTCAGCCAATTCAAAAAGTAGTTATTTTGGGAGATGGAAAGCTCGGCCTTACAACGGCTTTGGCACTTAATGCGAGCAATATTGATGTGCTTTTAGTCGGAAAACATCAAAACAAGCTTGATATAGCTAAAGAGCAGGGGGTTCAAACAAAATTACTGGCCGATTTGGACATCAAAAAAGAATGGGATTTTGTAATTGAAGCAACCGGCTCAATTTCGGGATTTGAAACAGCTTTGGCCTTAACAAAACCAAGAGGAACTCTTGTTTTGAAAAGTACGGTTGCGGCTTCAAAGGAATTTAATCTTGCACCTATTGTAATCGACGAAATAAGAGTACAAGGCTCACGTTGCGGGCGTTTCGCACCGGCATTAAGACTGCTGGCGTCTGAGAAAGTGGACTTTAGTCCTTTGATTTCTGGAATTTACAGCATAGATAATGCAATCGAAGCGTTTGAAAAAAATAAAGAAAAAAATACGCTAAAAGTACTTTTGAAATTCTAAATAATAAATACAAGTTCCGCCGTAGGGTGGGCATGTACGTCTGGCGTAGCTTTTCACTGTTTTTGTGCTAAGTTTGCCCACGCGGCAATTGTTGTAAAAACATTTATTGTTGATGGGTAAAACTCATATCAAGTTGCAATTAACCCATCACCCTCACGTCATGCTGAATTTATTTCAGCATCGCATAGTCGTTCGCTTTTGCGATCCTGAAACGAGTTCAGGATGACGTATCTTGATCGCAACTTGATATGAGTTTTGTCCATCCTACTTTTTCGCTTAATATTTTTAATATTCTTGCCCTAAGAAAAAGTACAGTACAACTATTTGCTTTGAGTTATTTTTCATATAAAATAGTCTTATGAACGGATTATTCAAAAAAATGACCTTGTTGGACAGGTACATATTAAAGCAAGTTATTGAGATATTCATTATGGGTGTTTTTATTTTTACTTCAATAATTTTCGCTTCAGATACCTTCATTACGCTGATTAAGCAGATTTCGCTTTACGGAATACCTTTCAAGGTTGCTCTGATGATAATCATTTTGAATTTGCCGTCTGTTTTTGTAATGACGATACCGATGGGGGTTTTGCTCGCAACCGTAATGACTTTGAACAATTTAAGTCTGGCCTCTGAGATTACCGTGATGCGTTCTTGCGGAATCGGCCTAAACAGGATTGCAAAACCTATCTTCATCTTTGCCCTGATAATGTCAATTGCCAGTTTTTTCATCAACGAAACAATAGTTCCGGTTACGACTAAACAGTCCAAAGATTTGGCTCTATGGGCGTTAGGACAAAAAAATATTCCAGAAGGCAAGCAGAACTTTATTTTTAAAGAATTGAAAGACAACGGGTCCCTGAAGCGGCTTTTTTATGTTGGACATTGCAAAAACAAAACATTACATAACATTACGGTCCTGGACTTATCAAAGCCCGATACAATTCAGGTACTTCAGGCACAGGACGGGTCAACTTCGCCTTCGGGATGGCAGTTTAACAGGGGGGCAATTTACACTGTCGCTCAGGAAGGAAAAATTCTTAACACGACCTTCTTTGAAAATTCGGTGGCACAATTCGGAATTGACCTGTCGAAAGAACTTAGCCAGAATGTGGCAAAAGAACACAATTTTGTATCTTTGGTTAAATATATGATACAAAACCAAAATAAAATAAGTGCCGAAAAAAATATTTATCTGGTCGCACTTTATGATAAAATAGCACTTCCGATAACAACGATAGTACTTGTTTTGCTCGGCGTTCCGCTTGCAATAACTCCGCCGAGAGTTAGATACAATCGCGGATTTTTATTCAGCATCCTGATAATTTTCACCTACTATCTGATAAGAGCTTTGTCAATATCCTTTGGAGAAGCAGACTCTATTTCACCATTTTTCGCAGCATGGATGGCAAATCTTGTGTTATTTATTATCGGAGCAATGCTATATTACAGAAAAGTTTACACGATAACCTAAAGGCTAAGCTTCTTCGGGTGAATTTTGGTTAATCGCATTATGAAGAAGGGCGAACATTAAGGCTATACAGGCACCTATAAGAACAAAGGGGTTGGTAGGCCTCATTTTTTTAAGGTAAGCCGTTCTCTCTTCTATTCCGACAATCAAAACCTTTCGTGCCTCATAATCAACACCCGCTTTTAACTCCATTATTTTATGGACAGATTCTTCGGGAAGATTTTTAGCTTTAAGTGCAGTGTAGCGGAAATTGATTCCATCAAGCAGGCTCAAAAGATTTTCAGCAGCTTCATCTTTGACAGGCAAATCTTTAATACCGCCTATGGCTTTCGACTTCGCTGCTCTTACATTGGTTCTGATTTCTTCTGTTTTAGATTCAAAATAATCACCTTTTTTTTCTTGAGAAGTAACCGGCAAAGCCCATTTTAAAGAGTATCCTGCCAATCCGCCGAAAACTGCCGAACCAAGGACGCTAATTCTGCCTGAATTATTATTTTGTACCGCATCTATTGCCATAGTTAATAAACCTTTACTTAACTAAGTCTGTAACAAATTATTAAAGCTTTCTCTATAATTTAATAATAAAAATCTTCTAAACGCATTTTCGCTCAAATTTTTATCATATATAACATATATTTACTTTTTTGTCAATAGATTTGCGATATTTAGGGCAAACATAATGAAAACGAGAGCCATTATATAATAGACGTAGTGCTTAATAGAACCCACAAAATAAGATGCGATTGCACCGGCAACGATGGCAATTGAAGTCAAAATTGCAACGGTCATATTTTGGCTAAAACCGGCTTTTAACAATTTATGGTGAATGTGTTCGGCATCTGCGACAAACGGCGACTTTCCTTTAGAAATCCTTCTCAGACTTGAATAAGTAATATCAATGATAGGAACGGCCAAAACCACAAACGGAAGAATAATTGCCAGAGCGGCGGCTTTCATAACTCCGGTAATCGAAAGAGTGGCAAGCAAAAAGCCGGAGAACAAGGCTCCCGAATCACCCATAAAGATTTTCGCCGGATTGAAATTGTAAGTCAAAAACGCCAGCATTGAACCGGCCAAAATAAATGCAATTAAGGCACTTATCGGATTCGGGGGTACCATAGCGACGGCAATTATCCCCAGAGTTATTGAGTTTACTGTAATAACAGAGCCGGCAAGCCCGTCTACACCGTCAATAAAGTTCACGGCATTGCTGATTCCGACTATCCACAAAACGGTTATCAGGTATGAAAAATGCCCCAACAAAATTACGCCCCCAAAGGGGTTTATAATTGAATCTATTTTTACGCCCAATAAATAAACCAACGAGGCAATAACTATTTGAATAAATAATTTGAATTTTGCTTTCAACGTGTAAATATCGTCAATTAGTCCGAGCAAAAACATCAGCGAGCTTCCGAGCAAAATACCGGAAAGCAAACTTCCATAAGGATAATAACTTAAAAATACCAGAAACAAAAAAGTCAGCATTGTGCTTGCAAAAATGGCAATTCCGCCCAACCTCGAGATTGGTTTTTTGTGAATTTTTCTTTCGTTCGGCTTATCAATTAACCCCTGTTTTTTCGAATATGCTATTACCAAAGGCACGATAAATACCCCTAAAAGATAGGATATTATTGCTCCGACAACATGTGCTTCTGATAACTTGATTATAATTTTAGTTCTCCTTTAATATAGCGGGTATTTAGAACATAACTTCAATGAGCGTTCTTTAAGATTCATTAATCCCAGTTCATTATCCGACGAAAATACTGCGGATGCAATAATTTTAGCAACTTCTCTCATGTCCTCTTCCTTAAACCCTCTTGTAGTGATTGCGGGCGTTCCAAGCCTTATTCCGCTTGTAACAAAAGGACTTTGAGGGTCGTTCGGAACAGTGTTTTTGTTTGCGGTGATTCCGACTTTTTCTAAAACATTAGCAATATCTTTGCCTGTTTTGTTGTATTTCCTTAAATCAAGAGTCATCAAGTGGTTTTCTGTACAGCCGCCGACAATATCCATTGCTTCCGCCATAAGCTCCATAGCCAGAGCCTTTGCGTTTTTAACAATTTGCTCTGCATAAGTTTTAAATTCAGGTTTGGAAGCTTCCAAAAGGGCAATGGCTTTTCCGGCGATAATGTGTTCCAACGGTCCGCCCTGCACTCCGGGGAAAACAGCCTTGTCGATACCTGCGGCATGCTCTTCGTCGCACATGATAATTCCGCCGCGTGGACCTCTAAGAGATTTGTGCGTAGTGGTCGTTATAAAATGGGCATAGCCGGCAGGTGAAGGATGAACCCCCCCAATCACAAGTCCGGCAATGTGAGCAATATCAGCCATCAGGTAAGCACCGATGCTGTCAGCAATTTCTCTAAACCTTTTAAAATCAATTATTTTTGAGTAGTTGCTTGCCCCGCAAATTATCATCTTCGGCTTGTGCTGTTGAGCGAGTTTTTGGACTTCATCGTAATCTATACAGCCCTGTGCATCAACACCGTAGCTTACAACATTAAAGTACATGCCTGAAAAATTAACCGGTGAACCGTGAGAAAGGTGTCCGCCGTTAGATAAATCCATGCCCATAATCGTATCGCCGAGTTTTAGGGCATACAAAAACACGGCCATGTTTGCCTGAGCTCCGCTGTGCGGCTGAACGTTTGCATGGGCGACGTTAAAAAGTTTTTTCGCTCTTTCTTGAGCCAATTCTTCTATAAAGTCAACATTTTCACAACCGTTATAAAATCTTTTGTGAGGCTTACCTTCGGCATATTTATTTGTCAAAACCGTTCCGCAAGCAGCCATAACCGCACGTGACGTAAAATTTTCGCTTGCAATAAGCTCGATTGTTGTTTGTTGTCTTTTAAGTTCTTTTTCAATATATTCCGCAACCTGCGGGTCAACTTGTTTTATTATTTCGAGTTCCATATTCTCTCCTCTTTATTCGTCAACCCAATTATAAAATAAACAATTTAATTAAAAAATTATTTGTTTTATTTCGGCAATATTTCTCAACATGACAAAGAGGCCGTACCAACAGAAGCAAAGCCTTTCAAATATTTCAATGCAACCTTATTCCATAGGAATAATTAAACCCTGACCGATTTTCAGGCTGTTTGGATTTGCCATTTTATTAGCTTGTTTTATCTTTTCTACTTTTGACGGGTCAAATTTACCGTAAAATTGAATTATTATGCTTTCCAAAGTGTCGCCGTCTTTAACGGTATAAGACTCGCTTCCTTTAGCAACAGCAGGGGCATTGCCTGATTTATCGGCAGGAATAAAGGTCAATCTGGCCTTTTCCTTGACCTTAGGAGTTGCTGCAAAATCTTGCGAATCGGTTCCCCGAACAGAAAAACTTAACAAAGTTGTCATAATCAGCATTGCAATGGCACCGGCAATAAAACCTGTTGCAAGATAAATACCCGGAGATTTATCTTCTTTTTGGCTTACCCTGAAGTTTTGCCACAAGACATCTAATTCTTTTTCCTTGTTTGGACGAACATAGACACCCGGAGACGCATCATAAGGCTGTTTTCTGTTCCTTGATAATTCTTCCAGAAATAACATTCTTTCTTTGGATAAATTTGATCTTCTTAACGTTGAACTTTTCATAAAACCTCACCACTATATACTTACTTACATGATATTAGCAAAATGTACTTTTTGTCAAGAAATATATATTTTGTATTACATTTCTCAACATTTCGGGCATGACTATTTATACTAAAACCCGAAAATATTTTTTTTTGCTAGGGGCTGTTTACTTTTTTGTGTCAACAGCCCCCAGTAAATGTGTTCTTTCTATATTGTCATCCTTTTGACGTATTTTTTCACAAAAACGTTAAGTTTTGTTTCGCAATGACGACCAAAAATAGGTTAGACATTTTGCACTAGGAGTAATTCATGCTCGAACAAACCCTTATACGTTCAAATTTGACACTTAATTTAGAAAAAGCACAGGAATCATTAGAAAAAGCAAGAGAATCACACGAAAGATATTTATTAAAATTGCAGGAGCAAGACTTGCAATCTGCAATAGAATATTACGTTGATGCGATTAAGTTGGACCCAAGCATGCCGGAGAGTTATTACAGGCTTGCAAGTTTGATGTGGGAAAATGGCCAGATAGGTCTGCAAACAGCCATTGAACAATGTAAAACAGCCATTTCGCTTGCACCTAAAAATATTAATGCCCATATTTATACCGGCTATTTTATGAAATTATCCAACGATTATAAATCGGCAGAAGAAGAATTTAAAAATGCTATAAAAATAGGCGGAATCAATTCTTCACGCCCAAGGTTAATTTTATCTTTATCAATTCTACAAAAAATGAGTGCCGAAAGGGTTACGATAAGAGAATTTGCAAAGTGTCTTTATTATCTGGTTACGGGGAGCCTGACTTTTGTTTGGGATTTTACATTTTTAAAAATGCTTTACTGTAATTTTACCGAAGCATTTTCCGTATTGTATTACAAATCATGCGGTGAAACTTTTGAACGCTTTAACAACTACGATACAGCCGTTAAAGTTTACAAAAAAGCTGTTCAAAGTACCCAGCGGGATGAAGTTTTTTATCATAAAATAGCTGATATTTGCGTGAGAAAAAACAAAATGGATTCAGCTGTTGATTATTACAAAAAAGCCTTGGAAGCAAATCCCAACAGTCGGGATGTTCTGGTAAAACTGGCAACTGTTACTCAAACATTCTTCCCTGAGAACATTGATATAGCTGTCGATTACTATAACAAACTGCTGGAAATTGAAGAAAACACAGCTCCGATTTATTACGAATTGGGTCATTTATACCTGAAAAAATCTGACAAAATCCATGCAATGTCAGCATTCAAGCTTGCATTAGAGCAGGACAGCGAAAATCCTTTTTACAACAACTCTTTGGCTTATGCTTTTGTTCAGGCCGAACTTTACGATGAAGCAATTGAATATTACCAAAAGGCAATCAAACTAAACCCCGACAAAAAATGGACGGCAATAGTTTGTCAGGCACTTGGAGCCATATATTTTCAGATAAAAAACAACTACGAGGCAGCAATAGCATCCTTTCAGGCGGGGATTATTTTGGATCCGGAAAACAGCGAAATTCATCTCTCGCTCGGCGACTTATATATGGCTGAAAACGATTTGGACAAGGCCATAAGAACCTACTGTGATTCCATAAGTATTAATCCTGATGATTACCATGCCTATTCAAAGGCCGGAATTGCACTTTGGGAAAAGGATTACATGGAGGAGGCAATAGTTGCCTATCACCGTGCTATTGAATTAAATCCCGATTACGATATAGCTCATAATAACTTGGGTGTTATCTATCTCGACGGAATAGGTGTTCCGGATGAGGCACTTTCGTATTTTAAAACAGCAATCGAACTAAATCCCAACTATACTCTGGCATATTTTAATGCGGGACGTGCAGCTCAGGCTTTGGATAAAAATAATGAAGCTGCGGGTTACTACCAGATGGCATTGGACTTAAATCGTTTAACGGAAGAGCTTGAGGAAGAGGATATAAAAGACAGGCTTTACGGACTGTTTAATGCGTAAATGTTTAAAAATTTACTTTAAAATGTCTTTGGATTTTAAATAAATTTCGACTTCGTTGATGAAAAATTTTGCATCTTCATAATTTGATTCGATTTCTTCTTTATCGAACTCAGTACAGTATGAATAATCACTATCCATACGGTTAGCAAAAGAATTTTCATATATTTTAAAGAGCTTTTTGTCAAATATTTTATTTTGATGAATAAAAACTTTGTTGAACCATCCCATAAGCGTGGAATGTTTTGAAGTTGTAAAACCTTCAACATATCCTAGGGAAACTACACTATAAAAAATTGAATAATAAATCCTGTTTTGAGCGGACATTAGACTATCCGTATCAATGTTTTTTCTGGCCTCAATAAGAGCCAATTTGGATTTTTCCCAAAAATTATTTATAAAAAGTTGTTTATGTTGCTCCATAAAATTTACCCTTGCTTGTAACCTGCTCATGAAAATATGGATTGAATTTTAATTTTGCCTCATCCATAATTTGAATATCTATAAAGATATCATATTTAAACATTAAATCACTTAAAATATCATAAATTTCATATTTTTTAGTTTTATTTATTTCGTTAAACATCAATACCAAGTCGACATCACTTTCTTTTTTGGCTTTGCCCGTCGCACGTGAGCCAAAAAGATAAATTCCCTTAAAATCAGAAAATTTTCGGCTTACCAGATTGTTAAATTCTTTAATCAGATTAACTATATTCATAAATTGATTATAACATAGCTTTGAGATAATGCAATAAAATTACCTCTCCGTAATTACTATATCTATTTTTGCGTCAAAGCTTTCTGAGGGCAGTTCATCCACAACCAAAGCACTTGGTATTGCGACAATTTTTGTAGAATTTGCAGTTCCCGACCGTTTTTTTGATAAAAATCTGTCGTAAAATCCTCCGCCGTAACCTAATCGGTTTAAGCTCCTGTCTGCCATGAGAGCCGGCACAAAAATTATATCCGGAATATTTGAATCAACGGGCGGGGTTGTCGGTTCTTTGGTTTTAAATTTTGAAACGGTCAATTCATCACCGGTTTTGTAAGGACAAACAAGTAATTCTTTACCTTTAACTTTTGGCAGATAAAAATTTTTGCCGCCATTTTTCGACAAAAGTCCCAAAAGATTAACTTCATGCCCCAGCGGATAAAAAATCATTACGTGTTGGGCTTTTTTGTATACTTCCAGCCTTGAAATGCTGTCAACAATCTTTTCGCTTATTTTTTCAATATCAAGCGACTTTCTGATTTCCTTTGCTTTTTTTCTTAAATTTTCTTTCTCTTGCATTTTTTTAATATATAATAAAGTTTGAAGGGTTGAAAGGTTGAAGGGTTGAATGGTTAAAAAAGTTAATATAATTTCAAAAAATGCTGATTTGATTAACCCGAGCTGGGAACAGCATGGGTATATTCAAATTTATACAGGAAACGGCAAAGGCAAAACCACAGCTTCACTTGGTCTTGCAATGAGAGCTTTGGGCAGAAAATGGAAGGTCCTTGTTGTTATGTTTACCAAGGGCGGCGACAATTACGGAGAATTGACCTCGTTTAGAAATTTGTCCTCCGAGATTAAAAATAATTTAACAATCGTTCAAGCCGGATTGGACAGAATCGTTTACTCCCATAACAAATGCGAGGACGATGAAAAGGAAATTAAGCGGGGCTGGGAAATTGCCAAAAAAGCCATTCAAAATAACGAATACCAATTAATTATTTTAGACGAGATTAATATTGCAATCGACCTAAAAATACTTGATGTCGATGAAGTTGTGGATATTTTGAAAAATAAACCTCAAACCATGGAAATTGTTTTGACTGGCAGAAACGCACACCCCAAGGCAATTGAAATCGCACATCTGGTTTCGGAAATCAAACCTGTAAAACACTACTGGGATACGGGAATTATTGCAAGAGAAGGCATTGAGTTTTAGCTTTTTATCCTACTTTCGTCGTACGCAATTGTGATTAGGTTTTTTCTTTTTGAATAAAACCATTGAGTAATGGTTTTTTACGTCAAAAATTAATATTCTGATGATGGGGCAGTCCATGAAACGATTTGGGATATTAATTTTTATATTTATGTTTTGGCTTTTGGGGGTTAAATGTATTGCCCAGAGCCAATTTTCCGCTTCGCTCACGACGATGGAGAAATCTCTGTTCGGGGTGGATTACAGCACACAAAGTGATGATGCAAGGCTAAAACGTTTGGAAGAAGTCGTTTATGGTCAGGCTTCTTCCAGTCCTGTTGCCCAAAGAGTAGGAAAATTATCGGCTGATTTATCTGCCGATTTAATCGGGCAGGAAATTAAACCTAAGAAGGATACTTTTGCGGAAGAGGAAGATATTTACGGAGAAAAACCCCCAAAAGCCGACAGCAGCGTAAATTACCCCATTGTTAATACTTTGGAGAAAGCAGTTTTTAATAAAGAATTCAAGACTGCCGATATAAATCAAAGGCTTGCAAATTTAGAGCAAAATGTTTTCAAAAAAACATACAATGATGACCTGAATTCCAGAGTGGAAAGACTGAAATCGGCATTAATGCGGGAAAACCCCGCAGATACCGCTGAACCGGCACAGGAGGATGAATATTCAGATGTGTCCGGTGATGATATAATTACACAAAATTTGCCGCCGCAACAGGGTTATTTTGGGACTCCAAGCTATACTCAGCCGAGTTATAATTCTCACAACAGTGTTCTTGATGAGTATGACTCAAATTCGGATTTGGATATTTCATTAGGAGCTTTGGAAAAATCAGTTTTAAAAAGAACATTTCCGAATGACACTATACCAAACAGGCTATCGAGGTTAGAATTAAAGGTTTTCAAGTCCACGTTCGCCGATGATGATGAGCAAACCAGGCTGGATAGGGTTGCAAGTGCATATCAGGCCAAAAAAACTTCAACAAAATATGACGGCAACACATTTTCTCAGCATATGTCGGCAGCGATGCAGATTGGTGCCATTTTGCTGATGGTTTTGGCGGCGGTGCTGTAAAAAATCATCCATTTGGGGCAGAGCAATAAGGGGGGGAATGCATTATAATTAAACAGTAACTTGATTTTTAAAAAATAATTGTTAATATTAGAATAGAAGGAAGTTTTCAAATGAAGAGAAAGTTTTTGTATTTAATAGCGTTTTTATTGGTATTTTCTCAAGCCAATCCTTGTGTTTTGGCAAAAAATGCCGCTTTGAGTACTCCGGTTAGAATTGCAATAAAAAAATATAAAATAGGCAACTATACAGGCTGCTTACAGGATTGTCAGGCCATAATAGCAAGATATCCGTCAAATTCGGTTGCTTATTATTATATGGCCATGTCCTATGTTCAGGCCGGAAGAAAAGATCAGGCAATTAGTGCCTACTCTAAGGTTTTGAGCCTAAAAACCAATTCAATTCTTCGTGAATACGCAACAACAGGAAAACGTTGCCTGGAAACTCCTGACCAATGCCAATTGCAGGCAACTCCGGGCGGGAATACAGATTTGGATAAATTTATTGCATCCCCTTCATCTGACGGCTTATCGGATCAAGTTAGAAAGGATTATGATGCAAAACGCTTAGAGGGAGTTAAAAATGAAATAAATAACGATAGAACTCCTGACGGTTATGAGTTCAAGAAATTTAAAGATTTCTCTAATCAAAGCTCTCAAGCAGAGCCGGCCGGAGAAAAAATTGCCCAAAAAGAACCAACCAATGACGAAGTCATAGCGGCTTTAAAAGTGCTTAAAAGTGCGGGAATTAATCCTTATTCTCAACCTCAAGCACAGGAAATCACTGCCGCTAACCCTTACGGACAAGCAGCGGGTATTCAAAATTCTGAACAAATACAACTTAATGCACTTATGGGCGGAAACAGCCAATCAGGAAACAACGCAATGATGAATATGCTGCCTTTTATGCTGGCACAAAACAAAAACGGCAACAGTAATTACTCACCTCAATTAATGCAGGCTGTTATAATGAACTCAATGATGACTGATTTTAATTTCGATTTAGATAAAGATAAAAACAAGTAGAAACGAACACAAAAAACATGAATGCAGAGTCATATCAAGACGCTAAAAATAAGGTTTTATTGGGGGATTATTCTGTTGGGGATTTTTTTGAACAGAATAACCTTATATTGGAATACGGCTATTGCCGTTTGCTTTTAGGAGATTTGGAAGGTGCTAACGCAGCATTTTGCAAAATTGCAAAGCAAGATTTTCGTGCCAACTGGGGTAAAAAGCTGATTCCGTTTATTAAGGGTTACATTTCGGTTATTCCTTCTTACTTCCAAATCAGAAACTTTTTGGAAATTGATTTGAATTTGCTAATCCAGTCCGGACAAGTTCAATTTGTGGAAAATATAATTAACTGTGCCGACCTGTTTTATTCGGTAAACCCCGAAAGTTACAAATTCATAGCAAGAGTGATGCTGTATAATAACTTCACTGAAATAGCACTGAATTATTTAATGAAGGCAAAAGAAAAATTTTATTACGACCCGGAGATGCACTTTATGCTTGCTTCGTGTTATATCAAAAAAGGTGATGAAACTCTGGCAAAAGAAGCGATAAATAATTGCTTAAACATTTTGCCGAATTATTTTCCCGCAAAAAAACTTCTAGGGTCAATAAAATCGACAATTTCTTTTGTGGAATAGCAATCTTTAATTACAAAAAAATCTGACCCTGTTTTTTCTTTGACATAGTCGAGGGTTTTGCCGTCCAAAAAATCCTGCGTAAACGGGCGAAGCATTACGGAAGGGATGATAACAGTGAACGGTGAGTCTTTCATGACAAGGGGATTGCGATTTTGCATCTTTGCCTCTTTAATCGCCTTTATCAAGTCTCCCGACGTAATAAGTCCCGCAACTGAAATGTTTTCCCCCCAGTAGGCCGATTTAACCGCAACAACCTCAACTTTAAGGTTGTTAATCTTGTTTAATTCCTTTGAGATTTCGTCAATCGCCGGTTTTGCCAGTTTTGAAGTCGCAAAAAGTATTTTTGCGGGTACGCTGAGGCTCTTCGGCAATCTTTTCTTTTCTTTGTTTAAATCATCCAGCAAGAGCCTTATGGCACCCACTCCGTCTTCAAGCTGCGAAAAATTACCGTAATATTCTTTTGCCGGAACATCTAAACCGCATTTACCCCAAAATTCATCCGAACAGCAAGCTATGTTTTTTTTAATTGATTTGTTAAATTCATCGACAATTTTTATTGTTTCTTGTGCAATCTTTTTTGTCACCGGAAACAGCTCACTTCCTTCCCTAAACTTTGTAATCCCGACGGGTACAATCGCAATTGAAAGAATATTTTTAAGTTTTTTAAAGTCGTTTAAAGTTCTGCGAAGCTCTTCATCATCGTTGTATTTAGGGCAAAGCACGATTTGTAAGTGTACAGGAATGTGGTTTTTTTCAAGCCATTTTAAATGCTCCATAATTTTTGCTGCATTGGGATTTTTAAGCATTTTTACACGCAAGTCGGGATTTGTTGTATGCACAGAAATATAAAATGGCCCCAACCCGAGCTTCTCAATACGTTCTTTGTCTGCTTTCGTGAGGTTTGTGAGTGTCACGTAAGTTCCTTGAAGGTAAGAAAGTCTGTAATCGTCGTCTTTTATGTAAAGAGTTTTCCTGAGCCCTTTGGGTTGCTGATCAACAAAGCAAAAAATGCATTTATTCAGACAGGGTTTAATTTTGTCAAAAACAGCACTCTCAAAAATTATGCCCAAATCTTCATCAAAATCTTTTTCAATCTCAATTTCTTCGATTTCACCGTTTTGCTTTTTTATTTTGATTGTTAAAAACTCGCTTTTGCATAGAAAATTGTAATCGATTAAATCGGCCATTTTTTGTTCGTCAATCGAAAGGATTTCATCTCCGGATTGAATTTCCAACTTTTCGGCTATTGAATTTGTTTTTGTTTCATTGACTATGGCACTCATTTTAAATTTTCTTTTTCCAGATTTTCAATAAGAGTTATCAGATTTTTGTATTCAACCATTGAGTTGTCTAATACAATCCGCTGATAAAAAGTAAGCGATTTTTGGTTGTTCAAAGTATTTTCGGCACTGGATTTATGTTCCTGAGCCTTCGATTTAAGCTGAAAAAACAGTTCTTTTCTTTCATCCTGAGCCAAATAGGATGCACAACAAAGCTTAATTCCGGCGGTTGAATGAAATTGCAAAGGATTATCGGAAACTTTTTTCAGAATAAGTTTTTTTAACTCTTCCCTGCCCTCTTGAGTAACTGAATAAAATCCGGAAAGCTTGCCGCCATCAGACATTGCTTTTCTGGAGCGAATAAATCCATCATTTTCAAGTCGGGTCAAGGCAGGTTTTACAGCCCCGAAGCTAGGTTGGGTAAACGCGGCAAAATTGTCTAAAATATGCTTTAATACCGCATACATAGTCAATTCTTTTTCAGACAAAACGTATAAAATCAACAATTCTATCATTAGATTATAATAGCATAAAAAAATTAAACGTTAATTTTTGTAAATAAACTAGCAACTTTTTTTTCACAGGAGTTTAAATATCCGAATAGAAAAAATAGGAGAAAAGTTTATGCAATCTAAAATGAACGTAGGGCAATCGTTTGGGGGTTCAATCACCTCTTCCACGACAAACCTCATGGGAAAAAAAGTAGTGCGAAAATTTACAACTAGTCCCAATGATGATGCATTGATACGAAGGGTTGTTAATTCCTTTAATTCAATGAACACAAGATTGGAAAATACAATTAACGAAGAGGAATCAAGGGACTTCATTACGTTGATAGAACGTATAGTGGGGAAAGGTTGGACATGGCCGAAAAAAGCCGGAAAGAAATTTATGTCTGTTTCAGATCACTTTATAACTTATGCAGAACACCCGACTAAAAAGAATAGTAATTCTCTCTATATTAACCTATAATCCACGAGCGTAATTGTATATTTTACATATTTTCTTTTTAGCTTATAATCTTACTGTTAGGTAGAGTGAAATATTGAAGATGATAACTGCGGAAAAAGAAAAAACGGCTGACATAGTTAAAAAAACAAAATTGCAGCACGTCGCAATAATTATGGACGGAAATCGCCGCTGGGCAAAGGAAAACAATTTGCCATCGGCAATCGGACATAAAAAAGGCGTTGATGCTCTTAAAACAGCGGTTAAATCTTGCCACAATTTTGGGGTCAAATACTTGACCGTATACGCTTTTTCGACCGAAAACTGGAATCGAAAACCCGAAGAGGTTAATTTTCTGATGGAACTTTTGGCTCATACGATTAAAAACGAGCTGAAAGAGTTACACGAAAATCAGGTTGTAATTAAATTTATAGGGGATTTGTCCAAATTAAATTCCAAATTGCGAAAAATTCTTACAAACGCCATGGAAAAGACCAAAGACAATAATGGTGTAAATCTTCAAATAGCCTTTAATTACGGCTCCAGAGACGAGATAGTCAACGCCGTTAAAAAGATTTCAAAAAAAGTTTTAGCTAATGAAATATCGTTGAGTGAAATATCGGAAGAAATAATTTCCTCTGAGCTTTATACAAAAAGTATTCCTGATCCCGATTTGTTAATCAGAACAGGCGGTGAGATGAGAATTTCAAATTATCTGCTCTGGCAGGTTGCGTACTCAGAATTTTTGGTGGTCGAAAAATATTGGCCGGATTTTGACGAAAAGTCACTGTCAGAAGCGATTTTGGAATTTAAAAACCGCCAGAGACGCTTTGGGGAATAAAAAGTTAAATATTGTAAATAACTTGCTCAAACTTTTGCAGCGTAGTATCATATTACCATGGATAAAGAAATTCTAAAGTTAAAAGTTACAAATTTAATTGCATTAAGAACGAACTTAACTAATGTCGTATTGATTTTATCAGGCGGGTTGGCCAGCTTGTTTTTTCTTCCAAATTCTCTGCTTAAATATGTTTTAATAATTATTGGAGGATTTTACCTCGTAACTTTTATTTTTAATTTGAGAAATACGATAGAAACTATATCTAAAATTTTGGGGGATGGAAAGGATTAATATGGAAAAAATTTATAATCTATTGAATATAATTTCAATTATTTTAGTCAGTGCTATATTTATTTGGGGAGCTTTCACATTATCTAATGCTCTTAATTGTGGACAAAAAAATAAAAAGCCGAAAGAATGCACAAAATAGTTCTTGCCACATCAAATCAGCATAAGGTAGAAGAGATTAACGCCATCACGAAGGATTTAGGCGTTGAGTTTGTTCTGCCTCCGAAGGGTTTTGACCCTGTTGAGGATGGCAAAACTTTTGAAGAAAACGCCCTTTTAAAAGCCAAAGAGGCTAATAAATTGACTAATATGCCCACGCTGGCTGATGATTCTGGACTTTGCGTCGATGCACTCAACGGCGGACCGGGAATTTATTCCTGCAGGTACGCAGATACTCCGAAAGCAAGGATAGAAAAACTTTTAGACGAATTAAAAAATGTTCCCGAAGAAAAAAGAGGAGCCAAATTCGTTTGTGCAATGGTACTTTTGGGTAAAAACGGCGAGATTTTGTTTTCAGGCAAAGGTGAATGTTTCGGCAAAATCGGACACGAACCAAAAGGCAAAAACGGATTCGGTTATGACCCGATTTTTGTTGTCAATGGCGGGAATTTGACAATGGCGGAACTGCCGGAAGCGGAGAAAAACAAAATTTCTCATCGTGCCAAAATATTAAGAAAGGTTACAAATTATCTGATTTTTGGCAAAAATATTTTTTAGGTTGTTTAATTTATTTACATGTATGTTTTACTGCACAAATCTCAAGCAAAGGAGTTAAATTATGATTCAGCCTATTGGAGTAACAAAGACAAATCTTATCAAAGCATTGTGGCACGCAAGTGTTCCCCAAAAGCCTATTAATTCGGATAAATATGTAAAAATTTCAAATGAGTTGGACGGCAAACTTTTTAATTACATTGACAGAATAAAGTCCACCATTGCAAATTATGCAAAGAAAAACGACTTAAAGGTGAAATTTCTGTCTATTGAGGAAGGCTCCGACAAGCTGGCCATGGAAGTCCAAAGGAAAGAGATGAAAGTTGTCGAGCAGGCTTTCCCGAATGTTTTTGATGTTAATTTTGGAAATTCTTCTCAGTTTCCTTTTTACCTTGACGATGTAACGTTAAAAACGGAGATTCCCGTTGATTTTTCAAAAGATAAGGAACCATTGTCAAGGGTTATATTTAAGGCAGTAGCAGATTTAAAAAATAAACCCGTGAAGTAAAAATTCTCACATCTTTGAGATTTTTCTCCTAACACCTCCGTTTATTTTGAGTATTTTTTAATAAATCGCTTGATTTTATCAATGTTTGTGCGATAATTTAATTGTGATAAAAATCACGGTTAAGTAATGTGAGGTGAAAAGGAGATAAAGATGGTTGCTCAAAGCACGGCTAAAACTGACTTCGCAAAAGTCGAAGAGATTATACAATCTTATGGTGCTAAAAAGTCTAACTTGATTGCAATTTTGCAAAAAGTTCAAGAAGTTTTCAGGTATTTGCCTGAAGATGCGATGATTTACATAGGTACGAAAATAGAGGGGTTGTCGCCTGCAACGGTTTATGGTGTGGCGACTTTTTATAAACAGTTTTCATTGGAGCCAAAGGGAAAATATGAAGTTAAAGTTTGTGACGGAACAGCATGCCACGTTCGCGGTTCAATGCCGATTTTGAATACTGTCAGAGCAAAGTTAAATATCAAACCCGGCCAATTAACAACCGAAGATGGCTTATTTTCGCTGGAAATAGTTAGCTGCCTCGGAGCCTGCGGACTTTCACCGGTTGTTGTCATAAACGGGAAAGTTCATCCTAAAATGACTTCTGATGCGGTAAAAATAGTATTAGACACCATTTTGCAAAGAGAAGGGGTAGACAAAAAATGAATATTGACATAAAAAAAGAACAGGAAAAAGCCCAAGAAAATGTTAAAAAGCAGGGATTGAGAGTTTTAGTCTGTGCAGGTACCGGCTGCGTTGCTAACGGGGCTTTGGACATAATTAAAAAATTTGAAAAATTGGGAGCAACCGTTTCGACCCTCACCGGACAGGACAAAATGACTATAGTCCCGACAGGCTGTCAGGGATTTTGCGAGCAGGGTGTAATGATACATCTTTCCGACCAAAATATTACTTACGTTCGGGTTAAAGAAGAAGATGTGGAAGAAATCTACGAAAGCCACATTAAAAATAACAAAACGGTAGAAAGACTTTTGTATATTGAGCCGAAAACAAATGAAGCCAAGAAAAGAACAGAAGATATAAATTTTTACGCAAAACAAACAAGAAATGTTCTTTCAAATTGCGGACATATCAGTGCGGAATCTCTTGAAGAATCCGTTTCGGCAAGAGGATACGAAGCATTGGCGAAAGTGCTTAAGGAAAATAATCCTGACGCAGTCATAAAAGAAGTAGAAGATTCAGGACTTAGAGGCCGTGGCGGCGGCGGGTTCCCGACAGGCCGCAAATGGCGTTTTACCGCTGCAAACAAAGGCGGAAAAAGCTATGTTATTTGCAATGGCGACGAAGGCGACCCGGGTGCATTTATGGACGGAAGCCTTATGGAAGGCGACCCTCACAGACTTCTTGAAGGGATGGCAATTGCCGCATTTGCAATTGGTTCGGACGAAGGCTACATCTACGTAAGAGCCGAATACCCGCTGTCCGTAAAGCGATTAAGAAAAGCTATCGCCGACGCTGAAAAAGCCGGATTTTTAGGTAAAAACATTATGGGAACTGATTTTAGTTTCGATTTGCATATTAAAGAAGGTGCGGGAGCGTTTGTTTGCGGAGAAGAAACCGCTCTTATAGCTTCAATAGAGGGCGAGAGGGGTATGCCTAAGCCGAAGCCTCCATTCCCTGCGAATAAGGGACTTTTTGGACGTCCGACACTTATTAACAACGTTGAAACGTTCGCAAATGTGCCAGGCGTTATGCTTAACGGAGCAAAATGGTTCAGCTCTTTCGGAACAGAAAATTCCAAAGGTACAAAAACATTCGCACTTACAGGCGAAGTTAACAATACCGGCCTGATTGAAGTTCCGATGGGAATGACTTTGAGAGAAATCGTTTTTGACATCGGCGGAGGCCTCAGAGGAGGCAAGAAATTCAAGGCCGTTCAAATAGGCGGACCGTCAGGCGGATGCTTAACCGAAGAACATCTTGATATGCCGTTGGACTACGATAACCTTATAAAAGCCGGAGCAATGGTTGGCTCAGGCGGACTTGTTGTTATGAATGAAAATACCTGTATGGTTGAAATCGCAAGATTTTTCATGAATTTTATCCAAAATGAATCCTGCGGAAAATGCGTTCCATGCCGTGAAGGAACCAAGCAAATGCTTAAAATCCTTGAAAGAATTGTCGCAGGCGAAGGCGAAATGGAAGATTTGGACAGGATTGAAGAACTTGCAATTGCCGTAAAAGACGGGTCTTTGTGCGGACTTGGCAAAACCGCTCCAAACCCTATACTTTCGACTTTAAAATATTTCAGAGATGAATACATTGCCCACATTAGGGATAAAAAATGCCCTGCGGGTGTTTGTACGGCAATGAAAACAATTAAGATTAAAGAAGACTTGTGCAAGGGATGTACAAAATGTACGAAAACTTGTCCGGTCGGTGCAATCTCGGGAACGGTTAAGCTTCCTCACGTTATTGACCAGTCAAAATGTATTAAGTGTGAGGCTTGCTTGAGTGCATGTCCGTTTAAAGCAATAGTTAAAGAATAACATCCACACCCCTCCGCAAGGGAGGGGTAATGCGTCGAGATAGCCTATATAATCTATATAAAAGGAGAAACAAATGACAGATAAAAAAACATTATTTATTGACGGAAAAGAAGTTGAGTTCACGGATGAACCAAACCTTCTGGAAGTAATAAGAAAAGCTGGACTTAACGTTCCGACTTTTTGTTACCGCCCCGATTTAACACAATTCGGTGCTTGCAGGATGTGCGTTGTTGAAATTGACGGCAGAGGAATTCAATCTTCCTGCACAATGCCGCCTGAAGCAGGTTTAAAAATTCATTTAAACACCGAAAGAACAAGAAGAATCAGAAAAACTGTTCTTGAGTTGATTCTTGCAAACCACGACAGGGAATGTACGACTTGTGCAAAATCAGGCTTTTGTGAATTGCAAAAATACTGCGAAGAATACGGAATTAAAGAGATTAAATATCCAACCAAAACAAAGGCGGAATTTTTGCCGATTGATAATTCAAATCCTTCAATAATTCGTGACCCGAATAAATGTATCCTTTGCGGTGCCTGTGTTAGAGCATGCAAGGAATTTCAAGGCCACGCCGTTTTAGGGTTTGCAAACAGAGGTTCCAAGACAGTTGTCCAACCGATGGCGGGACGTGATTTTTCCCAAACAGACTGTATTTACTGTGGCCAATGTCAGGCAGTTTGCCCGACAGGTGCCCTGACAATAGTTTCTGATGTTGATAATGTCTGGAGGGAAATTACAAACAGAGATAAGAAAGTCGTCGCTCAAATCGCTCCTTCAATAAGGGTTGCTCTGGGTGAAATGTTCGGGCTTGAACCCGGCGAAAACTCTATAGGCAGGATTACCGCAGCTTTAAGACAAATCGGGTTTGATTTGGTTTTTGACACAAACTTTGCGGCAGATTTGACGATTATGGAAGAAGCTACAGAACTTATCGGAAGGCTTACAAAAGGTGAAAACCTTCCTATCTTCACATCTTGCTGCCCTGCGTGGATAAACTACGTTGAGCAGTCACATCCTGAATTTATTAAAAATCTTTCAACTTGTAAATCGCCTCAATCAATGATGTCAAGAGTTTTAAAAGAACTGCTGCCTAAGTATTTTGAGGGTTATACAACCGATAACACAGTTGTTGTTTCGGTAATGCCTTGCACCGCAAAGAAATTTGAAGGCAGAAGAGAACAACTTAAAAAAGGCGGAGTTCGAGATACAGACTATGTCTTAACAACACAAGAACTCGGCAGAATGATTAAAGAAGCAGGAATTGATTTTAAAAATCTTAAACCTGAAACTCAGGACAGCCCGTTCGGAGCTTATTCGGGTGCGGGAACAATTTTTGGTGCTTCAGGCGGAGTTGCCGAAGCGGCAGCCAGAACGGCTTACGAATTTGTGACGGGAGAAGAACTCAAAGACGTCGACATAAAACAAATGAGAGGGGTTTCCAACCGAAGCAAAACCATGGAACTCGATTTAAAGGGTACGAAAGTCACCGTAAGAATTGTTTCAACCATAGTAGAAGCGGAAAAGGCACTCAAGGAAATCAAAGAGGGCAGGGCGAACTTCCAGATGCTTGAAGTTATGGCGTGTCCGGGCGGCTGTGTAAACGGCGGAGGACAACCGTATAGCTACAACGACACGACAATTAAACAAAAACGTGCGGCCGGTTTGTACAAAGAAGACTCAGAACTTCCAATAAGAAAATCTCACTTAAATCCTGAGATTAAGAAGCTGTACGCCGAATTCTTAAAAGAACCCGGTTCACATAAATCTCATGAGTTGCTGCACACAACCTATGAAAATATGTTCAAAGGCTCTTATAGGGATTTGAAGTAAGAAAAATAAGAACAAATGAATTGTCCTTAATTCGGGAACTCATACTTGAGATGCCGGATTAAGGACATTCTATGAACAGCCGATATTTCATGTTCCGGCACGACGTTAGTTGTTAAGAGGGGACTTTTTAGACAGCCCTTTGTTACATATAAAGATCAGCGGGGCAAATTTCTGAAAGAAATTTGCCCCGCTGTACTCTGAGTTATTTTTCGATTTGATGGGCTACAAACGGTCATTGCGAAACATAAGACTTGTAGGCACACGAAAAGGTTTGCATTTTGAAGCAATCTTTCCAACTGAAAGTTCAATAAGCAGGCGGAACATCTAGAAAAATTTCTTCCTAAAATAAAGTGACAAGTTCACAAGGCTTATTAGCACAGGTACTTCGACTAAAGGCCCTATTACAGTTGCAAAAGCCACACCGGAGCCGATGCCAAACACGGCGACCGCGACGGCTATAGCCAATTCAAAATCATTGCTTGCGGAAGTGAAAGACAGCGATACAGTTTTCGGATAATCCGCACCTATTTTTTTCGCCAGAAAAAAGCTTAGCAGGAACATAATAACAAAATAGCACAGGAGAGGAATTGCAACCCTTATAACATCAATCGGGATTTGAACTATTAATTTGCCTTTCAAGCTGAACATTACGACGATTGTGAATAATAATGCAACAAAGGTAATCGGACTTATTTTAGGCAAAAATTTAGTCTTGTACCATTCTTCGCCTTTATTTTTTATCAGTGTATATCGGGAAATGAAGCCCGCAGTAAAAGGAATTCCGAGGTATATAAGCACTGTTTGGGCTATTACAAGAGGATTTACATTAACTATCGCACCGTCTAAGCCAAAGAACTTCGGCAAAATTGTAACAAATATCCATGCATATACGCTGTAAAAAAGAAGCTGAAAAATGCTGTTTAAAGCCACCAGACCCGCCACATATTCGGGGTCGCCCTCGGCCAAAGCGTTCCACACAACCACCATGGCGATACAGCGTGCAATACCGACCAGAATTAAACCGGTCATATATTCAGGATAATTATGCAAAAATATTATCGCCAGAAGAAACATAACCACAGGCCCCACAACCCAGTTAAGGCCAAGTGAAAGACTTATGATTTTTTTATTTTCAAATATCTTATGCAAACTTTCATATCTTACCTTTGCAAGCGGAGGATACATCATTAAAATTAATCCGATTGCAATGGGGATATTGGTAGTTCCAACCTGAAAACGATTGATGAAACCCTGCGTTGACGGAATAAAATATCCTATCGCCACGCCCAAAAACATCGCCGCAAATATCCACAATGTAAGATATCTGTCAAGAAAACTCAATTTGCCCGAAATACTATTTTTCATTTTTAATTTCCTCTAAGCAAGTAAATAAATTTGAAATACACGGACAAACAAGCCTGTAAAATACGTTAAGCCCTCTTTTTTCGTCCTCGACAAGCCCCGCGTTTTTCATGACTAAAAGGTGTTTTGAAATTGTAGAAATGTCGACCCCAACCTGTTCAACAATTTCGCAAACGCATTTTTCTCCGTCAGCCAAAAAGTCAACAATGAAAAGCCTCGTAGGATGTGCAAGTGCTTTCATTATTTCAGAACGATTTTTGTATTTTTGGTGAATTTTGTTTTCCATGTCTTTGATTATATCATATTAAACTGCAAAAA
This sequence comes from Candidatus Gastranaerophilaceae bacterium, assembly GCA_041678605.1. Lineage (GTDB taxonomy): Bacteria > Cyanobacteriota > Vampirovibrionia > Gastranaerophilales > Gastranaerophilaceae > JBAYNW01. Next base: position 48,208 of record JBAYNW010000004.1, on the reverse strand, counting down.
CACCTTTTGTAAATTATCCTGTTAAATAACTACTTGGCTAATTTGCCAAATAGGTTAATTCGTGTTTTAATGTTCTTAGAATGAATTTGAATAATAAACGCAAAAGTAATTTGTCAAAGTAGGTTGGGCTTTCCAGCCCAACAACAAAAAAGGGAGAAAATATGAAAGAATTTTTAAATAAAGCACCGAAGTTTTTATTTTTCACGGGCAAAGGCGGGGTCGGAAAGACTTCAATGGCCTGTGCCACTGCCGTGGGTCTTGCCCAAAAGGGAAAAAATATACTTTTAATAAGCACCGACCCTGCATCAAATCTTGATGAAGTTCTGGAAACAAAGCTCGACTCTACGCCGACTCCTGTTAACGGGGTAAAAGGCTTGTATGCAATGAATATTAATCCTATTGAGGCGGCGGGGGAATATCGGGAAAGAATGGTTGGGCCTTACCGCGGAGTTTTGCCCGATGCAACCATACAGCAGATGGAAGAACAACTCTCCGGTGCATGCACGGTTGAAATCGCCGGCTTCAGTGAATTTTCAAAATTTGTCGGTGATGAATTTGCAATAAAAGATTATGACCATGTTGTACTAGACACAGCACCTACGGGGCATACTCTCAGACTGCTAAACCTTCCTTCCGCCTGGAATGATTTTATAGAAAGCAACAAAACCGGAAGTTCTTGTTTGGGACCTGTTTCAGGCCTTTCTGAACAAAAAATTCTTTTTGAAAACGTCGTTGAGGCTTTGAAAAATCCTGCCAAAACTTTACTGGTAATGGTTTCAAGAGCCGAGGCAATGAGCTTTACGGAAGCCGACAGGGCGAGTTCTGAATTAAAAGAGTTGGGACTTTCCAACCAGCATTTGATAATCAACGGGCTTTTTGTCAGCAACTCCGAAGACGGGATTGCGAAAGCTTTTGACAAAAAATCACAAGACGCAATTGACGCCATGCCGGAATCATTAAAAATATTGCCGACTACAAAAGTTTTGTTCAGACCGGCTGGAATTATGGGAATTGAGGGATTAAGGAGTGTTTGCGGCAAAACTTCAGAGGCTTTTGTGAAAATTTCAAAAGAAGATTTGTACATTAAATCCAAAGAAGCGTTTAAAAAAATTATGCCATGGCAAGATTTAATCGCAGAACTTGAAAAAGACGGCCGCGGGGTAATTATGACAATGGGCAAAGGCGGTGTCGGCAAAACGACAATGGCTGCGATGATTGCAACACAGCTGGCACAAAGAGGCCATTCTGTAGTACTTTCAACGACCGACCCTGCGGCACATTTAACACAGGCTATAAATGGGGATGTCCCGAATTTGCAGATAGAGAAAATTGACCCGAAAGTTGAAACCGAAAATTATGTTTGCTCGGTTGTTAAAAAGAATTTGGGCAAACTTTCACTTGAAGATATGGCTTTATTAGAAGAAGAGCTTCGCTCCCCCTGCATTGAGGAAATCGCTGTATTTCAGGCGTTTGCAAAGACTGTAGCCAAAGGTGATAAGCAATTTATCGTGCTTGACACAGCACCGACCGGTCATACCCTGCTTCTGCTCGATTCGACAGAAGCTTACCACAGAGAGGTGGCAAAATCAGCGGATGATTTGCCGAATGAGGTGAAAAAACTTTTACCGAGGATTCGTGATGAAAAATTTACAAAGATTTTGATTGTAGCATTGCCCGAGGCAACTCCGACGCATGAAGCTAAAGCGTTGCAGGAGGATTTGATAAGGGCAAATATCAAACCTTACGGATGGATTATAAACCGAAGCTTTGCGGCAGCCCAAACGTCTGATGTGACATTGATTTCGAAAGGGCTTTATGAATTAAAGTATATTGAAGAAATTACAGACAAGTTATCAAAGAGAACCGTTTTGTCGCCATGGGTTGCAGAAGAATTAGTCGGGACGGATAGTTTAAGAAAATTAATGTAGGGTGGATTTCCTAATCCACCGAAATAAGGAGAAATATGATGTTAAAATTAGAAGTATTTGACCCGCCAATGTGTTGTGCTACAGGTATTTGCGGAAACAGCGTTGACCCAAAATTAGTGACCTTCGCATCCGATTTGGAATGGTTAAAAAAACAGGGAATTGAGGTTGTAAGACGCGGGCTTTCATTTGAACCGGCAGAATTTGTCAAAAACGAAGCTGTAAAAAAAGTTCTTAACAGTGAAGGAAACAATTGCCTTCCACTGATTGTAATCGGCGAAGAAATAGTTTCAAAAGGATGCTACCCGTCAAGGGAAACACTTGCAGGCCTTTGTCAAGTTGACTACGAAGAGGAAGCACAAAGCTGCTGTTGCGGCACAGGGTGTAATTGCGGCAGTGCTGCTCCGGAAGAAGAAATTTCCGTCTGCGGACCAGATTGTGATTGTCACAAATCTGAAGTGAGCAATAATTCTAAAAAAATTATATTTCTGGTTGTTCTCTTGATTATAGCGGGAATTGTTGTATTTAAATTGAGTTCCAAAGCCGGTGCCGCAGAAACTTTCTATAAAAATATTACTTCAATCAGCCAAATAAATTCAAATGAAGAAGTTGCCTTTGTCTATATCCCTGCAAAAGATAACCAAAAAATGAGTAATCAGGTAAAAACTTCCATGCTTTCCGCCCAAAGCACACTAAAGGCGAAAAACATTACGGCTTATTTATACACACTAAGCCCTAAATCTTTGGAATATCCGCAAATCGCTTCAAAGACTACGCCGCCGGCCGTTCTGACTATTTATAAAGGCAAGGGCAAAAATTACGTTTCCGGAACAATCAATCAGACAAGACTTTTGCAGTCTTACATGGCCGCCACACAAGAAGGTGCTTGCGGTGCAGGATGCCCATGCCACAAGAAAAGTAACTAAATAACATAAGGAGTTTATTATGCTGCAACAAATAATGAACAAACTTGAACTTGTATCTTCTGAGCCTCTAGGGCTTGTGTTTGCAATGCTTCTCGGGACTTTAAGTGCGGCAGCAAGCACTTGCTGTACCTTGCCTGCTTTAGGCTTGGTCGCAGGATATTCAGGAACCAGGCATCAGGGGAACAAAAAAGAAATTGTCAAATCCGCAGTTTTATTCATGCTCGGAACAATAATTTCTCTTATGATTATCGGTGCAATCTCAGGTTTTGTAGGGCAGGTTGCTCAAAGTACTCTTGGAAAATATTGGAAAATTTTTGCCGGAGCCATTGCCGTAATTTTAGGTCTGGCGAGTTTAAAGTTGTTACCGTTTAATATTTCTTTTGGCAAAATCGGTACCGCAAAAAAGGAATTGGGCCAGTTTGGGCAAATAATTACAGGTGTTGCACTCGGCGGAATTGTCGCGGTGAGTTCCTTGCCTTGCAATCCGGGGATTTTTATTGTCATGGGTGCTGCAATCTTACAAGGGGCAGTCTTGTGGGCAATGCTTCTTCTCGGGATGTATGCCATAGGGTTTGCTTTACCGTTGGGGTTGCTGATGCTCGGCATTTCTCTGGGCAATTTCACTCTGGCCTCAAAAGGTATGGACAAAGTCATAAGATGGCTCTCAGGCGGAATCCTTATCATAGTGGGATTTTATTTTTTACTTTCGTTTTAGAGCAAATTACAGAGTTTTGTAGTTAAAATCAGGATTATCCTTCAACTTTTTTTCAATCTGTTTAAATGTCAAAAAACCCTCGCTTGCCCCAAAATTTGAAACAACAGATGCGGAATTCACGGAAGCATACATCAGGGATTTTCCTATATCAATATTAGTTCTGTCCAAAGCCCCGCAAAATGTTGAGGCAAAAGCATCACCAGCACCGAGCGTTGAGACAACCGGAGCAGGGAAATTTGAACACTTATAGAACGTTTTGCCGTCAAATGCATAGGCCCCGTCTCTACCGTCCGTGATTACGATAATCTGTTCTTTGCCTACTTTTAATTTTTTCAGCATTTTTTTGACGTCGGGATGAATTAATTCTTCAGAATATTTTTCACTTTTTGAGTCGGGCCTTACAAGAATTTTTGTACACATAGACGCCTCTTCTTTATTCATCACAACAATTTCGGCCGTGTCAATAATTTTTTTAATGTACTCAAATCCCCGTTTAATGCTCGTTGTTCCTGCGTTAAAACAAACTTTTACACCGTTTTCTTCGGCAAATTCAACAATCGAAGCTAAAACCCTGTTCGATTCGCCGCTCAAAGGAGCAATATAAAGCAATCTTGCCTGTTTTATAGCATCAAAATTAATTTCAGATTTTTTCAAAGTCGCATTGGCTCCCCGCTGAGCCAGAACAGTTCTGTCACCCTGAAAACTTAGCAAGATTATCGAAAATCCCGTTGAAACCGTTTTGTCCTGAATTATATTTGAAAGGTCTAAAGTACTTTTTCTAAGTGCTTCCAGAACCCCACGTGAATAAATATCATCACCGATTTTACAAATAGCACTTGTCGAAAACCCCATATTCGCAAAATTCAAAGCCGTATTAACGCCTCCTCCGCCTGTATTTGAGGCAAATTTTGTTACTTCGACTTTTGCACCGTAATGGTAGCTCATAAACTCCGACTTGTGGTCTTTTGTCGAAACCGAAACGATATTAGCATCGTCACATTCTACAAAAACATCCATTGTTGCACTTCCGATTGTTATTACATCTCTCATTTTTTTGTTTCCTCTTCTATCTGGCGGGGCCGGAACCCCAACTTAATTTTCACTTCTCACTCATCATGCCCTCGGGTGGGATTCGTTATAAACATCTTTCAAATGCTGGGTTGAAACGTGGGTATAAATCTGCGTGTTTGAAATGCTGGCATGCCCCAGCAGTTCCTGTACGACCCTTAAATCAGCACCGTTTTCAATTAATTTCGTTGCAAAGCTGTGTCTGAACATGTGCGGGCTAACTTTTTTAGGAAGTTCAATTGAATTTACCACGTCATTTATAACATTTCGGATTGTTTTGTTTTGAAGTCTGTACCCCGTATTGTTGATAAAAACAGGCGTGCTATCCGTAATCGGCTCAAGCCTGTAACCCTTTGAAACGAGCGAACGGGCCGTATCCAAATACCTTTGGAGGTAAGTTTTCGCTCTGTCAGAAATGAGTACAATTCTTTCCTTTGCACCTTTTCCAAAAGCGGTTATTTCATTATTCTCAAGGTTTAAGTTACCAAAGTTAAGCCCGCTGAGTTCCGAAACCCTCATGCCTGTTGCCCAGAGCATTTCCAAAATCGCTCGGTTTCTAAATCCTGCCGGAGTATCGATTTTTATGCCATTCAAAATTTTTTCAACTTCATCAGGCGTTAAAAATTTAGGTAATGATTTGGGCCGCTTAGGAGTGTTTAAATTTAGTGCCGGATTTGTATCGACAAGTCTTTCCCGGTATAAATATTTGTAAAAAGTTCTGATTGATGCGATTTTTCTCGCTATCGTTGTTTTTTTGTAATCAAATTTTTGAATAAAATGCAAATATTCCCTTACTTTAGAAAAATTCACGTCCGCACAGGGCATTTCTCCCAGCCAGAGCATATATCCCAGAATATCAGAGCAATAAGCTTTTATGGTGTGCTTCGAAAAATTCTTTTCCACCAGCAAATATGATTTAAAATCCTCTAAATTCTGTTTTGATTTAGAATTCATTCCCAATTAATCTTTTACTCCTCAATAATTTTTACCCAAAATCAGTATACAATAGTTTTTTCGAAAGGGGAAGAGGATAATTACAAAAAGACTTGAATTTTTGTTTCCTTTTATTTATAATGCGGGTAAGAAAAGTTGGTATAACAACTTAGTTACAGTTTACGCAAAGGAGATAATAAATATGCAAGAATCATTGGAACAATCAATCGGATTTTCAGCGGGACAAATTTACAATTATCTGGCTGAAAACGAAGGTCAATCAACATTTACAAAATTGAAAAAAGAGTTGGACTTAAAAGGCAACTTCGCTGAATTAGGCTTGGGATGGCTCGCAAGAGAAGACAAAATCGAAATGGCTAAAAGCGGAAATACATTTAAAATTAAATTGAGATAATAATTTTCTTGGTTTTTAAGGGGACTGTCTAAAAAATCCCCTCCGTCATCCCGAAACACGGATTGTCGGCTTTAAAATGAATTGTCCTTAATTCGGGAACTCACACTTGAGATGCCGGATTAAGGACATTCTATGAACAGCCGATATTTCTTGTTCCGGCATGACGTTAGTTGTTAAGCGGGACTTTTTAGACAGCCCCCTTTAGTATTAAATTTATATAAAGGCACACTAATCATGTGATAAACTGGAAGTGTGGAAGTAGTAAATGAGGAGATATTTATGATACCTATTTTAGATTTAAAACGTCAATACAGCCAAATCGGCAACGAGATTGAAAAGGAAGTCGTGGAAGTACTGCGTTCCGGCTCTTACATTTTAGGGCAACATAACAAAGCATTGGAAGCGGAACTTTCTCAATATGTCGGTGTCAAGCATGCCGTTGCACTTAATTCGGGAACGGACGCACTTCATTTGGCACTAAGAGCTTTAGACATAGGAGCGGGGGATGAAGTTATCACAACAGCATTCACGTTTGTTGCCACAACCGAAGCCATCGGAATTGTCGGTGCAAAACCGGTTTTTGTAGACATTGATTCTGACAATTTCAATCTTGATGCTCAAAAAATAGAAAATGCGATTACGCCAAAAACAAAGGCAATTATTCCGGTCCATTTATACGGTCAGCCTGCGGATATGAAAATGATTATGGATATCGCCAAACGACATAATTTATTTGTGATAGAAGACTGCTGTCAGGCAATCGGTGCAAAAATCGGCGGACAGATGGTAGGTTCTTTCGGCGACATCGGATGCTTCAGCTTCTTCCCGACAAAAAACCTCGGGGCAATGGGCGATGGCGGACTTTTAACCACCAATTCACAGGAAATTAAAGACAGGGTTCTTGCCTTGAGAAATCACGGCGGAGCCGTTCGCTATTATCATGACGAAATCGGAGTTAACAGCCGTCTTGATGAAGTTCAGGCCGCTATTTTGAGAGTTAAATTCAAATATATCAACGAATGGAATGAAAAAAGACGTAAAAATGCTTACAGATACAACGAACTGTTTGCAAACTGTGCGGATGTTCAAACTCCAAAAGAATTGGATAATACGTACTGTGTTTACCACCAGTACACGGTAAAAATCCCTAACCGCGATGAAGTTCACAAAATGCTTCAAGAAGCCGGAATCGGTGCAATGCTTTATTATCCGGTTCCTTTGCACTTGCAAAAAGTTCACGCTTATTTGGGAGTAAAAGAGGGTGCCTTGCCAAAAACCGAAGAAGACACAAAACTCGTTGTTTCTTTACCAATGTTCCCTGAACTTACTGCCGAAGAACAGAAAACGGTTGCGGATACTTTGATTTCTTGTATTGAAAAATCAAAAAACAAAGTTAGTGCGTAAGCATTAAAAATATTAAGCGAAAAAGTAGGATGGGCAAAATTCAATAAAATTAGGTATTTAAGGATTTTTTGTTTTTCTTTTGTCCATCAACAATAAGTGCTTTTACAACCATTGCTAAGGCTCGCCTTTATAATCAATTCCTCCGGACGTTATCGGCTGGCGGTAATCGTTTTTGTTAATTGAACGCCCTTCGACAATCACGGAAGGCGGCAAAATTGACCATTTAAACAAAGCTGCGGACATACGTTTATAAAATTTGTCCAGCCATTCTTTTTTCCGTTCAGGCGTAACTTTGTGTTTCGTTTCGTATAAAAAAGTTGAATTTATCATATCCTGATAGCTTTCGTGTTTATTTTCAATTCTCCAAATCACTTCATCCAAAAATTCATAAGGCATAAGTGCTTCTTCGGCCTTCAGCGGTTTGCCCGTTTCGGGGTTAATAGCAAGTTCTGCCCCCGGCGGTTTTAAAATAATTGATTCAGGAATTACATTTTCTGTTTCCTGTTCCCTGTTCCCTTTCTTATTAAGCCAGCGTGCGAGTGCAAAAAGCTTTGTTTTCGGAACGTCCGCAATAGGAGCAAATCCGCCTGACATATCGCCATTTATGGTTGCATAACCCATGTAAAGTTCTGATTTATCTGACGTCGCAATCGGAATTGTTGCACAAAATTCGTTTGAAATTCCCCATAATAAAGTTGCACGGGAGCGGGCCTGTACATTGTCATTAACGTAAGATTTGCTGTACCGGCAATCTCCCCAATCTGCAAAAACTCTGTCAAATAGAGGTTCAAGTTGTTCGTTGATTGTTTTGACCATTTCTTTTATCGGTGCAATTGCGAAGTTTATCCCCAAATTTTGAGCCAACTCTTGAGCGTCATTGTGACTTTCTTTACTGGTAATTACAGACGGCATACTAACACCGAAAACGTTTTCCGCCCCCAGAGCATCCGCCAGCAAAACTGCCGAGACGGAAGAATCAAGTCCGCCAGATAGTCCCAAAACGGCACGCTTTAGGCCGTTTTTCCTGAAATAATCTCTAATTCCCTGAATTATTGTTTTGTAAATTCTCTCCAAATCAGGCTCATAATCAAGCGAAAAAACCTTTTGTTCTGCCAGTGTTTTTTCCAAACCACGGGTCAACGGCTCAATTTGTCCGCCGGTTTTTATATTTACCTGAGCGAAATCTTCTTCAAAAGATTTTGCACGGGCGATTAATTCACCCTGAGCATTGTAAACTCTGCTTGAACCGTCAAAAGAAATATCGTCAATCGCCCCGACCTGATTGACATAAACAATCGGAATCGAATATTTTTTGGCGACAAATGACAGCATATTGTGTTTCAATTGCTCTTTTCTGCTTCTGGTAGGAGAAGATGAGCAATTGACAATTACGTCGGGAGTTTGCTTCACCAGAATTTCCACAGGGTCAAACGGATACAGCGGATTTGTGAAAAAATCCTTATCATTCCAACCGTCCTCACAAATTACGATTGCATATTTAAGACCGTTTATTTCAATCAAGCCGTTATTTTTAATTATTTTATCGGCACCAAAATTCCCTAAATCATCCGCAGGTTGGCAACCGACGACGGGAGAGGGTTCAAAATATCTGTAATCGTTAAACTCAGAATATGTCGGTAACAGGCTTTTTCGCACAATTGCCTGAATTTTGCCCATACCTAAAATTGCAACAGCGTTGTAATAGCGTTTACCGACAATTTCACCGTTCCTCGGCTCTACAAACCCAACAATCGCATGGGTTGTGCTTGTTTGTTTCGCAATTTTCTTTAACCATTTGATGTTTTCCTCAACAATCACAGGATGCCTGTCAATTGTATCCATAATCGGATAACCCATAAGTGTCAGCTCAGAGAAAACCACAAGGTCGGCTCCGGCTTCTTGGGCAGATTTTATACATTTAATGACTTTTTTAGCATTTTCTTCAACATTGCCGGGAAGCGGATTAAGCTGTGCCATGATAATGTTGCCGTTAGTGTTTTTGTCAAATTTTTTAATATTTGTATTCAAATTCATCTTGTAATAATTATACCGTAAATGAAAAAAACAGTAAAACGGGAAAGAGGGAACGGTCGAAAGGTTGAAAGGTTGAAAGGCTTTTTACGAAGTTATTAAGTGACTGGGTGATTAAGTGATTAAGTGCAACAAAAAAAATTAAAACTTTTCTTTTCCCGTTTCCCTTTTTCTCTTCCTATTGCCTTTTTTTTCGTTTTCGGGTATCATATTGCTAGATAATAAGAATAGGAGCTGACATGTTTGAACGTTTTACGGAAAAAGCAATAAAAGTTATAATGCTGGCACAGGAAGAAGCCAGAAGGCTGGGTCACAATTTTGTCGGTACCGAGCAGGTTTTGCTGGGACTTATCGGCGAAGGAACCGGCGTTGCTGCAAAGACGCTCAAGTCAATGGGGGTTAACCTCAAGGATGCAAGGGTTGAAGTCGAAAAAATTATCGGCAGAGGCTCCGGTTTCGTGGCGGTGGAAATTCCTTTTACCCCACGTGCAAAGAGGGTTTTGGAACTCTCATGGGACGAAGCAAGACAGCTAGGACATAATTATATCGGCACGGAACACCTTTTATTAGGGTTAATAAGAGAAGGTGAAGGCGTTGCCGCACGTGTTTTGGAAAATTTAGGCGTTGATTTGAATAAAATAAGAAGCAATGTTGTAAAAATGCTCGGCGAAAGCAAGCCTCAAGCCGTTTCTTCGGGAGCGGGGGCTGGAACATCTTCTTCAAAAGCTAAAACTCCGAGTCTTGATGAATTCGGAATGGATTTGACTTTAGCTGCTCAAGAACTTAGGCTGGACCCTGTTATCGGCAGAGAAAAGGAAATTGAGCGGGTTATACAAATTCTCGCAAGAAGGACAAAAAATAACCCCGTACTGCTTGGCGAACCGGGTGTCGGTAAAACTGCCGTAGCCGAGGGGCTTGCAATAAGAATTGTTAATGCGGAAGTGCCTGATATTCTTGACGGCAAAAAAATAATTCAGCTTGACATGGGGCTTCTGGTTGCAGGAACTAAATACCGTGGCGAATTTGAGGAACGCCTCAAGAAGATTATGGATGAAATCAGGCAGGCGGGCAACGTAATTCTCGTAATTGATGAATTGCATACGCTTATCGGTGCAGGTGCCGCAGAGGGTGCCATTGACGCTGCAAATATTCTTAAGCCGGCATTGTCCAGAGGCGAAATTCAGGTTATCGGTGCGACAACACTTGACGAATACAGAAAATACGTGGAAAAAGACGCTGCACTTGAAAGGCGTTTTCAACCTGTTATAATCGAAGAACCTTCTATCGAAGAAACAATTGAAATTATTAAAGGACTTCGTTCAAAATACGAAGACCACCATAAGTTGAATATATCGGATGAAGCGATTATTGCGGCAACAAAACTTTCTCATAAATATATTACCGACAGATTTTTGCCGGATAAAGCGATTGATGTGCTTGATGAAGCAAGTTCAAAAGTCAGACTTCAAGTAAGTTCGCTTTCTCCTGAGGGGAAAGAACTTGACAAAGAGCTTCGTGCGTTGATTAAAGAGAAAGAAGATGCAATCAGAAATCAGGAATTTGAAAAAGCATCTCAGCTTCGTGACGATGAGGCTGAAATGAAAGACAAAATTCGTGAAATGTCTGCAAAATGGCGTGAAGAACACGAAGCGAACAAGCCAACCGTAACAGAGGAACAAATTGCCGAAGTAATTTCGATTATGACGAAAATTCCTGTCACAAAACTTACCGAAGGCGAAAGCGACAGGCTTTTAAAGCTTGAAGACACACTTCACCAAAGAGTTATCGGTCAAGGAGAGGCTGTTGTTTCAATATCAAAGGCAATAAGACGTGCAAGGGTAGGCTTAAAGTCGCCTAACCGGCCAATCGGAAGCTTTATTTTCTCAGGTCCGACCGGTGTCGGTAAAACAGAATTAGCGAAAGCACTTGCGGAAGCAATGTTCGGCTCTGAAGACAATATGATAAGGGTCGACATGTCAGAATTTATGGAAAAACATTCAACCGCAAAACTTATCGGTTCACCTCCGGGATACGTCGGATATGATGACGGCGGACATTTATCGGAAATCGTTCGCAAAAAACCTTATTCGGTTATTCTTTTTGACGAAATCGAAAAGGCACACCCTGACGTGTTCAATGTTATGCTCCAAATTTTGGATGACGGCAGATTGACCGATTCTAAAGGAAGGCATGTTAATTTCAAGAATACCGTGATTATAATGACTTCAAACGTCGGTGCGAGCATGATTGCTTCTCAATCCAAGCTCGGATTTTCAACCGCTCAGGATGAGAAGAAAGACAAATATGAAAAACTGAAAGATACCGTTATGGACGAACTTAAAAAAGCGTTCCGTCCTGAATTCCTGAACAGGATTGACGACATAATCGTATTCTCTCATCTTTCCAAAGAAGAAATCAGGCAGATTGTTGACTTGATGCTCAAGGATTTGTTTAAACGTCTGGAAGAGAGGGAATTGTCTATTGAAGTAACCGACGAGGTCAAGGATTATCTGGCGAAAGACGGATACTCTGAAACTTATGGTGCAAGACCTTTAAGAAGATTAATCCAGAAGAAAATCGAAGATATTCTCGCCGAAGAAATCCTTACAAATAAATATTCGGCTGGTGAAACTATCGTTTTGAAGATGGAAGACGGCAAAATCGCATTTGAAAAAGCAAAAGCCTCTAAGAAAAAAGAAGGGGCTGCTAAGTAAATAATAATTATCTACTCATTTTTCTTCCCTCGAAAAGTTAAGAGATATTTACGTTGCTCTTTACAAGATTTTTTGTTTAAATTAAAATCTTTAAGTAAGGACTTTTTCCCCACACTAGCGAATCCATGTTGAATTTTTCATCGGGAAGGAAATTAGATGAGTGATGAACTAAAACGAACGTTGTCTTTGCCTGACTCTATTTCAATGGTAGCGGGCTCAATGATTGGCTGCGGAATTTTTCTTGTTTCCGCAGATATTTCAAGACAGGTCCATTCGGCAGTTTTGCTTTTGGCGGTTTGGATTTTGGCAGGGTTCGTATCTTTTTGCGGGGCTATTGCCTACGGAGAATTGGCTGCAAACATACCTGATGAAGGCGGCCAATATATGTATCTCAAAAAGATATACAACGACAAAGTGGCATTTTTATTCGGCTGGACCTTGTTTTTAGTAATTCAGGCCGGCACTATAGCAGCCATTTGTGTTGCATTCGCAAAATTTACAGGACTTTTAATCCCTGCCATAAGCTCTCATAACATGTTATTCCAAATTGGTGCGGTTCATTTATCGACTCAACAGCTTTTTGGCCTGCTAACAGTCCTTTTGCTGACATATATTAATTCTAAAGGAATAGAATACGGTATAATTACCCAAAACTTGTTTACGGTCACCAAATTGCTTTCAATAGCTGCGATTATTTTGTGCGGAGTTATCTTCGGACTAAACTGGGACATAATTCAGGCGAATTTCGCCCTGCAAACTTTCTCGTTTCATTTTTCAGACATAGCAACAGTTTCTACCGCAACGGTGGGGGCATTGTTTGCTTCAATCAGCTGGAATAACATAACATTTATTGCCGGTGAAATCAAAGAACCTGAAAAAAATGTTAAAAAAGCACTTGCCTACGGTGTAGGTCTGGTTGTGTCATTGTACGTTTTGATTAACATAATTTACGTAATTTCGACGCCGATTGCCGCAATACAAACCGCTCCGGAGGATATTGTTGCTGCCGTTTCTATGAGCGAAATCTTTGGAATAATAGGGAAAAAAGTAATTGCCGTTATCATTATGATTTCAGCATTCGGATGTGCAAACGGAATGGTTATGGCGGGTGCCAGAGTTTATTATAAGATGGCAAAAGACAGATTATTCTTTAGAAGTTTGGCCGTTATTAACAGAAAAACGAAAGTTCCGGTCAACTCACTTTGGTTTCAATGTGCATGGATTTCAGCCTTGATTCTTTGGGGAAATTACACACAGCTTTTGGATTTTGTAATCTTTGCTTCGCTGATTTTCTACGTAATAACGATGGTCGGGATATTTATATACAGGAAAAAATTCCCTAATACCGATAAGAACCTGAGAGTAAACAGCTTTTTCGCAGTGTCGTTTATAGTCATTTCAACTTACATAATCGGATGCTTGGCCGTGTATAAACCTGAATTTACCCTTCCGGGGCTTTTAATCACCCTTGCGGGTTTGCCTGTTTATTTCTTATGGAATAAAGCGAGGGAAAAAGCAGCACTGGAAAGGTTAAACAGCAACAGCAATAAGCCCGTCGCCAGTAACCCGATAGAGGCGGAAACAGTTAATAAATGAAGCTAAGCTATTCTGCTATTAATATTCTTGAAGGTTTTTAAGTGCTAGCCTGTTGACGTCTGAGTCATTTGCCGATTTAATAGCTCGCTCTATTTTAGTCAGTCTTACTTCCTTAAAAATCTTGACATAAGCCCTGTTTTTTTCAATGCTTGAAATTGCATCGTCAATTATTGTTTTTGTATCATTAATTTTGCTCTCAAAAGAGGCTTCTTTACATGCCCCTTTAAAATCACCGTATTGTGCTTGTATTTTTAAGGCACCCTTAGCTTTTTTACTTGCTTTAACCATCACAGTCAGCAGTTCATAATTTCCGCTAAAGGATGCTTCACCAATAAAGTTTATAATACTAACGAGGGTATCTGTCGCTCTATCGCTTTTTGCAGCAAATTTTTTAACCGGTGTACTTATTTTGGAGATAGCCTCAAACGACGGTTGGTTTTTGTGGGCGGTTTGGTAATTGTTCCCGTTAATACTTTGTACTCTCATTTTTTTAGTCCTTTCTTTTTAGTTGTTAACTTAAAATTTTTCAATACATGTGCTATAAAAAGCGTAAAAAAATAATTTGCTACCCTGATGCGGTTTTGTAAATAATTTGTTACAATAAAGCATAAAAAAAGGGGCTGTTAAAACAACCCCTTTAAAATTGCCTCGGGCCGGACTTGAACCGGCACTGGGTAATTAACCCAATTGGATTTTAAGTCCAACGCGTCTACCTATTCCGCCACCGAGGCTCACTTTTTCTGAAGAAAAAGTAAGCAAAAAGACTTTTCACACACTGGCCCAATCACTGAAGCAAAACAGACCAAAGCGGTATTTTTATTAAGTTGTCAAATTTATGTCTGCCTTGGCGGAATAGCTAGACGCGTGCGTCTACACTCCCTCCTTCTTTTTTTGATACTGCTTGGTTGCTCGCATTAAACGGGTCTTCGGTTTTTGTTTTCAGAAACTTTGTTTCTTCCAAACAAAAGACCTTCGCCCTCTGCTCGCAATCCGCTCAATCAAAAAAAGCGGAGTCCTTGCCACCGAGGCTCACTTTTTCTGAAGAAAAAGTAAGCAAAAAGACTTTTCACACACTGACCCAATCACTAAAGCAAAACAGACCAAAGCGGTATTTTTATTAAGTTGTCAAATTTATGTCTGCCTTCGCTCTCAATGCAAAGGCTTCCGTATTCAATCCTAATATAAAAAAAACACTCTGTCCAGTGTTTATTTAAAGGTGGTTTAGTCAATAATCCTATAAAACTCACCCTCCCAAAACAACCAGCCCTCAAGTTTTTCGTCATTGCGAGGGGTGGGTTATCGGCCCTGACAAAGGGAATCCACCGAAGCAATCTTGCTTAGCGATTTTTTTAATTTTACAATGAAAAAGGAACAGAGACTTAAAGCAATCTGGTCTTTACGACTCATCCTATAGGCGTACGTTGGAAAGATTCCTTCGAAATGCAAACTTTTTCGTGTGCTTATAGGTTTCATGTCTCGCAATGACGAGACTTGTTTGCTTTTTTACCTAAACTGTTACTTTAACTCCACGGGTAATCGCTTTTGATTTGCCATCCGTCTTGCATAATTTTTGCGGCACAATAACTTCCGGTGCTTTTGCACTCACCATCTATTGTTGCTCCTGTGCCATAACCCCGTGGCATAAGCCCTCTATTTGCATCTACAATGAATATAAAGACATCTTTACCAAGCGTATTTGGACCTTTGCCTGCGTTAAGGTCTACAACAACCCAGGATGGAGTTGATATAACTATTATCACAGTACCGTCAGGTAACAATACAGTGGTTTCGGTAGAATTAATGACGCTCAAGTAAGTACCTCCGGAAAGATCAGAAATGCTGGTACCGGAAGCATACCCGCAAGCGGCAAGAGTATCGCAGTATTTCAGAGTTTTTAGATACGGAGCCCAATAGGTATCAAAGCTTTGCCTCGGGGTAAAAGTTCCGCCCGAGCCTAAATCCCAAAACTGATTGTTTCCATTGTCTATTTCGGACATTTTCAAAGCCTGAGCAAGTACATTGTATTTTTCTTTAAGTTTTGCCACAGTTTCCGCTTTTGCCACATTTTGCAGCAAAACCGGAATGGTCATCATGGCAACAACTCCGATAATGCCGAGGGTGATTAGGACTTCAGCCAAAGTAAACGCCGGTTGAAAGGTTGAACGGTTGAATGGTCGAATGGTTGATTTTTTAACGTCTTTGCGAGGGGAAACGGTGAGACGTGAGAGGTGAGACGTGAGACGAGAAACTGGAGAAGGGAAACGGAATTTCGCGTCGTTGCGAGGAGAAACAAAGTTTCGACGCGGCAATCTTGCCAATGTCTGCCCATAGGATAGATTGCTTCGGTGGATTCCCTTTGTCAGAGCCGATAACCAACCCCTCGCAATGACGTAAAAGCGTACAATTGTATTTTTGTTTAGCATTTTGCTTCCTCAATTTTTATTCAATGGAATTATTATAGTTTATTTTCGAGAAAAAAGCAAATTTTTTTTAGAATTTTTTTTGTTGATTTTATGCTAGAATAAAGGCACTTAGATTTTTAGAAAGCAAGGGAAATATGCGGTTAAATAAATATATTGCATCCTCCGGGATTTGTTCACGCCGAAAGGCAGATGAACTGATTAAGCAGGGCGTCGTTTCGGTGAACGGCAAGAAAATTACCGAACTCGGGTTTTCGGTCAGCGAAAAAGACAAAGTGTTCATCAACAATGAAATCATAAGACCGCAAAAGCTTGAATATTACAGGTTTTACAAGCCTGCAGGCTTCATTACAACCGCCGATGATGAAAAAGACAGAAAAATAATTTATGACCTGCTTCCGCCAAATATGCACAACCTTAAACCCGTCGGCCGTTTGGACAAAGACTCAAGCGGGCTGATAATTCTCACAAACGACGGAGATTTAATAAACGAGCTTACGCACCCGTCAATCAAAGTTCCGAAAGTCTATATCGTCGGTGTTAACGGTAAAGTACACCTTCATCATCTTGAAAAAATGGCTCAGGGAATTGAAATTGAAGACGGCAAAATCGCCTACGCAGACACTTTAATTAAAGAATCAGACAATAAAAGAACGCTCATGCAGATGACTTTATATCAAGGACTTAATCGGCAAATCCGAAAAATGCTTGCCTGTCTGGGTTTTGAGGTAACTTCCCTGAAAAGAATTCAGCATGCTACAATAGAACTCGAGGGACTTAAAAAAGGACAGTTTAAACCGATTAAACCTCAGCAAATTAAGGAATTGAAAATTTTTCTAAACAAATTGGCGGGTTAGGGAACTCCCCTGCGGCTAAAAATGTTCATTTCACGGCAGAAAGGTGGTAAACATGTTGAAAATTGGTATTACCGGTAACATTGCGGCGGGTAAAAGCACAGTTGAAAAAATGTTGGAGGAAATGGGATACAAGGTTCTTAACGCCGATGACGTTGCCCATGACCTGCTGTTTGAAGATTATGTGAAAAAACAGATAATGGATGCTTTCGCTGATTATGACATACTTAAAAAGGGGGAATTGTCCCGACCGAAGCTGGGAAAAATTATTTTCACCAATGAAAAACACAGAAAAACCCTTGAAGGAATTCTTCACCCGCTAATCCGTGAAGGCATAATTCAATTTTTTAAGTCAATGGAGAAAAGAGAGGAAATTGTTTTCGTTTCTGTTCCTTTGCTTTTTGAGGCAAAATTTGATGACCTTTTTGACAAAATAGTTTTAATCTACGCAGACGACGAAATAAGAATTCAAAGACTGATTGAGCGGAGCGATTTGACCGAATCAATGGCCAAAAACCGCCTAAATATCCAAATGAGTCAGGATAAGAAAAAACCGCTTTCGGCTCATATTATTTTCAACAACGGCAGTCTTGACGATTTAAGGCTGCAAGTGGACAACCTACGTGATTTATAAAACCAAACCCAGCCTTGTTTAATTTTTTTTGACAGGAACAAACACTGAAAAATCTGCGTTTCTGACGGCGATATTTTGAATGTGGTCGCTCGCTTCTTTTCCGTCGCCAAGAGTTACGGCAATATGCCCATGCGGATGGCCCGCACTTGCTTGCCATACAACTACGCAGCCGGCAGGTAAATTCTTTAAATCACCTCTCGATACCGCCACTTCTTTAAAATTCTTATGTTTTGAAAGGATGCCGTCGGCTTGAAAAGCCGAACCGCCAGCTATTTCCCCATTATTTAGGTTGGCACGCTTTAGTGTATCCTTAACCGTTTTATAACATTTTCCAACCGTATCGGTTCTTGCCGCATTTTGGTTTGCAATATTTGCCAGCGAATTTGCAAGTTCTGGGTTATAAACATTTTTTAGTGCCGGCAAATTCGTTTTTGTATTAAATCTTGTATTAAATGTAAACGGATTAAGCAAAAATTTATCAAAATCGTTCAATGTATTTGAAAACATAATGCAGGACATCAAATCCGGATTAAGCATTGTCATCAGCATTCTAAAAAAATCAGGTTGAGGCGAAGCGGCAAAATTGGCATTATTCACCCCGCTCCATATGGAAGAGGCGGACAAGGCCGCATTATTTGAAGTATCACCGGATAATGGCGGATAATGCCCCAAAGGGATACTTTCAAGCCCATAGTTAGTGTTTACCGTTGCTGTCATTAAATATAAATCTCCATAATATTCCCCGTATTTATATAAAGTATTTTTGCGGGAAAAAATTGCCTTTTTTGCATGTTCTGTGAAAAATTTCCACAGACTCTCTTGCAAAATTCGTTTTTTTTGTAATATAATAGACTCATGGGCTTGTGGCTCAGCTGGTAGAGCAGAAGACTCTTAATCTTTTGGTCGTGGGTTCGAATCCCACCAAGCCCAGATTTTAGATTTATACCTTTTGGTATAAATCTAAAATCTCTTGTTTATGGGAGAAGAACCACAAGACGAAGTCTTGTCAGGTTCGAGCGGGAGCGAGCTGAGGGCGAAGGAACTTTGGCTTTTTTACTGTCTAATAAAAATTTAAATCCTTACATTTCTTAATCCGGGGATAATTCGGGCTGCGTACTAATTTAATTAAGTATATAGATTTATTAATTCGGACACTTGACTTTACGTATCAAAAATGATACAATATAGATAGTAACATACGAGAGGTAAGAACAATGGTAAACGAAAAACATATAGGCAGTAATTTTGATGATTTTCTTCAAGAAAAAGGAATACTTGAAGAATGTGAGGCTGTAGCTATAAAAAGAGTATTGGCTTTCGCTCTTCAAGAAAAAATAAAACGTGAAAAAATATCCTTAGATAACTTAGCCAAAGAGCTTAAAACATCAAGAGCCGCCGTTAATAGAATTCTTAATCCTAATAATACCTCAATTACTCTAAAAACAGTTGAAAAAGTAACAAAGTTTTTAAATAAAAGGCTTATTATATCATTCGCATAAATCTTTATGTCTTTTTATGGCTAATGATAAATCATTTTTAGGTGTCTTTTGGGTTTTCTTTATAAAGCCATGCAAAAGATATATTATATCATTTTCTACGTAAAAAATAATTCTTGCAATTCGCCCATTTGAGATATTACATCTGATTTCTTTAAGTCCGCCTGTATTTGACAAAGCTCTCACTAAAGGCATTCCTAAAGGATAACCTAATTGTATGGTTTTTATGTCTTTACCAATAACTTTTTGGTCTTTTTCTGAAAATTCGTTTAACCAATCAGCAACAGGCATTTTACCTGTCATAGTTGAATAAAATTTTACTTCCAAAGGTTTTATACGTTTATTGTCCATAAGTCGATTATACCATATTAATATCTTACAAAAACTTTACAATAAAAAAATTAAGTTATATAACAATTATATACAAACTTGAAATTTGATAAATTTAAAATACTTATATATAATATAAACACGGCATGTTAAATAAGGAGAAATATTATGAGCGATTTCAGTATTTATGCAATTACAAATGCAGAAGGCCAAACACTTGACAAATGGGATGTTAATCAAAAACTAAAAGATTTAGGCATTCCTGAAGACATCATCAATCAGGGCGAAGACGCAATTGAAAAGTATGCTCAGGAAAATGCAATCGACTTGACCTCACTTCAAGTTAAGCAAACCGACGAAACATCGCAAACCCAACCCATTAATGGTGCAAGCGACAAGGTTAAAGAAGATTTTGAAGCCCAATTAACAAATTTGGGAATCCCTACGGACGTCATAAAAGAAGGCAAAGAGGCCGTTGAAGCTTATGCTGCACAAAACGGAATTACCCTGCCTCAACCTCCAAGCGGAACCCAATTGAACGTTAAATCATAACTTTTGAGCTTGCGGAAAAATGGCATTTTTAGACTTTTTCCGCATCCTCTTTTATAAAAATAGACAGCCTTAATATTGTAATATTGTTCATGTTATTATATTAAGGTCTGTTTAGATTTGCTAAAGTTAATCAGGGGGTTAATATTGAAAAAATTTATAGTAAATTGTTTGCTAATCTGTATTCCATTGAGCAGGTGGAGAAAGATTATAAGACATAATCTTTTGGGTGAACCGTTGCCGGCTGAATATTATGAGATGCGTAGAAGAATGGCCTATGGGGACAAACATGTTTATATGGGGCAAGATGGTGCGGACGTTATTTATAACGAGTTGTGTAAAAACAAATCTTCTTTAATTTGCCGCTATGGTACACTTGAACTCGGGATAATGGGGCAGCTTATAAGAAACAAAAAACGCAAGTTCCATTTCGAAAACACTGAACCAATGTACACAAATGCGGGTTTCTTTCCGATAACAGACTACATGCTTTCCAGATTTGCCGGTGAAATGATTGAAATAACCAAAGATATTGATGTTTTGGGCGTAAATCATTATGATGAAGAGTTTGAAGCTGTTGAAAAATATTGCCCAAATATCAGAATTATAGAGATGGCTTCAATCTGCGGTATTTTTGAAAATCCCTGGAGCCGGTACTTAAAAGGCAAAAAGGTCCTTGTCATTAATCCTTTTGCAGAAACAATAAAATCGCAGTACGAAAAAAGGCATTTATTGTTTGATAATCCTGATACTTTGCCGGATTTTGATTTAAAAACAATCAAAGCAGTTCAAAGCATTGCTGACGAAAAAAAAGATTTACCCTTCAAAACCTGGTTTGAAGCCTTGGATTATATGAAGGAGCAAATCAGAACTACAGATTTTGATGTTGCATTAATAGGTGCGGGAGCCTATGGAATTTTCCTTGCCCATTATTGCAAAACACTCGGCAAAAAGGCAGTCCACGTTGGAGGATCAGTACAAATACTGTTCGGCATTAAAGGTAAAAGATGGGATGACTTGGGAATGTATAACGAACATTGGGTTCGCCCTTCTCAAAGTGAAATTCCTAAAGGCTTTGCAAAAGTTGAAAGCGGTTGTTACTGGTAATACCAATTGCAGTCAAGGTATCATTAATTCCTTGTTGTTGGGTTGGAAAACCCAACCTACTTTACTTATCTTTATTAAACTAATCCTGCACCCAAAGCCATAAAGTCTTCGTTCATGTAATCCATTTGGCCTGAAGCTGATTTTGAACCTGCAGCGAAGAGATTTGTTGCCGCATTTCCGGTTAAGCTTGTGTTATCCTGTGCGGATTTATTTTCTGTTTTCTTTTCATTTGCTTGAGTTTGAGCAAATTTGACTAAGTTTTGCAGACTCCCGAAAGCTATTTTTGCGTCTTCTGATTCTTTTCCTTCCGATTGAAGCTTTTGTTCTGCAGCTGCCATCAATTGCTTAGCTGCTTCCGGATTTTTTCTTGCTTCTTGAGTTATTTCCTCTGCCTGTTTTTCTTTTGCTATATCTAATTCGTTTTTACCAACGATTTTTTCAGTTGCTTTTGTCGCCGCCCAAGAGCCGATAAACCCGCCGATTACGCCGCAAGCTGCACCGATTAGCCCGCCAACAAGCGTTCCGATAGGGCCACCGAATGGAGTACCGATTATTGCACCTGCCTTAGCACCTAAAGCCGCACCTGCAACCCATCCCCCTACGTTTGCAACAGTTTTGGCGGTTGATTTAGCGAGTTGTTTCGTACCTTTTCCTGCTCCCAATTGAGAGAAAGAAGGAATTACCTGAGTGAATAATTCTATTGCACCCATAATTGCTAAAAATGCACCATTTCCTTTACCGTATTTCAAAAGTTTTGCGGTTGTAGGAGATTTCTTTGCTAATTTCTTAACCCATCCGCCTATTGTTGTAATACCCATACAATTTTTCAGCTTAGCAAAAAATCCGGTTGCTGTTTTTGCGGTTTCTACGTGAGCCAAATAATTTGCGTTAGCCAGTTGTTTATTTGCAACTTTCATTAATAACTCTTTGTGTGAAGGATTTTCACTTACAAGTTTTATTGCCCTTTGAACTCTTGTATAAACTGCTTGAGTTTTAGGACTCAACTTAGCCATTTTTTCAGCAGTTGGAATCATATCAGTAATTGATTTTACTCTTTGATTTGTTAATGCTAGCTTATATGCGTCAACACTTTTAAAACCGCCGGCGGCCTTGAATGCTTCAGTTTGTTCATTTGCTTTCGTTGCATAAGCAGCCCAAGCACTTTTTATATTATTAGAAGCTGCAGTATAACCTTCAGCTGTCTTCCATCCGCCATTGCGTAAAGGATTTGCCATTTTCTTAGCCAATTTAAGTTCATCTTTAGCTAAGTTTTCAAAACCAACCGGCATAGCGTTTTTATAAGATTTATTTAACCAGCTGATACCCTTGAATCCTTCAATACCAAGGCCAAACACGAGCATTGAACCCATTCCTGAGAAAGGTCCTTCTTCTTGTTCAATAAGAGTGGCTCCCAAAGCATATTTGGCAACATTCTCCATATCCCTTGAATATTGATTAACATTATATCCGCCATTAAAAGCTATATCGCTTATACCGTTACCCATTTGACCCCCAAAAATCTGTATAACCATACCTTATATTTATATAAACAAATATAAGCGGGTAAAATTTACAAAAACTTGGTGAAATATTAAGTTATGTTAACGGTTGCTGAATTTCCACTAAATGAATGGTTGATTTTCTGCGAATTATCATTAAGATAATAATAAAAAAGGAGATAATATGAGCACATTAAACGGATCATCCCTGTTTGCGGGAATTTATTCAGGGCTAACAAGCACATATTCGCTGATTTCCAATGCGTATTCAAATCAGGTAACACCCACCAATATTGCAGCGGCTATGTCAAACACCAGTCTTACATCATCATTAAACCAAACCTTTGCATCTTATATCCAAACAAATTTTTCATCTTTGGATACTGACAAAAATGGTGTTTTAAGTTCGGCAGAACTTTCCAATTTGACAAACCAAATATCCTCTCAGGGGCTTACTGCGGCACAACTGACCCAGCTAGGAGCTGCTTCGGGCTTATCGGGTGATGCTCTAAGTCAAGTTTTGGAACATTTTTCAGATATAGACACAAACGGTGACGGCAAAGTAACTACCGCAGAAATTTCTGCCTATAAATTGACTTCTGCCATGGAAAAGAAAAAGACTGAATTTGCGAATAGGGCGGCAACAAATATGTCCGTATTTTACGGCGATGATACTTCCAATTCTGCAAATTCGTCAAGCCTTCTTGACTATAAATACATGAACAGCGGCAGTAGCGATAGCAGCAGCAATTCTTAGAGATAATAAATCAAATTAATGACAAAATCCGCAATCAGCATATAAACTGTGGACTTTATTGCAGCCTGCGTCGTTGATATTCCGACTTCTTTGGCACCGCCCTGCGTCGTGTAACCCTGAGTTGCACAGACAAGAGAAATGACAATCCCGAAAACAAACGCTTTCAGAAGGCTTATATAAATATCTCTGGTATTTAGCCAAAGCCAAACGGAATTTATGTATCTTTGAGGGTGTAAATTTATGGTTAAAAAGCAGACAAACATTCCGCCGACAATACCTATTAATTCAGCGACTAAAACTACCATCGGCACGGTAATACCCGCCGCAATAAGCCTTGGAGTGAAGTAATACCCAACGGGGTCTACTTTTAATGTTTTTATCGCATCGACCTGAGAAGTAACCTGCATGTTGGCTATTTCAGCACTAATCGCCGTTCCCGCCCTTGCACCTATTGCAAGTGCGGCAAAGCCCGGTGCTATTTCTCTTATTATAATAATAGTAATCGTTCCGCCGATGTAGCTGTCCGCTCCTGACATCAAAAATTGTTTTGAAACCTGTATCGCAATTACCGCCGCCGCTATGAAAACAATTATCAAAGATATTGTCAGAGAATCATAACTTATCGCCGCAGCCTGTGAAATCACACTTGAAAACCGCACTTGTCTGGAAAACAGGTACTTGATGCTTGATATCAGATTTTGTACACAAAGTCCGAAAAAACTAATCATAAATAGGCATACACCATTTTCTATATTCAGGAACACGGCCTTTGACAACGTCAAAGTAAAGTTTTTGTAATTTAAGAGAGATAGGGCCGACTTTTCCGTCGCCCAAATTTCTGTTGTCAACACTTACAATCGGGCTTACCTGGGCACCTGTTCCGCAGTAAAACGCCTCATCGGCGACGTAAAGCTCTGTTCTGTCGATTACCCTTTCCACGACTTCAAGTCCCATAACTTCTTTAGCCAGTTGTATAATCGTGTTTCTTGTAACCCCCTGTAAAATATTGTCGGTTGTATTTGTTGTAACAAGTTTTCCGTCCATGACCAGAAACAGGTTCATTGCCGAACCTTCCGTAACGGTTCCGTCTTCGGAAAGTGCAATCGCATCATCAAATCCGGCCAATCTTGCATCGGAAATAATCAGAGCAGTGTTAGCATAAGCACCTGAAACCTTTGCACGTGGGGGAATTGCATTATCGCTGTTCCTACGCCAATTTGAAACGCAGACTTTCAGACCTTTTGAAATATCAATATATTCGCCCATCGGAAGGGTAAATATTAAAAATGAATCGGGATTGTTAATCAGTGATGGGCCGATTTTTTGTGCCGATTTGTACAAAGTCGGCCTCAAGTAAGTATCTTGGGTGTAGTTATTTTTTTGAAGTAATTTTTTGGTTATTTCACAAAATTCTTTGACTGTGTTTTTCGGGTCCATACGCATAATTTTTGCACTTCTCAACAGTCTTTCAAAGTGTTCCGGAACTCTGAAAGCGTATAACTGCTTTTCTTCGGGATTATAATAAGCACGTACTCCCTCGAAAACAGATGTTCCGTATAAAAATGCATGCGTCATAACCGGAAGAGAAGCTTTTTCTTTTTCAACGTATTTTCCATCCATATAAACAAATTCTGTCATTTTTCTCTCCTTATTTTCTATCTCTAAGTATCTCATAAATTTTATGGCATGGATACAAAATATTTATTAATATTACATTTTTTAATTTTTTGTGGAATTTATGTTTGTTTTCTAATAGAATTTTAAGTGAGGGTATGGTATGGAATTAATTTTAAACCTGTTATATATTTATGTCGCAATTTATTCGGTCTGCTTTTTTGTTTTGGCCGTTAAAAATTTGAATGACAGAAAGTTTCGCATCCAGCAAAAATACAATACAATGGGCTACAAAAATAATCTATGCGTCGTTATATATTCGCACAACAACGAAGTCAGTCTGGAAAATTTGGTAAAACAGCTGAAAACTCAGGATTTTCCGATGGAAAGCTTTTCTACCTATGCCATTCTGGATAATTGCAGTGATAATTCCGAGAAACTTTTTGTAAATGATAATTTTATTCAGGTGTTTAATATCAAGGATCAGGACACGGTAGGCAAAGATCAGGCCATTTCAATTTTGCTTGAAAAATTATCTGCCGTTCAAAACTGCAATGCCTACGTATTTTTAGATGCCTCAAGATATGTAGAAAAAGACTTTTTATCCTCAATAAATTCCGCCCTCATTGATTCTCCGGTCATAAGCGGTTCCACTATTCTTGTAGGCGAAAATCTTAATTTAAGACAAAAAATAAAAGTTACATTCCACAAATATTATACAAATTTTCTTCAGAAGAGCCGCTCCCTGATGGGCTTAGCGACAATAATAGATTCCGATATACTGGTTATGCGTCAGGATTTGATGGAAAAAATCGGCTGCATAGATTTCCAAAACATAAATACGGAATTAAAATACAGCTTGCTTTTGTCAAAAATAGGTTTTAAATGCGTTTTCAACCCGAACATAAAAACCTATATAAATGTTGACGAGTTCAATTTGAGAATCCCTTCTTTAAGTGCCAGACTTTCTTTGTTTAAAAATTGTTTTACTCAGATTTGGACAAAAAACTTGGCCTTTAATGAACACGTGATGTCACTTTTGACGCCAAATGCACTGCTGGTAATCCTTATTTACATTTACTTACTGCAAAACGCTTATAAATATTATTTTATGGCCGACTTTTCAACGGTTTTGATTTCTTTTGTGGTGCTTATCCTCGGATTTTCAATAAGCCTCTTGAATTCAAAATTGTATTCAAAAGATTTTATATACCTTTTCTTGTACCCGTTGTACTCACTCGGCCACATTTTTAAGAACTTCCCGCTTTACCGAAAAATTAAAAATAAAATTACAGGGAAAAGAGATTTTGCCGCCAATACAGAGAAATTGACCGTTGATGTTGCTGTAACAGACGGCAGAAATAATATCGTCTGCAAACTTGAATTAATCTCCGAAAACGGTCTGGCAAAGGTTCGATTTATGTTCAAGAAAAAGAAATTTACGACTTCCACGCATCTCCGGATGGTTGATGCAATAGCAGAATTAACAACAAAGCTCTCGGATTACGGGTTTGTATTAAAAATTTGCCAGTGTTGTTCGAATTTCAAACCCAATATCGACGGTTCAACAAACATGGTCAAAGGTTTTTGCAATAAAGAATTCGCAAATACTCCCAACAGTGCCATTCCGACTCTTTTGTGGAATTCGTGCAGAGGATTTAGCCCGAGTACCCACAACAGCGTTATTGAAGAGATTTCTCAATGAAGACTTACGGGCTGGTCGATACTCATTCACACATAGATATGCCGGAATTTGAGGATTTAGATGCGGTTGTTTCAAATGCCCAAAGTTTTGGCGTTGAAAAAATAATTGTCCCTTCCGTTGACAGAAATTCTTTTGAAAAAGTTATTGAAGTTTCCAACAAATATGAAAATGTTTACTGTGCCTTGGGAATTCATCCGACAGAGGCAAAAGATGCAAAGGACGAAGATTTTGATAAGATTATTCAGCTTGCCGGTGATAAAAAAGTTGTTGCAATCGGCGAATGCGGGCTTGATTATCATTGGGATAAAACATTTATTGACGAGCAAAAAAGGGCTTTTTTAAAGCAGATAGAAATTGCAAAGTCTTTAAAAAAGCCCCTCATAATCCATGACAGGGAAGCACATAAAGATTGCTTTGACATTTTGACGGAAAATATTAATGGCGAAATTCCCGTTATTATGCACTGTTTTTCGGGGAGTTTGGAATTTGCAAATGAGTGTATTAAAAGTGGGTTTTATATTGCACTGGGCGGGGTAGTAACCTTTAAGAACGCCAAAAAAGTTCACGAAATCGCCCAAAAAATTCCGCTCGAATATCTTTTGCTTGAAACAGATGCTCCTTTTCTGACGCCGGAACCTCACCGGGGAGAGAGGAATGAACCGGCTTACGTAAAATTTGCGGCTGAAAAAATCGCACAATTGAGGGGGATTTCGTTTAATGAAGTCGCTGAGTCCACAACTCAAAATGCAAGAAAGGTTTTTGGGATTTGAAAAAGGAAAGATTAGACAAAATTCTCTTTGATTTGGGTTACTTTGACAACAAAAGCAAAGCGTCCGCCGCAATTTTGTCCGGAAGTGTAAAAATTAACGACGAGGTTATCACAAAATCAGGATTTCAAATTGACCCTGAGAAAAAACTTGAAGTTGAAGTAAAAACAATGCCTTATGTTTCAAGGGGCGGATTTAAACTTGAAAAAGCACTCAAAACCTTTGAGGTAAAAATTAAAGACAGAATTTGCTTAGATGCAGGAGCCTCAACCGGCGGATTTTCAGACTGTTTATTGCAGAACGGAGCGAAAAAAATTTATGCCGTTGACGTCGGATACGGACAATTGGCCTGGAAAATCAGAAGTGACGGACGAGTTAAGGTGATTGAACGTACAAACATTAAAAACTGCGGATTTAGCGATATTTATTCTCAAGATGACGAGGTCGCCGACTTGCTTGTGATGGATTTGTCGTTTATTTCAATCGAAAAAGTTTTGCCAAACCTGAAAAAACTTTTAAACCCCGATTTTCACGAACTTATTTGCCTTATCAAACCCCAGTTTGAAGCAGGCAAAGACCTTGTCGATAAAGGCGGAGTGGTAAAAGATAAAAAAGTTCATGTCAATGTAATAAATCGTGTGATAGAATTTGCCCAAAATCTTGCCTATAAAGTGTTAGATTTGACTTTTTCCTCAATTAAGGGGCCATCGGGGAATATTGAATACTTGCTTCATCTTGCGACAAAAGGTGACGCAAAAGACTTTTCCGTGCAAGAAGTTGTTGATAATGCTTTTAGCTCTTTGAATACTTAATCCCCAGCATTGTAAACGTCGGCGTGTTTTTGATTTTTCCGCCTGAATACTCATTGTAAAATGACACATTGCCCGAGCAAACCGGAATTTTCAGCTCCTCGCAGGCCTTTTTTATAGCCAAAATTGTTTCTTTAAATTCATGCATTGTAGGCGGAATTTCCGGATTTGCAAAATTAAGACAATTTGTAATTCCCGCAGGCTCAAATCCTTGCTTATGAAGCGATTTTGACGCAGCCAAAATCGCTTCATAAACCTCTTCAAACGGCCTCTCTTGAATTACGGCAGAAAAAGTATAAACTCCCAGAAAACAATTTTCCTCCCAAATCCAAAGTGAATTGAATTGAGGGTTAGCAGCGGGCTGATATTGCGTTCTTGCACCGACTGTATGGTCATATTGTTCATAAATAAGTGAGGAGTGAAGGGTGAAAGGTGAAGAGTAGGTCGGACATACCTGCCCGACAACATTATTCGTTCCCCCAAAATTAAGTTCTACTTTTGGCGGAGTTACCAGTAACTCCGTCGGCAAATCCGCTAAAATTTTATCCCCATTTTTCACTAAATACTTTTTATTTTGGATTGTTTCGCCGATAATTGAGTATTCAAGCTGAAATTTTGTCAAAATTCGTGCGATTTCAGGAATTTTTTCTTCTTCAACCACAAAAAGCATTCTCTCTTGAGTTTCAGAGAGCATTATTTCAAAGTCCCTGATTGATTTATCGCCTATGTGGATTTTGCTAAGGTCGATTTCGACCCCGCAATTGCTTTTGTACGCCACTTCGCTTGTCGAGGATAAAATACCTGCTGCTCCGCAATCCTGACAGGATACAACCAGTTTTTTTGAGAAAATATCCAAACACGCTTCTATTAACTTTTTTTTCTCAAAAGGGTTGGCAATTTGAATTGAAATTTTATCTTCTGCTTTTTCGTCGGAAAGTTTTTTTGAAGCAAATGCAGCCCCTCCCATACCGTCACGCATCGTAGCAGAGCCAACCAGAACCAATTTCAAGCCGCCTTTTGCTGTGTTTGATGTCAATATATCGGATTTTTTAGCCAAGCCGATTGCCGTGACGTTAACAAGCGGATTTTCGCTGAAACAATCATCAAGCAAAACTTCTGTCGAAACAGTCGGAGTGCCGATTGAGTTTCCATAGACAGAAATTCCTTCAACTACACCATTCAAAAATTTCTTATTTGTCCCAAATTTCAGTGAATTACAAAGGGCTATCGGACGGGCGTTCATAGCCAAAACATCCCTTATAATCCCGCCGACTCCCGTTGCCGCACCATTAAACGGCTCAACCGCACAAGGGTGATTGTGGGATTCCATTTTGAAAAGAATGGCGTGTTCGCCGATTTCAATTCCGCCTGCATTTTCATGCGGAAAAATTGCCCCCTCCCGCGGCAAAAGTTTTAGAAGTTCTCTTGAATGTTTATAGGAGCAGTGTTCGGAATACGCAGCACTGAAAAGGTACAGCTCGAAATCGTTGGGTTCGCGGCCCAACTTATTTTTAACGTATTCAAACTCGTTTTCGGTTATAAAACAATTAAATTTGGTTTTTAACAAACTCAAACACCTTTCTGCCGTCAGTCAGTCCCAATTCGTCCCAAATCGCCCGCTCAGGATGCGGCATCATCCCGATTATTTTGTTTTTTCTGTCATAAATTCCGGCAATAGACATATCGGAGCCGTTTTCATTATTTTGGTAGGTCATTAATATCTGATTTTTGTCAATATTATCGTCCGTGTAATTTCCCTGATGGTGTGCAATCGGGAGCGAAATCTGTTCATTGCAAAAATCCAAATCGGCAACTTTTGAAATAAATTTTATATTTTGGTTGTCGAGCAAAGCCCCTGAGAGCAATTTAGCCTCACAAAGGATTTGAAACCCGTTACAAATTCCCACAATCATTGTTTTTCCGACCGGCAAAGATTTGACGGCCGGTGACAATTTTGCAATCCTCCCCGACGAAATATGATCGCCATAAGAAAAACCGCCCGGAATAAAAATTAAATCATATTTTTTTTCGATTTTATCATCCTGCCTTATGTATTCGGCATCCCAGCCAAAAAATTCACAGGCACGCCTGGTATCCTGCTCACAATTTGTCCCCAAAAATACAATTATCCCAACTTTTAAACTATTCATAAATCTCTTCTAAGGTCCTAATCTCGTAGGTTTCAATAACCTCATTTGACAAAATTTCCCGTGCAATTTTTTCGACCGTCTTTAATGCCTCAATCTCGTTATTTGCACTAAATTTAAAAAAATAGTAACCGCCAACGTTACATGAAAGATTTTCAATCGGAATAAAGCTTTCAACCGCACGTTTCAAAGTCAGGCCCTTAACGTCTTTGATATTCGGTTTCATTTTGACGACAACTTTTGCACTAAATTTCTTCATAAAACTATTTTAACATATAAAAAAATAATTAATTATTCCCTAAACTGTGAATTTTTGTATTATTATAATATTATGCAATACAAGGACTACTACGAAATTCTGGGCGTTAAACGCGAAGCGACGGCGGCTGAAATTAAATCAGCCTATCGCAAGCTTGCAAGAAAATTTCACCCTGATGTAAACAAAACAAACGAGGCCGAACAAAAGTTCAAAGACCTGAACGAAGCTTATGAAGTTTTGTCTGACAAAACGAAACGCCAAAGGTATGACAGTTTGGGTGCAAACTGGCAAGATGGAGCCAATTTCACACCGCCTCCGGGTTATGAAAATTTCAACTTCAATTTTGGGCAAGGCGGTACAACTCAAAGTTTCGGGTTTGAGGACTTAGGGGGATTTTCCGACTTTTTTGGTTCACTTTTTGGCGATATGATGTCAGGTCAAGGGCGTCAAACAAGACAATCAAGCTCACGCAGAAGCAATATGTACGAGAATTTTGATTTCGGGCAGGCTCAAAGACAGCCCCGGCAGGCTCCTCAAGCAAGGCCGGCTGATTTGGATATAAATCAGACTTTGAATGTAAGTGCCAAAGATTTATTCAGCAAAAAACCCATTTTAGTTCGGTTTAAAGTTTTGGAGAAATGCCCATATTGTTCTCAAAGCGGAGGATTTTGCTCTCACTGTGGCGGAACAGGAATAGTTTCAGAGCAAAAATCGGTGAATGTAAAATTGCCGCCGGAAGTAAAAGAGGGGCAGAAAATTCGTCTAAAAGGAGAAGGGAAAACCGACAACCGTGGAAACAAGGGCGATTTGTATTTCAAAATTAACATTAAAGACTCAGAATATCAGGTTGAGGGTGTGAATTTAACAAAAGAGGTTGAGATTACGCCATCTCAGGCTGTTTTGGGCTGTAAAAAAGACATTAAAACTCTTCACGGAAACATCGGGATAAAAATTCCGGCCGGAACTTCTTCCGGAACTCTGAGGCTGAAATCACTCGGTTTACCCAAAAAAGACGGTGGTTTCGGCGACTTGAAAGCGAAAATAAAAATCGCAATCCCTAAAAAGCTGTCCGACAAAGAAGTCGAACTATATAAAAAACTGGCCGAATTAGAAAAAAGTTGAAAGGCTAGAGAAATGTATGTATGGCTTTTTAGATGCAAAGACGCAGAGAGGCAAAGTTTAAGTTTCTTTCCTCTTTTTCTACTTCAATAGTTCATCTGCCAACCTTGGTCTATGATGCGTCCCGCACAAGAACTCCCAGATTTGTCTGTTCCGCCGTTATATCCATAATTACACAAGTTATTTTGCCAGGCATTAAGTTTAGTCCCACCGTAAGGATATAAAACAGGCCCTAGTGTATTATCAATCGTAAGGGTGAATATATCGCGACCTTGAACATTAGGTTTTTTGAGCCCATTGACATCAATTCTAACAATACTCATACACCCTTTTTTTAATAAACCATTTGAAGCATTGCTACAACCTTGATATGCATCGTAAAGATTAATTGCCATACCATCTGCCGTTATAAAACTGTAATAGAGGCCAGTAGAATCATTTCCACTGGATGGAGCACTTCCATCAATATATTGTGAATTTATATCTGCCCAACAGCCATGTTTAGTGGTATCACAATTTTTTGCAACCCTAAAATAAGCAACTATTTTATCACCCATTGTTTTTAAATCGGATGAATCAAAGAAACAACTCAAATCACCGATACAACCGGCATCAGCCGCCATTTGTACAAGTGCCTGATTCCAGTTAGTATAAGCTTTTTTAAAACTCGTAACATAAATCTGCTTTTGCGTATTCGCCACCAACGTCGAAATTGTAAGTTCAGCCACAATTCCGACTATGCCAAGTACAATCAGTACTTCAGCAAGGGTAAAAGCCAGTGACCGATAGACATTAAGCGGTAAATAGAATTCTTTTGAAATTAATTTTTGCAAAAAATCCATATACATAGGCCTTTTCATTAGTAACTCAAATCAAGTATATTATTGAAATTACACTTTGTCAAATCATTACAATTTGTTTTTATTCAATTCACTATGCAAACAATGCATTTATAAAATCAGTTGGGCTGAAGTCTTTCAAATCTTCCATCTTTTCGCCGACGCCGATTAATTTCACCGGCAATTTAAGTTCTTTTGCAATTGCAAGCACAATTGCACCTTTTGCTGAACCGTCAAGCTTAGTCAAAGCAACGGAAGTTAAATTTATAGCCTCTTGAAAAACCTTCGCCTGCTGGAGTCCGTTCTGACCCGTGTTTGCATCAAGTACTAAAATACATTCCATTAAAGAATCAGACGCATTTTTGTCAATTACAGCCTTAATCTTGGATAATTCTTCCATTAAATTGTATTTATTTTGCAATCTTCCCGCCGTGTCAACCAAAATCACGTCATATTTTTCGATTCTTGCCCTTTGTATCGCTTCATATACAACAGAAGCAGGGTCTGCCTTGTCACGTCTTACAATGTCGGCACCGGCTCTTTTAGACCAGATGTCAAGCTGTTCTTCTGCCGCTGCACGAAACGTATCGCCCGCTGCTATTAAAACTTTTTTCCCGTCAAGTTTAAACCTGTATGCAAGCTTCCCGATTAAGGTCGTTTTCCCGACGCCGTTTACGCCTGAAATGAAATAAATGTTCAAGCCGTTTTCTTTATAGTTTAACTTCGTGTCACCGGCAGCCGATAAGGTATTCAAAAACTCGATTTTTAGGTAATTTTTAACTTCAGACGGTTTAATCTTATCCTGATTTCTCAATTTTTCGACAAGTTCGGATGCATAATTTACACCCAAATCGGCCCTGATAAGCAAATCTTCCATATCATCGAGTACAAATTCTGAAAATTCGGCCTTTTCTTCAACATTCCGGACAACATTATCGACAAGGGTTTCAGTTGTTTTTGAAACAGTTTGTTTTAGTTTATCAACCTTTATGCCGAAAAAGTTAAACATTTACTCACATTTAACCCTTAATCCCATTTTCAACAATAACTTTTGCCAAAATTCCGTTGATGAAAGATGAACTTTCATCAGTTGAATATTTTTTTGCCAACTCAAGTGCCTCGTCAACGACAACCTTCATTGGTGCATCTTTCACGTATAAGAGTTCAATAATGGCTATACGCAAAATGTCTTTGTCTATTTTGACAAGTCTGTCAATGTCCCATCCTTTAGCAAATTTTTGGATTTGTTCATCAACTGTTTTTGAATTCTTTTTAAAGTTTTCTGCGATTACTACGGCATAATTTTTAACATCATTCTGGCTTTCGAGAGTTGCAAATTCGGCGATTTCAAGTGCCACGAGTGCTTTTTCGGCTATTTCAATCATCTCGTCAATTTTTGCTGCCATATCAGAGGTCATTGGAATCGGGACAGACACATTCGGAACCCCAATCGGCCTTTGAGCATTCTCTTCATAGTCAGTTTCATAGTTTTCTATGTATTCTCTGGTATTAAGCAACGCCCCGACCGTCAATTTCAAGTCATCGCTTGCGTTGTTCGTCAAAATTCTTACCGATTTGAGAATTATATCCTCAAAATCTTCCTTTGTATAAGCGGTAATTTTTTTATCAAATTGAGAAAATAATATCAATGCCAATTCCCTTGCGGCTCTTCGTGCTTGCATTTGTTATTCCTTTTTTTAGTTTAATCTACATTACAATTAAACCATAAAAAAGGGAAAAGGAAAAGGTGAACAGAACACTTGACAAAATGTAGTTTTTTAGCTACAATATAGATATGAAAATTATTGAAATTTACACACAACAAACAGGGAAAAGACCAAAAAAATACAAAGAAAGGACTTCAAGATGAAAAATCAAAAATTTGATGATTATATAATTTCACGTTTAGGCTCGGATAAGGATTTTGCCACTGAATATTTAAATAGTGCCCTGAATGAATATTCAAAAGACTTGGATTCAGATGCATTAGCACTTTCAATAAAAAGACTTGTAAAAGCACAAGGAAGTGTTATTGACTTTTCCAAAGTAGCAGAAATCAACCGAGAACATCTTTATAGAATTTTTAACTCTAAGGCTGTCCCAAATCTAAACACATTATTTAAAATTGTTTTAAATTTAGGATTTAAATTAGAAGCAAAACCTATATTAAAAGAAAAAAAATGTTAATAAAGCGGGCAATTATAGTGGGTGGGTTCCCTAACCCACCGTCATAAGGTAAAATATGAAAAGAGCAATAATAATAGTAATAGATTCCATGGGAATAGGTGCAATGCCGGATTGCACTGATTATAACGACGTTTATGAGTGCAATACCCTCAGAAATGTTGCCAAATTTTGCGGCGGCTTAAATTTGCCTAATATGGAAAGACTCGGCCTCGGGAATATTCAGGAATTTTGTGGAATAAACAGAGTTTCAAACCCGCTTGCCCAATACGGCACAATGGCTGAAAAATCAAAAGGCAAAGACACGACAACCGGCCATTGGGAAATCGCGGGACTTGTTTTGGATAAACCTTTTGCGACTTTCCCCGACGGATTTAATAATGAATTAATCCATGAGTTTATTGAAAAAACAGGTTGCGGTGCAGTTTTAGGCAATTATCCCGCCAGCGGTACCCAAATTATTGAAGACTTGAACGAAAAACATCAAAAAACAAAATTCCCGATTATCTATACGAGTGCCGACAGCGTTTTTCAAATAGCTGTCGATGTTGACTTAATCCCGCTTGAAACGCTTTACAGTTGGTGCCGGATTGCACGTGAAATCACAAATAAATGGGGTATTTCAAGAGTAATTGCACGCCCTTACAGATTAATCGACGGAAAGCCGACAAGGATTTCTAAAGACAGACGGGATTTTTCGCTTGTTCCGCCACGTCCGACTTTGTTAAATGAAATTAAAAACTCGGGCGGCGAAGTGATCGCAATCGGAAAAATCGAAGATATTTTTGCAAAATCGGGCATAACGCACGCAATTCACATCGGAAATAACAAAGAAGGGCTTGAATTGACGCTTAAAGCAGTTAAAAGCGAGTTGGATTTGGATAAAATAAAATATCCTTCTCACGTCTCACGTCTCACGTCTCACTCCTCACTAATTTTCACCAACCTCGTCGACACCGATATGCTCTACGGCCACAGAAACGACGCAAAAGGCTACGGTCAGGCGTTAGAAGAAATCGACGTTTATCTGGGCGAAATTATTTCCGACTTAAAAGATGAAGATTTGCTCGTAATTACGGCAGACCACGGCTGCGACCCGACCGTTAAAGGTACCGACCACACACGCGAATACGTTCCTGTGCTTTTCTATCACAAAAAAATTCAGCCCAAAGACCTCGGGATACTGACAGGATTTGATAACGTGGCAAAATACGTGAGAGAGTGGCTAAATTAGTATTGGTCAAAACATTTACTCCCCAGCAATGACGCAAGGCTTGTTTGCTTTTTGGGTTGAAAACTCAACCTTTACTGCCTAATAATTCAATTTGAAATCTTCGCCGAGATTTTCTTCAAGTAACCCAATTAATTCTGATAATTTAATTTCAAGACCTTCTGAAATTTTCCACAGAGAAATTAGTTTGGGTTCATTTTTTCCATTTTCAATTCTGCTTACAAGTGATTTTTGCAGGTCATTTTCGAATGAAAAAATATTCAACGACAAATTTCGCTTTTCTCGGAGTTCCTTCGTAATCTTTCCCAACGCTATTATTATGTTTTTTTCATTTTCTTTGTTAATTTGTTGCATAAATAGAATATTAATGCTAAAATAGCACCAAGATGTTCTATTTATAGAAATGAGGTTGAATATGGAAAAGAAAAATTTTGCGGCTTTTACATTACCTGAAATTTTAATAACCCTGATGATAATCAGTGTGATTGCGACCATGACAATTCCGACTGTTATGAACTATTTTCAGGAAAAATCTTTACTGACCCAATTCCAAAAAATTTATTCCACCCTCTCGCAGGCTTATATTTTAGCGGCAATGGAAAACGGTACTGCGGATGGTTGGGGTACTGATCAAAACGTTTATAATTACTTGAAACCATATCTTAAGATTATTGAGGATTGTCCAAAAACCGTTGGCTGTTTTCCTGATTTTTTATATAGTTTCAAGGGAGTCCGTGGTACCGGTTTTGGTAGCTGGAATATAGGATATAAAGTTAGATTGCAAGATGGTGCGAGTATATTATTCCAGTCACCAGGAGACGCCGCTGGCGTTTTATATGTTGATATCAATGGAAATAAAGCTCCAAATAAATGGGGGTCTGACACTTTTGTTTTACAGCTTATTAATAAGGCAGGGGCACCTGTTGTTGTCGGCTATGCTGCAGATTGGGCCGATGTGAGGTTTTGTAGTTCGACGGGAGATGCATCAGGGTGGATAGATGGTGGCTCGTGTTCAAATTGGGTGATTAAACATGGGAACATGGATTATCTTCACAGAGACATTCCTTCGGTTGAATGGAATAATTAAAATAGACAAATAGGGCGAAAATCTTTTGATTTTCGCCCCTATTTCTGTTTTTATGATGTTGGGTTGAAAACCCAACCTACATCCTATTAACTAACCTTTTATTTGGTTCATAACTTCGTCAGCGAAGTTTTCTGAACGTTTTTCGAGCCCTTCGCCAAGAACGTATCTGTCAAACTTAACTATTGAAAATTTGCCTTCAATGTACTGTTGGACAGACAAAGACGGTTCTTTGACAAAAGGTTGTTCCAGCAAACATCTTTGAGCGAGAATTTTATGAAGTCTGCCTTCAACGATTTTTTCTCTGATGTTTTCGGGTTTACTTTGTAAATCTTCCTTACCCATTTCAATTCTTTTTTCCTCATCCTTAACACTTTGAGGAATATCTGAACTTGATAAGAATTCAGGAGCGGAGCTTGCAATGTGCAAACAAACGTCTTTTGCCGCTTCTGCATTAACTTTATCAGTAACAAGCATTACGCCGATTTTACCGTTGTGAACATAGGTTGAAAGATTTCCTTCATATTTTTCAAATCTTCTGACGGTAATTTTTTCACCGATTGTAGCGATTTTTTCTTTAATCATTTCTTCGATTGTTTTACCGAGAACAGGACAATTTGTTGCCAAAAGTTCTTCAACTGTATTAGCCTCACCTTCGGCGATGCCCTCTACTAATTTTTGAGCAAGTTCTTTAAAATCTTCGTTTTTAGCCACAAAATCAGTTTCGCAGTTAAGTTCCAACATTGCACCTTTATTGTTTTTTATGCTTGTTGCAACAAGCCCTTCAGCAGCAATTCTGCCCATTTTCTTTTCGGCAGACAAAATCCCTTTTTGCCTTAATGTTTCCATGGCTTTTTCCATATCGCCTTCAGATTCAACAAGTGCTTTTTTGCAGTCCATCATACCCGCACCGGTTTTATCACGAAGTTCTTTTACCATTTGAGCTGTTATATCCATTGTTTTATTTCCTTTCTAATTTATAGTTGAAAGGTCGAAAAGTTGAAGGTTTGTTTTTTAACCATTCGACCATTAAACCATTCGACCGCTCAACTAAACTTCTATTGTTTCTTCCTTAACTTCAGCAATTTCTTCAGTTTTAGCCTCAACTTCTTCAATTTTAGGTTCGGCAGCGGCTTCTTCAACAACGCCGGCATCTTCCGCGTTAATTTTTTCGATTTTAACGGTTTCAGCTGCTTTGTTTTCTCTAAGCACTTTTCCTTCCAAAACGGCGTCAGCCAATTTTGAGGCAACCAATTTCACTGAACGGATTGCGTCGTCGTTCCCCGGAATCAGGTAATTAATATTGTCAGGATTTGCGTTTGTATCGGCAAGACAAATAACAGGGATGTTCAATTTGTTAGCTTCTTGAATTGCGATTAATTCTTTTTGCTGGTCGACAACAAAAATCAAATCAGGCAAACCTCTCATTTCTTTTATTCCGCCCAAAGTTTTGCTCAATTTTGCCAACTGGCGTTGAAGTTGAGCAACTTCTTTTTTAGGCAATTTTTCGATATGGCCGCTTGAGATAAAATCTTCAAGTTCTCTCAGTTTGTTGACACGTGAACGAATTGTTTCAAAGTTTGTCAGCAAACCGCCGAGCCATCTTCTGTTAATATAATAAGCACCTGCTCTGGTTGCTTCTTCAGCAATTACATCAGCTGCCTGTCTTTTTGTTCCGACAAAAAGAATGTTTTTGTTGCGGACTGAAAATTCTCTGACAACAGCATAAGCTTCATCAAGCAAATCAGTTGTTTTTCTCAAATCTAATACATAAATCCCGTTTCTCGCCCCGTAAATATACGGTTTCATTTTGGGGTTCCAACGTTGTGTTTGGTGACCAAAGTGTACACCTGCTTCTAAAAGTTCAATCATTGACGCTACCGGCATCGGCTTTCTCCTTATAATTTTACTGTAATAACTGACTACACAGTCCCATTTCTTTCTACGTCATCCTGAACTTGTTTCAGGATCTCACAGGCGTAAAATCTTGCGATGCTGAAATAAATTCAGCATGACGTTACAAAATTGAAACTAGGGCAAAGCCTATCAGACTAGTGTAACCTTAATGTTTATAATACAACAAAAATAAAATTTAACAAATCCCTTATTTAGTTTTGTAAATTGCGATTTTTTTATCTACTTTCTCTTTCCTTTTCCCTTTTACATGTAATAATATAGCTATGAATGAAAAAATTATCATAACAGGGGCTAAGGAGCATAATTTAAAGAATATTTCGTTGGAATTGCCTAAAAATGAATTAATCGTTTTTACGGGAGTTTCGGGGTCAGGAAAAAGTTCCCTTGCCTTTGATACCATTTTTGCGGAAGGCCAAAGACGCTATGTCGAAAGCCTTTCCACCTACGCACGTCAATTTTTGGGACAAATGGACAAGCCAAATGTCGAACACATCGAGGGACTTTCGCCCGCCATTTCAATCGACCAAAAATCCACAAGCAACAACCCTCGTTCCACAGTCGGAACAGTTACCGAAATTTATGATTACCTCAGACTTCTTTACGCACGGGTCGGAACCCCCTATTGCCCAGAGTGTGGAGATGAGATTAAGCCTCAAACAATTGACGAAATCGTCGACAAAATAATGAAGCTTCCGGAAGGCACGAAAATTCAGATTATGGCCCCCATTGCTCGCGGGAGAAAAGGTGAATTTCAGTCAACGTTTGAAGAATTGCGTCAAGAAGGTTTTGTCCGTGTCAAGGTTGACGATGAAATTTATAATTTGGATGAAGACGAAATCAAGCTTGAAAAAACTCAAAAACACACGATTTACGTCATTGTAGACAGAATTGTTGCCAAAGAAAGTGCAAAATCAAGAATTGCCGACAGTGTTCAAATTGCTCTGAAAAAAGCCGACGGAATGATGATTTTGGACCTTGGAGATACTCAAGTACAAAACTCTCCCAACGACAAAAACGTCACCCTGAACTCGTTTCAGGGTCGCATAAGCGAACGGCCTTGCGGTGCTGAAACAAGTTCAGCAAGACGTAATGGAGAATTTTGTAATAATGAAATAATATTTTCTGAAAAACTGTCCTGTGCAAGGTGCAACTTGAGTTTTGAAGAACTTGCACCCCGTATTTTTAGTTTTAACAACCCTTACGGGGCATGTGAACGCTGTTCAGGCCTTGGAGCAGACAACGTCGTCGACCCGAACTTGGTAATACCCGACAGAAAGAAATCTTTGGCAAACGGGGCGATTTACCCCTGGGCAAAGACGAGCAACCAGTATTACGCTGATTTAATCAGCTCGGTCTGCGAATTCTACGGAATTGACAAAAACAAACCGTTTGAAGAACTGCCCGAACATGAGCAAAAAATAATCCTATACGGCTCTGACAACGATTTAATCAAAATCAGGGTAAAAGATTTTATGACAAGACGCTACGAAACCCAGTACACAAGATTTTCCGGAGTAATTCCTTATCTGGGAAAAAAATATGAAGAGAGTTTGAATTCAAATGGAGAATATTGGACAAACGAATTGCAGAAATATGTTGTAACAACGCCCTGCACAACATGCGGCGGAGCAAGATTAAAACCCTTTCCGCTTGCAGTTAAAATTAAAGGCAAAAACATCTATGAATTTACGCTTATGCCGATTGACGAGGCATTCGATTTTGTGTCTTCACTGTTTTTAGAATTGAGCGACTACCAAATTCAAATTGCAAAACAAATTTTGGATGAAATTCGTGCAAGGTTGAAGTTTTTACTGGATGTCGGGCTAAATTACCTTACCCTCGCAAGAATGGCAGGAACTCTATCAGGCGGGGAAGCACAGAGAATAAGGCTTGCGACCCAAATAGGAAGCGGTTTATCCGGTGTTTTGTATGTTTTGGACGAACCTTCAATCGGACTTCACCAAAGAGATAACGCACGTTTAATTCAAACGCTTATAAAGCTTAGAAACCTCGGAAACACGCTCATTGTAGTAGAACACGATGAGGAAACAATAAGAAGTGCCGATTACATAGTCGATATTGGGCCTAAAGCCGGCATAAACGGCGGAGAAATAGTCGCTCAAGGTGCAATCGGAGATATTGTAGGCTGTAAAAAATCAATTACGGGCAAATATTTGAAGGGCGAAAAATTTATCCCCGTTCCGAAAGAAATTCGTGAAGGAAGCGGGCATTTTTTACGGGTAAAAAATGCCCACCTTAACAACTTAAAAAATATCGACTTAGACATACCTCTGGGTAAGATTTGTGTTTTAACGGGTGTTTCAGGCTCAGGCAAATCGACCTTAATGCAGGATTTGATATACGAATACGCTCTGCATAAAGTTCGCCGCAACAAGCCGAAGCCACAGGGCGTTGATGAGATTCTCGGATTTGAAAATATCGACAAAGTAATTGATATTGACCAATCGCCAATCGGGCGTACCCCGCGGTCAAATCCGGCGACTTACACGGATGTTTTTACGCATGTTCGGGAGCTTTATTCACGCACAAATGAGGCAAAAGTCCGCGGCTACAAGCCCGGCAGATTCAGTTTTAATGTAAAAGGCGGACGCTGTGAAGCCTGCAAGGGCGACGGCGTTTTAAGAATCGAAATGAATTTTCTCTCCGATGTTTATGTAAAATGCGACGTCTGCAAAGGAAAACGCTACAACAGGGAAACCCTCGAAGTCAAATACAAAGGCAAAACAATTTCCGATGTGCTTGACATGAGCGTAAAAGAAGCGTTGGAATTTTTTGAAAACATTCCGAAGATTAAAACTAAATTACAGACATTAAACGACGTCGGATTGGATTACGTAAAGCTCGGTCAAAGTGCCACAACACTTTCTGGCGGCGAAGCTCAGAGAATTAAGCTTGCTTCAGAACTCAACAAGCGTGCAACCGGCAAAACGCTTTATCTGCTTGATGAACCATCTGTGGGTTTACACTGGTACGATTTGGACAAATTAATCAAAATTCTGCAGCAGCTTGCCGACAGCGGGAATACGATTTTAATCATTGAACACAATTTGGATTTAATCAAAATCGCAGATTATATAATTGACCTTGGCCCAGAAGGCGGAAACGCCGGCGGTGAAGTCGTTGCACAAGGAACACCAAAAGAAATATCAAGAATTGTAAACTCATACACAGGGCAATACTTAAAAAATA
Organism: Candidatus Gastranaerophilaceae bacterium; assembly: GCA_041678605.1. Taxonomy (GTDB): domain Bacteria; phylum Cyanobacteriota; class Vampirovibrionia; order Gastranaerophilales; family Gastranaerophilaceae; genus JBAYNW01. Next base: position 5,950 of record JBAYNW010000004.1, on the reverse strand, counting down.
TATTTTAATACTATAATTGTTATTGTTAAAACAAAAAGGATTTCAAATGAAAATACAATCTTTTACCTCAAATGTAAATATTGATTATCCAAGTATTAACGCTCATATGAGCAATGATAAAACCAATATTGAAGCTGCTGCAAATAGACTAAGGTTCAATAATGAGAACAATGACATACTAATAAAAGCTGAAAATCCAAATATATTAAAATTATTTATAACCGAAGATAATAAAACAAAGCCACTCTCAGTATTTGATACAAGAAAATTGACAGCTCTTTTTGCAAAAATGAACCGTGAAGAATTTTATGCAAGTATTTATAACCTTACACCTGAAACCCAAAAGCAAATAGATTTTGAATACAAAAATAATTTAGCACAAATTGATAATACACCCTTCGACATTAAAAACGCAATAATAAAGGTTTACGAATACTATAAAATGTCTCTTAATGTCATTAAAAAAGTTTAGTTAAAACCCTATTATCATTGATAATTCTTTATGTTCAATCTTTAATGATTCTGCAACGGGTTTAGAAACCAGATGTCCCTGACAGGTGTTAACACCTTTTGCCAGTTCCTCACAATTTTTGACTGCCTTGACAAACCCTTGATTAGCCAATTTTAAGGCATAAGGCAGTGTCGCATTAGTGAGTGCAAGCGTTGAAGTCCTTGCAACCGCACCCGGAATATTGGCAACAGAATAATGCATTACCCCGTGTTTTTCGTAAACAGGGTTTTCATGAGTTGTAACTCTGTCGATTGTTTCAAAAATTCCGCCCTGATCAATAGCAACATCAACTATTACCGAGCCTTTTTTCATTTTCTTAACCATAGCCTCCGTGACCAGATGAGGAGCTTTCGCACCCGGTATTAAAACCGCCCCAATCAGTAAATCGGCATAAGCCGCACAGAGTTCAATGTTAGAACTGCTGGACATAAGAGTTTTTATCTTTCCGTGGAAAATGTCGTCAAAATATCTCAATCTGTTTAAGTTTAAGTCAAGTACAGTTACGTTTGCCCCTATCCCGTAAGCGATTTTTGCAGCATTCAGACCCACAGTACCGCCGCCGATTATCACAACATCCGCAGGCATAACCCCCGGAACGCCACCAAGCAAAACGCCTCTGCCGCCGTGCGGTTTTTCCAGATAAGACGCCCCGATTTGAACAGCCATTCTTCCGGCAATCTCGCTCATTGGGGTCAAAAGCGGCAATTCCCCGCTCGCTGTTTGAATCGTTTCATATGCAACACCGTTTACTTTATGTTTTATAAGTGCATTCGTCAACTTCGGTTCAACAGCCAAATGTAAATATGTGAAAAGCAGCTGGCCTTCTTTTAAAAGCCCGTATTCACTTTCCTGAGGCTCTTTAACCTTTATAATCATGTCAGATTTTTTGTAAACTTCTTCAATCGTCGGAATAATAGCTGCACCGGCATTAATATATTCCTTGTCCGTGAACCCGCTGCCTAAACCGGCCGTGGACTGAACAAGAACGCTGTGTCCGTTGTCTATAAGTGTTTTTGCACCTGACGGGGTCAAGGAAACCCTGTTTTCCCAGTTTTTAATCTCTTTTGGAATACCAATAATCATTTTTTCTCCCCCAATACGAAACCTTAGCGGTTCCGCTTTTACTAACTTTATAAAATACTGATTTTATTTTACATGCTTATCCGGTTCCCCTATAACGTTTCGCAATATAATGCCGAATTGATTTCGTCTATAATTAATTTTACGGCTGCGACTTTGTCTTCTGCGTCTGTAATAGGCCTGCCGATTACAAGATAGTCAACCCCTGCTTTTATTGCATCCGTCGGAGTATCAACTCTTACCTGATCATTAACGGCTGACCATGTCGGCCGTGTAGCAGGGCAAAGGATTATAAAATCCTCGCCAAATGCCTTCCTTATTCTTTTAGCTTCGGATGCTCCGGCCACAATTCCGTCAAGACCGTTGTCTTTAGCTATTTTTGTCAACTGCATTATATAATCTTCTATATTTCTTTCCACCCAAAGTTCTTCCGTCAATGTCCGTTGACCGAAACTTGACAAAAGGCTTACCCCCAAAATCGTCGGAGGATTAATATTCAGGCATTTGGCGGTATCTTTGGCAGTTTTTACTGCTTGCAAAACCATCTTTGAACCCCCTTGCAAGTGCAGATTGAAAAAATTTATGTTGTGTCTGATTAAATTTGAACAGGCATGCGAAACAGTGTTAGGAATGTCATGAAATTTTAAGTCGCAATAGACCTTCCCGCCGTTATCTCTTATCATCTTAATTGCACTGAAACCGTAGCTTGTGAACAACTGTAATCCGACTTTGAAAAATCCGACATAATCTTTTAACTCAACGACAAGCTTCTCTGCTTCCTCTAAATCGTCAACGTCCAACGCAAGTATTATACGCTCTTTTGCCTCAGTAGGTTTTGTAACTTTCATATTTATCCCCAATACATTTAACTAAACAGAATTAACAAAATATTAACACTCGGAACAATTAAAATCAATAGAGCAATAGTTTTATTTTAAAAAATATGTTATAATCCATTCGTGCGAAAGTTATTTTTCTATTTATTTATTTTAAAAAAAGTTGTCCTATTGCTTGTATATCCTTTGTTTGAAAGAGATGGAAAATTTTTTGCAGCGGTCAGAAAAAATATTGAAAATTATCTTATTTTTCAACCGTCAAAACTTCGGGCAAAAAGAATTCAGCGTGGATTACTAAAAAAAATTAACCCTCAGAGATTTATTAACCCTGAGGGGATTAAGCTTTACGCATGGTTTATAAAGCCTAAAAATAAAATGCCGGTCATTTTGCATTTGCACGGGCAAGCTGAATCAATTCTAAGCCATCAGGATATTGCTCTTTATTGCCTTGAAAAAGGATTTGGGCTGTTCATGCTCTCTTACAGAGGGCATTACAAAAGCGGCGGGAAGGCTTCTGAACAAGGGGTTTATAATGACGCTCAGACGGCAATTCTTCAGCTTAAAAAACTGGGAGTTGACCCGGACAAAATAATATTATGGGGACATTCACTCGGGTCGGTCATTGCACTTGAAACAGCCTTACACAACAATGTTTTGGGAGTAATTTTGCAGTCACCAATAAAAGAAATTAAGTCTGCGGCAATTGACGTTTATGATTTTTATTGCAAACGTCTGCATTTTAACATATTAGCTCTTTTCGCCCGAAAACACATACAGCGGATGAATTTTATCCAAAAAATGGACGGATTAAGTAAAATAGAAGATATAAAATGCCCGATTTTAATTTTACATTCCAAAACCGATAAAATAGCCCCTTGCGAAAACTCAATGGAACTTGCAAGACAAAATTCAAATACGCAGCTTTATATCTCTGAAATAGGCAACCACTGGGATGTTGATTGGTGTCTGGAAAGAGTTTTTGAATTTACAAAATCTTTGGAATATAATAAATTGGTGAGAAGTTAAAAGTGGTTAGATGGAAGATTGTTTCAGGGGGTAAAAGTGGTCAACAATAATAGCGGGAGCAAACAGAGGATTGTGTCCGGAATGCGTTCAACGGGGAAGCTGCACTTAGGGCATTACCTTGGAGTTATTGAAAATTGGGTTAAGCTGCAAGATGAGTTTGATTGCTACTTTTTTGCTGCAGACTGGCATGCCCTGACAACCAAATACGACAAAACCGAGGATTTACGCCAAAATGTGCTTGACGTAATTATTGACTGGCTGGCTTGCGGGATTAATCCGGAACGTTCGACAATATATGTTCAGTCGCTTGTACCTGAAATAGCCGAACTTAACATATATTTGGGGATGGTTACACCGCAAAACTGGGTAGAACGTGACCCGACCTTAAAAGATATGGCAAAAATTTTAAAAACAAAAGAAGGAGCCAATGCCCAGATTAGCTACGGGCTGATGGGTTATCCGGTTTTGATGAGTGCCGATATAATGGCATTTAATGCTTCTGTTGTGCCTGTAGGCACAGACCAGCTCGCACATCTGGAGATTACGAGGGACATCGCAAGAAGGTTTAACAATATTTACCAAACGAATTTCTTTAACGAGCCCGTGCCAAAGCTAACTAAAGTACCTTTGTTGTGCGGAATTGACGGAGAGAAAATGGGGAAATCCTTTAACAATGATATTAAAATTTCCGATGACGAACAAACTACCGCAAAAAAAATTATGCAGGCAATTACCGATCCGAGCAGAGTTCATAAAGATGATTTGGGACACCCCGACAAATGCGAAGTCGCCTTTAAATACTGGCAAATTTTTGCTGACCCTAAAACAATTGAAACCGTAAAATGCGAATGTGAAAAGGGCCAACGCGGTTGTGCAGATTGCAAAAGACAACTGGCAGGAGTAATTAACGAAAAACTTGCTCCAATCAGAGAAAAAAGATGCTATTTTGAAACACATATTGAAGAAGTCGAAAAAATTATTGAAGAAGGCTCGCAAAAAGCCCGCATTGAGGCACAAAAGATATTAAAAGAAGTTAGAAAATTGGTTAAGATGTATTGAAGATTATTTTTCCCTTTAACCAACCCTACGCATCAGGTCGGAAAGTTTTACATCTTTTGTCCTGATAGAAACTTCTTTGGTTACAGGCATCACATCTTCCGGCTTGAATTGTGTCAAACCGACCTTGATATTATCTTCTTTTTTCATCATTAATATTTCTTGTAGAAAATTTAAAACCTTATCCATAGTTATTTCTCCTTGTATTAATTATATCTTAAATTATCCTCTTAATATCCTACATTAAAACTATTTTTGCCGTTTTTTTCATCCCTATTTATGTTATATTTGTGTTAGGGAAAAAGAGGATGAAAATTTGAATGATACTTTTGATACCAGTTTAGAGACAAATTTTAGTGGCAAATATAATTACGGCGAATTAGTATCCCTTCTGAGTTCGGACAAAGACAGTGAAAAACATTTCGCAATATTAGAATTGGACGAAATTTGTTCTCAACAAGACGCCGAAGTTTTGGTTTCAAATTTAGTCGGGCAGGATGGAAAAATTCGTGAGGCAACAGCTTTCAAAATTAGTGAACTTACCCAAAACCCTGAATATGTAATGTTTTTCAAAAGTGAGAAAATTTTTGATGTATTGTTGCAGGGGATTATGGACATAAACGGAAACGTTTGCAGGCAAATAGTTAATTTAACAGATAATTTGGGCGTCAGCTTCAAAAAATATCTGTGCGAAAAATTGCCCGAAAGTATTAATAATATTTTGAAAGAAATCGAAAAAATCGACCTGAAATCAAAACAGTACGTAATAAGTAAACGGAATTTTCAACTGTACTGGTGCTTGGATGCGTTGTATAATATTATTGACTTGATAGATTTCGCAAAAATTAAAGATGCACTTTTTGTGACAGGAAATTTTTATGACTATACAATCAGGGAAAAAACTGCTAAGATATTAACGAAAAGTGATAACTGCGAATTTGATGATTTGAAGGAAAAATTAAAAAATGACGATAACTATTATGTACGGAGGTATTTGAGCTAAAGTTTTCAACTAATAGGTGCCCGTAGCTCAGCTGGATAGAGCGTTGGCCTCCGAAGCCAAAGGTCGTGCGTTCGAATCGCATCGGGCATAGTTTTTAAAGAAGATGGAGCAAACTCATATTAATAAATGCTTGCTGGTTCATTATTTAATGTTAAGCGATTCTCCGCTGTTGTTTTAGCAAACAACCTCCATCCAAAACGATACTCAATCGTTTTGCACGGAGTCCTTGTTCGAATCGCATCGGGCATAAATTACAGGATGCGGAATTATTCCTGTTTACGTTACCCTGAATTTATTTCCGGGAAGGGGCTGACTAAAAAGTCCCCTCGTCATCCCGAAACATGAATTATCGGTTTCAAAAGGGATTGTCCTTAATTCTGGAGCTCACGTGTTGGATGCCGGATTAAGGGCATTCCTTGAAGAGCCGATAATCATGTT
>JBAYNW010000003.1:0-84574 GCA_041678605.1 Candidatus Gastranaerophilaceae bacterium | reverse complement strand
TTGCTTCGGTGGATTCCCTTTGTCAGGGCCGATAACCACTGTCTCGCAATGACGTAAAAGCGTGCAATTGTATTTTTATTTAGCATTTTGCTTCCTCCAATTTATTTAATGGGATTATTATAGGTTATTTTCAAGAAAAAAGCAAATTGTTTACATTTTTTATTGAGGGAAAAGGGGGAAACGTGAGACGTGAGACGTGAGAGGTGAGACGTGAGAGGTGAGAAGAGAAACGGGACTTACCGACCATTCGACCTTTCAACTCTTCGACCTATCAACTTATCAACTAGAAGACGGGAAAAGAAAAGTTTTAATTTTTTTGTTGCCCTTAATCACTTAATCACCCAGTCACTTAATCACTTCGTAAAAAGCCCTTCAGTCATTAAGCTTGACTCTCGCTATTCCTCATCAACGTAAGAGGCCAGTTTTTCAACGCCCTTGCTTAATTTTGCCAGCTGCTTTTCAATATTATCAACTTTTTTTACTAATTTTATATCAGCCTTATTTTCAGGCAGTTCCATTTGTGTCAAAATTTCTTTGGCGATTTCTTTTGGGTTAATCTCTGCCGGACGACCTTTGGCAAGGGTTTCGATTTTTTCTTCCAGCGAATTTATTCTCTCTTGCTGCTGGTCAAATTTTTCAGAAATTTCGTCCAGCACTGTCTCTATAACAGCACTTTTTGGCATAGATTTTTTCAACTCGCCCAGAGATTGTTTTATATTGTCAATATCAGAGGCTTTTTCAATAATATTTTGGAAATTTTCACTCGCCTTGTCGACCCATTCGGCCAAATACATAAAGGTCTGATTAAATATTTTATCGGATTTTACACTTGAAAGAGTAAGATTGTTGATATCTTCGAGCTTTTTCTCGACTCTGTTGATTGCTTCCGTATTGTCTAAATATCTTACTTTTTCCTCAAGCTGATACATTATATTTTTAAAATCGCTCAAGTTTTCCTTCAAAGCAGTGTAAGATTCATCGGAATTCAACAAAAGCTTGTTTGTTCTTGAACTTATGCTAAGTATGTCCTCGCTCAGTTTGTCGGTGTCCAATTCTGTTTTTGATTGGGAAATTTCTTTCAAGATTAATCTGACTTTTGTAATATCGGATTCAATGTCTTGCAGAGTGTAAGAATATTCTGAGCCGTCTTCTGCGGAATTTTTTGTTGATAAAAGGTGTTCTTTGACTTCTTGTATTTCGTTTTTGATATCAAAATAACTGTTATCGGCCGCACTTGTCTTTTCGTGCAAAATGTCAAGGCTTGATAAGATATCATTAAAATTGCTTCCCAGAGAATCTTTAAGTGTTTCTTTTATGTCATCGGTTTTCTCTTCAACAAAGTCCTTGATTTCTTCGGCTTCGGCAACGAAGGAAATTTGGTTAAATATTTCAATGAGGTTTCCGAAAAGTTCTTCTTTGAACAAATTCAATTCATTTTTTGAATTGCCGGAGGATAGGGAATTCAATTTTTCCCCGAAATTTTCAAGGGTTTTTTGGATGTCATTTTTAATCGAAATAATCTCGTCGCTGTCGGGTAATTTATCCAGTTTTTCAATAAAATCATTTTGCGACTGAACAATCTGTTTAATCTCTTTTACGTCTTCTTCTATTTCTTCATCGGAATCAATGGCCAGAATATCAAGTTTTTGGTTTATTTCTTCAAATTCTTTTGAAAAATCATTTTTAGAATTCCCAATATTTTCAATGTTTTTTTCAATATTTTCAATTTTTTCCTGAATTGTAACCAGAAGAGCAGATATTTCCATTGTTGAATTCAAACTCAAATCAATATAATTTTCTTTAAGTTCCGCCAAAGAGGCCTTAAGTTCTTCGATTAAGCCGGAAATATCCATTTTCTGGGTGTCGATGCTGAGTTCAAAACTATCAAGTTTTTGAACAATGTCTTCTGCTATAACATTTTTCAAATCTTCAACTCTACGGGTAATTTCTTCTGATTTTTCAAAAAGACTGTCAATTTTTTCATTATTTTCAAGTGAAGAAATGAATTTTTCTTCCATGCCCGCAAACAAGCTGCCGACGGAGTCTTTAATTTCTTCGCTTAGTCCTTCCAAATCCTCCTTAACGCTGATTGACGAAACGGCCTTCTCAAGATTATCCGTATATTCTGAAAATTTATCAAGAATGTCGGATTTTAATTCATCCAATACGACCGGAAAATTCTTTTTGCCCTCAATAAGCTCTATAAATGATTTTAATCCGTCCAGCCCATCATCCACTTTTTCGTAGAAACTTGTTTTTATGTTGGAAATTAAAGATTGGGTTGAAGTTTTATAATTTTCTTCTGATTTTGAGAGTTTGCTCTCAAGATTGTTGGCAATTTTCTGAAAAGCGGCCTGCAGAGTATCGATTTTTTGTGAAAGTTCGTCAGGGAGCGTTTTTTCGGAAGAAATTGAAACCAAAACTTCTTTCAGGAAATTTATATTCTCTTCCAGCTCTTCCAGAATAGCGGTTTCGGTTTCGTTTTTTGATTTGGTTATTTGTTCCAGAATGGCCGTTTTTGCTTCATCACTTGATTTAACCAATCCTTCAAAAGCAGATGCTTTTTCTTCCAAAGCCCCTAAAACGGTCTGCAGCGAATCTTTGTTTTTTGAAGCAAAAATCTCCTCCAATTGAGTAATATTTATTAAAAGGCCTTCAAATTTTTTATTTATATCATTGGACAAATCGGGAATTAATGAATCATTCACCGGAGATGCCATATTTTCCTTGATTGTTTCCGGTATTGCCGAAATCGAACTTTGTATCTCGGAAAAATTTGATTTCAAATCCTCGTTGATATTTTCTCTCAAGTCTTTCATTTTGTTGCCGAGAGTCTCGACAGTTTCTGCGTTTTCAAGATGAAGGGCATTTTTTACGGAAAAAATATTGTTGATTACGGATTGAATATGCTCCAGAATATTTGATAAATTTGATTTTGAATTTTCCGCAATTTCTTTTTTGGCTAAATCAATTTTTTCGCTGACATTTGAGGCTCCTTCATCAATTTCAAATTTTATAAGATCTTTGGACTCTTCCATTTCTTTCGAAACATTATTGTAGAGTTCGGCGATGCTTTTTAAAATATCCTTTTTCCTGCTGTCATCCTGTTTTAATTCTTCTAATTTTAAACCGATTTCTGAAACCAGATTCTTTTGAGCAGAAAAATCTTTGGAAAAAACATTTAAATTTGTGGCGATAATTTCAAAAAGTTCTTTTATTTCACCTGTCTTAGGCTGGGCTTCAGCTTTTTGGGCAAGGTATTTGAACGAATTTTCAATCTCGTTGAACTTAGAAGAAACGAAGTTGTGTTTTTCTTCAAGGTTTTTTTTAAGTTCCGCTAAAAAAATCTTTATCAAATCAGCGTTTTCTTCATTGGACAAAATTTCCAGCTGATTGTTTATGCCGGTTAAAACTTTGCCCATGTTCCCTGCGTTCGCTGTGTTTTGTTCCCGTACGGAGTCCAAAACTGACGCAATCTGTTCAAGATTACTCCGAATATCCCCAAAATCATTAACTTCTGCCATCAATTTCCATTCCCCACAAATCTTACAGGTATATTTTACCAGAATTATTGCCGAATGTATAAAATATTACGATTGTAAAGAGAAAAAATTAACATAAATAAATATTTCCTTTTGATTTGTGCTTGTGATAAAATGTATTAGCTAAAGATTAGATAAAAAACGAGGGATTAGATGAGCCGTATAAAAATAGACAAAAAAAAATGCAAAGCTTGTTATTTGTGTATTGATGTATGCCCCAAAAAGCTTATTAAAAAAGGGACAGAGGCAAATGGTCTTGGCAATTTCCCTGTAGACTTTGAAGACCCTGATAATCAATGTCTGGGTTGTGCTATGTGTGCAATGAGATGTCCGGATTTGGCAATAACGGAGGTTATAAAGGTGAATGGGTGAATTGGTGAATGGGTGAAAAGTTTAAAACCTTTCAGCCTTTCAGCTTTTCAGCTTTTCAGCTAAAGCAATTATGACAAAAAAGTTGATAAAAGGTAATTATGCAATCGCACAGGCGGCAATAAATGCCGGTTGTGAAGGATATTTCGGATACCCGATTACGCCACAGAGCGAAATCGGCGAGTTTATGAGCAAAAAAATGCAGGAATTAGGCCGTGCCTACGTTTCCGCAGAAAGTGAACTTGCGGCAATAAATATGGTTTTGGGTGCCTGTTCGACAGGTGCGAAGGCAATGACCTCTTCCTCTTCCTGTGCAGTTGCACTTATGCAGGAAGCACTTTCATATATTGCTTCAGATGAATTGCCGGCGGTTTTAATCAGCGTAATGCGTGCGGGTCCGGGGCTGGGCTACATTTACCCGTCGCAGGGTGATTATAATCAGGCTACAATAGGCGGCGGGAATGGAGATTACAAAATTATCGTACTCGCTCCTTCAACTGTTCAGGAATGTGTCGATTTGACTTACAAAGCTTTTTATCTTTCCCAAAAATATAGAAATCCAACAATCCTTTTGGCAGACGGGCTTTTGGGGCAAATGATGGAGCCGATTGAAATCAAAGACTACCCGTATCCGGAAATTTCAAAAAAAGATTGGGCCTTAACAGGGGCAAAGGGCAGACCTTCAAGGTCAATATTTTCACTTGAACCGGTAGAGGATAAACTTGTTGCAAGAATAGGAAAATTATTTGAAAAATATAAAAAAATTGAAGAAAACGAAGCAGAATTTGAAGAATATTTGACAGAGGATGCCGAACTGATAATTTCATGCTTTGGCAGTATGACAAGAAACGTAAAATCAGCAGTCAGCGAATGCCGCAAGCAAGGCTTAAAGGTTGGCATGTTAAGGCCGATTACTTTGTACCCTTTCCCGACGAAAAGATTTCAGGAATTGGCAGAGAGGGCAAAAAAATTCCTCGTGGTGGAAATGAATATGGGGCAAATGTTAAGAGATGTCAAACTTGCCGTAAACGGGAAAGTTCCGGTGGAATTTTTCGGGAAGCCTGTAGGACAGTGGTTGAGCGTCGAAGAAATAGTTAATGCGGTGAGAGGTGAGAAATGAAAAGTGATAAAGAGATAGTTTTTCAAATACCTAAATCGCTCAAAGAAGGAGTTAAATTCCCGTTCTGTCCGGGCTGTGACCATGGGGTTGCCATCAGGCTTATGACCGAGGTACTGGATGAATTTAATTTGAGAGAAAAAACAATTGCTGTTGCTTCAATCGGATGTTCGGTTATGCTTTATGACTGGATTGATGTTGATTGTGTTGAAGCACCTCACGGCAGAGCTTTGGCGGCTGCAACGGGTGTAAAAAGAACAAATCCGGATAAAATTGTCCTTACATATCAGGGCGACGGCGATTTTGCATCAATCGGACTTGCAGAATCAATGCATGCGGCACTTCGAGGGGAAAAAATTACCACAATTTGCATAAATAATACGACTTACGGTATGACCGGCGGTCAGGGCGGCCCGACAACAATTATGGGGCAGGTAACAACAACAACGCCGTTTGGAAGAAACAAAGAGTATTACGGTTATCCGATAAAAATTGCCGAACAAATCGCACTTTGCGACGGCACAGCCTATAGTGCGAGATGTTCTTTGGACAGCATCGCAAATATCAAAAAGACAAAAGAGGCGATTAAAAAGGCTTTTGAAGTACAAATGCAGGGTCTTGGATTCGGGTTTGTGGAAATTCTTTCAATATGCCCGACAAATTGGCACATGACACCGCAAAAAGCACATGATAGAGTAAGGGATGAACTTTTCAACGTTTATCCGTTGGGAACGTATAAAGGGTAAAAGGGAAACAAACAATGGAAAAAAGTATATTGATAGCCGGATTTGGCGGACAGGGAATTTTGCTTGCGGGTGAAGTGCTTGCAACGGCACTGATGCTTGATGATAAAAACGTAACATGGTATCCGTGTTATGGTGCCGAGATGAGAGGCGGGACGGTTAATTGCGAGATTGTGGCTTCTGATATGGAAGTCAGCTCTGTCAATAAAAAAGAAGCGGACTTTATAATTGCATTGAATCAGCTTTCTTTTGATAAATTTCTGCCAAAATTGAAAAAAGGCGGAGCGATAATTGCCAATTCTTCACTTGTAAAAGAAATTAAATCGAGAATTGACGTGGATTACTTTTTTGCTCCGATAACCGCTCTGGCAAACGAGCTTGGAGAAATAAGGATTTCAAACATAATTTCGCTTGGAATACTGGCAAAAATAAGTAAGCTGACATCTGTTGAAACATTGCATAAAGCTTTGGATATGGTTTTGCCCGAACACAGAAAAAACCTTCTGCCGCTTAATTTAAAGGCTCTTGAAATTGGGTTTAATCTTAAACTCGCACCCGTAGTTTGCTAAAATCAACCATAAAGCTGATTTCAAAAGTTCTAAAAAGTATTATCTTATAAATGTTGAGTTGAAATGTTTTCTGATGCAAAATAAGGAACCCCATTTGTGAAAGAAAAAAAAGTAAAAGATTTAAAAGACTCCATAAGAGAAAAAGAAGTCCAATTATCAAAATTAAAAGTGCATGTTGATAAATCGACGGTCTGTTCCGATTTGTACAACAAAGTCGTGCTTGAGAAGGCAATTTTGAACAAAGAATTACAAGATTTTGGCAGCAACGGTTTTTTATCAAGAGTAAAAAACCTTATTCCGCACAAAAAAGCACTGATTTGCGACTATTTTAAACGGTGAGTAGTGGATAGTGAGCAGAAAAATTTCAAAAACTCCTCAATCTATAAAGGATATGTTTGACAGAATTTCCGGAGATTATGATAAGTTAAATAATCTGATGTCTTTTGGGCTGCACAAAAAAATTAAACGGGACGTGATTAAAAAAATACAACCTCTTACTTCCCGCTTCTCTCAACCCGCTTGTTTAGATTTATGTTGCGGAACAGGTGATTTGGCAGATATTTTAAAAAAAGAATATCAGCAAGCACGGGTAGTTGGAGTTGATTTTTCTCCAAATATGTTAAAAATTGCACGGGAAAAACACCCTGAAATCGAATTTTTGGAAGCAGACTGTACGCAGTTGCCATTTAACGATGAGCAATTTGATTTATGTGTAATCTCTTTTGGGCTTAGAAATATAGAAAATATTGAGAAAGCACTAAAAGAGATTTACAGAGTTTTAAAAAAAGGCGGTTATTTTATAAATATTGACCTTGGAAAACCAAACAGATTTTTTAATATTTTTCTAAAACCGTATATGTACCTGTGGGTTGCCTTGCTGGGCAAGATTTTTCACGGGGATGAAACACCTTACAAGTATCTTGCAAAATCTAATGAAGATTTCCCCTCCCCCAAGCAGCTTGCCGAACTGTTTAAAGAGGTTGGGTTTTCTCAGGTGACAAACAAAAATTATGTTTTCGGTCAAATTGCTTCGCAAAATGCTCAAAAATAGTTTTTTTGCTATAATAAAAACATGGACAAATTTTATTTAACAACCGCAATAGACTACGTAAACGGGGTCCCGCATATCGGACACGCTTATGAAAAAATTTTAACGGACGTTATTGCAAAACATTTTTCACAACGATGCGAAGATGTTTATTTCCTTACAGGCGTTGACGAACACGGGATTAAAATCCAAAAAACCGCTGCCGAAAAAGGAATTACCCCTCAACAAATGTGTGATGAAAATGTAGCAAAATTCAAAGAGGCATGGGCGGCACTCGGCGTTGATTACAGCCAATTTATAAGAACAACGGACGAAGAGCATAAAAAAATCGTTCAAAAAATATTCAAAAAACTCGTTGAAAAGGGGGACATTTACAAACATTCCTACACGGGGCTTTATTGCAGCGGATGCGAAACTTTTTTAAATGAAAAAGATTTAACAGAAGAAGGTTTTTGCCCTATCCATGGCAAAAAACCGGAAGTTGTCAGTGAAGAAAATTATTTTTTCAGACTTACAAAATACAAGGATGCCATTGCTAAACATATTAAAGAAAATTCAAATTTTATCATTCCGGGTTACAGGGCTATTGAGGTTTTAAACCAATTAGACGAAATCGAAGACATATCGGTTTCCCGTGCAAAAGCAAATGTAGAGTGGGGAATTCCTGTTTTGGGCGATGATGAGCAAGTCATTTACGTGTGGATAGATGCACTTTCAAATTACATTACGGCTTTGGGCTACGATACCCAAAATGACGAGAAATTCAAAAAATATTGGCCTGCGGATGTCCAGATTATAGGAAAAGATATTTTGAAATTCCACAGTATTTATTGGCCGGCAATTTTGATGGCGTTGGATGTTGAACTTCCCAAACAGCTTTTTGTCCACGGGTTTATTAATATTAACAAGGAAAAAATGTCTAAATCAACAGGGAATGTGATTTCTCCCGTTGATATTTTAAAAGCATGGAATTTAGAAATTCCCGATGCCTTTAGATATTATATGGTAACGGCCGCAGCTGTCGGCAAAGACGGAAATTATTCTGATGAAGATTTTAAGGAAAAAGTCAATGCGGATTTGGCGAATAACATGGGGAATTTGCTCAACAGAACGCTTTCAATGCTGGTAAAATATTTCGATGGCGAAATTCCATCACGTCATCCTGAACTTGTTTCAGAATCACAAGGCCTTATTGACACTGCATTAGATACAATTGATAAAGTGAAAAAATTCTTTGATAACTACGAAATTCAAGAAGCCGGAAATGAAATAATTTCGCTTGTGAACTTGACTAATAAATATGTTGCAGATAACGCCCCATGGACTCTTGCCAAAGAAGGCAAATGGACAGAATGTGGGGAAGCTTTGGTAACGGTTTTAGAAGTTATGTGCATTGTTTCATCCCTTATTTACCCGTTTTGCCCGAATATCGCAAAAGAAATGGCAAGACAGTTAAAATTTGATTTGAACATAAAATTGGATGACTTGACTTGTAACAACATAAAAGTCGGTAAGTTAATCTCGCAGGAGGAAATCAAGCCGGTGTTTTTACGTCTTGACAGCGAGTTTGCGGATAAAGGCAAGAAATAAAGGACTAATTTCCCCGCAAGCTCATAAGGATATTTTTAATCTGCAAGTTCCAACTTTGATTTTTATTCTGCTTTTTAAATATTTTTACGCTTTTGTACCACGGGGTAGTTTTATTGTCTAAAAACCAACGCCATTCGGAATCTTTGTTTAACAAGACAAAAGTTTTTTTGCCCATTGCACCCGCAAGGTTAAGAAGACAGTTGTCGCATGTTATGAATAAATCAATATTTTCCATCGCAGCGGCAGTGTCAGAAAAATTATTAAAAATCCGCCCCAGATCTACAATGTCTGCTTCCGGTGCCAAATTTTTTATAAGCTCCATGTTCACTCCTTTTTGAAAAGAGTAAAATTTCACATTTTTTAAATTAAAAATAGGCAGGAAATACTTTACGGGTATATCACGGATTTGTTTCCCTGACGCAGCCCCATGCCAGGATATACCGATTTTTAATAACTTATTGTTAAAATATTTTTTTTTGTATTTTTCAGCCGATTTTTCATCCGCCTTAAGATAACCTTCGGCCATCGGTATGGTATCTATTTTAGCCCCTAAAATTAATGGCAGACTCATAATCGGGATATGGCAGTCGAAATCAAGATTATTCAAAGGAATAGAGTCGCCGACAATTTCTATGCCCTCGCTGTTGGTTTTGAATAAATCGGCAAGTTCTTCCTGAACTCTGAAAATAATTTTTTTAGCGAGCGGCCGAGCCTGCATTATATACCTAAAAAATTGTATAGAATCCCCAAAACCCTGTTCGCAATTGACAAGCAAGGTTTTGTCACTAATTTTTTCTCCGCCCCATCTAGGTTTGGCAATTTTCGGATAAAAGGTTTTTCCAAAACATTTTGAGAATCTGTATTCATAATACTTCCAGCCTTCTTCAAAATCTCCGAGGCGGATTTTTAAACAGGCATAGGCAGTATAATCATCGGCTGTCGGATTTAATTTGAGTAATTTTTTAAAATATTTTTCTGCCTTTTTATAATTGCAGGCTCTTGAATTTGCGAAAGCCAAATTTCTTATTGCAGGTTCAAAATCGGGCTTCAACTTGACAGCGGTTTCAAAATAATTTATCTGTTCTTTAAGAGTTTTGTAGCTGTCAATTTTTTTGTACAAATAGCCGATTATGTTGTAAATGTCAGCATCTTTCGGATTTTTTTCGATATATAATTTATAGTACTCGATTGCACCTTTAAAATTGCCGGCTTTATACTCAATATCCGCAAGCTTTATGTAGTTGAATGTATCAGTTAATTTTTCTTTTCCATACATATTTATATTATAAGTGAATTAAAATAAAAAACACTGTAAAGTGGCCGAAAAAAATCTGGCTGCCCAAAATTAATAAAAAGCCTATTATTTGTCCTGTGAACAGGATAAAATAATTATTTTACGTTGTTTGACACCCCTTTAATTTTCTAATATAATTTGTATATGGACATAGAAATAAAACAACAATTTAATAATTTAAAAACACGTGTGCAAAAAGCACAGGAGTGTCTTTGACTCAAAAAGGCTAAAAATTGAGCTTGAAGAAGTGGAAAAAAAATTACAATCTCCAGAAATTTGGTCTAATCAGGATTTGGCGTCGGCTTTGGGCAGTCAGGCTCGTGAAATCAAAGACAATTTGGCTCTTATTTCATCCTGGGATAATGTTTTGGACGACATTGAAGTTGCCATTGATTTGGAAGATGAAGAATTGCTCGTTGAGACAAAGGTAAATTTAGAAAAATTAGAGCATGAACTTGATAAATTTGATATCCAAAAAATGCTCTCGGGTGAATACGATGAGGCCAATGCGATTTTGACGGTTAACGCTGGGGCGGGCGGAACAGATGCTCAGGATTGGGCAGAAATGCTTTTGCGGATGTACATGCGTTGGGCTGAAAATCGCGGCTGGAAAGTTGATTTGCTTGACAAATCTGAGGGTGAAGAAGCCGGGATTAAATCCGCTACGATAAAAATTACCGGAAAATTTGCTTACGGTTACGCAAAAGCCGAAAAAGGGGTTCACAGACTTGTCAGGATTTCGCCGTTTAATGCAAACGGGAAAAGGCAAACGAGCTTTGCGTCCTGTGAAGTTACGCCGATTATTGAGGATTTTGAGAAAAAAATTATAATTCCGCCCGATGAAATCGAGTTTGAAACCATGCGTTCCGGCGGTGCCGGCGGACAGAACGTCAACAAGGTAGAAACGGCCGTCCGCATTGTTCACAAACCTACGGGGATTGTGGTTAAGTGCCAGCAGGAGCGTTCTCAGCTACAAAACAGAGAAAACGCCATGCAGATTTTGGCGTCAAAGCTTCTTGCCATGAGGCAAGCCGAACATGAAAAGAAACTGGCCGGACTTAAAGGCGAAAATTTTGACATAAATTTTGGCTCGCAAATCCGCTCATACGTTTTTCATCCTTACAAAATGGTAAAAGACCACAGAACAAATTACGAAGTCGGAAACGTTGATGCCGTAATGGACGGCGACTTAGACGGGTTTATTGAGTCATTTTTAAAAGGGTGAATGGCTTAAAGGGTGAAGGGCTTTTTACGAAGTGATTAAGTGACTGGGTGATTAAGTGACTAAGTGCAACAAACTTTTCTTTTCCCGTTTCTCTTCTCACGTCTCACCTCTCACGTCTCACGTTTTCCCCTTTCCGTTTCCCGTTTCCTCGTCCCTTTCAGCTCACCATTTTTCGTAATGGATTTTTTTAGAATCAAATTTGTTTTTCGGCTCGGTTTCACCGTCAGGATAGCCTATTGCAATTATTGAAAACGGGACGATATTAGCCGGAACTCCCAATAATTCTGCAAGCGGTTTGTAAATCTGTTCTCTGGGGAATGTACCCAGCCAAACGCTTCCCAGCCCCATTTCTGTTGCTTGAAGCATAATGTTTTGGGTCGCCGCAGAGCAGTCTTGAACCCAGTAGTCAAAACCCTTCAGGTCAGGAATTTCTTTTTCGGTATCGGCACAAACCACAATCGCAAGCGGAGCCTGCTTTAGCATAAAAGAATAAGGATGAAATTCGGTGATTTTTAACAGAGTTTCCCTGTTTTGTATCGCCACAAATTCCCATGGCTGAAAATTTTTGGCCGAAGGTGCCGCCATGCCTGCCTTCATAAGCATTTCTACCTGCTCGGGCGGAACCGGCTTGGAAAGGTATTTTCTGACGCTTGTCCGTTTGAAGATTGTATTCATATTTGACTCCTTTTTTTAGTTGATAAGTTGAAAGGTCGAAAGGTCGAAGGGTTGAATGGTTGAATGGTTCTGTTCCCAATTACCAATTCCCAATTTCCTTTCCCCTTCCCCTTCCCCGTTTACTTTGCAGCCACATCCATATCGTACGAAATCCCCGCTTCTTTCATACGGGAGAGAGCTTTTTTGAGTGTTTCAGCATCTTTTGTGAGTGCTATTCTAAAGTATCCCTCACCCCAGCTCCCATATCCATTGCCCGGTGGGACAACAATTCCCGCACGTTCCAACATTAATTCCGCAAATCCTTCCGAAGTAAATCCTTTCGGGACGGGAAGCCAAAGGTAAAAAGTTGCTTTTGACGGCTTAATATTCCATCCGAGTTCCCTCAAGCCTTTCTCCATGATGTCTTTTCGTTCTTTATAAATTTTATTCAGGTTGTCAATTTGCTCTTTTGGTGCTTCGTAAGCCCTTGAAGCCGCCTGCTGAATTGCCTTGAACACACCGCTGTCTATGTTGTTTTTAATTGTACCGAGGGCTTTTATCGCAGTTTCATTTCCTGCGACAAAGCCGACTCTCCAGCCTGTCATGTTGTAAGATTTTGAATGTGAAAAAAACTCGATTGCGATATCTTTTGCACCTTCAATTTGTAAAACAGAAGGTGCGATGTAACCTTCGTAAGTCATCTCGCTGTAAGCCATATCAGAACACAGCAAAATGTCGTATTTTTTACAGAAATCAACAGCTTTTTTATAAAATTCTAAATCACAAACAGCCCCTGTAGGGTTGTTCGGGTAGTTTAGGAACATCAATTTTGATTTTCTTGCAATGTCTTTAGGGATTTTGTCAAAATCCGGCAGAAAATCGTTTTCTGCCAAAAGCGGCATAGAATAAGGAGTTCCGCCTGCAAAAATCGTTGCGTTTTTGTAAACAGGATATCCGGGGTCGGGAATCAGGGTGTAATCACCTTTATCTGCAAAAGCGAAGAAAACGTGGGCAATGGCTTCTTTTGAGCCTATATTTGCGAGAATTTCATTATCTGCGTCAAGTTCAACGTCAAAGCGTTCTTTCATCCACTTTGCAGAAGCCTCTCTAAACTGTTTAGTGCCGTTATAAGGCGGGTAATCGTGGTTTGCAGGGTTATCGATTGCCCTGTGCATTTCTTCAACCACGGTCGGGATTGTCGGGGTGTCCGGATCGCCTATTCCCAAACTGATTATGTCGATGCCTTTTGCTTTCGCTTCGGCTATTTTTCTGTCTATCTCCGCAAACAAATACGGCGGAATTTTGTTTAATCTTTCTGATAACTGCATTTTTTGCTCCTTTGGTAATTTCTATTTATAATTGTACCAAAAAAAAGTTTACATGGTAAAATTGATTAAAGGTCTGCGGGTTAGAAACAAAAAGGGGAAATATGGCAATAATATCCGATGATGAAGAATTTAACAACAAGGATGAATGTGTTGACAAGTGTATTGATACAAAACCGGAAGCAATTGATTTTGACAGAAGTTTTGAAAATAACATCCGCCCAAAAACCTTTGAAAATTATATCGGACAGGGCGGTCTGAAAGAAACCTTAAAAATCTCAATAGAAGCTGCTAAAAAACGTGAGCTTCCCTTAGACCACCTTTTGTTTTACGGACCTCCGGGTTTGGGTAAAACTACTCTGGCGGGCGTTATTGCAAACGAAATGAGTGTTGATATAAAAATCACCTCGGCTCCGGCGTTGGAGCGTCCACGAGATATTATCGGAATTTTAATGTCTTTAAAAGGCGGCGAAATACTTTTTATTGATGAAATCCACAGGCTTAATAAGGTTGCAGAAGAAATTTTGTACCCTGCAATGGAAGATTTTTCCCTCGATATGAATACTGGCAAAGGGCAATCGGTAAAAACTTTGAGAATTCCTGTGCCGAAATTTACTTTAATCGGGGCTACGACAAAAGCAGGTGCCTTGTCAGGGCCTTTGCGGGACAGATTTGGGATAGTTCACCGGCTGGAGTTTTATAGCGTTGAGGAATTGACGCAGGTCGTTAAAAGAACAGCGGGAATTTTGGATATAAAAATCACCGATGAGGGGGCTTATTCAATAGCGAAACGCTCCAGAGGCACGCCAAGAATTGCGAACCGTTTGGTTAAGAGGGTCGGAGACTATGCACTTGTGAAACACGACGGGGAAATAACGGAAAAAATCGCCCAAAAAGCTTTGGATTGCTTGAAAATAGATAACTTTGGGCTTGATAATACAGACAGATGTTTGTTAAAATTGATTATAGAAAAATTTGACGGCGGACCGGTCGGGATTGAAACGCTTTCAGCGGCTCTGGGGGAGGATGTTCGGACAATCGAGGATGTTTGTGAACCTTATCTCTTGCAGGCGGGTTTTATTCAGAGAACCCCCCGTGGCCGTAAGGCTTCACCCGAAGCATTGAGATATTTGGGGTATAAAACAAACACTTTACAACAAAATTTGTTTGGAGAAAAAAATGTTTAACAGAAAAAAGATTAGTATTGTTTCAAGCTGCTACAACGAAGCAGAAAATATTGAAGAATTTTTTGAAAAAGTAGATTTGCAATTGCAAAAATTCAAGGACAGATACGATTATGAAAAAATAATGGTAGATAATTGCTCTACGGATGGAACAGTCCAAAAATTAAAAGCACTGGCTCAAAAAGACAAAACCAACAAAGTTATTTTTAATTCAAGAAATTTTGGGCATATAAGAGCTCAATACCATGCCAAAATGACCGCATCCGGAGATGCCGTTATATACCTTGCATCTGACTTGCAAGACCCGCCCGAACTCATCTCCAAGTTTATTGAAAAATGGGAGGAAGGCTACAAAATAGTAATCGGCGTAAAAGACCAATCAAAAGAAAATTTTTTGGTTTTTGCAATAAGGAAATTTTTCTACTTTTTTATAGATAAAATTTCGGACGACAATACAAAAATGACAAAGAATTTTACGGGTTTTGGGCTTTATGACCGGCAAATAATAGATATATGCAAAACTGTTGATGACCCTTACCCCTATTTTAGGGGGCTTATATCCGAAGTCGGGTTTGATAAATTTATAATTCCTTTTGTTCAGCCTCGCAGGAAAAACGGTGTAACCAAGCATAATTTTTATTCGCTTTATGATTATGCGATGAACGGGATTATAAAACATTCAAAAGTGCCGTTGCGTTTGATGACATTTGCGGGTTTTATATTGTCTGTTTTGAGTATGTTTATAGCGTTTGTTTATCTGGTTTATAAGCTGTTATTCTGGCAATATTTTGAATTGGGACTTGCACCTATTGCAATAGGGCTGTTTTTCTTTGCGTCAGTCCAGCTTTTTTCAATAGGGATTTTGGGTGAATATATCGGAGCCATTTATACGAGAATAAACAAAAGACCTCTTGTGGTTGAAAAGGAAAGGATAAATTTTTAGGCAATGAACAAAGAAAACAAAGTGACATTAGTATCAAACATAATATTGGTGGGGTTTTTTCTTGCGGTAATATTTCACTATGTTTTGGGATTTTACATGGGAATGAAGCCTCCTTTTAATTCCTTTGTTTATCCGGCATACAAGGCTTTTTGCGATTTCAAAGATGTTTTGCCGTTTGTCCAAAACTTAGCCCCATATAAAGAAGTTACCCCATGGATAGCCTATTTTCCGCTTGCATATATTTTCATGTTTCCATTTACGCTTATTAAAAGTAAAGTTATTGCGTATTTGATTTTTGCATCCGGTTTTATGGCTTTCCTTATATATATGGATATTAAGGTGTTTTCCGGCAAATCCTTAACAAAATTACAGAATTTTCAAAATATTTTTATCATAACATTTTTATCCTATCCTGTCCTTTTTAATCTGGACAAGGGCAATTTTGACATGTTTCTTTTTATTGTACTCGCCCTGTCCGTGTATTGCTTTAAATCCGAAAAGTATTTGTTAAGTGCAATTTTGCTGGCGATAGAAAATGCGATTAAGCCTTTTCCGCTTTTATTTTTGCTTTTGTTTCTATTCAAAAAACGCTATAAGGAATTCTTTTTGAGCTTAATATTAACAGGATTATTAATAATCGGCGGTTTTATGGTTTTGAGAGGGGATTTCTTTAATCAGATTGTTGTTTTTATACAGGATTTGGAGCTTTTTAAATTAGGCTACGTTTATGGCAACGATAATAATATGGGATTAAATTTTACCTCTTCTTTGTTTATGCCTCTAAAATGGGCGTTTTGCAAACTCGGCTCCCATCCGGCTATGTCGCCATTTTTGTTTGAAAGAATTTATAATTGGCTGTGGAATATAATAACGGTGATTATAGTGTTCTTTACATGGAAGGAAAAAATATTTTGGAAAAGGATATCATTGTTAACGTTTTATATGCTGCTAATGCCGTATCTTGTGTTTGATTATAAATTAATCTTTTTATTCATCCCGCTCTGGTTATTTGCAGAAGTGAAAGAATCATCAAGGTTTGATTTAATTTACACAATACTTTTCGGGTTGTTGCTTATCCCAAAAAGTGCCATAATAATAAACCCGCTTTATATTAAAAATCCTGATATAATATATTTTCTGATGAGTACCCCTCATTCATGGTCACAAATAGGAATTTCTGTCATATTAAATCCGTTAATTATGATTTTATTTATCGGTTTAATAATTACGGAACAATTTTTAAAGGAAAAAGATAAAAATAATGGGTAAAAAAATAATTATAATCTTAATAATGTTTTGGAGTTTTGCCGCTCCGGTTGCGGCTCAAGAGGACAATCAAACCCCTGTTTTGCCGTCAGAAGTCGGTCAAGTTTTGTCAGTGGAAACATTCGGAGATATAAAGCCTTCACCTTCAGGTGAGTTAAATCAGGTTAAACAATCCGTCGAGGTTAGGATTTTGACAGGCTCGCACAAAGGTGAAAAAGTTTTCATTGATAACATGCTTATGGGAAATCCGGCTTATGATATTAAACTAAAAAGAGGTAACAAGGTTATTTTGCACGTAGAACAGGCCGATGGCGGGGTGAATTTTTTCATTGCGGATAAACAGAGAGTTCCGACCCTGTACTTTTTGGCGGGGCTTTTCTTTGCCTTGTTGCTTATTGTCGGGCATAAAAAGGGGCTTTTCAGCCTGATTTCTATACTGGTAACTCTAGGTCTCATCTTTTGGGCCTTGACACCTTTAATTTTGAGCGGGATGAACCCGATTTTGGCAACCGTTTTGATTTGCGTTCTCGCCTGCGTGATTGCGATTTATCTGGTCGGGGGCTTTAATTCAAAAAGTACGGCCGCTATCTTGGGAACGGTTTTGAGCCTTGTTGTTGCCGGATTTTTGTCGATTTTAAGCATAAAAATTGCCGGTTTGACGGGCTTTTCATCAGAGGAGAGCATGTTTTTATTTTCTGCCCACCCTAATTTGAATTTTGTCGGGGTTTTGGCTTCGGCCATGATAATAGGTGCCTTGGGGGCTGTAATGGATATCGGAATGTCAATTTCAAGTACGGTTAATGAACTTTTTTCATCAAATCAAAAAATGGGGGTGAGAGAATTGTTCACGTCAGGCATGAATGTCGGGAAAGATATAATCGGGACTATGGCAAATACTCTGATTTTAGCATATCTTGGCGGGGCTTTGGCATTAGTGCTGCTTTCCGGCAACATTGATTTGCAAAAGTTTTTTAATCTTAATCAGGTTGCAACAGAGATTTCCTCGGCTCTAATCGGAAGTATCGCAATAGTGCTATGTGTCCCCATTACAGCTATTATTGCAGCTTACCTGATTAAGGGTGGAAGGAAATGATTTTAGTGATATAATTTAGGGGAAAAGGTGAAAAGTTTAAAAAATAACCATTAAACCGTTAACCCGTTCACCCGTTCACCCTTTAACCCAAAAATATAAATAGAAAATTAATACTAAAGGATGTAAGCCATGATAGAAATGCGAGTAATGGGCATTGCCCTTGATACAAGAACAGGTTCACCGATTGTGGTGCTTCACGATAAAGACAACAGGAAAGCACTTCCGATTTGGATTGGCTCGGCCGAGGCAAGTGCAATCATAAGAAAAATCGAAAACCTTAACGTTGCAAGGCCGATGACACACGATTTGATTATAAGCCTTATAGAAAAAGCCGGTTATACGCTCGACAGGATTGAGATTAACGATGTGGAAAAAGAAACTTATTTTGCAAGTTTGTGCCTGACAAATAAGGCAGGCGAAGAACTTGAAATTGACGCCCGTCCTTCAGATGCCATTGCCGTTGCGATAAGGGTGGACGCTCCAATTTTTGTTGCGGCCAATGTTCTTGCAAACGGTTCTGTGTCAACAGATTCCGTTAAAGACGAGGAAGAAACAAAAGAATTTAAAGACTTTATCCAGAACGTCAAGCCCTCTGATTTTGAAAAATTATTGAAAGATTTTCCGGAATCGGAACAGTAAACGAAGCGGTTAGGAAAAGGAAAACGGGAAACGGGAAAACGTGAGACGTGAGATGTGAGACGTGAGAAGAGAAACGGGAAAAGAAAAGTTTGTTGCACTTAGTCACTTAACCACCCAGTCACTTAATCACTTCGTAAAAAGCCATCCGGCCTTCTAAACCTCCAAAAACACGTTTTGTTCAAAATTTGTTTCAAAAGTTCTTTGGATATTAAAGCGATTTAAAAAATTTTCTCTTGCATTTGTGCTTTTGCTGTATTTTGGTTTTGTCGTTTCAAATCCGCAAAGCCCAACAATTGTGCTTTCATCATTAAAAAAGTTTTTCAAAAATTTCATGGGTTTATTTCCTTCTTTTTTCGTATATAATGAGTTTAATGATAGTTTTGGAAAAATCAAAAAAGGAGTAAAAAATGGAAAAAGTGACAGAATTCTAGGCGAGGAACGAGCCGTAGAAGAATGTCATTGCGAGAAGGGGTGAAGCCCCCGACGCGGCAATCCAAGTAATAGAAGGTTCAAAGGAGTAAAAAATGGAAAAAGTAACAAAAGATATGAGTATTATTGATATTGTGCAAAAATACCCTCAAAGTTTGGAAATTTTTGCAAAATACGGGCTTGGTTGTATCGGCTGTGCGGCGGCACGGTTCGAAAACCTTGAAGCAGGGGCAAAAGTCCACGGATTTGATCCGGATGAGATGGTAGCTGAAATCAACGCATTAATAGAGGTTTAGAAGATTAGAAGTATAGAGGTATAGCCCAAAGGTGTGCCATACATCCGTACATTCTGTCCTCCAGACCTCCAAAAAGGAGTTTATATGGCCTATTGGCAATTACTGATAGTCACCGGAATAATTTTTATCATCATAGAAATTTTTACTCCGGTAATGTTTTTCTTAAATTTGGCACTTGCATGCTTTGTGACGGCAATTGTGGCGTTTTTCATCATAGATTGGAATATTCTTGTTCCTGTTTTTGTAGTATTTTCGGCGATATTCCTGTTGTTTTTACGCCCGCTTCTGGTTAAAAATAAAGAAAATGGTGAAAAAACAGGGGTTGAAGAAAAATATATCGGCCAAATCGCCAAAGTAACCGATACCATAACATCAAATAGTGGGGTAGTATCGATTTATAATGAACGTTGGGAAGCACGTTCAAATTCGGGCGAAGAAATTCCGGTCGGTGCAAAGGTCAAAATTATCAGAAACGAAAGTTTAACGTTATATGTAGAAAAAGAGGTTTAGAAGATTAGAAGTATAGAGGTATAGCCTAAAAGTGTGCCATACATCCATACATCCTGTCCTCCATTCCTCCAACAAAGGAGGCAAACATGTTTTTATGGGTTTTAGTTGCACTTGCAGTAGTGTACGTGCTTAAAGGGGTTATAATTGTTCAGCAGGCAGAAGTTGTTATTATTGAACGGTTAGGAAGATTTGATAGGGTTTTGCAATCGGGTTTCAATTTTATTTTCCCGATTTTGGAGTCTCCACGGGGCATGAACTGGAGAGTTACTCAAAAAGGACTTGACGGCTCAACTTATACATATATAAAGGAAAGAACAAAAATTGATATGAGGGAAGCGGTTTATGATTTTCCCCGCCAGAACGTTATTACAAAAGACAACGTTTCTATAAGTATTAATGCGATTATTTATTTTCAAATTATCGATCCGAAAAGTGCGACGTATGAAATTCAAAACTTATCAGATGCGATAGAAAAACTTACCCAAACAACGCTGAGAAACCTTGTCGGGCAGTTGGATTTACAGGAAACTTTGGTTTCACGCGACAAGATTAATCAGGAATTAAGAGCCATTTTGGACGAGGCAACAAATAAATGGGGCGTGAAAGTCAATAGGGTTGAGCTTCAGGACATCACTCCGCCTTTAGATATTCAACAGGCAATGGACAAGCAAATGAAAGCGGAGCGAGACAAACGTGCTAATATTTTAGAAGCCGAAGGTCTTAAGCAAGCGGCAATCTTGAAAGCTGAAGGTGATAAGTTGTCTCAAATTAACAGAGCCGAAGGGGATAAACAATCTGCAATATTAAGAGCAGACGGGGATGCTCAAGCAAGGATTATAAATGCCAATGCGGAAGGAACGGCGATTAAGGTTGTAATCGGGGCGATTGAAAACAAGGGGAAACCTGATCAGTACTTGATTGCAATGAAGTATTTGGAAACTTTAAAATCAATAGCGGCCGGCGAAAACAATAAAATCGTTTATATGCCTTATGAAGCAACCGGAATCCTAAGCTCCGTCGACGGAATTAAGGAAATGTTCAAAGGAACCGTGAAATAAAATAATCAAAACATGCTAAAACTTCAGCAATAAAAGGAAGTCTGAAAGGTGCAATTTTTGCACCTTTCGGTTTCTTTACCAATCCACAACCTGTTTATTAAGAAATATAAACTCACTTTATAAATATTTACAATGGGTTAAGAACAAATTATAATAATAGCTACGGATAGAATCGGCAACGCTTTTTGTGGCAAAAAATATTTTGACAAGGTTTAAGTAAATATAATCCTTGTGAAGTTAATTATGGTGATTTAATTATGAGAGTACAACCAAGATATATTTTTAAACAAAATCAGGACATAAATTTTAGTAGTCTATTTGATGATCGTGAACTTAAGTGCAACAATTACGATGATTTTTATAAAAAAGCATCTTCAAAATTAAGGCTGCTTGTTATGGGCAAAGATTTAGCCTTGCCTATGAAACTAGTTGGGGTAAGCCAAGATTTTAACACCTATTTTGATGTCTTCGGAGCTGGGAAATTCCGTTTGTTGCTTATGCCGAATAAAAATGGCATAAATAACTTTTCCAGATATTATGTGCAAAGTAAAGAAACAACCTTGCAATCAATTAACCGCATTACAGAGTTGGTAAAATTAACACATCCGAAAGAAGACTTATATATTTTTGAATCAGGGGCAGGAGAAGGTGATGAAATGGCCAATATAAAGGGTATAATTCCGGCACATTTACATTTTATAGCCAATCCAAAAGATTCTACAATTGACATTAATAAAATAGATAATTATTTTTCGGCTTCAGTTGGTGAAAAAACAACAAAGTTTAAGGATGTTCCGATGGATTTTCTATATGATAGAATTTCTGAACTGAGTCAAGATGGTATTTTGAAATATAAATTTATAGCAAAAAACATAAAAAGCGACAGATTTGGTGTTTCATTATATGTTTACCAGAAAACACCTACACAACTTAAATCTAAATCACAAATAATATCTAAAGTTCTTTCAGATTTATTTTATAATGATAAAAGCTCATCTCGTTATAATTGGAAAAATATTGATGATAACCCAAAAAATTGGAATGAAATAATGAAAGAGAAGATTATAAGTGACAGAATAGAAAATGGAAGATTTTTGGAACAAATGAAAAAATTAAAAATATTGGTATAACTTTTTGTGCCTTTGACATAATAAAAATCCCCGCATATTTACAGAGATTTATTATAAGATTGCCGAAGGCGAGACTCGAACTCGCACAAGGGGTGAACCTCGGTGGATTTTGAGTCCACTGCGTCTACCATTTCGCCACTTCGGCATTTATAGTATTAAATTGTCATTTATTGTTTTTTTGACTGTTCGGCCTTTCAGCCCTTCAACTAAATAATACCAAAAACAGTTCAAATTACAAATAAAATTTTTACTTTCTTAAAAATATCCTCAAGCTTCCTCTATAAGCTGTTTTATTCTTTCCTCAAGAACGCTAAATTAAGGACAAGAGTTCGAGTGAGGGTTGATATGCCTAAGTTTTTTGTCGCATTGATTATAATATTTACAATCAATTTACCTGCTTTTTGCGGGATAGTTCAAGGCGGGGTTGAAAAAGAAATGATTGTCGGCTCCAATCAGGTTTTAGATTCAGCCACAAATGCACCCATAAGGGGAGCTAAAGTTTCGCTGCCCCAAAAGAATTACAAAACTTACACGGATTCTAACGGGAATTTTGCTCTGGACGCAAATGTCAGCGGTCAAACCGTTATGTCGGTCGAAAAAAAAGGCTACAAACCTTATTCCGTTACGATTGATAAAAATACTGCATCTCGCCCGATTATTATGGGGATAGAAAAATCGACGCCAAAAGATATTACGGTTGAAACAAACATGTTCCATCTGGGCGATAACAATTACTCAAACCAATCCGCAAATGCGGGAGAATTTCAGGTAAAGGCCATCGGACCTTACTACTCAAAAAATTTTAAAATTCCAGCTATTGTATCAGGATCAAAGGTAATTCTTGTTATAGGTTCTATTATAGGCATAGATACAATTATGGCAAAATCAATGGGGCAGAACAATGTCGCAAACGCATACGCAAGCCCTCCGGAAATTTATTTTAACGGGAATAAGATTGCGGACATTCAGGTAAACGGCGACGGGCAGAAAATAAAAATACCGTACGGGCTTATAAGGCAAAACCAGTTAAACGAAGTCACCATAAAAACCGGCCGAAACATGACCCAAACTGCTCACGTGGATTATGACGACATAGAATTTATGAATTTATCCGTCGAGACGAATTAAAATTTTAGCCAAAATTCTTTTCGTCCTTGTCCATTGCCTGTTTTAAGGTAAATTTTAAATAAGTTTGGTAAGGCATTCCGAGTTTTTGGGCAATTTTCTTTGCTCTTTTTATCTCAAACTCAGACCAACGAAAATTAACGGTAGCATTATTTTTCATGATTTCAATATCTTTTTCGGCTTGTTCTATCCGTTTTTGGAAGTCCAAACCATCCTCGGCTGAAAGGAAATCTTTAGAATGAGTCGCCATTTTTTTAATTTCTTCTAACGTATATTTTTTCATTTTTTCACCTATTAATCTTTTTTAAATGCTGTAATAATCATAATTATATTTTTGTTGTTTTTATAATAAAAATAATAAACATACATATTATCTTCTTGAGAGTAGGCCTCATAGCGGTCATATTTTATGTTATATATTTGCTCCGTTATATTAAAAAATGCTGCGATAGCTTCTTCGGCTAACACCAAATGTCTCAGGTAAATATGTAAATCCCATTCTTTTGTAATCGGGTTCAAGTCATTCGCAAAAACAAAGGTTTTGCCTAGAACTTTTATTATTTCATGAGGTCTGTCAGGTTTCATAATATCATTATACCACAATACAAAGTATTGTCAATACTTTGTATTAATTTTGAACCCCGACGCGGCAATCTGGCCAACACAGTACTTTAACAAAATCATTTATGACTGATTGGTGGTATTGACAAGAGTTTTAAGCTATCTACTGCATGATTTCTGTAATTAAAAACAGGGGAGCGAAGGTAAATCAACCGAAAACCAACCTTCAATAGATTCTTTTATATTTTTTTTAATATCGTCTATGGTTTCACCTTGAGTGAAGCACCCTTTAAGGGCGGGTACTTCCGCCCAAAACCCGTCGTCTTCCTTATGTATTACAACTTTTAATTTCATAAATTTACTCCTTGTTTAATAATTATAATACACCATCTCGGCATATTATTCAAGTGGGTCGTAGCCGCCGGGGTTGAACGGGTGGCATTTGCAAACCCTTTTTGTACCGAGCCAAAGCCCTTTTAAGACTCCGTATTTTTCAATCGCCTGTTTTGTGTATTCGGAACATGTCGGAGTAAACCTGCACACCGGCGGCGTCAGGCTTGATATTTTTTGATAAATTCCTATGAGTTTTAAAAGAATTTTTTTGAGCAATTTTTTACTCCATTTATAAAGTGAATAAGTGATTAAGTGATTAAGTGACTAAGTTATTTTTCTTTGACAAAAAGAGGACATGCGGCCTCGTTTTTTGTTATTTATTTTGCGAAGCAAACTGTTGAACTTAGTCACTATTCAATCGCATAGCTGTTTGAGTAATTTTCACCAATAGTGTCAATCGCTTCCACCTTAATATCGGTAATCAATTCAGAATAAGAGATTACGACAATTGTAGGGATATGTCTTTCAAGCAGCTGATACAAAGGGAGCCTTATTCTTGGTGAACACAGAATTACCGGCTGTTTGCCTACATTTTGGTGTGCCTGCATCAAAGTATTTGCGGTTGTTTCTATCAGTTCCTGAACTTGCATTGGGTTCAGCAAAAACATTGTTCCGAGTTCTGTTCTCTGACAGCTTTCATCAAGCGTTTTTTCCCAATCAGGAGAAAGTGTAAGGGCATAGAGAATTTTGTCTTCCTGAACGTTGGAAAGACAAATCGGACGGCCCAGTGCCGCTCTTAATCTCTCAGACAGAATGTCAGGCTCTTTGGAAAATCTTGCATAATCGCAAAGCCGTTCAAAAATGAATATAATATCTTTGATAGAAACTTTTTCTCTGATTAAATTAACAAAGATTTTTCTCAAATCGCTTGTTGAAATAATTGCCGGAACAAGGTCGTTTACAAGAGTAGGGTCTTGAGAACGGACTAATTCCATAAGCTTTAAGACATCTGTCTTTGTCATAACGTCGTCGACGTGTTTCCTTACACATTCCTGCAAATGGGTAATTATAACATCTGTGGCATCAACCGCCGTGACCTCTTTTGTCTTTTTGGCGTCTTCCTCTGAAATCCAGTATGCCTGAGTTTGATAAGTCGGGTCAACTCCGACGATGGCATCTTCAGGCACGGCTTTTCTCACAGAATCCCATTGATCTGCGATTACCATGTAACGTTTCGGATAAACAAAACCTGTTGCGACAGTGTTTCCGCGTATTGCAATCAAATATTCTTCCGATTCAAGAGCAGAAGAGTCCATAATTCTTATGTTGGGTAAAATATATCCGAGTTCATCAGTTGTCCTTTGTCTAAGGGCGGCAATTTTAGCCAGCAATTGTCCTTCCTGATCTGGGTCTGCAATAACGAGCAATCCTTCACCGACCTGTAGGCTTAAAACATCAACGCCGAGGCGTTCGTACATTCTGTTCGGGTTAACCAAATCTTGCATATTTTGGCGGACATTTTCCAATTGTCCCAATTGAGATTGAACATCGGCGTTGACAAGCACGGAAAATCCGGCCACAAAAACCAGAATGGCAAAGAATAAAAATGGTCCCCAGGGCAATCCGGTGAAAGAGCTTGTTGCAGCTATCAGCAATAAGAATGCTCCGGCAAAAAACAAACTGTAAGGCTTGCTCATAATCTGTTTTGTTAAATCAGAACCCAAAGAGGAACTCGCCGCAGATGAGCGGGTCATTAAGATACCTGCTGCAAGTGCCATCAACAGAGATGGAACCTGTGTCGCCAATCCGTCACCTATTGTTAAGACTGTATATTTTGAAACCGCATCAGCCAGAGGCATCCCGTTCATTAAGGATCCTATGCACAAACCTCCTATAATGTTTATAAACACGATTATAATACCGGCGATTGTGTCACCTTTTACGAATTTCATTGCACCGTCCATTGAACCGAAAAGGTTTGATTCTCTTTGCAAATCTTCTCTTTTCTGAACCGCTTCTTCCGGCGAAATCAATCCTGCGTTAAAATCTGCGTCAATTGTCATTTGTTTTCCCGGCATCGCATCAAGGGCAAATCTTGCGGCAACTTCCGCAATACGTTCCGCACCTTTTGTAATTACCAAAAACTGAACAACCGTTATGATTAAGAAAATTACGCCGCCGACTATCAGGTTTCCGCCGGTTACGAATTTCCCGAATGCTGCAATTACTTCCCCCGCATTCCCGTTTGCCAAAATCAGACGGGTTGAAGCGATGCCCAAAACGAGTCTGAACATTGTTCCTAAAAGTATTATTGAAGGGAAAGACGCCAGTTCAAGCGGTTTCTGGACATATAAGGAAATCATCAGCAAAATAATCCCGAGGGTTATATTCAAACTTATGGAAAAATTTATGACCCATGTCGGCATTTCAATCAGCAAAATAAGAATCAGCATTAATACAAAGCCTGCTAAAAGTATTTCACTTATTGGATTTCCTGTGTTTGATTGAGCCATTTTACATTCCTTTGAAAGCTTCCTTTATTATTTCCAGCTGAGTGTCAATTGTTGCGTCTACCAGCCCGTTGCTTGTTTGGACAATGCAGCTTCCCAATTCTATTGTAGCATCTGCAAGGACATTTATCTTTGCTTCCAACCCGATTGACGATATCATTTGAGGAATATTTTCCTTCGTCAGAGAAAGTTGAGCCGGATTTACCTTTATATTAACCTTCGTTTCATCTTTGGAAATATTGTTTAGAACTTCCAAAATTGTTTCCAAAACTATCTGAGGGTCCTGTTCTATTTCTTTTTTAACAATTTTTTTGGCGATATCAACGCTTATTTCCAAAATATCCGGTGCAATATATTCAAAAACTTCCTGCTTTGCCTTCAAAAAATCTAAAACGGCATCTTTAACCCGCTGAATATCCTCTTTAGCCTGCTCTAAGCCTGCATTGTAGCCCTCTTTTGCGGCAGAGTCCTTAATCGTCCCGGCTTCCTGCTGAGCTCTGGAAATAAGATTTCTGTCATCAATTCTTCTGTACCCACGGCGGCGGTCGCCCCTTCTTCTTTCCTGCCTTTGGGAAAAATCTATGTTATCCAAATCAAATAAATCAATCTTTTCGTTTTCAGCTTGAATGTCGGCGGACGATTTTTTTTGCACGGGAGCTTTATTTCCTAATTCACTTCTTTTCTTGATAATCATTAAACACTTTCCTCCAAGTGCTGAGCAATTATATTAGCGACTTTTGAGGGCATTTGCGGGCATTCGCCGTCAAGTGCCTTTGCTATAAGTTCTTTAACTTTTGGCCGCTCTTTCGAAACTATTTTTTCTACCTTCTCTTTGGTTGTTTTTTCAAAAATTTTATTGATTTTTGAAATGATTTTGCTCGGACTGATATATTTTGGTTCAGGCAAATAAGTTTTTATTTCCTGTAAACACTTCATTGTTATGCCTTTGTCAACTTTTTTCCCTAAATCCGGCGTTTGCATGTACTGGATTATTGTTTGGGCATCCTGAGGGTCAAATTTGTTCAAAATTGTCTGAACTTTGTCTTGAGAAACCTGTTGTAATAAAAGAGCAACCGAAGCCAGTTTTAGAATTTTGTAATTTGATTGATTGCCGGTTTGTCCGGGATTTTCGCCCTCAAGGGCTTGTTTTTCATCCTGAATTTGTTTCATCATGGAATCAATATTTGATTGACCCAAGGCAGAGTCAAAAGCAATCTGGTCTATGGCTTTGCGTTCCTTTAATTCTTCCAGAACCTTTTGATAAGTTTTTTTAACATGGTGTTCAACAATCTGAAGAATTTCATCCTGAGGCAATCCCTTTGATATTGTCTGCTTTGCAATTTCAAAAATTGTAAAGGCTATTTTTTGCATAATTCCGTCCCAATAATCAGGAAGAATACCCGATCTTATAACATCAACGGATTTGTGAAATGACCATTCGGCAATAATTTGCGTTATAAGCATTGCCTGATCTGCGGTAAAATTAGCCTTTGTGTCGTTATATATGGCCTCTGCAGAAAGAGTGGCAAAATTTTTAACGGTATTTTTAACATAATTTTTTTGAAAATCCTGAAACTCCGCAGGAACAAGTTCATCTGCTTGTGATGAAAGCGTTTCGGCAAATTCTTTATAATCAAAACCTTCTATGCTCATAAATTTTTATTCTCTCCTCCGCCTTGTTGATAATGAGATGTTTGGAGGGTTGGCTTTTAAAAAATTAATTAAGCTAAACCTCTAAACCTCCTTTACCCTCGTTCTATCCAATTCTTAATCTTATCCCCTGCTTCATCTTCGTCAAGTCCTTCCAGGTCAGATTTTAAATCTTTTATTGTATTATCAAATTCATTTAATTGTGGCGATATAATTTCCCTTTGTTGTTGTTCAATAAGTCCTTGAGCCATTTGGGACTGTTTTTCCGTCAATTCTGCGGCCTTCAGGTTAACATCTCGAAGCTGACGTTCCTGATCGTGAGCTCTTTCTCTTAACTGTGCCATTTCTTCTCTTTGCTTGTCTTGAGATGCCTTAACTTTTACGGATATATATTTCAAGCCGCCGCCGAGTCCGACAACAATCGCAACAATGGCAAGCCACCATGGGTTTCCTGTTTCATCCGGTTTTGGCAGATTTGCAGATTTATCTGCGGCCAAGTAAGGATCGATTGAATCTGAAAGTGCAATAGTAACATTTTTGGGATTGACCTTAGGACCTGCGGCACCTGCAATTAAATCCTTTAACTCTTCCAGAGTTGTTTCAGGCGGTAAAGCACTCTTATCGAGGGTTATCGCTACTGAAACATCTTCTACAACCCCTGCCTTTGTGTATTCGCTAACCTGACTTTTTGAAACTCCATATTGAGTTTCTCTCGCAGAACGTTCGTAGTTTCTGTTTTGGGAAGAACTGTTTGCCGACCCGCCTGTTTGCGGTAATCCGTTCGGAAGATAAACGCTTACGGCACCTCCGGCACTTCCGCCTGCATCTTGAGATTTATCCCCGAGGCCTTCTGTAAAAGTTTGCTCGCTAACGGAGGTCTTTCTTTGAGGGTCGTAATTTATACTTGTTGTTTCAATAGGAGATTGGCGTAAAAACGTGCTGACTGTTGCAACGTAGTTTCCCTTGCCGATTAATTTATCCAACTGGGCGTTTACTTTTTGCTGCATATACTTGTCGTTTTCCTCGGCTCTTTGAACCATTTCGTCCTGAGCGTCCATAATGCTTGAATAAACATTCCCGTTTGTGTCGGTAATTGAAATGTTCTCCGCAACAAGACCGGTCACACTCCCCAAAAGGAGGTTTGTAATAGCTTTTACTTTCAGCTGGTCAAGCTTATCTCCTGCGGGGATTGTTACCTGAACCGTTGCTGTTATTGGTTTTTGCATTGATGTGAACATTGTTTGTTCAGGGATTGAAATAAATACGGAAGCATTTTCTATCGGAGAAATTTTTCTTATAAGCCTTGCCAGTTCGCCGTTTATCGCTCTGGCAAGCCTGATTCTCTTATCTTCCTTTGTTGATGTAAAATCACCTTTGTCAAAAATTTCCAGTCCGACATTTTGGTCCATCAACCCGCTTTTTACTATTGCCAAGAGAGCTCTATCCCTTTGAGATTGAGTATATTCCTTTAAATAAATGGTGGATTTTGTTCCGTCAAGCTTTCTGTCGGCTTCAATTCCTTCTCGAGCTAACAGAGCCTGAATTTCAATGGCCTTACCCAAGTTATCCGTAGTTAATAAATCCAGAGATTCTTTTATCACTTTTTCGTTGGCCGGATTTTTTCCTGAGGAATTTTTGCCGGATGAAACGACGCCGATTGTAATGCTAAATGCAAGCACTACAACTATCGCCGCTATAATCCCATATAATAAAGGTTTGTTTTCTAAAAGTTTTTGAAAATCCATTGTTTACATCCCCGCCTTTAGGTTTAATGGTCGAAGGGTTGAAAGGCTTTTTACGAAGTGATTAAGTGACTGTGACTGGGTTGAACGGTCGAAAGGTCGAAGGGTTGAATGGTCGAACGGTTCAATTACCAATTCCCAATTACCAATTTCCTTTTCCCGTTTCCCGTTTCTCTTCTCACATCTCACCTCTCACGTCTCACGTTTTCCCCTTTCCGTTTCCCTGCAATATTGTATCACTTTTTTGCAAATTTGCCTACTATGTTAAGTTTACACTGATATTTGCATAATTTTGTCGTACGCCTGAATGACTTTTGATGTAACCTGAGTTGCAACGTTGACGCTTATCTCGGCCTTGGCCATTGCTGTCATTACATCGTGAATATCCACGTCATTATTTCCGGTCATCGCATCCTTTAAAAGTTGGTCAGGAGCGTTTAAATCATTATTCAAATTCCCGACAAGCCCTGACATAACACCTTTGAAGCTGGTTGTCTGCGTTTCGTCCACAGAATCAAGCTTCATAGATGATGGCATAGAACCAAGCCCCATACTCCCCATCGTGTTTTGGATATGGCCTGATAAGTTTATCTTCGGATAGAAGCTGTTTGTCATTTTCCCCACCTGCACTTTCTGGTATACACCGGCATACCTTTTCTTTGTCGGTTATTTTCTATTGTAAATTCAAGCTCCGGCTAAGAAATCATGTACTTAACCGAACCCAACAGCAGTAAATCATCCGTTTGCATTAGAATATTTAATGATTTATGTCCCAAAATCATCAATTGTTAAGAAATTTTAAGATATATTAAAGTTGTTAGCTACCGTTAAGCCAACGCTTAAAAAATTTCACACCGGCTTCAGCACTTTTTTCGGGGTGAAACTGTACTGCGGTTAAGTTTTTATACTCAATTGATGCGGCAAAATCTATGTGATAGCTGCAAAAAGACGAAATCACATTTTCATCAGGAACCACATAGTAAGAGTTTACAAAATAAAAATAGTCATCTTCGAGATATGAATTATTTTGGGTCGTTTTAATCCTGTTCCAGCCGATTTGAGGGATTTTGCCTTCTGTGAATTTTTTGACTTCGCCCTTAATTATTCCCAACCCTTTTACTTCCGGAGCTTCTTCGCTTTTTTCAAAAAGAACCTGCAAGCCTAAACATATCCCTAAAAATTTTGCATTGTTTGCAATGGCTTTTTTAATCGGGGTTATGAGGTTTTTACGCTCAAGATTTTTCATTGCCTGAGCAAAATGGCCTTGCCCCGGGAAAATTATCCTGTCTGCAGTTTCGATTTCTTGAGGATTTGACGAAATTACGTATTCGGCACCCAAAAAGTCAAGCATATTGCAAATGCTTTTTAAATTTCCTGCTTCGTAGTCGATTATAGTTATCATAAACTTGATTTTAGCATAAAGATGGTAAGCAGAAAACGGGGGGAAGGAAATTGGTAATTGGTAATTGGGAAAACGTGAGACGTGAGATGTGAGAGGTGAGAAGAGAAACGGGAAAAGGAAAGTTTTAATTTTTTTTGTTGCACTTAATCACTTAATCACCCAGTCACTTAATCACTTCGTAAAAAGCCCTTAAGCCCTTAAGCCGTTCACCCCCTCCACATCAATCTGTTTTGCTTCAGTGAAAAGGCTAATATTCCAAAAGTCTTGTCTTGTTCGCTCGCGTTAAACGGGTCTAAGGTTTTTGTTTTCAAAAACTTTGTTTTTTACAAACAAAAAACCTCGCCCTCTGCTCGCTCACGCTTTGCCTACTTTTTCTACAGAAAACCCTTATACATCAATCTGTTTTGCTTTAGTGAAAAGGCTAATATTCCTAAAGTCTTTTTGCCTACTTTTTCTGTAGAAAAAGTAGGTTGCTTTTTGATTATATTTATACTACAATAGCCCTAGCTAGTTAGAAATGTAAGTTTAAAGGTGGTGAAAAGCTAATGCCTGAAGTAAAAGTAGGTGAAAACGAAAGCATCGAAAGTGCCCTTCGCCGATTTAAGAAGAAAATCCAAAAAGCAGGGGTTTTATCTGAAATTAAGAGACGCGAACGTTATGAAAAGCCGAGCGTTAAGAGAAAACGTAAATCTGAAACCGCTCGTAAACGTAAAGTTTAAAAAAAGTCCCCGAAAAAAATTTCGGGGCTTTTTTGTAAACCTAAAATCGTATATTTTGTAACAATTTTGTAATAAATTGGGAGTGAGTAACAAATGGGTAGCAAATTTTCTTTTTAGGAGTTTTAAAGCATACGTAGAAGTGTGAAAAATTAGGAAACGAAAGAAGGTAAAAATTCATGATAAATAAAGTAAGTTTAATTAATTACCAAACAAATGGCATAAAAACCTGTAACAAAAATAACAAAAGAGATATTAATTTTGGAGGACGCTATCTCCTTATCTCCAAAACATCTGGCTTGGTTGGTAATGTGGAGGAATTTATAGCAAGAGCTATTTACGATAATCATGAAATAAGTTCATTGATAGATTCAAAACATCCCAAAAAACTTCTTCGAAGAATTTTATTTTTAGGAACAGACGGAGTAAACAAGGTAAGCATCGATGGAGTTCCATACGGGGAAGGTCTTGCTATTTATACCAAAAGAGATGCAAACAAGATTGCTTGTGCAAAAACAGAGGAAGCCAGAAGGCAAATCATTGAAAACCCTGCAAAACGAGCAATATTAATCCCTATTGAACCCACAACAACAATAGAGGGTATTACAACATTTATAAGAAATTATTTGTTTAAAGACCTTGGCATCAGAAATCCTTTTGTTTTGATAAAAGAAGAAGGCGGAGTAAAGGAATATCAATCATTTAAGAATTTTATGGAGTATAGAGACATATCCCCTGATGCTGATATAAACCAAGTATTTAAATTTTAAATAAATAAGCAATTCTGCTTTTCACGTTTCGGGTACTCCAACTTGCATTAAAAAATGCAATGATTTTACTCACTTCAAGTTACTTTTTCCGCCGTGTTTATTAAGCAAAAATAGAAAACGAACGTTTAATGTTTTCGTCAGAAACTTTTTTCATGCTTTCTTCCTGAAGTAAACTTGCTTTATAAATCAAGCTGTTATTAAGCATGCCGGATGTTAATCTTTGTTCGGAAGCCAAAAGTGAAGAAGAATTCCCTCCAAAAGAAAGAAGGCCCATGAGCGAATTGGCAGAATTCATCCAGTTGAATGCTGCATTATTTGCACTAAGTCTGCTTACAGGTCCGATAAACATTGTTTTTCTCCGAGATT
Source organism: Candidatus Gastranaerophilaceae bacterium (assembly GCA_041678605.1). GTDB lineage: Bacteria > Cyanobacteriota > Vampirovibrionia > Gastranaerophilales > Gastranaerophilaceae > JBAYNW01. The sequence continues at coordinate 51,375 of JBAYNW010000003.1, read as the reverse complement.
TTCTCCACGCACGCATTATAACATAAAATGGCCCGAAAGTCAATAGTTGTAAGCCGGAAATCGGGCAAGAGCATTGAAAATATTAAGCGAAAAAGGATGGACAAAACTCATATTGAGTTGCAATCAATATACGTCATCCTGAACTTGTTTCCACAGCCCTCCATACCTCCCTCTTCCTGTTTTAGATACGTCAATCAGTTGCCAAAAATTCACTCCAGTTTTCGCTATCAATAACTTTTACGCTTGAGTTTTCGTAATTTCCCAAAAAAATGGCTGGTTTTTTGAATTTGGCTTTTGGGCTGTATTTGAACTCAAATCCGTCAAATCTTCCCGAATATTCTTCAATATAGTCAACCTCCTGACCGGAATACATTCGCCAGAAATATTTATTTACTGATTTTTGTCGAGATTGATTGTATTTCATTCTCTCAATGATACAAAAATTCTCCCATAATGCACCAGCATCTGAACGTACAACTGGCGGGTTAAAATTATTTATTAATGCGTTTCTTATTCCCAAATCATAAAAATAAATTTTCTTGGATTTTCTGCTCACTTCGTTCCTCAAATTACGCCTTAATGCCCTCAGGGAAAAAACAATAAAACATTTTTCCAGCAAATCAATATATTTTTCAACCGTGCGTGTATTTATGCCAAGCTTTATCGCCAATTCGTTGTAAGAAACCTCATTCCCAACCTGAAGTGCCAACAGTTGAAGCAGATCAATCAGTAAACTCGAGTTTTTTATATTTTCAAACATTAAAATGTCTTTATATAAATAACTGCTCGCAATTTCTTGAATTTCGTCCTTTGCGTCACTAAACGACTTGGTATAAACTGAAGGATAAAGACCATATTGAAGGATTGAATTCAAATTGCCTGAGACTGTTTGAAAATTCGAATTTTCAATAATTTCGAGCATGGACAAAGGGTACAAAATAAACTCTCGTTTTCTGCCTACCAACGGCTCTCCGACTTGGTTTGCCAAGTCAAAGCTGCTTGAACCGGTTGCTAAAATTTGTATCTCGGGATATGTATCAATAAGAATTTTTAACACCAGCCCCGCATTTTTTATATTTTGGGCCTCATCAAGCACAACAAAATCAACCTCTCCCAAATATTTTTTTAAATCCTGCTCATTTAAGGTTTCAAGATTTTTCTTTACGTTAATAAGTTCGCAGTTAATATAAGAACATTTTTTTCCCGCTCTTTCCTGTTTTTCTAAAATTTGTTTTGACAAAAAAGTTTTACCTACACGTCTTGCCCCGTATAAAATTGCAATTTTTCCCTTATAAAGCTGATTTTCTATCTCTTTTGCCAGATGCCGTTTTATCATATTTTTCATTTCTCCATTCAAAATTTTGTATTGTAATACAAATTATTGTATAATATTTTGTATTACAATACAAATTATAGCATAAATTTTTGTATTATTCAAGTGGGTGTAAAAAAATTTATTTTAGAATAAAATAATATAATGATGGCTTATTCAAAAAAACTCATTTGTATATTGTGGTTTTTGATTGCTTTGTCAGGTGTTGCTTTTGCAACCGAACTTCAGGGCGGGGTTTCGTATACTGTTGATTCTGCCAGAGAATACCTGCAGGAGGGCCAAATCGACAGCATGGATATTTCGGGACCGCAATATTTTAGAAACGAAAATATCGGAAAAATAGTTTATTCTTACAACAACAGCGGCGAGGTCGTCGGAATAACCGTTCAATACAAAAACGAGCCGAACAAAGCCTACATTTACGGCAATGACAAAGGCCTGATTTATGTAGAAAAATACGATAAGCCCGTAAATGTTTATCCCCACAGGGGTTATCGGTACAATCTGGAAGGGAAACTCATTCTCACCAGCCTTACGGTATCCAAAAATGAACTTTTTCGCTTTTCCCCCGAAGGAAAACTCATCGCCCATTCAATCAACGGAATTATTTATGACGAAAATGGGAACATAATCGGACATGGGGGGCGAGGAAAGTGAGACGTGAGAGGTAAGACGTGAGAAGAGAAACGGGAAACGGGAAAAGGAAATTGGTAATTGGGAATTGGTAATTGAACCGTTCGACCTTTCAACTCTTCAACCTATCGGCTTATAACTCTCAAGCCCTTTTATCTCTCACTACTCGTAATTCACTTGTAAAATTATCGCCTTTGATGTAAATTAATGTACGTATGGTTACACAAAGAGGAGAGATTCACATGAGTGAAAGAAAATTAGTCGGAACAGCCGAAATGTTCAAAAAAGCCCTTGAAGGCAAATATGCCATTGGTGCATATAACGTTAATAATATGGAAATTTTGCAAGGTATTGCAGAAGCTGCGGAAGAAACCCGCTCGCCAATCATTTTACAAGTTTCAGCAGGTGCAAGAAAATATGCCAACCAAACTTACTTAATCAAGCTTGTTGAAGCCGCTTTAGACACAACAACAGTACCTATCGCACTGCACCTTGACCATGGTGCGGATTTTGAAATTTGCAAAGCCTGTATTGATGGCGGTTTCTCATCAGTTATGATTGACGGTTCAAGATTTCCGCTTGATGAAAATATAGCATTAACAAAACAGGTTGTTGAATATGCCCATGCAAGAGGAGTTTCGGTTGAAGCCGAACTGGGTAAGCTTGCCGGCGTTGAAGATGATGTTAAAGTTCATTCAAAAGACGCAACTTACACTGACCCTGAAGATGCGGTAAGATTTGTTAAAGAAACAGGCTGTGATTCTTTGGCTATCGCAATCGGAACAAGCCATGGTGCTTACAAATTTAAAGGTGAAGCAAAATTGGACTTTGACAGGCTTGCAGTAATTAAAAAATCCGTTAATGCGGTTGTCGGGTATGATTATCCAATCGTTCTTCACGGTTCATCATCTGTTCCAAAATATCTGGTTGAAAAATGTAATAAATATGGAGCCAATTTGCCTGATACGCAAGGTGTTCCGGAAGAAATGCTGTCATTCGCTTCCAAAAACGGTGTTGCAAAAATCAATATTGATACAGATTTAAGACTTGCGATGACTGCAACAATCAGAGAGTTCTTTGTTGAACATCCTGATAAATTTGACCCGAGAGAATACATGGGACCGGGCAGAACAGCAGTTAAAGAACTTGTTAAGCACAAAATGGAAGTTCTGGGAACAGCAGGACGTGCATAAACTGTAAATGTATTAAGGGCGGCCGTTTTGTTTTGCAAAACGGCCGCCCTTAATTATTTTTTGCTGCCTAATATTCTTATGATGAGTCTAAATCCTCTGATAAAAAAAAGTTTTATTTTTGAATATATTATAAACAGCAAAAGTCCGGCTTCTTTTCCGTTTTTTTGGTAAATATCTTCATAGGCTTGTGCTTGAACCAAATATAAAATCGGCTTTTTACCCTTTAAAATATAGCTTTCAGCATGCAGACGCCAATGGGTTAATTTTTCATCAATGTAATAAAAATCGTTTTTGTAAGCGAGATGAATCCAGAGCCACCAATCAAGCAGAGTATCCGCCGGCGTATCAAAATCAGTGTTTTTAAGTGCATTTGTCTCAACCATGACACAAGAAAACGTTAAGATAGAGTTAGTTATGTAAAATTCATGAAACATATTTTTCGGAAAATTTGACTTGGATAATTTGTTTTGAATAGCCTCCAAATCCTGCTGTCTTTTTTCAGTGACGTCCTTTTCGCGTATAATTTCAACTTTGTTAAAAATAAGCTTAGGGGAAGGATTTTTGTTTATTATTTCAACTTTTTTTGAAAGATTATCCGGAGCAAAAAAATCGTCGCTTTCCAAAAATGCAATCCAGTCACCCGAAGCATGCCCAATCCCTAACAAAAGAGTTTCTTTCAAACCCTTGTTTTGCCCGTTCTCATGCTGAAAAAGCTTAATTCTGGAATCTTTTTCACAATATCTTTTGATTATTTCGACGGAATTGTCGCTGCTTCCGTCATCTACTATAATCAACTCCCAATTAGAGTATGACTGGTTTATAACGGAGTTAATCGCTTCTTCAATATATTGAGCATAATTGTAGCTTGCGGTAATTACAGATATTTTCATAGAATTATTTTATTACAAACAAGAATGTAATAAATTGTTAACCATTTGACAAAGTACCCCTCAATGAAATATACTTGGGTTGGTTACTAACTGGAAGTGATAAATAAAATGGTGAATTTTTTCCAAAAAGTACTTTCAAGGAAATTCCGTTCCCTGTTTCCTGTTCCCTTTTCCCACCATTTCGGCTTCACCCTGGCGGAAATATTGATTGTACTTGGTATAGTCGGACTTGTGGCTGAATATACAATCCCTACTCTGGTTGCGGATACTCAAAAGCAGATTTATGTTGCAAGTTTAAAAAAAGATTATTCAAACTGGAATCAGGCACTGATTCAAATGGCAGCAGATAGTGGTTGCATTGGGGATTTGAGTTGTTTCTTTGATTCGGCCGATTTAAAAACAATGGGAGATAAAATAGTCAAATATTTTAAAGTTATAAAAAATTGTGACACAACAACGAAGGGCTGTTACCCTAATATAGTGGCATATAATTTTGATGGCAGCAGCATTGGGAGCGGATACGATAATCTTGACACTTACAGATTTATAACCGCGGATGGTATGTCTGTTCAGATTGGGTCCGCCGACTTAGGTTGCGGCGGATTCGATTATCCCTTAACCAGGTTATGTATGTACCTTTATGTTGATGTAAATGGACTCAAAAAACCTAATACTATGGGACGTGATATATTCCTCTTTAAAATTGCCGCTGATAAAGGTATCGCTCTATATCCAAATGGCGGGATTAAAAGTTCATATTGGAAAAGCTATAATGTTTGTGATTACGGATATAACGGGGGCACGGACAAAAGGGGGATATATTGTGCCGGCCGAATTATGGATGATGGCTGGCAGATGAAGTACTAGGTGAGACGTGAGAAGGAAGACGGGAAAAGAAAAATTTCAATTTTTTTGTTGCACTTAATCACTTAATCACCCAGTCACTTAATCACTTCGTAAAAAGCCTTTCAGCCCTTCAACCATCTAATCGTTCAACCATTTAACTCTTCCCCATTTAATACAAATTGTAAACATATTTGTGTTTTTTCTTTGAAAGTAGTAGAATAAAAGAATATTTTTAACAATTAACTTGCGAGGATTTTTGATATGAAATTGCACATGCAGATACTTATTGCACTTGGGCTGGGATTAAAACGGAATTGGCACATATTTTTTGGGCTTATTGCCGGGGTTATTGTCGGTGTATTTTTACACGGGCATGACAATGTTCTCATCACCAAAATTTTGGTATTCATCGGACAGGTATTTATACGGCTTATTCAAATGGTCGTAATTCCATTGGTTATTTCGGCTATTATAATCGGGATTACCAGCATTGGCGACAACAAGCAGCTGGGCAAATACGGAACGAAAATGATTATTTATTACGGTATAATAACCGTCATTGCCGTATCTCTCGGTGCCATTCTGGCATTAACGATAAAACCCGGAGTCGGTGCGGCACAATATATAAACACAGATGCGGCCGCATCAATTCAACAGCAGGTTGCCACAAGTATAAATCAGCAAAAAGGCAATGTGCTTAACATATTTTTGAATTTTATTCCCAAAAACCCTTTAGAATCTGTTGCAAAAGGCGATATGATTTCAATTATCGTGTTTGCATTGATTTTTGCGGTAGCACTTGCTAAGGTTGGGGAAATTAATCGTCCTGTGGTGTCGTTCTTTGAATCGATTTTTGCCGCGACGATGAAAGTCACAGATTGGATAATGTATTTTGCGGCACCCGGTGTTTTTGCCCTCACGGCAACTGCGGTTTCGAGTTTTGGAGTTGATATTTTCCAGAGCATCTCAAAATACTTGCTGGCACTTGGAATAGGCTTTGCAATCCAATTTTTTGTGGTTTATCCTGTGTTCTTGAAAATATTTTCAAAAGTTCCGGTTTTGATGCTTTATGCGGCAATTGCAGAAGCAATGATGGTTGCTTTTGGTACTGCAAGTTCTTCTGCCACACTGCCTTTGACAATTGCATGCTGTGAAAAAAGAGGAATTTCTCACAAAGTTTCCAGCTTTGTACTGCCTTTGGGTGCGACTTTGAACATGGACGGTACGGCACTGCTACAGACAGTTGCCGTAATTTTCCTTGCACAGACTTACGGAGTCCATCTGACGCCGTTTCTGATTGTTCAAATATGCTTTTTGGCAATGATTGCTTCAAGTACCTGTGCCGGAATTCCGGGTGCGGGACTTATCACTATTGCTCTTATTCTTAACGGCCTTGGATTAAGCCCTGAACAGCTGGTCGCAGGATTTGCATTCCTGTTCACGCTGGAAAGACTTACCGATATGTTCAGAACAATGCTCAACGTAACGTCAGATGCTGTTGTAGCCGCGGCTATTGCGGATAACGAAAATGAAATTAACTACGATTTGCTTAACAGTCCGGAAGCATATAAGGAAATAATATAAAAATGCGTAAGCCGGAGTGAAGCCTAAAAAGGCTTGCAGACTTGCAAGACTTAGGAAGGCGTAACTTAACGATGACGGCGTAAGAGTTTTAGAACAGAGTGATAAAACTCCACAGGAGCTAAAATGAAAAAAAAATTAAAATCAATTAAATCTTTAGGAAATACCAAAACTGATTATCCGACAGATTACGACCCTTCTGTTTTAGAGTGCTTTCAAAATGTTCATCCGGATAATGATTATTTGGTAACATTTTATGCCTATGAGTTTAGCAGCTTGTGTCCAAAGACAAAACAGCCTGACTTCGCAAAACTTTATATTAAATACATTCCAAATATTAAAATGGTTGAGTCTAAAAGTTTGAAATTATACTTATTCAGTTTTAGAAATCATGGGGATTTTCATGAAGATTGTATAAATATGATTATGAAAGATTTAGTTAAGTTGATGGAGCCAAAGTATCTTGAAATCACCGGAATCTTTAATCCCAGAGGAGGAATTTCCATTACGCCGTTTGCAAATTATTCAAATGGAGAAGAAAAATACAATCAGCTTAGGGATTCCAGACTCTTGGACGAATTAAAAGAGAAAACCCCGCCAAGTATAGCCTAATATTAAAGGGGAATAGGAAATTGGGAATGGGAAATAGAGAAACAGGTGCTAAAGGCGAATTATTAGCCCAAGAATATCTAAAAAAGCAGGGCTATGAGATTCTTGAAACAAACAAACAATTTCAAGACGGTGCGAAGAAAACTTGCGAGATAGATATTATCGCAAAACACAAAGATACGCTTGTTTTTGTTGAGGTTAAGACCCGCTCGTCCGACTTTTGCGGTTCGCCTTTTGAGGCCATCACAAAAACTAAATACCAAAACATTAAAACGGGTGTGTTTAATTATTTATCCGAAACAGAAATTAAACACAAAAATTTTAGGATTGATGCAATTTCAGTGATTTTAAAGCCTGAAATTAAAATTAATCACCTCAAAAATTTATAATTCAACTCCCGGATAGTTTGTTCTGGCGGTGTTTGCATTACTTTCAAGACAAAGTGTCAGTGCTTTTTCGATAAACACTTTTACTTTTTCGACATCGTCCATCAACTTTGAATAATTTTCCTGTTCAACCCCGTTGATAGCTTCTTTGAAGCTGTTGTAATTAAATCCAGACATGTTTACTCCTTAACGATACACTATACTCACAACTTTTCCTTCGGCATTGTTTCAAGTAAACTTTAGGGAAAAAGAGTGAATATAAATAAATATTAAGTAGAGGAAAATTACACAATTTATTTTAAATTAAAATTTTTAAATGTAGGATTTTTATAAAGATTTTCAGATTCTATCGCATCCATCTTATGTTCTTTTTTGTCGTTTTCTTTCTTGTCCCACCTATCACTGAGCAATCCCGCCAGCGGAGTTGAAACCAACGGGGTTATTGTCCGTTTTACCAAAGCCATTGTACCAAGAGCCCCTACTAACAGACTAAGGCCAGTTGCGAGGTCTTTACCTTTTGTTTGGCTCAATTTTTCAACAACATCCTTGCTAATGACTTTAATATTTTTCATTACATCATCTATATTTACATCTTTGATCTTTTTGAGTTCAGCTTGCTTTTCTTTTATAATGTTCTGAGCGAGTTCGTATACATGATCAGGAGCTAATGCCGCATCAGATTTTACAAGACGTTCAACTTCTGTTTTAGGGTCTTTAAATATCCCTGTATATTTGCTTTCTAATATTGGAGTGAGAAGCCTTTCAATTAACATAAATGACAAAATTTGACCGCCCACATTAATAATACCATTTATCAAATCCATAGCTGCAATAAATTTCCTTTTTCTTTCAGGGATTTCTTTATTGTTATAGCTTTGGTAGGTATAAATGGCACAGTTTATAGCATCTTTACTTACAATTGATAAAACCATCATTTTAGCGGCATATTTTGCAGGTTCTTTGTAACCTTTTTCAAGAGTCTTGGCAAACCATTTTCTTGTTGTATAATTCATGAATTTACCGATTGGTTCATTTATGGAGTTGGTTATAGAGGAAATATTAGTCATTATTTATTTCCTCCTTTCTTATCATCCTTGACAAGATTTGGGAATACTCCTTTAACTATTCTCGGATATGCCCAATTCAATATCGTACAAGTAATAGCAGTTGCAAACAAGTTAAAGAATATGTTGGTATAATTTTTATAGTTTTTAGCATGTTTTTCAAGTCTTTTAGCATTAATTTTAAGCATGTTTTCAGCAAATTCTTTCAAGCCGGCTTTATTATTAAAACCTTTCAATTTACCTTCAAATTTATCTTTAAATTCTGCTAGGACATCAGCCATTGACATATCCATCAATTTTTGCAGTTCCCCATTGTCAGCCTTGTATTGCAATTGATGGAAGAATTGCCCTAAGCTAATAGACCTAGCTTTGCCTATTTCTTCTCCGACTGTCATTTGAGTAATTCTGCTTGCAATTTTACCTGCAATTTCTTGGAGTTTTTTAGCACCATCTTTTCTTAATACTTTTTCATTAAAGATTTCCGCTTCTATTGCTCCAATATTTCTTTCTTGTTGATAAATTGCCAATGTTTTTCTTAGTTCATCTTCGCTGACTTTGCCCTTTTCAACCAATCCCATTTCTTCTAGGAAATCCATGGCATTAACTTTGCTAAGTGTTGATTCAACAGCAATAGGTTTAAATTTGCCATTTTCATGAAATTCGAATCCAAATCTGTTTTTCAAGAAGTCGCCGAATTTAAGCTTATTTAAATTATTTGCATCAAGATATTCATTTATTTTTTTTGCTGTATCTAAATTTGGAACTTTTATTTTTTGTTTCTCTTGAAGTTCGTCTATTCCTTTTAATATGGACTCAGGATTTTCCTCACTTATTAAAAATGCAAAGAATTCCCTCCTTTCGTCTTGGATTTTTTTAATATAATCCTTCAATTGCTCGGCTTTATTCTTATTTATGCTGTGATCTCGCTTAAATTTACGTTTTATATACGTTTTATTAGGGCAAGGCCTCAAGTCAATGTCTTTATTGTAGCCATCATTATATATTTTGTCCATAAAACGATTAATGCCGACTGTCATAGCAAATCCGCCACTTATTGCGATAAGGGCAGAGATTGGTTGACGTAGGGCCAAATATTCTTTATCTTCTTTAGATTTTTTTGTAAATGGATTGAACGCTATCCAAAATGGTGCTAATGTTGATGTAAAAATAGCATTTATTGACTGGTTTTGCATTTCACCGGAAGTATCGGCCAAACGTTGGTAGATCCAACCCATTCTCCCTATTTTTTTCTTGATTTCAGGTCTAATGCCATCCAGAATAATATTTTGTGCCTCTGCAGGCAAATCTTTCAATCTCGGGAGTACCTCTGCTCCAAAACTCGGGTGTTGGGCAGGTTTTGCTTGTCTCTGGTAATTGTTGCTCTTTTGATAATTCTGCTGTACTGATTGAATTCTACTCATATTTTTCCTGCCTCATGACATTTTCACATCCACTAAAATGCAAAATATACACATACACACTCATGTTAAAACAGATAAAAAAAAAAGTTGCTACCCCAACTGGTTTTTTGTAGGGTTTTTAAGAAAATTGTTACAATTAAAAATATAAAAACAGCTGAAATTTAGAAGCTGAAACGTTTTTGCCATATCGGCCAAAACCCGCAAATATTAAGTGTTTATCAGACAATTTTGGCTATGTATTCTCTCTATACGAGACTAAACAGCAGTTAAAATGTACTTCAAGCCTTAAACAAAGCGATTTCCACCTCATCAATGGGGTTTATTGACTGACCGGACTTGATTTTGTACTCGGCTTGAAGCAAATTTTGTTTCAGGGCAACCAAATCTTTCAGCGGGGTATCTTTCATTTTTTCCAAAGTTGTTTTCACTACAAATTCGTGTTGCCCCGTGAGTTTTGATATCTCAAACAACGCCATATCCTTTGATTTTGACTTTATCAAAATCCATCTTCTGAGCATGGTCTGAAGTGCAGAGAGAACCTCAAGCGGATGTTTTTTGTCCAAAAGCCTTTGAAATTCAAGCAAAGCATGGGCCTTATCACCTTTCAGCAAAAAATCCGCAAATCCGAATAAGTCCTCGTTTGAAATACAAATTTCCCGAACCATTTTTTTTGTAATGTTGCTCTCTGGATGGGCTAAAAGCTTCAGTTTTTCAAGCTCTTGAGAAAGTTCCCTCAAATTATTTCCGACCTGTTCAATCAAAGTCAAAACAGCCTCTTTTTCCAGAGTAATTTCGTGTTTCCTTGCCTCTTTATTAATCCAGTTTGAAATATCCTCAATTTTATATGTTTTAAATGTCGGAAATTCTTGCGTCTGGGCATATTTTGTGATTATTTTGTAAATTTTCTTTCTTGAATCAATTTTTTTGCCCTCATTTCTTGGCAAAATTGCTGCAAAAACTACGCAAAGGCTTTCAACATTGTCTTCCAACGCTCTGGAAATCTCTTCAATCTGGTCATCTTCAAAAGTTTTTGAGAAATATTCTTCACAGTTGATTACAACCATCAGGTTGCCGAACATCATGGGCTGAGTTCTCAAAAGTGAAATTAAATCGGGGAAACTTGGATTATCGGCGGTTTTAAAATTCATCACGGCAAAATTTTTATCAAGCAGCTTTTTCTTGAGCTTTTTAATCTCAAGCTCAATATTGTAATCTTCATCGCCGTAAAAAAAATAAATACTCATAAAATATATAATAAAATAAAAAAAATAATAAAACAGGTTTTTTCAACTATCTGTATTAATACGTTTAAATTATTCGAAGTTTTTTCCAAATTTTGATAAAAATGCAAAAAAGGTATTACAAATAAGCTTTTTAGCCGCTTTATTAACCATGTGGTCTACATCACTTTATACATCCAAAATCTCCATAAAATCAATCTATGTGTTGATGATAACCTCATCCAAAAAGATGTAATATGCATAGTGTAGACATGAAAACTTTAGTTAAGGGATAAAGAAGGAGTAGGTATGAGAAGAGTAGTGGAGTTTAAAAAAAGAGCAAGAGTGTTGTTAATCGACGACAATTACGAACATCTGGCCGGGATTAGGGAGATTATTAACCTGGAGGGGCAATTTGAAGTCGTAGCTACTTCAACAAGTGCGAATATAGGGATTTCGCTTGTTAAAAAACACCGTCCGGATATAGTTTTGATGGATATTAACATGCCGGAAAAAGACGGACTTCAGGCTATACAAGAAATCGAAAAACTGGACTTGGGGGTGCGTATCGTTGCTTTAAGCGGTTACGATGATGCGGATTTGATTTTCCGTGCGATGAAGATAGGTGCAAAGGGATATGTGCTTAAAACCATGGCGTCCGCTCAGCTAATTTACGCAATTGAGGAAGTTGCAGCAGGTAAAATTTATCTTCCAACTGCCCTTTCGTCAAGGTTTTTCGAATATTTCCAACGTTCTTTCAAGGAAGAAACAACAATTGTTTCAGACGGAGAAAATTTGCTCTCATACTTGACTCAGAGAGAAGAAGAAGTTTTGGATTTGTTGACACAAGGCATAACTTACAAGGGAGTTGCCGGGAAGTTGTTTATTTCTGAAACAACAGTTAAAACCCACGTAAATAATATTTTCCAAAAGATTCAGGTAAATGACAGAACTCAAGCCGTACTTTATGCAATTAACAACGGCTTTACCAACAAAAGAAAAATGCAATTGGCGAGCGTGGGGTAGTTGAATAGTTGAATAGTCGAACAGTTTTAAAATTGAACCCTTCAACTTTTCGACCCTTCAACCCTTCAACTCAAAGGGACATAACAGTGTATCAAAAAAACAAACTAAAAGACTTAATTTATATTCAGGAAAACAAACCTTGTAACGAACAGACTGTCAAAGGTCTGTTTCGTTCAATAGTTGAACCGATTTTAGAAAAAAACTCCGAAGGCCTTATCCTGTGCCGCTTAGAAGAAAAAAGCAAAAATGATTTCAGCGGGATTTTGAAAAGACTTGAATATTCAAATGCAAAATTTTACGATTTTTCCGACAGTCCTATTTCGGAAAAATTTGAAAATGTTTTGAAGGAAAAAATTTGGGATAAAACCGAGTTTGTTTATGTTTTAACGGAAAGATTTGGTGCAATTTTCGTTTTTGATTATGAAGAAAGCGGTATTGACGGGTTCGCACAGATTTACACTCTGCACAATTCAAAGAGCCTGTCAGATGCTTTTGGCGTTATCAATGCAAATTCTTCGATTGATTTGAGCGAATGTCAGGAAAAATGGCACCCCGATAGGCGTGATAATGATATTTTAAACAGTTCTATAAGAAAAATCATCGAAAATTTAAACGAAACAAATCAAGAAATTTTAATTTCCGAGATGACAAAAGAGTCGGCTCAGGACAATAAGGATTTGGTTTCCAAACTGGATTTTATATCAACTAAATCGAGTTACATCGCTCACGAAATGAGAAATTTGCTGTCCATTTGCAATTTATATTCAAATATAATTGAGAAACAAAGCGGCAAGTTAAATTTTGAATCCGAAGATGTCGAAAAATCGGTAACAAACGCCAGAAATTGCATTAAAAAATCACTCGCAATGGCCGGCAATTTGCTTTTGGATTTTAAATCCTTAAGCGGTGTTGATTTACTTGAGCATGACTTAAAAAATCTGGTAGAAATGGGCATAGAACTTGCAAAAATCTATGCAATTGACAAAGATATAGAGTTCAAATTTAGAATTGAAGAATCAACAAAAATTTTGGCGGATGAAAACAAATTTTTGTCGGTACTAATAAATCTTATTAAAAATGCGATTGAAAACATTGAAGAAAAGGGCGAAATTTTCATTGAAACAAAAATTGATGAAAAAAATGCCAAAATAACAATTTCAAATAACGGGAAACCTATTCCAAGAGAAATTCAGGAAAAAATTTACGAAAAAGGATTTACAACAAAACCATCCGGCAGCGGATTGGGGCTTGTTATTTGCAAAAAAACGCTGGAAGAACAGTTTGCTCAGCTAGTATTGAAAAAATCGGACGAAACTTCAACCGAATTTGAAATTTTGCTAAAAAAAGCTTAGAGCCTGTTGACACATATTCCGGATGACGTGTTTACTTCTTGTGTCAACAGACCCTAGTTTGGGCTTGTCCGGCAGACTTATATCTTAATCCAATTGCCCGGAACGATGTTACCTTTAATTTTTTTCTTTGTCCACTTTTTTGGAGAAATAATGATTTTGCTGTTGTTTTCATTCAGCCAGGCACCCCACCATGAAAAACTGGAATTTGCTACTATATTATGCTTGCAATGTTTCATCAAATTCATATCAAGCCAGCCCTTATTCTGGTTAAAATCAACAAATGTGTGAGGATAGTCTATCTTCAAATTTTTAACAACCCACTCTATGTCGTCTGAAAATAAGAAAAAATGAGGGTTTTCAACGTGTTTTGCGATATATTTAATGGCTTTTTCATAATACTGTATAGAACAAATTCCGTGAAATTTGTTAGCACATTTAAGAGCGACGTAATCTCCTCGTCTTATATGAATTGAAACGGAATTAGTTTTAATGATTTCATTTAAAACCGATTGATTTTTTTCATCAATTGAGTCTTTGAGTGAAAAACAATTTAAAATATCATTTCTGATATTTTTAAAATATTCTTCATTTTGAAAATATCCGTCATAATAAAAATAGTCCTTAGAAGTTAACAATTTCCCGTCGAAATTGTGGGCTTTCCTTTGAAGTAAAGTATTTTTCAAAGGTTTATATTTTTTTACTTTAAAAACTTTCCATAAAAGTTTTTGAAATTTGGTATTATTATTCGAGTAAATAACTCTTTCCAAATCTTCTTTTGATGCAGCTTCATATTCAATATTAAAAACGTCAAGTTCAAATAGTCTTGGGGTGACGTTTTTATGAGTTTTGACCGCCTCAAACCACGATAGATCAAGTGACACATTGATATTAAGTTGCTTGGCAAGACTATAGGCAAAAGCATACTGGAACATTTGATTTCCCAGCCCGCCGTTAAGTTTTACAATTTTATCGGCAAAAATTTTCTTTTTAGTCGTCATTGTTTCCAATTGCATAACTCCGGAACCTTTTGGATTTGTCCGTCTTCATATAGAAGGTTATCCAAAAGTGCATTTAAGTACCTCTTTTTTGTATCAACAAAATCCTCGGGCCTTTTTTCCCAATTTGAACCTGCACGATAATGCAAAACGGAATTTTCTATAAATTGAAAGCAGTATTCGGGTTTGTAACCCAAACGAAAATTTTCAGGCAACATTCCGGTTTTAGAAACTGCATCTAAATGTCCTGTATGCATCATATATTTTATTTTCAAATCCGGATTTCTTTTCAGCCAATAGTAGGTATTCCCACCGGTATCGGTTCTTTCCCCTTCGACAGTTCCCAGCCTGTAATCAAAATGATTTTTGTCGGGCAGTTCTCCGCCTCTTATAATCACGAAACCGTTCCAAAGGTACTCAATATCGCCCCTGCGTTGGTGGATTGCACAAATGTCGTTGTCTCTCAAATATTCATTAAAATTAAAATCACTGATGAAAAACATATCCGAGTCCAAAATCACGTGGATTGTATCTTTCTCCCACCTAAAAAATCTGTGGAAGGCCCAGGATATTCCCCAGCCGGTAATATAAGAAGCCCCTGAAATAAAAGTGCGGAATCTTACATCTAAACATTTTATTTTTAATTTTTTACAAGCCTTTTTAATGGCTTTTCTTCTGGGAAATGCGTTAATCGGCGTATTGTTAAACACGATAAATTCCCAATCTTCATCTTTAACAAATCGTTTTATTGTTTCGTATTGTTTGTATAAAAATTCCGGTGCCTTATCTGACCATGTGTAGATTTTTACTTTATTTGTTCCCGGCTTAGGTTCAACATAAGGTTCTAAATCCATGTACAATTCAGGACTGTTTTTTATTTTCCCGTTGTTGTACAAAAGTTCATCTAAAAGTTCTTTAAAATAATTTTTTTTCTCGTCGACGAAGTTTTTTGATTTTTTATCCCAATTCGAACCCGCACGGTAATGGATAATGGAATGTTCTATGAATTGGAAGCAATATTCCGGCCTATATCCGGCTCTTACCTTTTCGGGAAGCATTTCTGATTTAGAAACGTCTAAATGTCCGGTGTGCTTGATATATTTTACTTTTAAATTTGGGTTTCTTTTCAGCCACCAGTACAATCTGCCGCCAACATCCGTTCTTTCGCCGTTTATTTTTCCCAAACGATAATCAAAATGGTTTTTGTCGGGCAAATTTCCTCCACGCATTATTGTAAATCCGTTCCAAAGGTATTCAATATCACCCCTGCGTTGATGGATTGCACAAATGTCGTTGTCTCCTAAATAGTCATTAAAATTAAAATCACTGATAAAAAACATATCCGAGTCCAAAATCACGTGGATTGTATCTTTCTCCCACCTTAAAAACCTGTGATATGCCCAGTGTATTCCCCATGCACAAATTTGTGCAGCTCCCGAGACAAAACTTCTAAAGCGGACATCAAAACATTTTACGCCCAACTCCTTACAGATTTTTTTAATCTGTTTCTGTCTGTCCGTTTTTGGTGCAGGAACATTATTGAAGACGATAAATTCCCAATCCTCGTCTTTAACAAAATTTTTAATGGTTTCATACTGCTTATACAAAAACTCAGGTGCCTTGTCGGCCCAGGTATAAATTTTTACTTTGCTCATCTTAAAACTTCCATTTAGTTTAATAAAATTATAATATAATTTATATACCCACAAGTCAAGATTTTGTCCTAAGTATTTCTGAGAAACTGGTTTTTGGCGTTAAATTAATTATTTAATCGCTTTGAGTTTTTTAACCAGAGTTTTGAGGCGTTTAATTCTTGGAGTAAACCAGGCAGTCCTTCCCTCGTAATATTTACGCATCTTGCCGAGGGAAACTTTAGATAAAAGGAGGTATCTGTAATGCTTAAATTTTAATTTTTTATAATCAATAATATCCCTCATCAATTTTTCATTATAATCCCAGTTTCTTGGATTTTTGTTGTAAGGTTTGTTTCCCTTTTCAATAATATTATACAAGAAATTTTCCAGCAATTCCCTTTGGTTAAACCTATAATCAGGCCGCATTGGAGGTTGTCGGAGCATTTCCATATATAAATCATCATTATTGTCGAGTTCTTTTACTTTTTCTACAACTTCATCAAAATTTTTGTAGTCGTTGCAGTTGATGAAAGCTTTAGGGTTGAATTCTCTTGTAACTTCGGGATTGCCCCAGTAAATCGGTATAGAATTCGCCCAGAAAGGATGAAGCAGTTTTTCCGTTGTGTAACCTATTGATGAGCTGTTTTCAAAAGCAATTGTAAATTTATAATCATGGATAAAATCTATTTTACCTTTTTTCCAGTTCTTATCGTAGCGTTCAATAATATCGCTTTTCATATTATTCAAAATTTTGCCCGGACAATCAACAGATTTATACTTTGAAAGAAGTTTGCAAAAATCTATTCTTATGAGCGAACCTTCGCCACTGTCAGGATTTGAATACACAAAATTGCAAAATTTTCTCTTCGCCAATTTTGACGGCAAATTGCTTTTGTTTTGTATTTCCGCCTTTAGGTTTTCAGAATCCAGAGGAAGGCGAAAATAACGCTCGCCAAAATCGATATGGTCATATGCTATTGCATAATCACAGTCGTTAAATATGGGAGAAAAATTCTCTTCGGTATAAAAAATTTTGACACAATTTTTATATCCCTTAAAATCCCCCCTAAATATTGAGTAAAACAAAAAATCCGGCTGTTCCGAAAATTCAACATTATATCTTTTTTTTAAAATATCTAATAAAAAATTGTCGTAAATATCAAATTCTTCCCAAAATGAGCAGAAATTAACTTTTATTGTCTTTTTTTTCAATGCTTGACTCCCATATCTTAGAGCTTGCGGAAAAATTAAAAATTTTTCTCGCAAGCTCCCTTGTCCGGCTTTCATCCTTACCGCCGGCTGTCCCGCAGCCGGTAAGGATTTAGCACTTCTTAGGTCGGATTTGAAAAAGTTCTAAAAATTGTCATTTTTAGACTTTTTCTGCATCCTCTAACACTATAATATTATTTACAAACCTACAAGTCAAGACCTTAATCGCGTTCCTCAATATAAATTTTCAGACATTTGCTTAAACAAAGATTATGTCCGCCAATTTTAATTTTAAAAAGTCTGTTTTTAACTTTCTTGTATATGCTTAATTTTTGTTCTTTTTTGCAGATAAGGTTTTTTTCATCAAACATCTTTAATTTTTTATTGTGTTCAATAATTTTATCAAACCAATCAGAAATTTTTTGCGGATTTTTAATTTTTTTAAAATTTTCCGTGTAAATATTGTAATGCAGGTCAAGGTCTTCTTTCGTTGTTTTCAGTCCTATATGCAAAAACATTTTTTCATATAATTTTTTCAAGATGGCAATTTGTTTTTCTTTCTTAGCCTTGGAAAGCTGACCAGGGCGTCTGGTGTAAATCATAAGAAAATTCTCTAAATTTGCCATCCTTACGCCGGCGAGCATAGCATTAATCCAAAGTTCATAATCTTCCGCAAAATTAATTTCTTCAATGTAGTAAAGATTTTTTCTCGCAAATTCCTCTTTCCTGAACATTACAGTAGAATTATTCAAAGGGGAGTTGAAAAGCATTAAGATTCTTATTTCGTCGTTGTTTATGGGAACAAATGACAGCTTTTTTCTGTTGGAAAATCTAAAGGTTGTTCCTATCAGAGAAACCTCCCGATTTTCGTCAAGGAACTTTACCTGACGCTCAAATTTTTCACTCATGTATAAATCGTCGCTGTCCGTAATTGCGATATATTCACCCTGAGCCATTTTTATACCAACATTTCTGGCATGGCCCGGACCCGCATTTTTTTCAAGATTAACATATTTTATTCTGTCATCGTTGAATTTTTCAAAAAAACCTCGATACTCCATCGTAGATTTATCATCAATAATAATAAGCTCAAAATCAGCGAAAGTTTGGTTTAAAATGCTTTCAATGGTTGCTTTTAAATATTTATAAGGTGTATTGTAAAGTGCCATAACGGCAGAAATCTTTGGCATCTATTTCTCGATTGACTTATTAACTCAATCATTATAACATAAGAGGAAAAGTAAAAGGGAAAGGAAAAAAGTTGGCAAAAATAGCTATATTATACATAGGTACAGGAAGATACACGATTTTTTGGGATGAATTTTACCGTTCCTGTGAAAAAAATCTGCTCCCGAATTGTGAAAAACATTATTTTTTCTTTACCGACAGCAAAGAATTTTACCAAGAAAGTCAAGTTAATGACAAAATTACAATTGTGCCGCAGGAAAATCTCGGCTGGCCTTTGATTACGTGTCTGCGATATAAAATTTTAAACAAAATCAAAGAAGAATTAAAAGATTACGATTATGCCTTTTTCTTCAACGGCAATATGGAAGCCATCCGCAAAGTAACAGAGGAAGAATTTTTGCCGACCGAAAAAGACGGCTACATCGTCGCACCGCTTCATTCCGGCAACAAGAGATTTAAGTCAAACCACGAATTTGAATATGAGAGAAACCCGAACTCATCGTCTTATATCCCTTTTGGCGAAGGCAAATACTATTTCCACGCAGGGCTTTTGGGCGGCAGAGTAAAAGAATTTTTGCAAATGCTGGATGTTTGCGAAAAAATGATGGACGAAGATTTGAAAAACAATTTTATCCCGAAATTTCACGATGAAAGCGTTTTTAATAAATACGTTTTGACAAGGCCGCACAAGATTTTGAGCAATAATTACATTCATCCGACCCACGGTAAACCGTTTTTGAAATTAAATCCTAAAGTCAAAATTATCCAGCGTGACAAATCCAAGTTCAAATACGGCGGGCATGCCTACTTGAGAGGTGAAACACCTGATAAAATAACATTATCCGGCTATGTAAAAGAAAAAATCAAAGAAATATTTTTAAAAGGGTTCAAAAAATAAAAAACTTTGGTATAATAACTATTATGGAAGATATCTACACACTTAATGAACTAAAAGCAATAATAAACGGCAAGAAATCAGAACTCGCCGAAATTTATAATGTTTCAACCGTTTTTATTTTTGGTTCTTATGCAAAAGAAGTTCAAACTTCGGAGAGTGACATTGATTTGCTTATTGAAACAACAAAACCAATCGGCCTTTTTAAATTTGTTAACCTAAAACAATATTTTGAAAATCTTTTAGGAAAAAAAATTGATTTAGGAACACCAAACGGACTAAAACCGATTGTAAAAAATATAATCCTAAAAGAGGCGGTACGAGTATGAAAAATCGGACTCCTCAGTTGTTTTTTCAAGATATTTTGGACTGTATTGATAAAATAGCCCAATATGCCCAATATATGTCATATGATGAATTTATCTACAATAGCATGGCCGTTGACGCAATAACAAGAAATTTTGAAGTAATCGGGGAGGCTTCAAGGCATATTCCAGAAGAATTTAAGGAAAAATATCCGGAATTGCCGTTAAAAGAAATGACTGGCATGAGAAATGTGCTTATTCATGATTATTTGGGGGTGGACTATCAATTTGTTTGGCAAACAATCAAGGAAGATTTACCTCAGGTAAAAGAAATTATAACAAGAATAATCAAGGAAAATTTTTAAATAACCAGTGTTTTCAATCCCGTTTCAACAGATGTTTCGGGAGTAAAACTCAAAAGTGAAGTACATTTTTTGTTATCTAAAATGCTGTGTTTGATATCGCCAAATCTTTCTTGCCCGTAAACAGGCTTCTTTATGTAACTATATTTTTTACTCATAAGTTCAAAAAGTTTGTTGATGGAAATTGCCTTGTTTGTTGAAACGTTGATGATTTCGTTTTTGATTTCGCTTTGAATTGCACTCAAACAAGCCTGTGCTATGTCGGAAACGTAGACAAAATCCCTTGTCTGTTCTCCGTCACCATAAATCGTTATGTCTTCGTTGTTTTTCATTTTATCTGCAAAAATTGCTACCACACCGGCTTCGCCATGTGCTGATTGTCTCGGCCCGTAAACATTTGCAAATCTGAAAATTATGTAATCCACGCCGAACAATTGGGTATATTTTTCCATAGTAAGTTTTGAAATACCGTAGAAGGAAAGGCATGTTGTATCATGGGTTTCATTTACCGGTAAATTTTTTGGCACCCCATAAACTGCGGCGGTGGATGCCGGAATAAACTTTTTAACCCCGTATTTTTTTGAAAGTTGTAAAATATTTATACTGCCTAAAATGTTTTCTGTTGCGTCTATTGTAGGAAATTTTGTTGAAAAACTTACATTGGCCTGTGCGGCAAAATGGAAAACATAGTCTATTTTATTTTCTTTAAAAACATTTTCTAAATCAGCAGAATTAATGTCCAGATTGTAAAATTTGGCTTTTTTATTGAGGTTGAAATCAAATCCCGAAGATAAATTATCGACGATAAAAACGTTATAACCTTTTTCTATAAGCAAATCGCAGACATGTGAGCCGATAAACCCTGCTCCGCCTGTGATTAAAACGTTTGAATCTTTCATTTTCCGCTCCGTAACTTTTACATCTTAACTATACAATAAATAACATATCATCACAAACATTCCGCCGGCATAATTCGACAATTTTTTGCAACTCTTCCATATGTTTGTCAAAATTGGCAAATTTTTCGTATTGTTCTCTTGATATTTCGCCCATTTTGGACAGCCCATTTTTGTTAATAATCAATTTTTCCATTGCTTCTTTAAGCCGGTCAGAGTTTTCGGTCGGAACAATATAACCGTTTTCGCCGTTTTTCACCATATATTTTGCCCCGACGTTCTCGCTCACTATTACGGGTTTCTTGAGCATACAGGCTTCCAGTGTAACCAGCGAACAGGATTCATCTCTGGATGGAATTACGAAAACATCCATCTGTGAAAACTTTTCCCACTTTTCATTTTGGTTAACTATAATTCCGTCAAAGAATATATTTCTTAATCCTTTTGTGTCCTTAACGATTTTTCTGTATCTTCTGCCTTTTTTTTCGCAGACAAAATGAAACTCACAATTTTCCAAATATTTTTTGTCAAGTTTTAAAATAGCATCAATAAAAACATCCTGGGCTTTGCATTCACAGACATTTCCAACCAGTGCGAATTTGATTTTGTCATTATTTTTTGCATTTTTTTGTTCTTTATAAAAATCTTTTATCCCCAGCTTTATAATTTTTGAATAAGGATTAAACTTGTCGACGGTTTTTTTAGCATAATCGCTTACTACAAAAACGTTTTTAGCTTTTCTCAGAACGGATTCGAGTTTCGGATAATCCTGCATGAATCCTGTTTCAATGCTTTGTCCTTCATGAATCCACCAGATAGCGTCTTCAAATAAATCTATGGCAGAAAAGCAGACTACGGAATTAACGATTATTTTATCGAAATTAGAGGCCAGATTTTTCAGAACCTCCGGATTGTCGTTATAAATTTCTCCGCAGAGAACATTCACTCCGATTTTTTCAAACGAACTTCCAAGACTGCCTCCGTTATAAGAAACGACCATCGGGCTGAACCCCTGCTTTAATAATTCCTCTGTGAGGTTATAAAGCATCAAAGGCGAACCGGTAGTTGTCAGCTGATGGGAAACCAAAAGGATTTTTTTACCTTTGGCCGTTTTAAGAAACAAAGACAATCCACTTTTTTGTCTTTGAAGTGCAAAAAAATCTTTTACTTTTCTTTTAATTTTTCTGAATAATTTTTTCAACAGACATCCTTCAGATTTTTTACATGTTTAATCATAGCATAAAATGATAATAATTTAGAAAATTACTTAAGTCTTTTTACGGACTTTTATTTAATTTCAAAACGGTCATAATAAGAAAGTGAACAGGAAAATCGTTTTTCACTGTTTACAGATTATCGTTTTACTCAAGAAAAAGGAGGAAATATGTCAGAAGATTTAACATTAGTAGAAATCGGGACTCAAGAAATTATTAACATTAATAGTAATTTCACAGAAGTGGAGGCAGCTGTAAATGCAAAAGCTGCAATGAACGGCGACAGCACCAAAAAATTTAAGGTTGCTGATGCAACCGAAGCCACCGAGGCTATTAACAAAGGACAATTAAGTACGGCTGTATCAGCAATTAGTGCGGATATTGCCGAATTAGAAACGGAGATAGCGACAAAAGCTGACAAGAATGGTGATATTGACGAAAAATTCAATGTCGCAAATGCAACCGAAGCCACTGAAGCCGTCAACAAAGGACAATTAGACACGGCAGTATCTACAATCAATAGTGATATTGAACAACTGGAAAACGAGGTAGAAAATTTAAGTGTAAATTCAAGCGTTAAGTTTTGCATGAACTCGGGCAACACAACTAACGGTGAAGCTGATTTGCTTGAATATTCCGGAATGACGGTTACAACAAAAACAGGCGGAAGTTATGCCAATGCCGTAGGTACAAACGCTCAAGGGGCTCAAGTAACAGCAGCAACCTTGAAAACCCTTGATATGACAGGTTATGTCGATGGAATTTATAATTTGTTTTTAACTACTGCCGATACATTGGAGGCTTTTGCAACTTCTTTGTACAGGTATTCAACAACTCCATCAACTCCTGCAATGAATGATATTTGGTTGAATACGGCAGTTGAGCCTTTGGTTTCTAAAAGGTACAATGGTTCCAGCTGGGACATTTACGCAGGAATTTATTTAGGGCAAGTTTGTATATCAAGCGGCTCTATTGTGAGTGTTTCTACAAATTCATACAACTATAACGGTTATAATTTTATAAAAAGACAGGTTTATGATTTTGGTACGGTTTCCTCAGGAGAAATAGCCTTAAAAATTGATAGAAATCATATTGCCAATGCAACAGCTTCTTTTGCTTTGTCTCTACCAAGTGAAAAAACTGATGCTAAAAAAACTTGTGATTTCAATTTTTATTTGGCCAGCGAATGTTCAGTAACATTCCCTGAAAATGTTACCTGGATTTATGGATTGGAACCTGCGTTAATTGATACCGGCATTACAATAAACAGGCTGCATTTTGAGACAGAAGATGGCGGAACTACATGGATAGGCTCTTACTATCAGGTGGGTTGTTCAAATTTGTTTGAAGATACATTTAACCGTGCAGATGAAATTCCTGTGTCTGGGAATAACGGCTGGACAAATACCTCCAGCAGTAATGGGCAAAATTATGGCTGGTGTCTAACAAATGGCTATATGCATGCAGGCACAACCAGTGGTGTAACATTAAATGCCAGATTAAAAAGGTCTGTGACATATAATGCCTCAACAACTTACACATTTAAATTCAAAGTGAATGTTACAGCCAATTGTGGTATTTCAGGATTTTCACCTTTTGGGGTGGATGATTATATAACATCTTCCAGCTCAGGCTTATATTTTGACTTTGCTGGAGCGTCCTATGAAACTTCTTTTAGGGTGTTTAATAACGGAACACTTTTGTATAGCAATAATATGAATGCTTCGACTGATTACTGGGTGGAAATTCTACTGAGGCCAGATAGTTTTGTTAAATTTAAATATTGGCCAGACAACTCTGCTGAACCAGCAACTTATAACATTATAAATACAACTGTTTCTAAGCAAACTGACACAGTTAATTTTAAATATTGCCAGTATGGACCTTCCACATATTGTCTCAAGTATTTTAAGATGTATTACTAAACCAGTTGATATAAAACGGCTGTCAAAAAGATCACCAACAAAAGATTAACTTTGTACTAAAATTATTTCAAAGACAATCTCAATCAGATATTTTTTGACAGCTGCTTTTATATGCATTTTCTCTTAATTTGACAATAAAATAAGTATATGTTTAAATAAAAAAGAGTTAGGATAGATTAGGTTTTTCAGTGATAAATTTCAAAAAAATATTTTCTGTAATTGAAGAAGACGGCAGAACAATAATTATAATTTTGGGCATTAAAATTGCATTTGGGCAAAATACAAATAAATTTTGGGTGAAAATAAGAGCTCCTTTTTTCAAGGCAAAGAAAATGAAGGAATTTAAAAGGCTTTTACGTCAATATGGGTTACAAAATCAGGCCTTTAAGAAGGGTGAAAACAAAAAAATCTACGTTATTGGCGATTCGCATGTTAACTTTTTTTCAGGTGAAGAATATATTCATTTTTTTAAATATAAAAAAGGAATAAATAAAACTTTAGCCTTAATAAACTGCTTTGAACCATACCATCTGGGTGCCGCATTGGCTTACAATATTTTAAATCCGAACGCTTCATCAAAAGGCCTTGAAAAGATAGAATGGCTTTTGGCTCAAAAAATCCCCCCGAATTCTATTTTACTTTTATGTTTCGGTGAAATTGACATGAGATGTCATGTCGTAAAACAGTCAAAAATTCAAGACAAAAGCATTGATGAAGTTGTTGATGATGTTTTACAATGTTATATTCAGTTTGTTAAATATTTGCAGAAAAAAGGCTATAAAATAATAACATGGGCACCAATAGCTTCTCAAAAGGACACTATATCCAAACATTCCGAGTTTTCCAAAATCGGCACCGAAAGTGAAAGAAACTACGCTACCAAAATTTTCAGCGAAAAGCTGAACTTATTTGCTGCGGAAAATAAATTTATAAACTGCTCAATATATAACAAACTTGTGGATGAAAATAATCTGACAATTGAAGAATATATAGCTGACAAATGCCACCTTTCGCAAAAGGCTCTACCATTTATGGTTGAGGTACTGACCGAGAAGAATATAATAGGCGTAAATAAAGGCGAGATTGTAATCAACTACCCGCTATAAATTGCCAAACCTTTTATGCAAATTTCACAAATAATACGCAGTCAACACCCAGAATGCGTTTTTCTGTCCATTTTAAAGAAAATTTAAAAGGAATATCCAAATTATGCAGAAACTTGGGAATTTCGTACAAATCGCTGTCAAGATGATAAATCGGAACCATCAACACGGGTCTTTCTTTTCTTATTGTTTCAATTGAACCTTTTAAGGCCTCAAATTCAGCACCTTCTATGTCGAATTTTATAAGCCCTATATCGGTTAAATTATTTTCCCTGACAAAATCGTCTATTGAAAGAGTTTTTTCTGTTTCCCAGCCTATTTGCATTTCTCCGGTTGAAGAACTCAAAAATGCCTTTTGAGGATAAACATTTTGCAATTTATTTGTCTGAATATTTCTCTCCAATAGTTCAAAGGCACCATCATCGCACTCAAAAGAATAAATTTTTGAATTTTCATATTGGGCGTTGAAGGCCAATGCAGTGTCTCCCGAGCAGGCACCGCAATCGAAGATTATTTGGCCGTCTTTGGGAGAAAAACCTTCTTTGTAATATTCATTTATAAAAAAGGCATGCACCATTTCATAGCAGTAAAACATCATTTGTTTGCTGTTTGGTCTGACTTTTTTAGCCGGAGTATTTGACAGATATTTTATTTTTTTCCCGTTGAATTCAATTTCCATGGGGTCATTTGTGTTTTTTCGTGAATTGTAAATTTTGTATGCTTTTTCAAACAGGCCATCTAAGTATTTTTTGTCGTCCTTTTTAACAACATTAATTTTGCCGTGTCTTTTTAAACAAAACGAGATAAAGGTCTTTTTGTCCTCCTCGCTTAATTTTGTATATAAAAAATTATTTATATCACTTAAGTTTTTCTCAAATTTTGCGATTATTTTTATAGTCTTTTTTTTATTAAATTTGAATCCTGCTTTTTTTAAATCTTCTAAAAAATCGTTGCCTGCATTTTTTTTGCAGATGCTTTTTAAATCAAATTCCAAATATTTTATTTTAATCCCAAAAATGGTTATTACTCTTGCATTTCCAACCTTTTCATTATTAAACAATCTCATCTCACAACCTCTCCTTATGCCTTTATAATATATCATAAATAAGGTTAATTGTGTTTTTGTATTTTAGTTATAAAATTGAATAAAGAATAGAGGAACAGAAAAACGAATGACTAAAACGGTTGCTATTTGTACTGACACAGAGATTTTTAACGAAAACAGGATGTTTGACTACGATTTCGCCCAAAAATATTTCGGCCTCGTTGCTATGCATTATTTTTTAAAAATTTTAGCCGATTATCGGGTTATAACAGGCGATATAGCACTAAAATTAATTGAAGAAAAAAAATTAAACCCCAAAGATGTCATTGTTTTACAGGAACAGGATGCAAAATTTGGTAAAAAACTCATTGAAAAAGGGGCTTTTCCCCACACCATTTATTGTTTTGAGTCACAGATTTATGCCAAAAGTTTTTACGAAAAATTGAACTCGCTCGCCCAAAAATTCAAAAACAGAATATTCTTTGACGGGATGTATGAAAGCATAAAAGATTGCGGTAAAAATAACAATTTTCATTCTTATTTTCCGAGTTATGATGACAAAGATATTTTAGAGCCGAAAAAATGGGAAAACCGTGATTTTGCTTCGCTTGTTATGGGTAATAAATTCTACGTTTATGGCGATATATTCCCGCGGAAAATAAGATTTAAAAAAATTGTCAAATGGGCATTTAAAAAATATATTTACAAAAGTCCTGCCGATAAATATTTAGAGGCAAACGAACTGCAGAATAAACGTTTAGAACTTGTTGAATTTTTTGGAAGCAAAGACTCTCTTAAGCTCTACGGCGGCGGATGGGAATATCTGGATAATTTGCCAAAAGAGTGGGAAAATCGCCTGACAAAAATCGTTAAAAAATTAAATCCAAAACCCGTTGATAATAAATTTGAAGCAATTTCAAACTTTAAATTTAATTTCTGTCTGGAAAATTTAAAATATAAAGGTTATATCACGGAAAAAATAATTCACAGTTTTGTCGTGGGTTCAATCCCTGTATATCTGGGGGCCCCTGATGTTGAAAAATACATCCCCAAAAACTGCTTTATTGATTTAAGAGATTTTAAAACTAACGAGGAGCTTTTTGAATTTATGAAAAATCTTTCGACGGAAAAAGCTCAAGAATATATTAAAAACGGACGGGATTTTCTAAATTCCGAAGAAGGCCAAAAATATTCGTTTAAAGGTTACGCAAAATTTTTAGCCAAACTCGTAGAGGAGTAAAATGTACGATAATCTGGAAATTTTTATAACAACATATAACCGTGCTGAAATGTTCGGACAAACTCTCAAAACGATTTGCGAACAAAATGCGGAGGGTTTTGACATAATAATTTTGGACAACGCCAGCACCGATAATACAAAAAAAGTTTTTAATGAAATTAAAAAACAATACCCAAACAGGCACATGAAATTTGTCGGTGCGGAAAAAAACCTCGGGCATTTGGGGAATGTGCTTCGGACAATACAAATGGCTTCAAGAGAATGGGCGATGATATTCCATGATGATGATTTAATGCACCCGGAATATATCAAAACAGCGATGGATTTGATAAATAAAACTCCGGATGCGGTTATGGCCTCTTGCACATATCTTCCTTATGAACATCCCAATGACAAAAATTGGGAGAATTTTTCAAATGATGCATATTTCGCAGATATTAAGGATTTTGCGGCACTAATGTTTGGGTTTATTCTGCATAATTTTGCATCAACTATTTATAAAACCGAGTTGCTGAAAAAAAATGAACTTGACAATGAACTTTACGGAAAAATATCCGACAGACCTTATTTGCTGGATATAGCAAAACATGGCAAAAATGTTATTTTAAAAGCACCTTACATAAGGTACAGAACTCACCCCGGACAGGATACCAATACCTCAGAAACAGGGCCTTTTGAAAAAGAATGGTTTGCTCTTTTGAAAAAATATAAAGAAATTTTGGGAAACAGCTGGTTTGATAAATACGGGATTATTTACAATTCTTTCGTGCATTCACAACTTAAACTTGGTTATCACTGGCTCAAAAGCGTTAATTCAAAGATGACCCTCAAAACATTTAAAAAACACGCTGCCGATAACGATGTTATAAGAAAAATCGAAGTATTTAAAATTGTTGAAAAAATTTATAAATTGAGCGAAGCTGTATGTAAAAGAGTTATGTATTCGTGATAGAATTTGAAGCAGAAGAATTATAATAATTTTTGGGTGAAACTACATGTCAAAAATTTTAATAACAGGCTCCGGCGGATTTGTCGGCAAAAATTTGAAAGAATATTTAAAGGAAGATTACAACTTATTAACTCCCCGAAGTTTTGAGCTTAATATTTCTGACAAAACTGCCGTTGAAAAATATTTTGAAGCCAATAACATTGATTTTGTAATACACTGTGCCACTAAAGGCGGGGCAAGAGGAATCACTGA
The DNA here is from genome assembly GCA_041678605.1 of Candidatus Gastranaerophilaceae bacterium. Lineage (GTDB taxonomy): Bacteria > Cyanobacteriota > Vampirovibrionia > Gastranaerophilales > Gastranaerophilaceae > JBAYNW01. The sequence continues at coordinate 22,609 of JBAYNW010000003.1, read as the reverse complement.
CGATATTTCCGTTATTGACGAAAATTTAAAAATGTTTAATAATCTTTTAATTTGTTCGGGAAAAAACAGGATAATTACTTTTGGCTCCGGTGCCGAGTATGACAAGTCAAGACCTCTGGCTAAAATTAGGGAAGAAAATTTGGGTGAAATTATACCAAAAGATCCATATGGTATGTCAAAATATTTAATGGCCAAAGAAGTTGAAAAACTTGATAATGCTCTTTGTCTGAATATTTTCGGGGCTTACGGAAGGTGGGAAAAAGAAACCCGCTTCCCGACTTATGCCATTTCTCAGAACTTAAAAAAAGAACCTATAATTATAAACAAGGACGTTGTTTTTGACTATTTATACATTGATGATTTGTGCAAAATTGTTAAATATTTTGTTGAAAGTAAACCTAACGAAAAAATTATGAATATCACTCCGACCCAAAGTATTTCGCTGTCTGAAATTTCACAAATAATAAATGAAATAAGCGGTTTTAAATCGGAAATAATAATTAAAGAAAACGGTTTAAACGCTGAATATACCGGAGATAACTCAAGACTTTTGAACGAACTCGGGGGTTTTTGTTTTACTTCTTACGAAAAAGGCCTCAAAAATTTGTTTGATTTTCTCGGGTCTGTTGACACATATTCCGGAGAAACGTCACCCTGAATTTATTTCCGCGAAGATGATTTTGTAAACAAAATCTATCTCCCCGACACTGTTTTCTAAGCTCGTTCCTCGCAAAGAAAACAAGAGGCAGGGTCGCATTGTCGTTCACTCATGCGATGCTGAAACAAGTTCAGCATGACGTGTTTACTTTTTGTGTCAACAGGCTCTCGGGAATTATCAGGCGGCAAGGATATTTTAACTTTTATAAAGTTTTTCTTTATGATTAACCATGTTTTAAATATAATGACCTCAGAGTAAAATTTAAGGAATTTATTATGAAAGTAGTTATTTTAGCAGGCGGACTGGGTACCAGATTATCTGAAGAAACAGAACTTAAACCAAAACCAATGGTAGAGATTGGCGGCCGTCCGATATTGTGGCATATTATGAAAATTTATTCTCATTGTGGGTTTAACGATTTTATCATTTTGACCGGCTACAAATCGCATGTTATAAAAGATTATTTTATAAATTACTATACAAGGTATTCAGACATTACGGTTGATATGGAAAAAAATGCCGTCGAAATTCACAATCACAGAAACGAGCCATGGAAAGTAACAATGCTTTATACCGGACAAGATACTATGACCGGCGGAAGAATTAAAAAAGCGAAAGAGTATATTGGAAACGAAAGATTTATGCTTACCTATGGTGACGGGGTGAGTGATGTTAATCTTCCGGAACTGATAAAATTTCACCAAAAATCAGGGCGAATTGCTACTATGACAGCGGTACAGCCGTCTGGAAAATTCGGGGCATTGATTATAAAAGATGATGTAAAAATAACTTCCTTTATGGAAAAACCAAAAGGTGATGAATCGTGGATTAATGGTGGATTTTTTGTTCTTGAACCTCAGATTTTTGACTATATTGACGACAGAGAAGATGTATTTTTTGAGCGTGAACCATTGGAAAATCTCGCACGTGACGGACAATTGAATGCATTTAAGCATTATGGTTTTTGGCATGCCATGGACACCTTAAAAGATAAAGCGGATTTGACTAACCTGTGGAACAATGGCTCTGCCCCATGGGCTGCGTGGACACATGGAGTTGAAAGGTTGAAGGGTTGAATGGTTGAAGGGTTTCAAATATATAAAAATAAAAAGGTATTTTTAACGGGAGCAAGCGGCTTTAAAGGAAGTTGGCTTACACTTTGGCTACAGTCTTTAGGTGCAGAGATTATGGGTTATTCCCTAAATCCGAATACAAAACCTGCAATGTTTTTGGAACTGGGAATTGATAAAAAAATTAAAAACGTGTATGGAAATATTTTGGACAAAGAAAAATTAGAAAAAACCATGACGGATTTTAATCCTGAGATTATTTTTCACCTTGCGGCCCAACCGCTTGTCAGACTTTCTTATTCGGAACCATTGCTGACCTACCAAACAAACGTTATAGGTACTTTAAATGTTCTTGAAGCGGCAAGGAAATGCCCAAATATCAAGGCCTTTGTGAATGTTACAACCGATAAATGCTATGAGAATAAAGAAATAAACCACGGCTACAAAGAAGATGAGCCGATGGGCGGATGGGATATGTATTCTTCTTCAAAAGGCTGTGTGGAAATTATGTCTGCATCTTACCGCCGTTCGTTTTTGCAAGGGGGTAAGCCTTATGCGATGGCAACGGCTCGTGCAGGAAATGTAATCGGTGGCGGCGATTGGGCGTTGGACAGATTAATTCCTGATTGTATCCGTGCGATTGAAGAAGATATAAAGGGAAGAGGAAAGAGGGAACGGGACTTATCAACCCTTCAACCTTTCGACCTTTTAACTATCTCAATTCGGAACCCGATTGCCATCCGCCCCTGGCAGCACGTTTTGGAACCGCTTTCCGGGTATTTATTACTCGGACAAAAATTACTTGAAGGCGGAGAAGAGTTCGCCCAAAGTTTCAATTTCGGGCCAAATTCCGATAGTGTTTTGACTGTTGCTGATGTTGCCCAAAAATTTGTTGAATATTACGGAAAAGGCACTGTGGTTGTTGATAAAAAAGATGACCTGCATGAAGCCGGTTTGCTTATGCTAAATATTGAAAAAGCAAAAAAGACTCTGGGTTGGACGCCCGCTTACAGTGCCGACGAAGCAATCAAAAAAACAGTTGAGTGGTACAAAATATTTTATTCAGGTGAAAAAATGGTTGAGTTTACTTTAGAACAGATTAAAAATTACGAAAGAAAAATCGCAAAAACAATTATTGGTAAAGTAGTAAAGTAGGTTGGGCTTTCAGCCCAACAACATGGGATTAAAATAAAAAATGAAAAAATTATTAGCTAGATTAGTTAGAAGCGGCATAAAGCAATGGGCAAAAATTTACTATTTCCTCGCTCGGCCTGATAAAAGAAGTAGTGAATATATTCCCGCTTCCGGAAAAGTCCTTGGCGGGGAAGAATTATGCAATATGATTGACGCTTCACTTGATATGTGGCTCACTGCGGGGCGTTTTAATGATGAGTTTGAGAAAAAATTCGCCCGATATTTGGGCGTTAAGTATGCACTTACGACAAATTCGGGTTCATCTGCGAACTTGCTTGCCCTGAGTGCTTTGACTTCCCACAAATTAGGCGACAGAAGGCTTAAAAAAGGTGACGAAGTAATCACTGTTGCCGCAGGTTTTCCGACAACGGTAAATCCCATTGTGCAGCAGGGTTTGACTCCTGTTTTTATTGACTGCAAAATCGGAACTTATAACATTGATGCCGATAAAATAGAAGAAGCTATTACGGATAAAACTAAAGCGGTTTTTCTTGCCCACACGCTTGGAAACTCTTTTGATTTGGATAAAATTGCAAAAATCTGTGAAAAACATAATTTGTGGTTGATAGAGGATAGTTGCGACGCACTTGGAGCGACGTATAATGACAAAAAGGTCGGAACATTCGGACATATCGGGACATTTAGTTTTTATCCCGCTCACCATATAACAATGGGCGAGGGCGGTGCGGTTGTCACAGACGACCCTGATTTATATAAAATAATTATGTCGTTCAGAGATTGGGGAAGAGATTGCTGGTGCAAGCCGGGTCATGACGATACTTGCAAGAGGCGTTTTAGCTATCAGCTCGGGAATTTGCCTCAAGGTTACGACCATAAATATACGTATTCCCATATCGGATTTAATTTGAAGATTACCGATTGGCAGGCTTCGATTGCACTTGCCCAGCTTGATAAATTGCCTGAATTTTTGGAAAAGAGAACAAAAAATGCCCAATATTTAATGGAAAAACTTAATGATTTAAAGGAATATTTAATTTTGCCCGAAGTTGCAAATGACGTTAAGCCTTCGTGGTTTGGGTTTTTGATTTCCGTTAGGCCTAATGAAAAATTCAACAAACAGCAACTCGTTGAATATTTGGAAAAAAACGGAGTCGGAACACGCCAGCTTTTTGCCGGCAATATTTTAAGACAGCCGATGTTTGTTGAAAACGATATTCTGTTGAGGATAAACAGTTCAGGACTTTTGAATTCAAGAGATTTGACAGAGGAAAACTATGCCCGATTGCCAAACACAGATTTTATTATGAACAATACTTTCTGGGTCGGGGTTTATCCGGGAATAGGCGAAAAAGAACTTAATAAAACCGGTGATTTAATACATAAATTTATAAAAGATAGCGTATAACTTAATCCCCTCTTGAAATTTTCACTTCCATTAAAAGTTTTTTGATATGTTTAATTTGGCAATTCAACAATGTGGCACTTGAACTTACTAATGATATAATCCTTTCAATTGCTGATGTTGCCAATTCACCTTTATCTAGTATTTTATATTTTTTATCATAGGTAAATAAATTATCAATACATAAATAACTATCATGACTTAATAGTTTGCATTCTTCTTTTTTAATTAAAACACTAACATTCCTTTTACTTTTTTCTGAGTTTATAAGCAAAACATTTCTTTCATCAAGATATAATTGATATTTAATTTTAATATCAGCTGTATCATCTCTTTTACTACAATAAACATCCCCTGAATTAAGCATTTTTAAATAATCATTCTTTCTGAAACTTCTTGCAAATAAGGAATATCCTCATTATTCTCATTATCAAAAAAATCTTCCCAACATATTTTTGCATTTTTAGACTTAGGTTCTCTTCTCACGGCTCTAAGCCAAGTTTTATGCGAATGAGTTAACTCACTTAATTGCATTGTCTCATATTGTGAATATTGTACAAATGCGTAATCTAATGCATCAATATCACTTTTGGAAAAATATTCAGGATTAAATTCTCTGCATGATTCAATTAAATTATTATCTTTTACTAAATAATCAGTTGTACTATGCTTTAACATATCATAAAGTTTCGAAAGAACAGGACCATTTTTCATTGCAAAATAAGAATCCCCCAATATAGGACGACCATATTTGTTTACATGATATAAGTCAGCAAAAAAAACAAATTTTAAAAGCCTCATTTTGGTTATTAGGCCATCTTTATTAGCTAAATATAAAATAGTTTCAATAGCTTTCTGTTTATTAAAATTGAATTTTATGTTAGACATAATCCACCTCTTTTATATATAAATAACGGATTATTATATATAAATCTTTAATTATATTAACATTTTAACATTATTATGCAAAAATACAAGAGTCCGTAAAAATACTTAATATTAAACCATATTGGCTTCGATTTCTTCTTTCGGTAAAAACGGCCACATGTCTTCAATCGGTTTAGACATCATGGAACCATCTTCCAGTTTTATTGATGAAACCCGGGGCTGAGTTTGTTGATTAGGATTAATAATAACTTCGCAAAGAAAAGGCCCTTCGGATTTTAATATAGCCTTAACTTCTTCGTTCAAATTTTGTTGGGTCTTAATTAATTTTGACGGGATATCAAAAGCCTTTGCAATTTTTTGCATATCAGGAAGAGTTACTCCGCTTGTTCTTCCGCTTCCGACGTAGAGGCTGTGAAAATGGCTATTTTGCATATTTCTTATTGAAGCATAGCCGTCATTATTTAGAATGAAGAATTTTATCGGCAAATTTAGCCGTTTAACAGTTTCCAAATCTTGAATATTCATCATAAAACCGCCGTCACCGTTAACACATACCGTTGTTTTTCTGCCGCTTGCGATGCAAGCTCCAATACTCGCAGGAAGACCAAATCCCATTGAACCCAGCCCTTGATTGTTTAAAACAACTTGGCCTTTTTTAACTTTAAAAGACTGCATGCTGACTTCACTGCAGCTTCCTGAGCTTCCGGGGACAAGCATATCATTTTTGCTCATTTCTTGGCTCAAAACATCAAGTAAAACGTAAGAATTTATGTATTCTTTCTGTTCTAAAAATTCCGGCAAAACAATAGGATATTTTTCTTTTAGTTCATTGCATTTTTCAATCCAATCATTATTTTTATAAGTAATTTTATCTTTATTTTTCCAAACCTCTGAAATAAAATCTTTTGCATCTGATACAAATTTTATTTCAATATCCATTTGCATTTTTTTAATTTCGTTTTCGTCTATATCAACAATGATTTTTTTTGCATTTTTGCCAAAATTTTTATGATTAAAAGCAGTCTGCGGCAAATCCATTCTGGCACCGATTGTAATTAGCAAATCAGCATTTTGCAAAGTAAAATTGGCACTTCTGGACGCAATAGAACCAGGCCTGCCGGCAAATAGCCGATTATCTTGCTCGATTAAATCAATATATTTCCAAGTTGTCAGAATAGGAATATCCAATTTTTCCGCAAGTTGCAAAAATTCTTTTTTGGCACCTGACAGATAAATCCCGTTTCCGGCAAGAATAACAGGTCGTTTAGCTTTATTGATAAGCTCTATTGTTTTCCTTATTTTATTGTCAAAATCTTTGTCTTTTTTATCTTCTTTTTCAGGAGTAAATCCTTTCAATTTTTTTTCATCTACAGTTGCACCTTGAACATCAAGCGGAACATCAAGCCAAACCGGGCCTTTTTTCCCTGTCGTTGCCAAATAGTAAGCTTTTTCGAGGTGATACCTGATTTTTAGCGGATCTAAAACGGACTCGGCATATTTTGTAATCGGTTTTACTATTGGCACAATATCAACCTCTTGAGGTCCCATTTGTCTGATATTTTTGTCCCCAATCATATCAGCTCTTTTAACTTGACCGGAAAAAACAATCATTGGTGTCGAATCAATCCAAGCGGCAGCAACTCCTGTAATTGCGTTTGTTCCTCCCGGACCCGTTGTTACAATTGCAACTCCTATATTGTTTGTATATTCACCGTAAGCTTCTGCCGCAATTGCGGCAGCCTGTTCGTGCAAGTTGCAAATATATTCAATTTTCTTATTCTCTCCAAGTGAATTGAGCAAATGCATCCAGCCTCCGCCGGATAAAATAAAAACATGTTTAACTCCCATTTTTTCATTAATGAATTTTATAATATAATCAGAAACTTTCATTTTTTGCTCCTTTTAGTTCATCCAATTTAGCTAATATTTCTTCTATAGTATATCCGCCATTATTCCATGGTTTTGCAATCAAAAAACCTTTCACACCGATTGAATTAGCATCAGCAATGTTTTTTTCACTATCATCAATTAAAATATCAACAACTTTTATACGTACTAAAAAGTCTTTTTTGGTTTCGTTTTGTTTTATAAAATTCTCGCCCAACCTATATGAAGGGACAATGTTGTATGAATTTATCCACTTGCTAAAATGCTTCATTGTCCAAAACGCACCATTTCCGGATGTTTTATGTGAAGTTGCACTAAGTGCAATGTGTTTAAAACTCTCTCCGTTTTTCTCCATCCAGGCGATAATTTCACAATTAGGCAACATGGAAAGTGCTTTGTCAGACATTCTGAAAGAGTCCAATGACGCCAAATATTCATCTAACCCTATTCCCAAAAGTTCATGCGGCGGATTTTTCTTGATATCTGCGTAATCAAACTGAGTGTTTGTTTTTTGGCAATAATCCTTAAGCCATTCCTGCATAAGATTATTTAAAACGTCGTCAACATCCCAAGCTATTGTAAGCAATTTCCAAACCCCTTAATCTTCTGTCCAATAAGTAAAATTGGTTTTTCTATTTTTGTTTTCCGCAACCGCAGAATCGTCATAATATGAATCATTCTTAAAATGTCCCGTTGAAATTTCTTCAAAAATCGCCCCGCCTTTTGATGAAAAGCAGTGTTTAATCCCTCTTTTTACAAGCTCAATATCGCCGGGTTTATAATTTTTTGTAACACCATCAATTGTTATTGTCATATCACCGTATAAAACCTGAAAAGTTTCTTCTTTCACTTTATGCAAATGCGTAGGATGATTTTGATTTGGCATCATAACTAGCAATTTCTTGCAATATTCTCTATTTACACAATTGATTATCACGGCACCCGTTTCATCAAACTTATCTAAGCCGTAGTGGTGGGAAATTTCGAAAGAAACTTTGTTTGGAAGAATAATTCTTGCCTCATTCAACATTGCTTTAACTTTGTTAATTATTGATTCAACTTTAGCCCTTACATCAATAATCGCAACATCCGATAAAAGGATTGCGGAATTGGTTTTTATGTCAGAAGTTGCTACAAATTCTTTATATTTTGATAAATCGGAAGCTAACAGGTGTCCTTGAACTGTAGGAATAGCAAGAAATGTATCTAAATTGTCGATGCTTTCTCCCTTTTTAATATTTTTTGATGCAAAAACGCCTCTGCTTAAGTTTTTCAAACTATCCATTTCAGCTTGAGTAAATTTATATCTTTCTCCTTCAACTCCACAGGCAACAAATGCTTCTTTTGCGAATTTAAGCCATTGACTGATTTGTTTTGGAGTAGCCGAATAACCGTTAATACTTCCTTCATAATCGTCAAGGCCGACATGTTTTTCAAATATTCTTGCACCCTTTGCCATCGCCATTTTGATGTTGTCCATATTTTCAGGGCTTTCGTGTGTTGAATAACCGATAGTTATTTCCGGGTATTTTGATTTTAGCAAATCAATTTGATTAAGCTGTAAATTTTTATTTTTTGTAGGATATTCTGCAACACAATGCAAAAGTGACAAATTCTTTTCACGATGTAAAAAGAATTGAACTACCTTATCAATATCATCTATTTCAACGCCTGCAGTAGAAGCGATTATCGGCATATTTTTAGTCGCAATTTTTTCTAACAAAGACCAATCACAAAAAGAACAACTTGCTATCTTTATAAAATCATAACCTTGCTCTTCTATTGCGTCTACGGAATCTTCATCAAATGCTGTACAAACCGAAATAAATCCCTGTTTTTTAATTTCATCTCTAAGTGCCAAATTTTCTTCTTTTGAAAGCCTTGTTTCATTAAAACGTTTAATAAATTTAATATCGTCTCTATTTTTATATTCAGGGTGAATAAATGTATCTAAATTTCTGTACTGTAGTTTAAATGCAAAATCAAAATCTTTTTTATATTCTTTAACCTGCTCTTTAATATCGTTAATTATTTTTTTTCCGCGTTCTAATTTACCATTATGATTGTTTGCCAACTCAAAAATGAATAATGGTTTTAATTTTTGCCTCATACCGCTATATCTCCTGTTTATAAATTTTCATCAATATTTTCTTCGTTCTAATTATACCATGTATATAGTTGTTCAATAGAAAAATTATATAAAATTATTAAAAAAAAGTTTTGTAGATTTCATGGTGTTTTAGCAAATTTTTAGGGCAAGATGCATACCATTTTAGATAACCAGAATCAGTTGTAGATAGATTTTTGTTGTCAGGAACAAAAGTCGCACTTAATGAACATTTATACAAAAAAGAAATAAAATGGTTCCGTTCATTTAATTCATTAGATATAAATTGGTTAAAAGTCAAAGGTACAGGGTCAAAATCTACCTCTGTACCAATTTCCGATAAAGCTGTTTTTTGCAATCTTTCTTCTAATGTTTCTTTATGCCTAAGAATTCCTCCCGGTAAATGCCAGCCTTGTCCACAATATTTATCGTCTCTCCAGGCAAAAAGAATTCTTCCATTTTCATCTTGAATTAAGAGATCAACATTAACCAGCGGAGTTGTTTTGCTAATAAAATAAAACAGCTCATCGGGCAAGCCTTCTGATTGATTTTGGACTTGTTGTTCGATTAAAGAAATTGCCTTTGAAATATTCATTATTTTTTAGCCCTTTTTATCAATTCGTTATTAATTGTTTCTGTTCAAGTGAACTTAAATTAAATTCATCAAAGTATTTTTTCCAAAATGTTGATTTTTCAATAATTTTTTCATATTTTTCTTTATATTTTATATATTTTTTATTTAAATTCAATTTTTTGCAACATTTTGCCGCAAAATAATATGCAATAGCATGGTCATTTTTAACTCTTATTGCATTTTCAAAGCCTTTTAATGCGTTTTCATAATTTCCTAATTTAAAATCACTATTATTTACAAAATTCAAATCGAGATTAAAAGAATAAGCTATTTCTTGAATATATTCAGCAGTAAAATCTTCTGTTTCAACAATTGCATTTTTGAAGTCACATCCAATATAATTGCCTTTGAAATATTTGTTTTTCTCGCAAATTTCAAACATTTCACTTCCTACAAGTGGGGTGGCACAGAGTATTATAAACCAATTTGCCGGAACCGTTTTTAAAAATGCTCTTGAATCTTCCAGGTCTTGTTTTGTCTCACCGGGAAGGCCGACCAAAATGCTTGCATTTGTATATATGCCCAAATCCCGGCAATCGTTGATTACACGCTTTATTATTGAATGAGATAAAGGTTTATGCATTATTTCTTTTAGAACTTTTTCGCTGCCTGATTCTATCGACATGGAAATTTGCTCAATTCCGGCGTTTCTAATGAATTCCAGAGTTTTTCTATCAAGAGCATACATTGCTAAAGCATTTTGGAAAACAACATTTAACTCTAATTCATTTTTTACAATATTAATAATTTCTAAAGCTCTTTTTTTGTCTCTCATTAAATGATCATCTTGAAAAATAAGAACTTTGGCACCATACTCATTTTTAAGACGTAAAAAATCTTCTTTCACCCTACTTATGCTATAATAACGCATTTTTCTTCCATGAACCTTATGCGAAGCACAAAAACAACAATGATGAGTACACCCTCTAGATGTCATAACATGAAAATTTTGCTCTTTATTCTCAATTGAAGCATAAGCCCTCATTGCAGGATTAAATCCATATTCATCAGTATCTAAAATCCCATAATCACTAAAAGGAATTTCATCCAAATCCTCTATAAAATTGTGTTGATATTTTTCATTATTCTCAACTTTCTTTTGTGTAATCCAGGAGGGGTCCCCCTCAAGATATTTAAGCTTATTATCAGCCTGAACAAGTTCCAGTAAAGGTTTTTCTCCTTCGCCATAGCAAAGTGCATCAAAAGCGTTAGTATTTTTGTATATTTCATTTGGCATATTTGTTGGAATACTACCGCCAGCTATAATAACTGCATTAGGAAAAATTTTTCTACAAACATTCCCAAGATCAAGCATACTTTGATACGATGGAGTAAATAATACAGATATTCCGATTATAGTAGGCGAATAATCTACCAATTCATTTTTTGTAAGATAAGTATTAAAAACTTCCAAAAATGAATTAAATTTGAAATCGTCCATTTTATTTAATAAAATATTAAAGTCAATAAGTTTTGTTTCAATATCCGTATATTTTTTTACATAAGCACTTAGTGATAAAACCCCTAAGGGCATATCTGTTAATAGGCTTCCATATATCCCGGACTTTTTTGCATTAGTGCTTTCATTAAAAGATGGCTTGGTGAATTTTTCATAAGTCATATGTGGGGGAACTATAAATAGAATTTTTTCCATTAATATTTACTCCTTTTGTGGTTTTTTTGTATATTTTATCATATCTTCTTGAGTAAATACTTCTGTGTATGGTACAGGCATTTTTTTGCCATACATTCTGCCTTCAACATATTTTTTTATAAATGGCAAATTCTCTGAGCTTAGACAAGTTTCCATTCTATTGCCAAAATATTTGATATTCATTCCTCTATCGAGAATATCTTTCAGCGGTTCTTCAAAAACATTACCCAGAGAAGTATAAATCCAAGGGCAAGGCATTACATCTCCCGTTCTTATAATAGATATCATTCTTTTTACAGCAGGACAACCAAAATTTATCCCGTTAAAGTTTGATAAATGGGTAAATACTTTATATTTTTCACCAAGTTTTTTTACGAATTCCACACCCTCTTTATCCGGAAGAATATCATATCTGCCTTCCCATAAACCAACTAATTTGGGGTAAAGAGCAAGAGTTGGAACATCTTTTTCCTTCATTAATTCCAAGTAATTAATGAATTCTTCGGAATGTATACGCTGATTGGTAACAATAGTATTAATTAAAATGTTAAGACCGGCTTCTTTTGCCGCATCAATTGCTTTGAGTGCTCTAGCATGTGAACCTTTAGTCCTTCTAAAAGCATCATGCTCTTCTGCATCAAAACTATCTAAACTTATATGAACCTTGTCCACGCCAATTGATTTAAGGTGTTTTGCCCTCTTTTCATCAAGCAGCCACCCGTTTGTGTCTGTCGCAATATAAAATTTTGAAGGGTCAATTGCGGCAACAAGTTCATCAAAATCTTTAAAAATTAATGGTTCGCCACCGGTAATTGTAAATTGTGCCAGACCCATTTCATCTGCCTGTTTTGACAGATTTTTAACATCATCCAGCGTAAAAAATCTTTGAGATTTTTCTTTTTGAAATCCATCTATGGAGCAGTGTTGGCACTTAAAATTGCAGGCATAATTATATTGAAATTGAATTATTGCTGTAGATTCACCCTTTTCTAATTTTTCAGGGTATTTCATTATTTTTTCATATACATACGGCTTTTCTTTTTTTAAAGACGAACGTCTTTTTGATTCATCTTCTCTTAATTTAACTTTTTTTATCATTTTTCATTCTCCAAATTTACCAAAAATATAATTTAATTCTAACATAAAAATTATTGACTTTAATATTTTATTAAATAAAATCGTACAATTTAAAATTGACGAGATAGTTCCGCCCACGTGCTCTAGGTCAACTTTGCGAATTATACTTACGTTGCTTTGCGGACTTTTATTTTTTTAAAAATCTTCCATAATAAATAAGTAAAACTTATTAAATAGGAGGAATCGCAAATGCCGTTTACTTTAGAAGAAAATTCATTACTTATCAGAGGACGAAGGGGAGATACCGCATCTTTTACCTTTAATTTCGGGCAGGATATCTCTGCTTATACAGTCCATTTTTATATCAAAAAAAATATTGATGATACCGTTCCTGTAATAGAAAAAGAATATGCCAATCCGGTTATGACATCGGTTGTTGTAAATTTAACTACAGAAGATACAGAAAAATTATCCGCCAAGACAAATTCCTACACTACTTATTATTGGGGACTAAAGGTTAACATCGGAAGCAATTTTGCACAAACAATTATCCCTCAAGAGTTTAAAAACCCGCCGATGATGTACATATATCCGGAAATAGGAGGGGTATAATATGGCGGATAAATTGACTGTTTCGGTTTCGAACGGCGAAGATGCAAATGTAGAACTTGATGGGATATTAAACTCTCAATCCGGAATAATTAATCTGGTAACAGATACCTCGCCCGCAATTACGGTGGATAAGTCAACAAATTTAGAAATGACAGATACTCAAACAGATGTTTCTGCCGCAATAGCTGCACATGATCACGACAGGAATGTTCATTCCGAAGCTTTGGGAAAATTGAGGAACGACCTTGCCCTTAAGGCTGATATCTCGAATGTTCCTACAAAAACGTCACAAATTACAAATGACAGTAATTTCGCAACAACCTCTCAATTGCCGGTTGTCCCTACCGCTGTAAGTTCGTTTACCAATGATGCAAGTTACGTAAATTCTACGCAAATGTCTGTTGCATTGGCGGCAAAGTCGGATACGAACTTAAGCAATATAAACTCTGTCGGGAAATCGGTTGTTGCAAGCTTACCCATGCCTGATTATTCACGCGGAGTAAGTAAATCCTGGAATACGTCTTATACGGCCGAATGTGACGGATGGCTTTTGGTGGTGATGGCAATATACGCAAATACAGATACTTCCCATTTACTTATTAATAATATATCCGTAGCAGAGCTATATGATGAAAAAAGCTATTCCCAGACAAGTACATTGATTCCAGTCAATAAAGGTGATATATACATAGCCTCGGGAGGCTATAATATCTGGTGCGGCTTAAAATTCTACCCTGCAAAAGGAGCAAGTTAAATTATGAGCTTGCAGAAAAATTTGTCCTAAATTCCGGCCAAAATTGTTACGTTCGTAAACCCCGGTAATTATCCGACGGGGTTTAAGTTCGGCAAGTCGCCTTTTACTTCAGCAATTTCGTCCGAATCAAGTTCAAAAACTTTATGCAGTGCCTTTATGGACTCTTCCGCATCTTCTTCTTCCACAAGACAGCTTATCTTAATTTCGCTTGTTGAAATCATCTTTATGTTCACGCCGAGATTTCCGAGTGTTTCAAACATTGTTGCGGCAATCCCCGGCCTGTCTACCATGCCGGCCCCCACGATTGAAACCTTTGCAATATTTTCATCAACCTGAATTTCTCCGGCACTCAACTCGGGTTTTATTTTTTCCAAAATAAACTTGGCCTTATCCAAATCAACCTTATCGACAGTAAAGGCAATGTCATTTGTGTTAGATGTTTTCCTTGCATAAGACTGAATAATCATATCTACTGAAATATTTTTTTTAGCAAGTGCTCCAAAAAGTTTTGCGGCATGTCCCGGAACGTCGGGAACGTCACAGACCACAATCCTTACCTGCGACAAATCTGCCGCTACACCGGTTACAGGTTGGTATAATTCCATATTTTTAGCTCCTATTATTAAAGTTCCAGAATCATCTAACTTAAATGCACTGCGAACCCTCAATGGGACATTAAATTTTTTTGCGGTTTCAACAGAACGAGGATGAAGAACATTTGCTCCGACCCTCGAAAGTTCAAGCATTTCCTCGTAAGAAACACTTTTGAGTTTTGATGCGGTAGGAACTACCCTCGGGTCAGTTGTGTAAACCCCTTCGACGTCTGTGTATATATCGCACCTTATAGCTCCCAGTGCCGATGCGAGTGCAACTGCAGAAGTATCTGACCCGCCACGGCCTAAGGTTGTAACATCTCCGTCCTCGGTTACTCCCTGAAATCCTGCCACTACTATTATTTTGCCTTCATCCAGACTTGCTTTCAATCTATCGGTTTTTATGTCTATAATTCTTGCTTTAAGATGGACTTTTTCGGTAATTATCCCTATTTGCATCGCATTTAAGCTTATTGCGTCATAGCCTTTTGCCTGAATTGCCATTGTCAAAAGTGCTATCGAAACACCTTCGCCTGTAGAGAGAAGCATATCCATTTCTCTATCTGACGGATTTTTGCTGATTTCTTTAGCCATATTAACGAGGTAATCTGTGGTATGCCCCATCGCCGAAACGATTACAACTACATCATTACCGAGTTCTTTTTCTCTTATTACGGCATCTGCTGCACTTTTTATTTTGTCGGTACTTGCAACTGATGTTCCGCCGAATTTTTGTACAACTATCTTTTTCATTTTTGTAAAATTAACAATCTTTCTTGGGGTTTTAACTAACTTTTAACTTTTGCCTTTAATTCGGCCAATTCCTCTTTTTCTTCTTTGTAACTGAAGGAATCGGGATAATTTTCTTGTATTTTTTCTGCAAATTCCATTGCTTTTTCTACATTATAGTCAGAAAATTTTTCTTTGGCAAGGGTATAATTTACATAAAATAACAGATTTAGACAATCCAAATTTTTATCATCAATTTTATAAGCACTTTGAAGCTTTTTTAGGGCAGGTTCATAATTTTTTTGTTCTATTAAAATTCTTGCGTAATCAATGCAGGCAGATACATCGTCGGGCCGGTATTCCAGTGCTTTTTGGTAATATTCACCGGCCTTTTGAAGATTCCCGTCCAGAAAATATGCCTTCGCAATTTTACTGTAATTTCCAATCGCCTTTGCGGAATTTTTAAGCACAAGTTCAAAATATTTTATTGCGGCTTTATAATTTTCTCTGTCAAATTCAATCTGGCCTAAATTATCCAGAGCGATAATGTTTTGAGGGTTAAGGCTAAGAGTTTTTTGAAAAAATTTTGCGGCATTGTCATAATCCTGCAATTTATAGAATGAAATACCGAGATAGGCCGTTCCCAGTTCGTTTTCACCATCAATCTCAACGGCCTTTTGAAATTTTTCTTTTGATTGTTCAAACCGGCCAAAG
The DNA here is from genome assembly GCA_041678605.1 of Candidatus Gastranaerophilaceae bacterium. Classification (GTDB taxonomy): domain Bacteria; phylum Cyanobacteriota; class Vampirovibrionia; order Gastranaerophilales; family Gastranaerophilaceae; genus JBAYNW01. The sequence continues at coordinate 6,675 of JBAYNW010000003.1, read as the reverse complement.
TGCTGAAGTGCGATTCCCCAGGAGATAAGGAAGTAATAATTTGTGTCACATTCTTTCTCCCCTGATTCATAATATTTAAAGCATTCCGCCTCATTTTCCAGATTCATGTAACTCTCGGAGATAAGCATGTAAGTTTCAGCTTTTTTAGGATAAAGTTCAAGCGATTTCAGTGAAAACCCCAGACTTTTTTCAAAATTATTTTCCTTGTAATATATGTACGCCAAATAATAAAAGGCTTCGTGATTGTCAGGAACAACGGAGATTATCAGGTTGAATTTTTCTTTTGCTTTATCAAAATCTCCAAATTCAATGTCAATAAGACCCAAAAAATAAAGTACACTAAAATTTGAGCTGTTGAGTTTCAGTGCCTGTTCAAGTTTTTCTCTTGCAGGAGTAAATTTTCTTTCCCTTATTAACGAAATTCCCCAGTTTAAAAATATATCAGAATTATTTGGATCTATTTTAAGTGCATGGCTGAATTTTTTCTCAGCCTCTTTATAATCCCTCATCTCGGTAAGAACATTGCCCAAAAAGCAGTAAGCTTTTGCATTATTGTTATCAAGTCTTATGGCCTTGCTATAAAGCTCCTTCGCTTCTTCATATTTTCCTTCCCGTGTTTTTAAAACCCCCAGATTTATGTAAGCCTCAGGCGTCTGGTGAGCCATAAGCGTTGAGGAGATTAGTTTTTCTTCAGCCCCGTCAACATTGCCCGCTTCCGCAAGATATATTCCCCAGTTTACGTAAGCGATAGAAGGGATGTAAGGATTTTGAACGACTCTTTTGTAATCGTCGACTTCAACATCCAGCTTCTTAATCCCGTCAATAATATTTTTTAAATACTTAAAAGACAATCTACAACCTCTCTGAAAGCACCGTTTCCGCCGACTTCTTCCGTAATTTGTATTCCCTTGATTTTTTTGACCGCAGGAGCCGAATTTGGAACAGTTATTTTTGTTGCCGAGTAATTCAGACAATCCATGTCATTAATATCGTCTCCGATATATAAAAAATCTTCCTCTTTCAGTCCGTTTTTTTTAACAATTGATTTCAGTACATCTATTTTGGAGCGAATATTCTGGTGAACTTCCTTTAAGTCAAATCTTTCGGCAAGCAAATCTATCAGCGGATTTTTTTCACCGGATATAAAAGCCAGCTCAAATCCCGCTTTCCTTAAAATGGATACGGCCATAATGTCCTTAAAGCTGACTTTTCTCGATATTTTTAATTCTTCATCCACATAAATACAGCCGTCGGTCATTACGCCGTCAAAATCAGATATAATCATTCTAACAGTTTTGGGTATTTTTAGCTTTGGCATCATTTACCTTCCTAACAACAGGCAGCAGAACCGAATTTTAATAATTTTATGCATTATAACAAAAGTCTGCTATAATCATAATAGCACAAAAGTTGAGGAACCGTCATATGCTCTGGTACATAGTTATTTCTTTAATAATTTTCACAGTCGTTTTTTTACTGCTTTTAATTTTCAGGAAAGCGGATAAAAAATGGTCCGAAATCAACGACTATCTTGGTATGGTAACAAATACCGTGAACTCTGTAAGATACGGGAATTTGGCCACCAAAATAGAAAAAATTGAACACCCGAAGTATAAAAATCTTACAGAAAGCATAAACCGAATGGTTGAAACGCTTAATGACAGGGAAAAGATGATTGTTGAGTATCAGGGCGAATTAACCCGCCAGAATAAGTTTCTGGAGGCCATTATAAATTCTCTGTCGGACGGGATTTTAATCATTGATGAAAATTGCAAAATTTTAAGAATTACCCCGCAAATCGTTAATTGGTTTAAAGAAGACGGAAAAAACCTTCTGGACAAAAACCTTTTGGATTACATCCAATCCAAAAAAAATATTAAACCGGAAAAATTCAGCGAGGAAGAAATTTTTATAAAAAACAACTCCGAATCAAGTTTTGAAGCCACTGCCATGAAATTAAATTTAGACGATAAGAAAAAAAGGTTTGTAATTATAATTAAAGACGTGACAAACCAAAAAGAACTGGAAAAAATCAGGGAAGATTTTGTTGCGACACTGACACATGATTTGAAGGTGCCGATTGTTGCCGAAGCCAATATTTTAGATTTTCTTATTAATGGCAAGTTCGGTGAAATCAGCGAAAAACAGCACACGGCAATATCCAATATGAAAGACTGCAATCAGGAGTTGGTTGATCTGGTGCAAATTCTGCTTGAAACGTACAAAATTAAAGAGGCGGGAGTGGAGTTGGATAAAGAAAAGATTGGTCTAATCCCTTTTATAGCCTCAATTATTGATGAAATGGAGCCGATAGCGGAAAAATCCGGTTTAAAAATAAATTTTGACCCGAAAAATGACATAAATGTTTCTGCGGATAAAATGCAGCTGAAAAGAGTTGTTAAAAACCTTATTCAAAATGCAATTTCGCACAGCGAATCAAACAAGGACATTGATGTTAAAATCGAGCAAATTCAGGATTTTGTGACTATAACCATAATTGATTACGGGAAAGGGATTTCTCAGGAAAATATTGACAAGATTTTTAATAAATACTATTCTACTGCAAAAAAGTTTCGCAAAATCGGAACAGGTCTGGGGCTTTACCTATCACAGCAGATTATCAAATCTCACGGTGGCGAAATAGTTGTTAAAAGCGAAGAAAATCTAAGCACAGAATTTTGCATAAAACTGCCGGCATAAATGGGTGAGACTGGAAGAGGGAGGTATGGAGGGCCGAAGGGTTGAAAGGCTTAAGGGCTTAAGCCCTTAAGCCTTTCAACCCTTCGGCCTTTCAATCATTCAGGTGGCACGCCGAAAAGTGGTTAGGTGCAATTTCTTTCAACTCAGGAACCTCGTTTGAGCAGACAGGCATGGCAAATTCACATCTCGGGTGAAATTTACAGCCACGGATATCCTGCTGAATTGATGGCGGCTGGCCTTCAATAATAGCAAGTTTGTGTCCTTTGCAGGATGGAAGCGATTTAAGCAGTGCCTTAGAATAAGGATGGTTTGTGTTGGCGAAAAATTCTTCCGTAGGTGCGGTTTCAACTATTCTTCCCGCATACATGACAGAGATTTCATCAGCACAATCCTGAACAAGTGCCAAATCGTGTGTTATCAAAAGAATTGATGTCCCGATTGCCCTTTTTATATTTGCTAAAATGTCCATAATCTGTGCCTGAATTGTTACATCAAGAGCTGTTGTCGGCTCGTCTGCGATTATTACCTGAGCGTTGCAGGCAAGTGCCATGGCAATTATCGCCCTTTGTTTCATACCGCCGGAAAACTCGTGCGGATAAGATTTCAACCGCTCTTTTGCGGAAGGTATTTGAACCAGTTCTAAAGCCTTTATTGCCCTTTCCTTAGCTTCCTTGTCGTTTACTCCCTGATGTTTCTCTATCACTTCAAGGAGCTGGTTTCCGATTGTATAAAGCGGATTTAAGGAAGTCATGGGATCTTGGGGGATTAGGGCAATCTTTGCTCCCCGAATTTGTTGTAGTTCATAGTTATTTAGTTTTAAAATATTTATTTTATTGTTTTCACTGAATAAAATCTCTCCGCCGGTTATTTTGGCGGTTTTGGGTAAAAGCTGTAAGATGCTCATTGCACTGATTGTTTTTCCGCAGCCCGATTCGCCGACAAGTGCATGAATTTTACCTTTCTCAAGTGAAAAAGAAACATCATACAAAGCTTGTTTAAAGCCGGTTTCTGTTTCAAAACCTAAATTAAGATTTTTAACTTCTAAAATACTCATGGTTAACATTATATACGTTAAGAAACGGATGCACAAGTCTAGATTTTTATTCCGCCTTTAATTTTTTCCGCACCCTCTATTTTAATCAGCTTAAATAATTTTTTAAAATTTTCTTAACGTAATTTTGAGTTTCCGCATAAGGCGGAACCCCGTCATATTTATCTACGGCACCTGAACCAGCATTATAAGCGGCCAGTGCTAAAATTACATTTCCGTTATATTTGCTCAATAGCCATTTTAAGTGCCTTACTCCGCCGTCCACATTCTGAACAGGGTTGTAAGCATCCGTAACTCCGAGTGTTTTTGCTGTTCCCGGCATGAGCTGCATTAGACCCATGGCTCCGCAATGGGATTTTGCCTTCGGGTTAAAGCCTGATTCCTGTTGTATTACAGCTTTTACAAGTTTTTCATCCACGCCGTGTTTTTTTGATACCTGAGAAATCATGCTCAAAAGCTGGGGTTTGGAAACCTGAGCATACTCTCTGAGTTGAGGCTGGGTTGATATTTGTGCCTGAACGCTTGTTGTTGCCGGATTTGTTAAAAGTGTTCCGAATTGAGATTGAGCTGTTGACTGCAAAACTTCCTGAAACGGCACTACCGTGGATGTTTGGCTTGGCAACGCAGCCGGCTGCACGCCACTATTGACGTAGTTTTGAAGCTGCACCGCTCTTTGCTCTGCAGCCCTTTGGCCTCCCGTTGATATTAAATTCTGAATCATTGGTGAAAACATGTTTGCCATTCCTCCTTTAACTTTTTCGTAAAAAAATCATAAAAAGTTAAAGTTTTAACACAAAAATCCTCTAAGTAGTTGAAGGACACTACAAATTTATTAAGGATGTTTGGCATAAAGTCAAGATGATTGGGCGAACGGTTGAAAGGCTTAAGGGCTTAAGGGGTGAAGGGCTTTCGGAGAAGTGATTAAGTGACTAAGTGCAACAAAAAAATTAAAACTTTCCCTTTCCCTTCTCACCTCTCACGTCTCACGTTTTCCCCGTTCCCCTCAATAAAGGAATGAAAATCTTCTCTTTCTTGCAAGTTCCAAGTCGATTTCGTCAACTTTATGAAACTGTCCGTCCTGATTGTATAAATCTTTTAGAGTAGTCAGGTATTCGCTTATGTTTTGCTTCAGATAATTGTTGCTTGGGAGTTTTTTAATAAGGCCGATAGCTTCTTCATAACATTTTATAGCTGTTTTTGTCTGGTTATTTTCTTTAGTGTATAAATCTCCGAGTTTCAACAGCATTTTTGCCGTTAATTCCTGCTGCCGCCACCCGGAAGTTTTGAGAAGGTTTATTGAATTTTGGTAAATATTAATAGCTTCAGCGGTGTTATTATTTACTATTTCATAATCACAGAGTCTATCGACAATTTTTGCCAATATTTCATAGTCTATGTTGTTTTGAGTAGAAATAGCACTATAAGCCTGTTCATAAAGAGCCATTGCCGAATCATACCTTTTTTGCTGATAATATAAATCACCCTTCAGGCAAATTAAGTCAGACATTTCACTGTCACTGTAGCCTACGATTTTGTAGATGGTCATTAAGTTGTTAAATTCCTGCTTGGCGAGGCGGATATTGTTGTTTTCAAGGTAATATTTTATCAAATATTTTCTTATGAAATAAGCGGTTTCCCTTGAGAAAATCCCATACTGCTTTTGAATAGCAGTTATAGCGTTGAGCATTTCTTCAATTGATTGCTCCTTTTTATTTTCATTAAGGTAGCAAATCGATATTTCATAAGGAATTCTCAAGTAGATTTCTTTATTATTCTTTGAAAAGTGGTTAATGTTGTAATAAAAATAAGAAATGTTGTAAAAGTTTATTGCACTGTCATAATCCCTTTTTATTTGGTCGCTGTCTGCTCTGACAAGAATAATTTTTTCAAAAATAAAATTATTCAAAAATAAGTACAAAAGAGTTGTAATCATCGCAATTACAACAATCCCGTTTAAAATTTCTCTTATAGAGTACAGGAACAACCAAATTTTAAGGTATATTTTTCTTAGTAACATTATCAAAACCTATTAACTGAATAAGATTATAATATTCTTTTTTTTATTTCTTGTCAATGATTATTTATCTTCTTTTAACACAACCAGAGTTTGTTTAATCTCTGCAAGCAAATAATCCAGCTGTACGTTGATATTGTTTTTGGAAAAAAGATTTCCGCTTTTTGCCTCCGTAACGTAAGGACTGAAAACTTCGCTCTCAAGCCTAAGCTGGGATACAGCCTGAACATGTGAATTCAGTTGCATTAATTTATTATAAGAAATGTAACTTTCCTCTGCTTTATTTTTGTATTTGTCGCGGAAATATTCTACGTTTTCTTTTAAAAAATAGGATTGGGCGTTAAATTTTTGCACATCCTGCTTTGCTTCTATTGATGTTTGTAAGTTTTCAACAATTGAAATAATATAGTTTAAATCATTAATGTATTGTGAATTCTTGTCCTTTTTCATAATTATATTAATAAAGGCGGGATTATTCCTCGGGGCGGGCTTAATGCTGTCCTGATCGTTAAAACCGTCTTTATACTCAAAAGAAGGCATCGCTTCCTGTGTTTCAGCTTTGTTGAACCTTCCCGTAATATTGGGCAAAGTGCCTACGTAACCGCTTCCTGCGGGAATGGCAGCAGCCTTTTTCTTCGCAAGAGCAGCCTGCGGGCAGCACAAAATTAAAAACAAAAATAGTATTAAAATCTTTTTCATAACTTGATTATACTATTTTTTGAGCAAAAAGCAAGCATTATTGAACTTAATCACTTAGTCACTTAGCAGCAGCAGGTGGGTTAATGCATTAAATAAGGCCTTTTTATACCGAGTTGCAATAAATATACGTCATCCTGAACTTGTTTCAGGATCGCAAAAGCGAACGACCATGCGATGCTGAAATAAATTCAGCATGACGTGAGAGCTATAG
>JBAYNW010000002.1:0-97291 GCA_041678605.1 Candidatus Gastranaerophilaceae bacterium | reverse complement strand
CTTAAGTCTGATTGAATTAAAGCGAAGGGAAGAACAATCTCTGTTGAAGTCTATATGACTGGATTATGCTGAGTTTCAACCCTTCGCTTTTTATTTAAACATGAACAAAATCGCTAAGCAGGAATTAGTAGGGAATTTATGTCATACCTTATATTGACAATTTCTTAATAGCATCTGCAATTAAAGACGAAATATCTATTTGGGTAATTTTTGATGGAGCATTTTCCTTAAGCGGTAATGTGTTTGTAACTATAACCTCTTTTACGGGCGAATTTTCTAATCTTTCATAAGCAGGACCGCTAAAAACTCCATGAGATGCACAAACGTAAACATCTTTTGCACCATGTTCTTTTAGCATTCTTGTAGCTTCAACAATTGATCCTGCTGTATCAATCATATCATCAAATAAAATACAGTTTTTGCCTGCAACATCACCATATAGGTTAACTGCTTTAGCTTCGTTATGCTTTTCTCTTTTCTTTTGGATTACAGCATACGGAGAATCAAAACTTTCGGCTAAAAGCTCTGCTCTTTTAGCTCCGCCTGCATCAGGGCTTACAACCACCAAGTCTTCAAGGTTCTTACTTTTAATATATTTTGCAAGTTCAGTAATCGCTGAAATATGAACGACATTGCTTGTGTTTTCAAAAAATCCTTCGATTTGTGATGAATGCAAATCCACAGCAATTACTTTATCCGCACCTGCTGCTTGAAGAAGTTTTGCATGAAGCTTCGCCGCAATTGGTTCTCCAATAGCTGCTTTTCTATCTTGTCTTTCATATCCCATATAAGGTGTAACGGCAATAACTCTTTTGGCATCAGCACGTTTGGCAGCATCAATCATAAAAAACAATTCCATTATACTATCGTTAACAGGGTCTGCAGATGGTTGAACAAGATAAACATCTTTTCCTTGCATATCTCCCATTAATCGTACATAAGTTTCGCCATCAGAAAAATTTTTAAGATTTTTTTTACCTGTACTTAAACCTAGTTTTTTTTCAATTGCTTCAGTTAATGCCGGGTTTGCACGCCCTGAAAAGATGCTGACTTTTTTAGCCAATGCCTTTGGGCTCATTCCGAATGAAACAATATCTGCTTTTAATGGTTTTAAATTCGGATATGTTTCTCTGCTAATATTATTAACAGTATTTGAGTTTTGTATGTTATTAAAATACAAAGAAATTACATTATTAACTTTCATCTTATTTTCCTTTCATTTCAAGCATTTTTTTAAATATAAAAAATAAATTTGCATAAACAGAACCCGCAACGCTTTTGCCCTCTAATTCCTGCGATTTCAGCCATGGACAAATGTCTTTAAACGGAATTTTATGGATTTTTTCAATTATTCCGTTGTCAGTAATGGGTTCTTTTATTATTTTATCGTTTGAAATCTCTGCTATTGCCAAGGTTGAAGTTTCGGAGGTTAAGCCTGGCGAACTCCCCACATTTTGGGCGTTAATAGTAATTACATCCGCTTTATATCCCACCTCTTCTAAAAGCTCTTTTGCTATTGCTTGTTCTGCTGTTTCACCTTCTTTTTCATCAGCTACTAATCCGGCAGGAAATTCTATGCATGTTTTAGCTTTTTGCTCTGCATACATAGGAGGACGTCTTGTTTCAAGAAGTACTAATGTATCTCCGTGTTCATTGTGAATAATCGGAGCAATTACTACTGCATTATCTGTTTTTGGAACAGTGTTTGTACGATGTGAATAAACCCAAGGGGTTCCGCTTGGAGACTTAGTTTGCTTTAATTGTAAAAATTTTGTGTTATGCAAAACTCCTTCAAAAACTTTCCCTTCCTTTTTTGATGAAAGAATTCTTGGAATAAAATTAAATTTTGTAAAAAATGTCGTTTTCATGTCTTCTCCTATATTTTGTTACTGTCTTAAAACTCCTGAAAAAAATAATTTGCTAGTTAATCTTGTAAATTGGCAAAATAAGTATTTAATCTCTTTATTTTATACAAATCGCTGTATTCTTGTCTTAAGTCACCGGTATCTCGCCCCTGTTTCAACAAATCTCTATATTTTATATTGAACTCACAAAATCTCTTGAACAATTCATAATAAGGTTTTTCCCGTTCTGCTTTTGTGTAAACTGCTTCATTATTCAATAAACATAATATTTTGTTAATTTTTTCTATTTTTGATTCACCATGTAACTTCAAAACATTATTTAAATTTGAAGTGACTATAAAATTTGACTTAAGCAAGTTAGCTTTTTCACTTCCAACAATTTCCGGATGATTATTTAAAACCCTTAATGCTTTTTGACAGTGAAAACCTGCTTCATTTTCTTCAAATTCAAAATATCTTGCATAAGTTTGGAAACAATCCAAGTCGGAATTAAAAACAATTTTTATTGCATCTTGCTTCATTAATTCAGGATTTTTTAGTTCTTGTTTTAAGCCATTCTCTAATTTTCTATAATGTGAAAGGCCCTTTTTATTCAATTTTGTTAAATAAAATAACTGTTTATTTTTATAGTAATCAATTTCTATTTTTAAACAATCTTTATATTTTTTTAAGTAGGTTTCTTCGCCCTGCCTTTTATACAAATCAGAAAAATAACAATACAGAAAGCGTTTTTTAAAACCATGTAAATTATTATCACTTATATCTTTAAGCGGATTGAATTCATACGATCTATTGAAATCAATTACATTAACATTCTTTGGGGTGAATAAAAGATTTCCCGCCCATAAATCATTATGAACAATTCCTGCTTTATCCATTTGAGACATTATACTGAATAATTGTTTAATATTGTGGTTTGTTATTAAGCTAAAATCATATAAAGCTCCGCCTTTTGAAACAGATTTTCCATCAACCCAGCTTATTATTAAATAGTTACTCAGTATTGAGTTTTCATTCTTTCCTGAATTTCCATTGTAATAATAAAACTCAGGGATACGTTTAATTTTTTTTACTTTTTCATATATCTGTGCCTCAATTTTAGCTTGCTCAACAGGATTAGCAGTTTGGTGTTTTGCTTTGTCGGGGGAAAAAACCCGTTTTATTGCAAATATTTTCTCACTTTCAGGGTCGAAATATTTTATTACTTCTGCCAAATAACCTGTACCATTTATGGCAACGACATTTTTGCTGTCTTTGTTTAAACCGGCAATGTCAACTCCCAAAAGTGCTTTAGGACATTTCCCGATTGAATATTTACAACCAAAAGTTACAAAATCTTTTTTAGGAACTGAAAATTGATAATTTCGATTTGTTTGATTAATTTGAGTATTTAGTTTTATTGGCTGTAGTGTTAACATAATTTTACCTGTATAATTTATTTTTCATAATATATTCTAAAACCGGCTTAGAAACCAGTTTTGAAACATCTTGCCCTCGTTTTATTAAATCTCTTATTTTTGAGGAGGAGATATCACCAAAATCCAACACACTTTGGAAATTTAATCCATCGATATTTAATCCTTTTGCGATTTCTTCTACACTTCTATTTTGAGGTCTTGAAACCACAATAAAATTAACGAGTTTTGCTAAATTACTAGCCTGATACCAACTTGCAAGACCTTCAAAAGCATCTGCACCCATTAAGAGTTTTATTTTTTGAGGAAATTTAATGTTTTCATCAAATGGTCTTTGTGTTTCTTCTTCAATCAGCTTTTTTACAGTTTCAAATGTGTAAGATTTTTCTCTGCCCATACGAAATTCTACGTCTGAAACATCAAAACCCTCTCTACTTTGTGTGGCAAGTTTTGTCATTTCAAATCTATCAAAAGAGGTTGCATTTCCGTCACTTGCCTTATGATAAGGTGAAAAAGCAGGGATTAGAACTACCTTTTGGATTCCTGTTTCTAGCCTTGCCTTTTCAGCTATACCCAAGTGTCCATTGTGAATTGGATTAAATGTTCCCGGATAAATTATATCGTTAAATAGTTTCATATATTTTAGATTATTGCCTTTATTTGTTCTTGTAACTTTTTTAAACCGTTATTTGAGAAAATTTGAAATTCAGGAAAAAGATATGTTGATAATTTTCTTGGTTTAGTATCTGCAACTTTCTGATACATTAATTCAATAGTTTTATGCCCATTTTCATCAAATGATGTAATCGAATCAAGAGCCCCCTTAAATATAGCAGGTTCTATTCCTTTATCTGTAATCATATAGAATATGTCACCATGTTTAATTAAAGCATCATCTACGACCATAGTTGTTTTTTGTGCAAGAGTTTTGCATTTAGAATCAAAGGCATCGGCTAATTTTGAAAACCTTACGGAACCAAGATTTTGTCCGAAGGTGAGGTCTTTTTTGTAATTTTGCGAAGTGTTTTGTTGAATTTTCATATATAGTCCTTTCTATTTTATTACTTTAAGTGCAGATTCTGCTGTTTGAACTTTATTTAACACTTTGCCTAACTGCTCTGTAGTCATTATGGCTACGTCATGGTAAACGGCGTCATCGGCAATCTTTGTGCTATCTTGACCAAATTCTTTGATAGCATCTTCTATCACGATTGGTTTAATTCCGAATTTTTTAAGTGCCGCAACTGCGTCTTTTACGCAATAATCTGTCGCAACACCATATACAAGAGCAACTTTAGCTCCGGCTTTTTTTAAATTTTCGAAGAAAGCTAATCCTTTCTTATTAGGCACAACTTGATTAGTGAAAGGAATGCCATATTTTAAAGAGTCATTTTCATTTTTTTCAAGTCTAATAATTCCTTTTGATGCCAAAATTTCTTGGATTTTTGATACACTTGGAACATCATTTTTTTCAGGTTCTACTTCAATTAAAGCATTAGGCTCACCAAAAACTGTCTCCGAAATTTTAGTTCCACCCAAAGTTCCTTTTTCACTGTGAATGTCAGAGTTAAAAGGCTCACCCGCAAACCATTGTAGTTCCGGATCACCTTTTTTATGAGCATCTACTGTTTCAAATTTTGCTATTATTCCTTTTGTAAATTGTTTAATTTTTGCCATAGCAGAAATTACAGCTTCTGCTTTTGGAACGTATAATCCATCTCTTGTCCCATCGGGTCTTGTAACATTTGGATGCATAAAGCCTATGGTTGTATCTACATCATAAAGAAATGCCTGACCTTTTTTAATTGCAGCTTTTAATTCTGCTAAATCTCCTGCATTCACAGGTCTGCTTGTAAAATTTGTTTTGTCCACTTTGTTTACGTTCATAAATTTCTCCTTGTTTATTATTGTTAATTATCTATGCTTGTTTCTAATTTGTCCTTTTAATTCGTGAATCCCCGGTGAAAAAATATCATCAGGTTTTTGATATTTATCAAATTCATTTAGAACCCTACTTTGAACATTTGCAAATGGTTCTTTATATTCTATGCCATGCCCGTTTATTCCATCATACCAGGTAATATAAGCATCTTTTCCTTCTTCATTAATCCTTCGTACTGTTGGGGCCTTTGAATTTTCTTCCCTTACCAATTTAACAGCACCCGGAATGGATTCTTTTACAGGTTCATCGATTGGACATTTCATAACCGGACGTTTCCTTTTGCCTTTACCAATTTCAGCTAATTTTTGAGCTGCCGACATGTTATTTCTTGAAATAGAATCATGTAAAAATCCTCCAACCCCGTAGTTAACACAATCCACAGGCGAATACCCAGCTTTCAAAAGTCTTCTGTCTATATCCATCATTTCTTTAAAGGACATACCATTTGCCTGTAAAGGTCTAAAAATGGTCATTCCTTTTAATATTTGACCACTTCTTGTTTTTATATCTCTGTATAATTTTGATTCAACAGCTTTATCCACTGTAAATTTAACTTCTTCAAAATTATCTCCTGAGTCTGGTCGTGGGTTAAGTATTGTATTTATTCCAAGTTCTTTATTTTCTTTTTGAGCTCTTTTTGCAAGAGGAATAAGGCACTCTGTTACTGCTTTTCTATAGTCATAGCAATCACCCACATAAGAGCCTAAACCACCTTTTGTAAAATCATATAATGCATCATAGGCATCTTTTTCATGTTCGTAGCTTTCTATAACTCTATGAGGAAGAGAAGGCATTGCAATTGAGCCCGGTATTTTATCCCCATTTGCTTTATATGCTTGATAAACCGCAGCCAATGTCGATTGTGTCGAAAATACTGTCATACTTGCCTTGCCCATTCTTTCACTTTCTTGAGGACACATACTTGAACGGTCAGAAAAATCGACAAGTCTTTTTTGAGCTTTTGCAAGAATTTCTGCTTCAGTGAGTGTAGCATCTGAGGTACTTCTAATAAGGTTTTTATTATACTCTAACCAGTGTCTAAGCATAGAGGCTCTTTCCGAACCGGCCCAAACTTGTAAAAGTCTTGTTTCAAACCAAGCAGCAAGCTCACCAAAATCTTTTTCCGCTGTGACTTGAATTACGGGCTCCCCAGAGAAAACTGTTGAACCGTCAGGAAGTGCTTGAATTTTTATAGGAATTATCCCATTATTTTCAGATAGAACTCTTTCCCACAAGCCTCTGTCCCATTTGTATTGCCACCCGTTTCTTGCGGTTTTATAAAATTTATCTGCTTCTTCTATTTCATCTCTGGTTATTGGGTCATGTAAAACATCTTCCATTATATCTTGTAATCCATGAAATATTAATTTTCTATCTTCTTTTTTTACACCCATATCTTTCATCCAAGGTAATTCTTCTCTTCTGAATGCTATTTGATAAACGCTATGATCTTTTGCATCTTGGTGAATATAGAAATTACTTGAGACATAGTATGCATCTGTTTGCAACATTCTTGGAGTTTTATGTTCTGTTTTAAATCCTGCTTTTTCCCCAATTTCATTGGTTAATTTCCTTAATCTTAAAAATAGTTCTCTAAAATCGGCAGAATCTTTGCAAGCTAATGTTTTCAGGTTAAACCCCAATTCATTCAGCTGATTTGCCATTGCCAATTGAAATTGTTCGGTCGGAAGCTTCGGCGGTTTTGCAATCCCAAAAGCAACATTGCTTTTGGGATTGTAATTGTTTTTGTAATTTCGGTTTTGATAATTTGTTATAATGCTTTGTACTAACATTTTATTCTCCTTTTATTTTATTTGTTTTAATTTTTTTGCTATTGTTTTGATTACTTGACCTTTGTAATCAATACTGCCTGATGCTACCGGTTGTCGGTAATCGCCTTTATTTATTGAACGGCCTTCAACTATTACAGACGGTGGCAGAAGTGTCCATTTAAAAAGTGCTGAAGACATTCTTTTATAAAATCTGTCCAGCCAAATCGTTTTTTGTTCTTTTGATAAATCGTGTCCTTTTTCATACAAGAATTTGGAACCAATCATATTTGTATAACTTTCGTGCTTGTTCTCAATACGCCAAATTACTTCATCTAAAAATTCATAAGGCATAAGAGCATCTTCTGCTACAAGAGGTTTTAATGTTTTAGGGTCAATTGCAAGTTCTGCCCCCGGAGGTTTTGCAATAATTGCCTCTGGAATAGCTCCTTTTTGGTCTCTGTTTTCATTCATCCAACGGGCAAGTGCAAAAAGTTTTGTCTTTGGAACATCTGCAATAGGTGCAAAACCGCCTGACATATCTCCGTTGATTGTTGCATAGCCCATATAAAGTTCTGATTTGTCAGATGTTGCGATTGAAATAGTTTGTCCAAAAGCATTGCATATACCCCAAAGCAAAGTGGCTCTCGAGCGTGCTTGAATATTATCTTGAACAAATGATTGCGTGTATCTTCCATCCCAATTTTTAGCAATTCTATCGAAGAGAGGCTCTAATTGTTCATTAGCAGAAGTTACCATTCCTTTAATCGGTGATTCATCAAAATGTATTCCAAGATTTTCAGCCAAGATTTTTGCATCGCTTCTGCTTTCTTCGCTTGTAATTTTTGATGGCATACTAATTCCGTAGACATTTTTAGGACCTAATGCATCGGCTAATAAAACAGCACTTACAGTTGAATCCAAACCGCCTGACAAACCTAAAACGGCTCGTTTTAAGCCATTTTTATTAAAGTAATCTCTAGTTCCTTGAACAATTGTTTTATAAGTTCTATCCAAATCAGGTTCATAATCAAGGGAGAATACTTTTTGTTCTTTTAATGTTTTTTCAAGTCCTTTTGCTAATGGGAATGTTTTTCCTTGTGATTTCAAAGGATTTACAACCATAAATTGTTCTTCAAAAGATTTTGCACGAGCAACAAGTTCACCATTTGCGTTATAAACTCTGCTTGCTCCGTCAAAAGAACTGTCATCAATTGCACCGACCTGATTTACATAAACCATCGGAGTGCCATGTTTTTGAGCGGAATAAGAAAGCATATTGTGTTTTAATTGTTCTTTTTTAGCACGGGATGGAGATGCTGAACAGTTTATAATCATATCAGGTTTTGCTTTTGCAACTTCAGCTACAGGGTCAACTTCATAAAGCACACCGTTTTTAAAGAAATCTTTATCATTCCATCCGTCTTCACAGATTACTACTCCGTAATTATGCCCGTGGATTTCATTCAACTTATTAGCTTCTGTAATTTTATCTCTTCCAAAATGTCCAAGGGTTTCCGGAGGCTGATTGCCTGTAACGGGTGAAGGCTCAATATATCTATAATCGTTAAATTCAGAATATGTCGGGAGTAAACTTTTTCGTGTTACCCCTAAGACTTTTCCATCTCCCAATGTTGCAACTGAATTGTAATAGGCTTTGCCAACTGTTTCCCCTTGAGTCAGATTTTCTCTAGGCTCAACAAAACCAATCATTACTTTAGTTTTACCAGTTTGTTTCGCAATCTCCTGTAACCAATCCATATTTTCTTTTACAATAACAGGATGCCTGTCAATAGTATCATGGATGGGATATCCCATTAATGTTAACTCAGAAAACACCACCGTATCCGCACCGATTGCTTCTGCTGCACGGATATATGCCATTGCCTTTTTAGCATTTGCCTCTACATTGCCGGGGATTGGATTAATCTGAGCCATAACTATGTTGCCTTGCCCTTGTTCACCCATTAATTTTTTAAGCCCTGCAAGTACAGTTTTCTTTTTGTGCGGTTGAACTTTATCATCCCATTTACCTTGCAGGTAAAGGTCTAAAACTTCCGTTAATTCTGATGCAACATCCATTTTTGTTGCGGGAGTTGCTTGTTTAACTTTTTGTCCTACTAATGCCTTAAATTCTTTGTCTGAAAGTGATTGAGATGTAAGCTTTTTTTCGTTGCCTGAAAAACTCACAGTATCAAGGAAAGGACTTCTCTGGTTACTTTTTTGGTATATATTGGGCTTCGTACTATAATTTTGATGCACACCAAATTGCCCTGTTAAGGGTGAATTTACATACACACATGGTTTAAAAGTAATATTTGTAATCATTGTAAAATTTAAGCCTCCTTGGCTTTCTAGCATGCCCCTGATCTAATAAGGCTTTATATATACAATATTCAAACAAAAAAAAACTTGCCACTGCTTCACACGCTATGTTGAAAATTGTTACATTTTTTAACTTTATAGACGCTCACCCAGCACAAAATCAATATTGTGCAGATAGAAAACTATTTCATAACACATCTTATCGCTTAGAACGAACTAGGTAAATCTCAAACAGAGAATTTTTGCAGAATTTGGCATAGGAAATCAGAGAATTTATATAATATAATTTCTCTTTTAATTTTATCTAGCCGTAAAGCCCGCCAATTGTAAACTCTCACATAAAATGAGCCAATGTAACAGATAATTTGAGCCAAATAAGAAAGATGTAGCCTGCCGATTAATCAAAAAACGCACAAAACTTGACTGCGTATACAGTGGGACGTTAAAATATTTTATTCACGTTCTCTAATCACTTTTGAATACTGAAAAGTGTCTCCATTATTTTTATTAAATATGTACCAATTATTCATCCCATTATTCGGGGCATTCCCAGACTCAAAGTCTAATCCTTTTCTATAATTATCAAACCAGGTGGCCTCTTGCTCAGACATACAAATTTCAACTGAATCATTGCTTTTTCGTATACGACCCAGAGTATAGCCATATCCCTTAAAATAATCACCGTTCTTAAGTTTAAACTCATCGCGTATTTTTTGAATTTTGTTAAAAATATTCAAATCTATTTGAGCTGCTTTTGAGATACTTTGCTCGAATGGTAAAGGTTCTCCCGTTGAAATGATGATTCTGTCTATTTGTGAATTTTGTTTTTTTTGAGTAGTCGGAATAAATCCAATAAAAATGTCTTGTGAGAAAGTTTGTCCATCATGAGTATATGTCTTGCTCATCAATCCTTCACCTATCCGTGTTTTAAAGGCATTAACTATTGCCGTTCGTTTCATTTTAGGCATTTTATATAAACTTTGTATAGCCAAATCTCCAAATGCTATGTTATTATTAATTCTCTTTAATTCCATTATTTTCGTCCTATATTGTATTAAACATTATAAACCAACTAAAAAATAAATTTACTAGTAATTTGATTTATCGTAATAAATTTTAACCTTCAAAAATCCGTTTTGGCTCATACTAAATGCACAATTCATTCATTGGCTTAAAACCTTTATGTGTACGGAGAATGAGGTAAAATTCTAAAATTTATGATGTGCACACTTCATGAACGAAATGTGAATTTTCGTGCATTTTGAGTCAAACTCATTTCCGACTTAAAAATCCCAGACGTCATTCTGAACTTGTTTCAGAATCTTACAAGCGAGCGACTTTGCGACCCTGAAATAAATTCAGGGTGACGTGAATGTTGAAATTATACCAAGCTCAACTTACATAAAAAAATACAAATACACCAATTGCGGCATTTATTCAATCTTGTATCCTCGGCTAAAGCCTCGGGCTACGAATAATGGTGGAGACGGTGGGAGTCTTCAAAGAATTGTCCGTGAGGCTCGGAAAGCCAAACGGCTACAATTCTTAATGCGTTAGCTAACCCGTTATTTGCGAACAACATGAGCAAATAACCGGTTCGACGACCTTGTCTCCATTTCGTAAAATGTGAAATAGAACGTTAATCGTGGAAAAAATGGAGACGGTGGGAGTCGAACCCACGTCCAAAATGGATTAAAGTAAACCTCTACGAGTGTAGATTTTGTTTCTCTCGCCAAAACCCAAGTAAAATCAGTCTTGTTAGTCTTGGCAAAGCCTTTTTAAGTGATGCTCACTTTGAGAAAAGTCTTAATACGCTTAATTCTCGTCCACGTACTGCAACTTGCGTTGTGGGCTTTATTAATCGGCAAGTTAGACCAATAAAGCAGCCGGTTTCCTCAGGTTAGGCAGCGATAGCTGCTGCTCTTGAGAAATCAGCTCTAATAACGTTATCGTTGTTAGCATTTAGTTTGTTTTGCTCGTTGGTGACTCGGAACAGCTCCGAGACCCGCAATTTACTTTCACCGAACATTCTGTCAAATCCAGAGCGTCCCCATATTCTATTATTAATGTTCAATTATTATTTCTTCGTTGGGTTAGAAAACCCAACCTACTTTGTGTACTTTTACAGTATAACCTGTTTTTACTCAAATTTCAAGCCTACTTTTTCTTTTGGTAAAACACAACCGGACTTTTTCACTAAAGCAAAGCAGTAGGATAAGTTTATGAGTCGATAAGTCCAGTTTCTCTTCTCACGTCTCACCTCTCACGTCTCACGTTTTCCCCTTCCCTTTTCCCTGTTCCCCCTCTGTGCTATAATTGTTTTTATGAAAAGACTAAGACTCTTCATCGGATATTTTATTTTGCTGTTAATCGCTCTAAGTATGCTGGTGCCGTTTTTTGCGATGGTTAATCTGTCTTTTTCCCAAAACAGCGAGATTTTTTCCTATCCGCCGAGCATCTTCCCTGAAAATTGGTCTTTTGAGAATTACGTAAGTGTTTTTTCTTCAATTCCCGTCGCCAGATACTTTTTCAACAGCTTTCTGGTTGCGGCAATTACAACTGTCGGACAAATCCTATTTGCGGCGTTCGCCGGATACGCATTCGCAAGATTGAGATTTAAAGGCAGCGATTTTTTGTTTCTGATAATTTTAATAACAATGATGATTCCGCCTCAGGTCAATATTATTCCGCTATTTTTCCTAATGAGAGAAATGCATTTGATTGACACCTATCAGGCACTTATTATTCCCGGATTTTTCGGCGGCTTCGGTGTGTTTATGTTCCGCCAATTCTTTTTGAGTTTCCCGAAGGACCTTGAAGAATCTTCAAAAATAGACGGGTGTAATATTTTTCAGACTTTTTGTCGAATTGCCCTGCCCGTTGCACTCCCCACAATAGCGACTCTGGCCATTTTTACATTCGTTTCAAGCTGGAACAGTTTCATGTGGCCGTTAATTGTCACAAATTCAGACAGTATGCGAACTTTGCCTGTCGGATTGGCGTTTTTCAAAGGAAGCTTCAGAGAAATCACTCTTTGGGGCGATTTGCTTGCCTGTGCCGTGATTTGCACAATCCCAACGGTTTTGGTTTTTCTAATCGGGAAAAAATATTTTATAAATGACTTATTGCAGGGAAGTTTAAAAGAGTAACAAAATTTAACATTACCCAATCGGGTAATAACGGTAAAACCCCTGAATGACCTGATAATTTACGGTTATGTTGTAATTTTATTGATAAGAGTAGCCATGTGACTAATTTTAAAGATAAGGGAAATCTATTATCATCATACTAATCACTTTAACGTTTTATTTTAGGATTGAGCTATGCCAGAGATAATTAAATCAACGGACTCTCGCGAAAATTATCTGAATGATAATTTGAACCGGAAGTTTCTTTTTGTAGAGGATATTTCCTGTATAAAAAAATTGAAACCCGAGGTTGAGCTTTGCATAATACAGACTGACTTCGGCAAGTCCGATTTAAAATGTATTCAAAAACTCAGAGGAACAAGTAAAAATACTGAAATTTGGATTTGTTCGGATAATTTGTCCCGAAAGAATATCGCATCCGCCAACAAAATTGGTATAAAAACAGTCATTTCTTCCCCTGTTGATAAAAAAATGGTGGAAGAATTTTTTAACAACAAGTACAATTTTTTCACTGACAGAACGCCCGCTGCCGAGTACGATTATTCAATAATTGCAAATTCAAAAATAATGATTATTGATGATAACACCATGAACATTGAACTTCTGGAAGAAATATTATCTGAATTCAATATTGAAATTTCGAGTTTTTCTAAACCTAAAGAGGCTTTTGAGGCCATATTGCATGACAAATTCGATTTATTTTTGCTTGACGTTATGATGCCTGGCATGTCCGGCTTCGAATTGGCCAAAAAAATCAAGGATACGCCGCATAATAAAAATGTTCCCGTAATTTTCATCAGTGCTTTGTCGGATTCACGCACCAAAATAAAAGGATATGATTTGGGGTCTTTCGCCTATATCGAAAAACCGTTTGATATAAACATAATAAAATCACAGATTTTTAATGTTTTAAAAGCCCAAAAAATTCAGGAAATAAGTCTGGCACTAAAAGAGGATTTTCTTGCTACGATAGCTCATGACCTGAAAACCCCAATAAGTGCCGGCATTAATGCATTAGGGCTGCTTTTAAACGAAAATTTGGGCGAATTGGAAAAAGACCAGCAGGAAATCATTGAAGACCTTCTGGATTCAACGAAATTTATGCAAGAGATGGTCGGAAATATTCTCTGTCGGGACAAGATAGACAAAAGCAAAATAACTCTATCCAAGCAGATTTATTCTATAAAAAAACTCGTTGAGCATTGCATAGACCTTACAAAATATATTCTTAAGCCTCAAAAACAGCACATCCAGTTCAAATGCAGTACAAAGGATATTTTTTTACCGTTGGATTTTGTGGAAATGAAACGGGCAATGCACAACCTGATAGCAAATGCCAGTGAACACTCCCCTTTGGGAGGTAAAATTTTGATTGAGATTTTCAATGTGGGAGATAACAATATAGGGCTTTTTGTTCAGGATTTTGGCCGAGGAATTGACTTAAAACACCAGAATGATGTCTTTTCCCAATATATGTCCTTTACAAAAAAACATAAGCGTGTAGGCTCCGGATTGGGGCTTTATATAACAAAAAACATTGTTGAAGCCCATGGAGGCGAAATCCTTTTGGAGAGCAAAGTCGGCTACGGAACCAAGATAACTATTATTTTGCCGGCTTATATCAAGGAGTAATAAATTTTAAATGGAGGCTCCGCCTGCCGTCATCTTTTTTAATGCATTTTTTGAACCGGTTGTCGATTTTGCTAAATCAATAATAAAATTAATAGCCTCAACATCCCTTGCTATAGCTTCTTTTAGTCCCAATATTTCTTCAACGCTCAATTCTTTAAGCTTTTCATCCTTAGAGGGTGACAGAAATTTTTGGAAATTATTTTGAGCTTCGGCGTCAAAACCCGGTAAATCCAGTTTCATTGCATACCATTTGTGAAATTGCTGTATCATACAGTAACTATCTAACTGCAAGTCCCTCAATACAAACATGGGTTCGGTTTTAAAAGACAATTTTATTTTTTCACCGGCCAAAAATGATATGATGATGTTTAGATACATTGCTTTAAGCCCTTTTGAAGCACCCACAAAACCTTCTTCGTAGCTGACAAGTTTTAGTATTTTGTTTGCAAAAGGAATTTTATAAACTTTCGTTCCGCTTTTTTCAACAAATTCAAGAAGTTTTTTGGGGTCATTTTCACATTTTTTCAAAATAGTTTTAACATTATTTTCCAATTTCACTTTGTTTTTTTGGGTTTGTGAATTCAATTCTAAAGAAGCCGCTTTCCCAAAAACTCTTTTGGAAGTGCTGTTTGAATAGACTGACTTAAAATTGCGTCTAAGTTTCCCTCTCAAGATTTTTTCTTGAAAAGCTAAAACAGAGTACATTAATTTTTGGATGAAATCGAACATACCAACTCCTATATAGATATAAAAACAATTTAGCACAAATAATTGCCCTTTATTTTTAAAATTTTTCTGTTATAATAATTTACGTAAAATTATTTACAAAAAATGGATTATTAAAGAAGGAGAAATTAAAATGAATGTAAAAATCGAAGACGGATGCATTGCATGTGGTGCTTGTGAGTCAATTTGTGAAGCTGTTTTTTCAGTGGAAGATGTCGCTATTGTTAATCAGTCAGCTGTTGCCGACAACATTGACTGCGTTAAGGAAGCGGCAGATTCTTGCCCTGTAGGCGTTATTGTAATTGAATAATTAATTAAAAAGTAAAAAAGGGCGAATTTTTTGTAAATCAAAAAATTCGCCCTTTTTTAATGACTCATTTTAATTTTTAGGAATTATCCCCTTAATATAATTTCTAACGGCATCTGTTATCAGCAAATCCGGCTCTCTCATACAAAATTCATCAAGTTTTATTATTCCGCCTCTGACGTTTCCGTCGGCAACGTACAAAAGACCAAGCGTGACCATATTCATAGAATCTTTGCCGCTCTTTGTTTCATAAATTTTTATTTTTGATTTGACTACATTTTGGGCTTTAAAAGATTTTACAAGATTTTGATAATAGGTAAAATTGAGGTTATATTGCTTCATAGCTTTTTCAAAACAGCCCTGAGCATCTCTGAAGCACCCTATTTTCATGTAAGTTTCGCCCAGATTGTTATAATAAACCGCTGTTGCTTGAGTTTTGGGGTTTAAAAGTATTGCCAGCGAAAATTCCTGAATTGCTCCGTAATAATCTTCTTCAGACACTGCTTTAAGTCCGAGATTATTGTGCATCACGGCATTTTTTTCGGCATCGATTTTATATACATCGGGCTTTGTGTAGCCTGCGAAAACAAATGTTGCCGCAAACAGAATTAAAACCGTAATTAATTTTTTCATCATAGAATTATTTCGAGTCCTTCATGAGCGACGTAAACATCCTCGGATATTTTTTGGTAATGCAGAGCTATTTCGTCTAATTTTTTGTCATCATAACCCGGATCAAAATGGAAAAATGCAAGTTTTTTTGCCCCCGATTGTTTTTGGCTTTCAAGAGCCATGTCAAAAGTGGAGTGGCCGTAACCTTGCTTCGGTGAATAAGAATGCAGGTAATCATCCGATGTATATTGAGCATCATGGATTAACAAATCGCAACCCCTTGCAAACATTGAAAGCTTTTTATCGCCGCCCAGATAACTTTCTTTATCTGTAGCATAAACCATTGATTTGTCTTTATAGGCGATTTTATACACCATAACGCCGTCTTGCGGATGGGCGTAGGATTTGTAGCAAGATATAATCACCTCATTGTTCTTTGGTATTAATTCACTGCTGCTTTCAACTCTTTTTATTTTCAAGTCAGAATCTTCCAGAACAATATACTCGGTTTCACTAATATCAAAGATGTTCAACTCTGCTGCTATATCTCCCAAATCCAGAGGGAAAGATTTAGTGAAAAGAAGTTGGGAAAGTTCATCGGCAAGTGTTTCGTTGTAGTCCGTTGCCCCAAAAACATTTAATTTTGTTGTAGAAATATGAGATGGTCCGAAAAATGTAAAACCCTGTATATGGTCTTGATGGATATGGCTTAACAGTAATGTCACATCTACGGGTTTTCTGTCATACAAATCCGTGCCGGAAGAAATATGTTCCTGCATTAATTCATGTCCGAGGTCAATCAAACCGGTTCCGGCATCAAGGATAATTAAATGTCCGCCCACGTTGACTTCGACACAAGAAGTGTTTCCTCCGTACTTTAAATAATCTTTGTTCGCAATGGGATAACTTCCCCTAACGCCCCTAAATTTTACTCTGAACTCATTTTCAACATTCTTCATATTATTCTATCCTCTCTATCCTTATTTTTTTTCAATAACGTAAGTTCTGCTCCTGTCCTCATCGGCACCGTAATAAGTTTTGGAGCCGAATGCCATCATTTTCGCCCTTTTTTGGACATCTTTGTACCGTGTTTCCTTAAAGTATATATCAAAAACAGCCTTGTTTTTCTGGTTGCTTACCTTGACAATTCTAAACGCATTAGGGTAAGAAACCAACGAAGGCGTGCTTACGTGTAAAACGTTTCCGATTTGAGTTATTTTGGTGGTGTGATAATGGCCGGAAAATACCGCAATAGGATTTTTGTATTTGCCAATGATTTTCAAGGCTTCGCCCGCATTTAAAGTCGCATGGCTCGTGCTATGCAGCGGCTCCACCAAAGGTCCGTGCATGAAAATAAGGACGGTATCATTTTTCGACTTTGAAAGTTCCCTGTCCAACCATTTAAGCTCTTCGGCGGAAAGCTCACCGTTATTGGTAATTCTAGTGTCAATAATCGTATCAAGTCCTATCACTTTATAGCCTTTTTTAGGGACAAAGGAGTAATATGGTTTTGAAAAATTAAAACTTTTATCGTGAGAATTTAGAATACTCAGATATACACTTTTTGATAAATATCCGCCGATACAGATATCATGGTTGCCGAAAATAGCGTACCATGGATATTTGAGCTGATTTGCATAAGTCAAAAACTTCATCAGTTCTCTTTGGTAAGGAGTATTAATCATATCGCCCGTAAACATTACAAAATCCAGATTTGGAGTTTCGTTAATCTGTTCAATCGCATCGGATAAAAGTTCTCCCGATTCGGCGGTTAAACGATAGGATTTATTTATTTTTGCGGATGAATAATGGGCGTCGCTTATTTGGGCAAATGACAAATTGCTGCCTGACGCAGAGTAGACTTTTAATCCCCAAAACATTACTCCGGCGAGCAATAATACCGAAATGCCGTTAAGTAATTTTGATGTGAACGTTCCTCTATTTCTTTTCTTGCGTTTTTTCATTTTCTGTTAAATCTCATCTCTATTAAATCCTTAGTTTCATTATAATGCAAATTATCGCCGAGTGCTTCATAAATTTTCAATTTTGATAAATAAAGCGATTTTACATCGGGATATCTTTTTATCGCATCGCTGAGTGAGTTAATTGCATAAGCCGGATTGGCGTTATCGTAGTAAATATAGCTCAAATCAATAAAGTCCTGATAATTTATCGGAGTGATTTTCGTTGCGGCGTTAACATATTTTGTGTAATTTTTTTTATCTCCCAGTGATTTGTAACATTGGGCAAGATTGTAATAATAAATCGGTCTAAGCCCGTCCAGTTCAATGGCTTTATTGAAATTTGCAATCGCAACTTCAATATTCTTAAGTTTGTAATTGCATAGCCCGACATAATTAAAAACCTCCGCAGAATCACTCGATTTCAAAAGGTTTTGAAAAATACTTAATGCACACGGATAATCCTCAAGATAATAATTTATTTTTGCCAATTCAAATTGGTATTCGCCGGTATCGTTTATTGCAATAGCCTTCTCTATATAGGTTTTAGCATCAGGGTAACGGCACAAAGCCAAATTTGCCCTTGCCATTAAAAAAAATGCGAAATCGGAATTTGGGCAAAATTCTCTGTACTGGTTGAGAGCGAGAATGGTGTAGTTAAATTCCTCTGTTTCAAAGAAGCTTACCGCTAAACTCAAATAGACCTGAGAAAATTTGGGGTCTATTTTTACTACTTCCTTAAAGTTCTTGATTGCTTCGGGGTATTCGCCCCTGTTTTTGTAATAATCGCCGAGCCAATAATATGCCATATAGTCATTAGGATTATATTTTATCGCCTTTTTTAGATAATAAACCTGTTCTTTTTCATTTCCCAAACCTCTGTAAAGCATTGCCAGATTGACCAGCGGCTGAGTATAGGTTTTGTTTAAAAAATTTGCTCTTTTGAAATACTTAATCGCTTCGTCTGGTTTCTTTTTGAGGCAATATGACATAGCTAAGTTGTTGCATGCCTGAGCATTTTTTTTGTTGAGTTTCAATGCTTTTTGAAAATATTCGATTGCGGTGTCAATTTCCTTTTTTTGATAAAATTCTTGTCCTTTTGCGTTGTAATAGTCGGAATTGTAGGTCACTTTTTCAACATCGGCCGGATGAAGTTTAACAACCGCCGGTGGAGTCGATTCAGGAGCGGGACTTAAGACCTTTTCCGGCTCTTGTGACGGTTTTTCGGTATTTTCTGCACACATCGGCAAAATTTTGTTTTTAAGTTCAATTGCCCTGATGTTATCAGGTTCAAATTTTATTACGGAATCCAAATACTCCAATGCCTTGGCGTAATTATTTGAGTTAAAGTAATTGGTCGCAATATCAAAATAGTCGTCAGTCAACTCACTTGCAAACGCCGAATTCGCAAATTGCAAAGCAACTGAAGCCAAAGCCACAAACAAAAATAACATCCCTTTTTTCATAGAAAAATTATAACATAAATTTGATTTAGTCGATAATTTTACAAAGTGACTGAGTTCAACAGAAAAAAGGGAAAGGGAAAGGGAAAGGGAAAGGGAAAGGGAAAGGGAAAGGGAAAGGGAAAGGGGGAAAGGGGAAACAAGCCCTTCGTCATTGCGGGGGTAAATGTTTTGACTCATGCCAAAAAGCGTTCACGTCATTGCTGTGTTTTTTTACCTAATTTAATTTACAATTTGACAATTTAATCCAAAGGATTATAAAATAGAAAGCATGGCAATAGTATACTTAGGTTTAGGTTCAAATAAGGGAGACAGAGTCGGTTATGTTCAGCAAGCGGCAAGCCTTTTGGGTGGAATTGACGATATTAAAATAATAAGAACATCCTCGCTCTACGAAACTCAGCCCTGGCTCGAAAAAGACACAACATGGTATGTCAATGCTGTCGTAGAAGTTAAAACGCTGCTATCCCCGCAGGATTTGTTGTCAGAATGTCTGAGAATAGAAAAACAGCTGGGCAGAAACAGGGAGGAAGAAGGACCTTTTGGCGACAGAACTATTGATATAGACATTTTGTTTTACAACAAAGACATTGTAAAAGAAAAAAACTTGCAAATTCCTCATAAATATTTACACCAAAGAGCTTTTACACTCGTTCCGATGCTGGAACTTAACCCTGAGTTTGTTCATCCGGATTTGGGCAAGAGCATAGCCGAGCTTCATGAGGAGCTTGAAAACCCTGAAATGGTTTATCTATACGGGACGAGAATAGATGAAGCGTGAGGAAAAATCCGTTGCCATAATAGGTGCAGGCCCTGCGGGATGCATTTGTGCCTGTTCTGCACAAAATAATCCCAATGTATCCGACGTTGTGCTGTTTGATTTCGCCGAACCCCTTCATACACTGCTTTATACCGGCGGTGGAAGATGTAATCTGGCCTACGCCGAGTATGATTTTAAAGAATTGGCGAAATTTTATCCCAGAGGTGAAAAGTTTTTATACTCCGTTTTTTCAAGGTTTTCAACGGCTGACACGATAGACTTTTTTAAAAAAATTGGCGTGGAAACCTATACTCAAGATGATTTGAGAATTTTTCCAACCTCAAACAGTGCTAAGTCGGTTAGAGAAAAAATGCTTGAAAATTTAAGGGCATGCCGTTTTAAAAAAGAAAAAGTTGTAGAAATAAAAAAACAAGAAGATAAATTCTTAATCACCACGGAAAATAATGAATATTGCTTTGATAAAGTTGTTTTAGCCATTGGCGGGCATGCCGGATTTTCGCTCGCAAAAAATTTGGGGCATAGGATAATTGAGCCAAAACCGGCTTTAACAGGGCTTATTAGTGCTGAAAACTTTAAGAATATTCAAGGCGTGAGTCTGAAAAATGTTAAGGCGGAAATTTTTTCCCGCGAGAAAAAATTTCCGCCGCTGCAAGACGACATTATTTTCACGCACGAAGGCATTTCAGGCCCATTGGCTTACAAAATCTCATCAATTTGTGCGAGAGAGGAGTATTCAAAAGAAAGCCCCTTATCAATTAAGTTAAACTTTGTTAATAATCCTCCCGCTTCTGACCTCTCACTTCTTACTTTTCAGGGCATGCTCAACGCTAATCCTAAAAAAGATGTTAAAAATCTGGTTGCCGAGCTTGTCCCAAAATCTCTGGCAGAATACATTCTGGGGGTAAACGGGATTGATTTGGATGTAAAATGCTGTAACGTTAACGGGAAAACCCGTGATTTAATCCTGAAATCTCTTCAAAAGTTCGAAATTACGGTAATTTCTCCTGCAAAAGATGGCGAAATAGTGACTTCCGGCGGAGTTTGCCTTGATGAAATTAACCCGAAAACCATGCAGTCAAAACTTGTTGAAGGGCTTTATTTTTGCGGTGAAGTGATTGACGCAGACGGCCTTTGCGGCGGCTTTAACCTGCAAAACTGCTGGTCAACAGGCATTATTGCGGGTATTTCAGCATAAAAAGACACCTAGTTGGTGTCTTTTTTATAACCGTTGGATGTAGTTCTTAAATTAAGGACATCCCGTACATGTACCATTTGAAAAGCCTGTACAATTAATGCTTGTACAGTAATTTATCATAGCGTTACCGCTCACTTGATTAACCGAATTGCTGGTGTTGTTTCCTACCCCTGTTATTGTTTTTCCGAATTTGCCTAAAACAACAACGGCAATAACAGCCACCAGTGCTAAAATTAAACCATATTCGATTAATGATTGTGCATTCTTTTTAATTTTTTTCATAAGATTAAACCCTCTTCAATTACAGTTACGCTGATTATTATATCACTTAATAAATAATAAAGCAATCATTATTGTACAAAATAAACAATGGGGTTGAAAAATAACATAAATTAGGGTAAATTAATCTTAACAGTTATTAAGATAATTAACAAAAGGATAGAAATGGAAAAGAAATTATTAAGTATTGTTACGCTATTCTCCGTAATATTTATAATTTTTGTTACGGGATGTACAAAAAAAGATAATAATGCAGACACCTTAGACAAAATCATGCAACGGGGGAAGGTCATAGTCGGGGTCAAATATGACACAAAACCTTTTGGTTACATAGACGAAAAACACCGGCTGGCTGGGTATGACATAGATTTGGCAAGGTACATAGCAAAATCTTTACTGGGGGATGAAAATAAAATAGAATTTAGGCAAGTTACCCCCTCAAACCGTATCTGGGCCGTGAATTCCGGTCAAGTTGATATGGTTATAGCGACCATGACCGTAACAAAACAACGCAGGGAAATAATCGATTTTTCCATCCCCTATTATGTTACGGGGCAATCCATTTTGGTCCCGAAAAACAGCAAAATTACTTCAATGACTGATTTAAACGGCAAAAGAGTTGTCATTATTTTTGGTTCGACTGCGGAAAAAACCGTTAGGTTAATCGCTCCGGATGCCGC
Organism: Candidatus Gastranaerophilaceae bacterium; assembly: GCA_041678605.1. Taxonomy (GTDB): domain Bacteria; phylum Cyanobacteriota; class Vampirovibrionia; order Gastranaerophilales; family Gastranaerophilaceae; genus JBAYNW01. Next base: position 75,190 of record JBAYNW010000002.1, on the reverse strand, counting down.
CATTATTGGATTTAAGACCTATACAAGCGGATTTGAAGCACTTAAGCATGGGCATGCCGATGCCATGACCTCTGATGATACTATATTGATGGGTTTTGCTATTGATGATAATTCTGTTAAGTTGCTGCCCGGAATCTATTCGAAGGAACCCTACGCTGTTGCTTTCAAAAAGGGAGCCTCTTCGGCGAGGCTAAAAGGCAGGGTGGACAACATTATTGAAGACATGGAAGCAAGAGGAAAACTAAGACGGCTTAAGAATAAATGGATTAAATACTAAAAAAAAATTCTCGGCTCATTCAATAATATAATTTGTTCTTGACTTTTTTTAAAAAGTTTGTTATTATTAGAGAGTACTTTAGAAAATACTAATTAATAATTAATAAAGTGAAAGGTAGAAAGATTATGAAAAAAAGATTTGGATTTACTTTGGCAGAAGTGTTAATCACATTGGGTATTATCGGTGTAGTTGCTGCTATGACTATTCCAACACTGATGAATCAAACGGGACAAGCCGAATTCAAAACCGGATTTAAAAAAATAATTTCAACTTTGAATCAGGCGATTACAATGAACGTTGCACTGGACAGCACGGACTTTTCCGGTTTGTCGGTTGCGGGGTCTGCCGATGGCTCTATTTATAATATGTTTAACACCAGAATGAATGTTGTCAGGGTGCTTACCGCAGCAGATGCTACAGGGGTAGATGTTGGTGCCACAGGACCGGTGATTGGAAACGCTTCTAACTATGCATTGTTCTTTAATGACGGTATGGTTATTTCGTTCCCGTCAACTATAACCGGATGTCTTACAACAAGTACAGGCTGTGATGCTCTGGTTGACGTAAACGGTGCAAAAAAACCTAACAAATTGACAAACTGTCAGTCCTCTCTCTTAACAGACGGTGCAGGTACTTGTACTTCAACCAATGCTATAATAGGCGACCGTTTCTCAATCAGATTCGGCGGACAACAAGTTGTTCCTAACGGACAAGGTGCAAGATACGTTATGTATAATTAAACTTAAATTTTCAATTCAACTTAATTAACTTTCAGATTAATTAAACTCTCAAAGAGGCGAACAAATTGCTTGCCTCTTTTTTTATTTTGTCCCCTCTATGAATAGTAGGGGAATTTATATATTTAGTGTACAATTGTATAAATAGGCAATTATATAAATAGCATAGCGGGAAGAGAAAAATGATATCAACAAGCAAATTAACCGTGAGGTTTGGAAGCCAGCCTCTGTTTGAGGACGTAAACGTAAAATTTACCCCCGGAAACTGTTATGGGCTTATCGGAGCTAACGGCTCAGGGAAAAGCACGTTCTTGAAGGTTCTTTCAGGTGAAATTGAACAAACTTCAGGCGAGGTCCATGTTCAAAAGGGTCAAAGGATAGCCGTTTTGAAGCAAAACCACTTTGAATTTGATGAATTTAGCGTTATAGATACAGTGATAATGGGGCATAGAAAGCTTTATTCAATAATGAAAGAAAAAGAAGAACTCTATGCAAAACCGGATTTTAACGACGAGGACGGAATAAAAGTCTCGCATTTGGAATCCGAGTTTGCGGAACTCGACGGCTGGCAGGCAGAATCCATGGCGGCGTCATTGTTAAACGATTTGGGTATAACAAATGAACTGCATTACTCACTAATGAGCGAACTTGCCGGAAGTGAAAAAGTTCGGGTCCTTTTGGCTCAAGCCTTATTTGGCAACCCTGACATTTTGCTTTTGGACGAACCTACAAACCACCTTGACATTCAGACAATAAAATGGCTGGAAGAATTTTTAATTGAGTTCCAAAACACCGTGGTTGTTGTATCTCACGACAGGAATTTTTTGGACAATGTTTGTACGCATATCGCAGACATTGATTTTGGCAAAATTCAGTTGTATCCGGGCAATTACTCATTCTGGTCACAGGCAAGCCAGTTAATAATGAAGCAAAGAGAAGACAAAAATAAACAGATAGAAGAAAAAATGGAAGAACTAAAATCCTTTATCGCCCGATTTAGTGCAAACGCTTCTAAGGCGAAACAGGCGACTTCGAGAAAAAACATTTTGGACAAGTTAACGCTTGAGGACATTAAACCTTCTTCAAGACAGTACCCGAGAATCCGGTTTAATTACGTAAAAATACCGGGCAAAGATGTTTTGACGGTTAAGGGATTAAAAAAATCCGTTGATGGAACTTTACTGATAAATAATTTTTCAATGGACCTGTATCAAGGTCAAAAGGTTGCCTTTTTGGCACAGGACCCGTTAATTATCACAACTTTGTTCCAAATTTTGGCGGGGGAATTAGAGCCTGACGAGGGGGATGTAAGATGGGGAGTTACGGCTACAAATTCGTATTTTCCGAAAGACAACAACAAATTTTTCGAAGAGGATATCAATTTAATTCAGTGGTTGGCACAGTATTCGCCTGACCAGCACGTAAATTTTTTAAGAGGGTATCTTGGCAGAATGCTGTTTACCGGAGATGATTCCGAAAAGAGTGCAACGGTGCTGTCGGGCGGCGAAAAGGTCAGATGTATGCTGGCTAAGATGATGGTGTCCGAGACTAATGTTTTGATAATGGATGAACCGACTAACCATCTGGACTTGGAAGCGATTACAGCATTGAACAATTCGTTGATTGAGTTTTCGGGAACTGTTTTGTTCTCGTCACAGGACCACCAGTTTATACAGACTGTTGCGGACAGAATTATCGAGATTTCGCCGAACGGATTTATAAATTCCAGCGAGAAATATGAGGATTACATCCAAAACGCAGATATCAAAAAACGCCGGGCAAAGCTTTACGGCGAAGCAGCAAAAACAAAAAATATACAGTGATTTGACGGAACTTTTTAACAATTGTTATTAACTTTTGTACTGAAAAGTCTTAATTGGGGTGGTTATTCGTTTTTGTTCGTGTTATGGTCGTAATATACAATTTACCTTTTAATGTGATTTTAGATACTCTGTTGCGTTTGGGTTTGTATAAAGTATAAGAGTATTTTACAAAAGAAAGAATATTATGACACCCCAAACAATTTCTCCTCAGGAGATTAGCTTCTTAGATGCTACACCTACGACTAATGACATTAAGGTCACGGCTGAAGGCTTCACAAAATTACATTTATCAGAAAACATTTTAAAGGCACTTGCAGATTTGAATTTTACTGTGCCTTCACCTATTCAGGCAGAGGCAATCCCTCAGATTATGCAGGGAAACGATATTATCGCAAAGGCTCCGACAGGAAGCGGAAAAACAGCGGCATTTGCCATCCCTATTTTGGAAAAATTAGACACAAACCCTGAAAACAAAAACATTCAGGCGTTAATTTTGTGTCCGACGCGTGAACTTACAATACAAGTTCATAGAGAGTTTGAGAAATTGACAAAATATCAGGAAAAGGTTTCTGTCGTATCGGTTTACGGCGGACAGCAAATCGATAAACAATTAAATGCACTTAAAAAACATCCGCAAATTATTGTTGCAACACCGGGAAGACTGATGGACCACCTAAGACGCGGTTCTATCAGGCTTGATTTTGTAAGTATGGTTGTGCTTGATGAAGCCGACGAAATGCTTGATATGGGATTTAGGGAAGATATTCACACAATCTTGGAAGATACCCCCGTAAATCGTCAAACGGTCTTGTTTTCGGCAACAATGGCGAAAGATATCGTAGCAATAACAAAAAAATTCCAAAAAAGTCCAAATATCGTGGACGTTACTGACGACCTTCAAAATATTCCTGACATTGAACAAGCATACTTCGAAGTTGTGGAAAAAGATAAAATCGAGCTTCTGACAAGGCTTTTGGACTTGCACAGCGTAAAACTGGCACTTGTTTTTTGCAACACAAAAAGCAACGTTGACAGAGTGGTTGAGGTTTTAAAAACACGCGGATATTTTTCAGATTCACTCCACGGCGATATGAATCAGGCACAGAGAGAAAAAGTTATGCGGGGATTTAGAAACGGTGGGGTTGAAATCCTTGTTGCAACTGACGTCGCAGGCCGAGGCATTGATGTTAAAAACATTGAAGCCGTCTTTAATTATGATTTGCCCAGAGATGATGAGGATTACATTCACAGAATAGGAAGAACAGCCCGTGCAGGCAAGTCCGGCGTTGCGTTCACCTTTGTTTCCAGAAAACAGGTTCAAAGTATTAAAAGAATCGAACGGGCAAACGGGGTTCAAATCCACAAAAAAGATGTGCCGACGTTTGAGGAAATCGAAATTGCAAGGGCATCAAATTATAAAAACAAAATTAAAAATATAATCCAAAACGAGGATTTGTCTGAATACGTTGCCAAAATCGAAGCAATGCTGAGCGACGAAATCTCCATCATGGACGCTGCCGCAGCTTTGCTGAAATTATCAACAAAAAAATCCGGCAAAAAAATTAACAAAAATATAGTTTTTGAAATTCCGGCCGAAGAAGCTGAAAAGCCTAGACACAGAAGAGAAAGAAACAGAAATTTCTCTGATAAAATGAATTTCCAAAGACGTAAATCCAACGAAAAAAAGAGAAAATTTAATTCATATAGTAAATAAGGATTATTTTACCAGCGTAAATTTACTGTCCTTTTTCCCTTTTTTTAATTTTGACAGTCTTGTTTTGACAAAGGGTGCGTGATGAGAATTCGGTTTGTATTTTAAAAACTTTTTGTAGTACCTGATTGCATCTGCACCCTTTCCCATTTTGTCAAAACAAATCCCGATACCTAAATAAGCTCGGTGATATTCGGGGTTCAATTTTAATACTTTATTGAAAATAATGCTCGCTTCATGATAATTTTCCATGTTCATTAAAAGAGCTGATTTATGGTTGTATGCCTTAATATAACTGGGCGAAGTTTCAATTATCTTTTGATAAATCATCAACGCCATATCGTTTTCTTCCATTATTTCGTGTGCAATCGCAAGCTGAATTTGGGCATTAAGGTTTTTGGGATTGAGCTTGAGTGCCTTGATTAAATTTTTCACGGCGATACAAACTTCACCCGAAATCAGGTAGCAAACGCCAAGTTCGTAATAAATGCTAAAGTCCATTTCTCTTATTTTTTTAGCTTTTTCAAATGCCTTAATTGCCTTATCGGTTTTGTTTAAATTTTTGTAGCAAAGTCCAAGTCCATAATAAGAATCAGCGTTTTTTCTGTCTATTAAAATGGAATTCAAATATCTGCCGACGGCCTCTTTGTAAAAGCTTGCCAACCTGAGGGCATCCGCTTTTATGCAAAGTTGATAAGCCTCCAATGGCTTATCAAAATTCGGCTTTGCCGAAAAATCAGAAAGATTTTTCTCTGTTTGTGTCATTTTACCGGTCAATACACTACTCTCCTCTAGCTACATTGTATGGATTTTTTTGCCGCAGGATAACAGCCATTAGGTTTAAATTTCCATAGACCAATGGATTTATTTTCTCTCGACTAAATAAAAGATTTAAGTTATACTACTGATATGAAAAAGATTTTGGGGATAATTTTAATATGTTTTTTGGTACCTCTAACTGCATTCGCTGTTGAGGAAGTTAATCTTGAAAAAATGCCCAAAGGGCAGATTGAAGTAGAAAAAGCTCCAAAGGTAATCAAGGGTTCGCTTTTAATCTCCGAAAACCAGATGCTTGATGAATTGATAAAACTGCAGAAACAAAAAGACCTTGAAGATATCGAAAGCCTTTGGAAAGGAACAGTTTCAAACAACAAGGTAATTGAATTTGCCCTGAAAAAACTTGCGACGCCTGAAAGCCAAAGGAGAATACATTCATCGCTGATGGCAAAAACACTTTCTGCAATTATCAGCGGAAGCTCTTTTGTACCTTCATTTATGGGTGCAGACCCTGCGGTGCAAACCGGCTCGTTTGCAGTTGGAAGACTTGCCCAAACACTTTTGAACAAAAAAACAACCCCTCAGGAAGTTCCTTTGACCGATACCGAGTTAATCGAGCTTGCCGGATTGGTTGAAGATTTGCAGGATAAAATAATCGACGCATATTACAATTACAAGGGTTCTCTGGGCCAGATTAAAGAATCCCGCCAGCGGCTTTTGCTGTATCATAAAAATTACTCAAAAGCACTTGATACCGGAGATATTCTTGATATTTCCATATCCTCGTCGCTCTACGACAATATGGTTTTGCAGGAATACTACCACATGCAAAATGCGAAGAAATATCACCTTGAATTGCAGCGTTTAGCGGGCAAAAAGGCCGTCGCAAATTTGAACTTGTATCAGTATAATTTTAATACTGCCTTGTTTAAAGATAAAGGCAAGGGGGCAAAATAATGAAAAAACAATTTTTAATTTTATTTTCAGCCCTTTTTCTTTCTATCTTTTTATCTCCGGCATTTGCCATGGACTATGAAGATTTAAACTCGGTTAAAGACCCGGCATACCGTGTCGGAACGGCAGATGATGTTGAACAAAAAGCTGATTTTATCAAACAAATAAGCACCGAAACCGCAAAGGAAATTGACCCGTTTGAAAATATAGAAAAATTAACTTATGCAGACTTGAGTATTAAGAAAATTTCAAAAGAAATTTCGCAGGAATTGGATATTGAATATGATGATATGCTGCAGGATTTATCAATGCTATGGCAAGGTGCTGCCGCAAAGAGTGATATCATAAAATTTGCCCTGTATAAATTATCGAACCCCGACAAGGACAAGCCTGACGAAAAATCGGTTAAAAAAGTGCTTCAGACAATTGCAAGTATGTCAACCCTTGTGGGGGCAGGCATGGGCAGCCCTATTTTATCAAGCGGCTCTTTTATCGGGGGAAATATTCTTGGAATTATGTCGCAAGATGACAAGGCGATTAACTATAAGTACACCAAAGTAAATGATGCCGATATGATTATTCTTGTTCGAAAAGTAGATGATCTTCAGCAAAAAGTCGTGAATGCTTATTATGACTATATGACCACCAGAAAATTACTTGATATGACAACAAAAATGACAAAACAGCGTTATCAGAATTATCAACTCGCACAAAACGGTTCGAAAGAATTAATTCTTATCGCTGATGCTTATTATCGGGAGTCTTTGGATATGCAAATGAAAGCCCGCTCCGATTTTTACTCAAAACGTGCCTCTCTAGAACAGCTCGTAGGCAACGAAACTTTCACCCAGTTTGAATCGAATGTCAATTCAAGAGGTGAGAGGTAAAACGGGGGGAAACAGGGAGCGGGAAGTAATTAAATTCTCGCTGATTGTACAAGGTTTTCGGCGATTTTTAACGCTTCGTTAAAAATCGCCTTGTTTGTGAAAAAATCGTCACGGGCTATAAATTCTTTAACAATTTTTCTGGCAAATGAGCCGACTCCGATTCCGTTAAAATCTACCCCGCAAACCTTTGCAAGTTCTGCCGTTTTAGAGTTTGTTCCGCCTGAAAGCATTAAATACACCGGCAAATCCGCACTTTGTATAAGTTCCGCCATCGCAACCGCCTGCAAAGTCGTTTTAAAATCATCCTCTCCGCCAGACATAGGCGAACCGTCAGCCTGAATTATTGTTGTGTAAGGTTTTCTCATCCCAGCCAATCGTTTAACCCGTGCCAAAACCTCTTCGTTAGAGAGCTTTGACCTTCCGACGCAAAGACTGAGCAGCCCGTCAAAATTTTCATTCAAATAATTCCAAATTTCATCAACTTCTGCCACGTCGATGTCAGAGGCGTGAAGCTCTATACAAGCAGGGCTGAAAGGCTGAAGGGTTGAAAGGTGGGAGGTGAGAAGATTTCCCCGCCCCCCTTGAGGGGGAGGGGATTTTTCAACACGAGAAACGAGTGTTTGAAAAATTGGGTGGGGGGTAAAAGAAATCGCCCCAAATTCACAAACCTTTTGACACTTCATACACCCAATACAATTTCTTTCAATAACTTCCGTTTCCCGTTTCCCGTTTTCCGTTTCCCTTATGGCTCCCTGCGAACAAACCTCAATACATTTCCCGCACCCGACGCACCTTTTGGCGTTTATTTTTGCTTTTTGCATGTGTATATCGTTTTTTGTACCGATACTTACGCAAAAATGGTAATCTTTTTGCCCGTCTTTCGGGATGGCAAAATTAAGCCCCTTTTGTGCGGCTTTTAAAACTTCTTCGCTTGCACAAAGGTCAAAAAAATGACAGCCCGCCTTAGCATAAAGTGCGACAAGCTTTTCAACCTCGTCCAAATTTTCATTCCCCGCCCCGCAGATGAGCTTGAAGCAGTTCTTTTTTTCAAGAATAGTTTTTAGATGCATCATTAATTACTCATTTACTATTCGTGCAACATACCGATAATATTCATTATTTTGATATTTTTGAGCTTGTTTCAGCAATTCTTTTCTGCTTAAAAACCCCATGCGATAGGCTACTTCCTCAAGACAGGCGATTTTTACCCCCTGATTTTCCTCAATTGTCTGAACGTACTGACTTGCCTGCAATAGCGAACCGTGGGTTCCCGTGTCAAGCCATGCGAAGCCGCGGCCAAGAAGTTCAACGTTCAAATCCTCCCTTTTTAAATAAATATTATTTAAGTCGGTTATCTCAAGTTCACCCCTTTTTGAGGGTTTAAGTTTTTTTGCATACTCAACAACTTTATTATCGTAAAAGTACAAACCTGTTACGGCGTAGTTAGATTTTGGTTTTTCGGGTTTTTCTTCAATCGAAATAGCTTTGCCTCTTTTGTCAAATTCAACAACGCCAAACCTTTGAGGGTCTTTAACCTTGTATCCGAATATGGCCGCACCGCCTTTTTTATTAATGTTTTCCGCGGTATTTTTAAGCATGGGAGAAAATCCCTGACCGAAGAAAATATTATCACCCAAAACAAGTGCCACGCTGTCTTTTTGTATAAATTTTTCACCCAAAATGAAAGCCTGAGAAAGTCCTTCGGGTTTTAGCTGCTCTTTATAAGAAAACTTGACTCCGAATTGTTCCCCTGTTCCCAAAAGTTTTTTAAAATTCGGCAAATCCTGAGGCGTCGAAATTATCAGAATATCTCTAATCCCCGCCAACATTAAAACAGAAATCGGGTAATAAATCATTGGTTTATCGTAAATCGGCAATAACTGCTTTGACACAGCCATTGTGCTTGGATAAAGTCTTGTTCCCTCACCGCCTGCGAGTACGATGCCTCTCATTTTTTCTGCCTTTCCTTTGTTTTGGTTGAAAAGTTGAAAGATTTTCCTTCTCACCTTAAATCCAAATAATCCTTCAGTGCCGCCTCCCAATTTCTGCAAAGTTTTTGATTGTCCATTACACTGTATTTGGGACGCTTTGCAGGACGCGGAAATTCTTCCGTTTTGCAGGGTTTTACATTAACCGGCAAACCCGTCTGCTTAAAAATTTCTCTGGCAAAATTATACCATGAAGTTTTACCGCCTGAACAGATGTGATAAATTCCGAAGGGGGCATGCCTTTGAATAAGTTTTGCAATCCCGCCCGAAAACTCAACTGTCCACGTAGGACAGCCGATTTGGTCATCCACAACCTTCAATTCAGCCTTGTCTTTTGATGAAATCATTGTTTCTACAAAATTTTTGCCATGATGCCCGTAAAGCCAGCTCGTTCTAACAATATAATACTTTTTGCAATATTTCTGAACGGCTTTTTCGCCTTCAAACTTGGTTTTCCCGTAAATATTAATCGGATTTGGTTTATCTTCGGGCAAATATGGCTCTTTTTTATCCCCGTCAAATACATAATCCGTTGAGATATAAACAAGCGTAATATCATTTTCACCGCAAATTTTTGCGATATTTTCCGTCCCTTTTGCATTTATCAAAAAAGCTAAATCCTGCTCTTCTTCTGCCTTATCAACTTTTGTGTAAGCCGCACAGTGAATTACAATGTCAGGTTTTTCGCGGGTTAAAATCTCTTTTGCCGTTTCAAAATTTGTCACATCAAATGTTTCGGCGTCCGTTTCTATTAATTCATAACCTTCGTCTTCCAAAATCGGACATAAATCCTGCCCGAGCATACCGTTTGAACCTGTAACCAATATTTTCATTTCAAAACCTTTTTATCCTCAATAGTCTTCATCCATTCTTGATTGCCAAGATACCACTCAATAGTGAGCTTAATTCCTTCTTCAAATGTCAAAGACGGCTGCCAGCCAAGTTCTGTTTGGATTTTTGTGTTGTCGATAGCGTACCTTCTGTCGTGTCCGGGCCTATCTTCGACGTATTCTATTGAACTTTCATCCTTGCCCATATTTTTCAGAATTATTTTTGTAATTTCAATGTTGGTTTTTTCGTTGTGTCCGCCTATGTTATAAACCCCACCGGCCCGACCTTTGTGCAAAACTTCATCAATCGCCTCGCAATGGTCATAAACGTAAAGCCAGTCACGAACGTTCAAACCGTCACCGTAGACGGGTATTTTTTTACCTTCCAATAGCCGTGAAATAAATAAAGGGATTAATTTTTCAGGATACTGATAAGGCCCGTAATTATTAGAACAGCGGGTTATCAATGCCGGCAGATTATAAGTTTCAAAATAAGCTCTCACCAATAAATCAGCACTCGCTTTTGAAGCAGAATAAGGAGAATTCGGAGCAATAGGCGTACTTTCCGTAAAATAACCCGTTTCACCGAGCGTTCCGTAAACTTCATCTGTCGAAACCTGTAAATATCTTTCAATCCCGAGTTCTTTGCATGCCTGAAGCAAGTTCAAAGTCCCGTTAATGTTTGTTTCTATAAAAATTTCCGGACCTGCGATGCTTCTGTCGACGTGGCTTTCGGCCGCAAAATTCACTACAAAGTCGGATTGTGAAATCAAATCCCGCACCAGCTTTTTATCGCAAATATTCCCGTGAACAAATCTATAATTAGAGTTATCTTGAACATCTTTTAAATTCCCAATATTGCCGGCATAAGTCAGAGCGTCGAGGTTGATTACCCTATAATCCGGATATTTATTTAAAATATGCCTTACGAAACAGCTTCCGATAAACCCCGCTCCGCCGGTGATGAGCATTTTTTTCATATTAATTCCTCGTTGTTGATTTCCGAAAACTTTGGCTGACATTTGTCTTTCTCGCTCAAAATCGGAGAGCTTACGCCCCAGCCTACATTTATTGTTTCGTCATTCCACAAAAGGCCTCTGTCATACTCGGGTGAAAATTCCTTGCTTGTTTTATAAGACAATTCGGCTTCGTCGGACAAGACAACAAATCCGTGAGCAAATCCTTCCGGAATAAAAAGTATGTGCTTGTTCTCCTCCGAGAGTTCAACTTTAAGCCATTTGCCGAAGGTTTTTGAATTTTTCCTTAAATCAACTGCAACATCATGGATTTTGCCGTTTGAGCATCTGATTAATTTTGCCTGAGATTTCGGTTTTGCCTGATAATGCAGGCCTCTTAAGACACCCTTTGTTGATTTGGAGCAGTTATCTTGCACAAATTCAACATCAATACCGTTTTTTACAAACTCTGATTTTTTGTAGCTTTCCATAAAAAATCCGCGATTATCGCCAAAAACTTTTGGTTTAACCAAAATTACCCCATCTATTTCAAGTTTTTCAAACTCAAACGGCATTTTATCAACTCCTGTAGTAATATTTTATCATGGAAACGCCTAAAGATGCAAAGACGCAAAAACAAACGCTATCGCCTTTGTTTTGTCATGCGAGAGGCTGACCTTAATTGCCAATTTTTTATCGGAATCATTTAATAATCTAACCTGAGGGCATCTGTTTTTATCGTGATAAACTTCTATTTTGTTAAGCCTGGGATGGCTTATACCCATTGAATTAAGAGCCTTAATTACAGCTTCTTTGGCTGAGAACCGCACTGCAAAATGACTGGCCGGATTTGGCTTTGAGAGGCAGTATTCCTGCTCATTCTTTGTATAAATCCTGTCTAAAAACTCCTGCGGTTTATTTTCAAACCGGCTGATGTCTTCAATGTCTACTCCGATATACATTTTAAAATCCTCTTTAATTCAAGTATAGAAAAAACCCTACTGAAAAACAATAGGGTTTAAATTTTATTTGTTTTTATTTCACAATGCGGCAATTTGCTCTCTGATTGCCATGATTTGCTCAGTGTAATATTCAAGCCATGTTTGGCCGTTTTGTTCTTCTCTGAGTGCCGGTTCCGAAATCGCCCGAACTCTTTTTTTATCCAATTCATCAAGTTGTAATTGCAATTCGGCCTTTTTAGCCGCCTTTTCTCTATCGGAGATTTTTGTTTTGTAATCTTCCGTTTCAGAAATATCTGTTAATACTCCGCCAATGACCGAGTATTTTTCGGGGTCAAAAGTTTCATAGCCAATATCGACATATTCATAATCCAAATATGGTTTTTCACACCAGCTGAGTAATTTATTTTCTTTGATTTCAACGTACATAGTAATTCCTTTCTTATAATTATTAAACTCCAAGACACGGATAAAATTTTAAATATTGATTTGCAGTTCCCCGTGTAGCTCTGTAATACATTCCTTTGATTATCGGAACCATTATACCGGCAGTAGTGTTAGCCCCGATTGCGGACGCTTCAAAAGAGTTCGAGAGATCAGAATTAAAAGAATATGTCAATGTAAAATCCTCCATCGAACTCGATGCAACGTTTCCGCCGTTCGGGTATAACCATCCGTCGCTCTCTGCCTGCAAAATCGTGTTCCATGCTTTGCTGACAACGCTTTTATAATCCGGCATAATTAATCTCACAACCGATAGTGCCAAATTTGTTCCGGCCTCAGGTATCGTCTGCGTTGTAACATTATGCCCGTTTTGGTTAAACGGGAAAGTAACAATTTCGGTTATTGCACTGCTCGCAATAGTCACACTGCCCAAAGGCACATCCAAAAATTCAACGTCATTTGTTCCGTCATATTTTATACAGCTAAAAGGTTCCGCACTTGTATTAAACCAAACGTCACCGGCAAGCATTGTCGGACGGGCAGCCTGTCTGTAAATTGTATTGTCCAGAGTGTAAAGTACCCCCGCGGCTGTAATAAAAATATTGTAATCTCCGTTGGGCTTTCCGCTCATGCTTATCGCAGCGGCAGATGAAATGGTTGTTTGAGTTCCCTGATAATCCGCCATTACTAAATTTTTATAAGTTCCGCCGATTTTTGGGGTTATTTCAAGTACATTGTAACTAAACAAATCTCCATTTCCGGCCGTTGTGTTTCCGTATTTTACACAAAATTTTGTGGACATTTTTTTAAGCTCTGCCGTCAAGTCATTCGATAAACTATCTAATTGACCCTTGTTAATTGCATGTGCATTTTGTGTCGCATTGGCCACGGAAAATGTTTGCGTGCTGTCTCCATCCATCGCAGCTTTTTCACTCAGGGCATCTTTTAGTGCCGAAAAATTTGCATTAACCTCTTGTGCTTTGGCCTTTGTCCCCGGCACAAATTCGGTTAGTGTTAAGTAGTCTGTCATTCTTTCTCCTTTCCTTTTTTCTTTTTCCTTTTTAATTATGCCATTTTTAAAAATAAAAAAAAGTCCGCAAAAATACGTAGGTAAAATACGGCAGCCGGGGTTTAACAAAAATTAATATTATAGGCAAACTTTTTAATGTTTGGGGTTTATACATTTATGAACAACAATGTTTCAAATATAAATTTTACTTCCAATATTAAATTTGTACCTTACAAAAGGTACAAAAAAATCGTAAGCCTCCCTAACATTGTTATTGTTGAGCAACTTGGAACAATTAAAAATATTAAAGTTAAAAGTGGCGGGGCGGTAGAGCAAATAGTCTTTTGTTTGGCTGGGGTAGTAAAAGTCTTAAGGAAGAAATTACCTTTAGTTTTGCACTTACAGCCGAAGCATATTTTAAAGGACAGCACTGATAGAAAACAAATCGAAACAACAATACGAAAGATAAAACCCTCAAGGACAATTAAGGGATTTTTAATCGGACTTCTTTCTCAAGATTGTTTAAAGGAAAATTTGTCAGGCAGAAAACTCCTAAGCCTTTTGAGGCAAAATACAAAGCATATCCAAAAAAAAGATTTCACAATGTTCCTTTTTCAAGACGCAGAAAATATAGTTTACGAGGGCGAACTGCCTGAGTCGGCTTTTGTTTATCATAAAAAAAATGATACCTACTATGTGAATTGCAGGAAAATGCTTAATGAATATTGGCATGATTTGTTGGATGAAAAGGAGATACGTGACCATTTTGGCTACATAAGTGTTTCACCTGAAGACAAAGTTTTTATAGGAAACAGGCAAGTTCCTAATAAATTCTGGAATAAGTCTAAGGAGTAAATGGTAAACTCATTTATTAATATTAAGTTTTTGCAAAATGCTTCAATTCTGCTATAATTATTTAATGAAGATTTTAGGGATAGATCCGGGACTTGCGATAGTCGGTTACAGCATCGTCGATTTTGACGGTGATAATGTTGTGCTGCTCAATTCCGGCTCAATAAAAACCTCAAAAAATCATACCGAATCTCAGAGGCTTCTGGAAATTTTTGAGGATATTACAACCATTATTAATAAATATGAGCCGGACATAGCGTCAATTGAAAAGCTGTTTTTCTTTAAAAACCAAAAGACAGTCATGCCCGTGGCCGCCGCACGGGGAGTAATTATGATGGCACTTGAAAAATGCGGTATTCCGACATTTGAATACACTCCAATGGAAGTTAAACAAACTCTCACCGGCTACGGGCGGGCGGATAAAAAAGAAGTCGAACAGATGGTTAAAATCGCTTTGAATTGCCAAATTTTGCCGCATTTAGACGACACAATTGACGCCATGGCGATTGCAATTTGCCATACTCGAGGTATAAATTGTGATGACAGACTGCTAAAAGTTTAAAATAGGAAAGATGGGAAAGAAAATGAACGAATTAATACCAACAAAAATTATTGAAAATAAAATACTTGTCATACGCGGACAAAAAGTTATGATTGACAGGGATTTGGCCGAACTTTACGAAGTTAATACAAAAGTTCTAAACCAAGCAGTAAAACGTAATATTGAAAGATTTCCCGACAATTTTATGTTCAAACTCAATGATATAGAAATTAAAGAACTGGTCACAAATTGTGACCGGTTCAAAAGCCTTAAGCACAGCACTTCTTTGCCATACGCCTTTACGGAATATGGGGTTGCGATGCTGTCGAGTGTTTTAAACAGCAAAAGAGCAATTGCTTTAAATATCCAAATAATCCAAACGTTTATTAAGATAAAAGAGTTCGCTCTTTCTCACAAGGATTTGTCTCAGCGGATAAGCGACTTAGAGAGATATTTTATTGGTTATGCCGAAGAAAATAATGAACAAATTCAGAAAATAAATGAAACTCTCAATTATCTCATTGACATAACAAAACCAAGGACAATAGGATTTAAAACAAAATAGGAAAGACGAGGAATAAATATATGAATAAATCAACAATAAAACAGGCCTCAATATTAAGTGCGATTTTAGGCGGTATTCTGGGGGTTTTGACCTTAATCCCCTTTGTGAGAAATTTTTCGTTTATGGTTTTAATCTTATTTCTTTCGGCTGTTGTCATAGTCTATATGAAGAAAAATGACTTAATAAGCATCATTGACGCAAAAGAAGGTGCAATTTTGGGTTCAATAACCGGTTTCGCTTCTTTCATAGCTTTTTGGATTATATTTGCACCGCTGTCAATGCTTGTAGGACTGATTCTTCCAAAAACATATATCGGATATCTTGCCGCATTTTTCAAGACATTGCCTTTTTTCGTTTTTTTAATGTTGGGTATATTCGGTGCAATCCTGAGTGCCTTGATGAATTCTTTTGCCGGACTCGTAACAGCTTACGTGTACGAGACACTTTCCGGAGTTAAAAAAGAAGAGAGCGAACAGACAACGGGGAACGGAAGGAGTTGAATGGCTTTTTACGAAGTGATTAAGTGACTGGGTGATTAAGTGATTAAGTGCAATAATGCTTCGCAAATTTTTAAAAAAACAGGGAACTGGGAAATCCGCAGAAGGTCGCTTTTTTAACTTTTATGTCGAATAAATGAAAACATTTATTTTTCAATAAATTTAAGACTAAACCCCAAAATGTCCGAGATTATGGAGGCATCTTTTAAAGAAAGGCTTTATCTTGTCAATTTATGAGAAATGCTCTGTTGGGTATATTTTTTGCCTGTTCTTTCGCTCATCAAACCGGCGAGCTGTTTCATTGTTATACATTTCAGTGCTAATAGTGATTTTATTTGATTTTTTACATTCATTTGCTAATTATAAACAACTTGACAAATAAAGTTAAATCCTTTATACTATGCTCCATATAAGGATTAAATAATCCCTTTAAGGATTTTAAAATTTACAAAAGGATAATTATGGAAAATATGAGACAAAGAGGGACTTCGGTCAAAAGGGGATTTTCTCTCGCAGAAGTGCTGGTTACACTGACCATTATCGGCGTTCTCGCGGCATTGACAGTTCCGGTGCTGATTGCTAACTCACAAAAGGCCGCATACGTTGCGGGCGTAAAAAGTGCCTATTCAAAGTGGAATCAGGCCTTAATCCAAATGGCCGCAGATTCAGGCTGCATAGGCGATTTGAGTTGTTTCTTTGATTCGGCCGATAAAAAAACAATGGGGGATAAGATAGCTAAATATTTTAACGTGGCAAAGAATTGTGACACAACTACATCAGGCTGTTTTTCGGATACAATAGCACTAAATTTTGATGGAACAAATACTAATAGCGGGTATGATAGCACATCTTATTACAGATTTATAACATCAGATGGAATAGCGGTTTATCTTGGTGACTCCTATTCAGGCTGTAGCGGTTCAGCCGGTTCTTTAACAAAAATATGCATGACTTCTTTTTATATTGACGTAAACGGGCTCAAAAAACCCAATGCTCTGGGGCGTGACATATTTCGATTTGCACTTGTCAATGATAACGGACCTGCCCTGTATCCTCGTGGTGGAGCTAAATATTATCATTGGAAAGCCAGCAATCTTTGCAACTATGGATATAACGGCGGGACGAATAAAGACGGCCAATGTTGTGCCGGCCGCATTATTGAAGAAAGCTGGCAGATGAATTATTGACGGGGGAAATAGGGAATAGGGAATAGGGAATAGGAAATGGGAAATGGGAAATGGGAAATTGGTAATTGAACCGTTCGAACCTTCAACTTATCGACTTATCAACTAGAAGACGGGAAAAGGAAATTGGTAATTGAACCCTTCAACCGTTCACCCCTTCACCCCTTAAGCCTTTAAGCCTTTCGACTTATCAACTCCCTTAATCACTTAATCACTTCGTAAAAAGCCCTTAAACCGTTCAACTTCATTTTCCTGCTTACTTTCATCAGTAGTATTTGTAAATAATTGTTTAAAGTAAACTCCAAAGGGGTTGTGCATTTCGCAAATAACAAGTATACTTAGTACACTTATTCTTTTCTACTACAATTGTAAAAAAAAGTAAACGAAAAGAGGAAAAAGGGCAATAATGTACCATTGCATATCCTTTATATATTTATAGGTGTGATAAGTTGTTATTAATTTGTAAGTGTAAAGGGAAAATTTATAGCATTGTTTCATCTTATAGAAGCGGTATGAACCGGATGTGGGCAGGTAAAGGTAAAGGTAGTTAAAGTAAATATGACATTGAACCCGATTAGTGCAAAAGTGGAAAACAAAAAAGGCGTACAACCGGCCTTGAAAGATAAAAATGTTTCTTTCAGGGGATTTTGGCCGGGTACCCCTATTGTGGGTACAATGGATGCGATAGATAGGGGCGGTGTAGCCGCTTCCTTTCTGACACAAGATGTTATAGGGATGTGGGTTCCGAGAATTAAAGCCGGTTTACATAGAAATGAAGAAGAAACAGGTCAGCGTAATTACAGATTTGCCGCTACTGAGGCCATTCGTGAGGTAATAAGTGGTCCTAGTACATTCTTCATTCCTGCGGCATTGCTTTGGGTTACAAGAAAGTACTTTGGTTCAGCTAATGAAGTCCCTGTTGATTATATCAAGGGTTTGGGGGATGATTTTGCCGAATTTGCCAAAAATCAAGATATTCCAAGGCTGATTAAAAAAGGCAAGCTAAAAGAAAAATATTATAGACATGCAATTAAAAATATGCTCAAAACTTCAACTAACGGAGGCTTAGATGGCGTTGAACTTGATAAAAAAGTGTTAGATTATACAAAAAGAATTTTGGAAATTGAACATGCCCACAAAAAGAACTTCTTCAAGAGATTATTTGCCATAAAACAAGAAGATTCCCGTGAAGATTTGTTTGCATCTTTGTCAGATGATTTCGTTTCTTTAAGGAAAAAACACACCCCGCCTAATGAAGACGTTTTTACAACAAAATTTAAAACAGAAGCACAAAAACCTTTGGAAAAGGGCCTAAACAAATTTTTACATTATTTGAAAAATTATTCTAATGATGTTACATCTTCATTGGCTAAAAAGAGGGGTGCTTTTGAAATTGGTGAATATATTAAAAATTTTAATGTAAAGCGTATGGGTTCAAGATTTATCACCAACATGACTATGATTGCCTTGACATCATCATTCTTTGTTTTTATTCCTAAATTATACAAACACAAAGATGGGGTTAATCCAGGGTTGAATGGTTTAAATGGTCCTAAGAGTAACCCAAAATTGGAAGGAGGGCAATTCGATGAACATAAATAAAACATCAAATGCTCCACTTTCAAGAGTAAAAAATCAACCTTCATTTGGTTCGGGCTTTACTACTAAAATTGGCCAGGGCCTTTCTAAGGGTGGGTATTTTAGAAAGTTTTCCGATGCGTTTGAGCCATACAAATTCACTTTGTCGACGGCTGGTCTTATGACAGTTTTATACGGAGCCACCGTGGTCCCAAGATACATACAGGCGTACGATAAATACGACAGACGTGAAATTCTGAGGCGTGATGTAACAAGCATTACAGCAATTCTATTTTTTGCCACAGGTTTGTCTAGGGGTTTTTCCAAACTTTGTTCAAAAATATCAGGGTTTGCACTCTCTTTTAAACCTGAAAAAAATGTGAAATTCGTTGATAAACTCCGTAATTGGCTACATCCTACAAAAGGGATTGAAGTATTTAACAGCGGACAAATTGTCGGAAAATATAGCCAAGTTGATGGCTATGAAAAAGGGATGGCAGGTTTCTGCGAATTTATAAAAGGCAATGGCGGTAATTTAAAGAAAGTTTTAAAATTTGATCCTGTAGTAAGGGAAAATACTTCAAAAATTCTTGCAAAAATCGGTAAAAATCTTAAAAGTGCTTCTGATGAAGAAATTATAAATGCTTTTGGAAAAGAAGCTAAAAATTCTGCTGAACTTAATAAAATATATGATATTTTTAAATCAAGCAAAAATCGTTACGTAAAAGTAGCAAAATTTATGAATAGTTCATTCGGATTTATTGCAACTTTTATATTAGTTCCTAACTTCATGATTTGGATATCCAAATCAAATGAAAGAATGACAAAAAAGAGAAGGGCAGCTGATTTAAACGCAGCAGAAGCCAAAAAACAAGCCCAAAATAATTCGAACGAATCAAATCTGATTAAAGCGGCTAAGGCTTCAACTTCTGTGTAAGGAATTAACCGACTGAATATAATTTATTCAATTGGGCCATAATGTCCGCACCGGAAGCTTGTTGAGGCTGAGAATTTGTTTGTGCTTGACTTGATTGAGCCTGTGCTGATTGTTGAACAAAAACAACTCTCGCCTGTGCCTGCAATTGTGCTACCATAGCCTTGTCTTGAGGGGAAAAGGCATTTATTTGCATAAGCGATATTCTTTGATTGAATTCATTGTAATCTCTCTCAAAACTTCCGGTTGCACTAAGTCCGATTTGGCTCATTAAATTAGCCCATGGAACGTTGTTTGAGCTTTGTGCCGCCGCTGCTTGAGAAGCCTGTTGAGCGGGCTGTGCCTGTTTGCTGCCGGATGATGCTTGAGCTGCCGTAGCATCTGCTACAGCTTCGGGATACATTGCCAAATACAAAGCATGCAGGTCATTGTAAGAATCACCTGTTTGAATAATTCCATACCGTTCCATTAACTGTTGCAGTCTTTCGTCAGACACAACAGTATTAAAGAACTTGTATTGGTCAGTTGTATCATAATTATAATTGCTTGAATACTGATATAAGCTTACTGCACCTACTGTCATGGCATTATCCCTAATTTTGCATATATACACCGTATATATCGGCATTTTTTTGAAAAACTTTAGAAAATAATCGGACAAGTTCACTTTTTGTTACAAAATGTAATAGTTAGAGGGGAAAGGGGGGAAGAGAGTTTACAACCTCTTTTCGATTTGCTTTTTTATGCTAAAATGTAGTTATGTTTACAGGAATAATCGAAGAAATCGGCATAATCAAAGAATTTTCAAAGAGTGGTAAAAACGCCCTTGTCATGGTTGAGTGCAAACAAGTTTTGGAAAATACCAAAATCGGCGACAGCATTGCAATCGATGGAGTGTGTCAAACGGTTACGGAAATTTCTTCAAACAGTTTTTCCGCTCAGGTTTCCTTTGAGACCCTCGGAGGGACTACTTTTTCAAGATTTAAAAGTGGGATGAAAGTGAATCTCGAAAGAGCTTTGACTCTAAGTTCAAGACTCGGCGGACACATTGTTTCCGGTCATGTCGACGGAATGACGAAGGTCAAAAATATTCAAAAACTCGCTGAATTTTACAGCTTAAAATTTGAAGTCGAAAAAAATTTGGCAAAATACCTTGCGAAAAAAGGGTCTGTTGCACTAAACGGCGTAAGCTTAACAATTTCAGACATTAATTCAAGCGAATTTGGTGTTGCGGTCATCCCTCACACGTTTGAAAACTCAAATTTAAAAAGTCTGAAATCAGGCGATTTTGTAAACATTGAAGTTGATATTTTGGCAAAATATGTTGAAAAATTTTTATCAACGGGTAATAATAGAACGATAGATGAAAATTTTTTGAAGGAAAATGGTTTTTTTTAAAATGAATGAAGCTGAATTTAAAACTGAGGAATTTTTTAACACCGCAGAAGAAGCAATAGAATGTTTCAAATCAGGGAAGCCGGTTATAGTCGCAGACGACGAGGCTCGTGAAAATGAGGGTGACCTAATCTGCTCAGCCGAAACAGTAACTCCTGACATCATAAATTTTATGGCACAGGAATGCCGTGGACTTATTTGTCTTGCGATTACCCGGCAAAAAGCCAAAGAACTTGAATTATCCCAGATGGTTCAAAAAAATACGGAAAGTGCTCAAACAGCATTTACGCAGAGCATTGACGGGGCGGCAAAATTCGGAGTTACGACGGGTATTTCGGCATTTGACAGGGCAAAAACAATTCAAATTGCAATAGATAAAAATTCCAGACCAAACGACCTAAGACGTCCGGGGCATATTTTCCCTTGTGTTGCAAAGACAGGCGGGGTGCTGCAAAGAACCGGCCACACAGAGGCAAGCGTTGATTTGGCGAGGATGGCGGGGCATACTCCGGCGGGAGTTATGTGTGAAATACTTAATCCGGATGGAACAATGGCTCGTCGGGATGAACTCAAAGAGTTTGCGGTAAAACACGATATAAAATTTATCACCGTAGCCCAACTTATTGCTTATCGATTAAGAACGGAAAGATTTGTAACCCGTGAGGCTCAAGCGACTTTACCTACACAGTTTGGGGATTTCAAGGTTTACGGGTATCTGGATAATCTAAATAACCACGAGCACGTTGCATTGGTTAAAGATGACGGCTCGGATAAAATTCCGCTGATTCGTGTTCACAGCGAATGTTTGACGGGAGATGTTTTTCACAGTTTGAAATGTGACTGCAATTCTCAGCTTCATCGGGCAATGAAAATGATTGATGAATGTGGTAAAGGTGCTGTTATTTATATTCGTGACCACGAAGGACGAGGAATAGGCTTGATTAATAAGATTAAGGCTTATGCTCTTCAGGAAAAGGGTCAGGATACAATTGAAGCGAATATTTCACTTGGTTTTCAGCCGGATTTGAGAGATTATGGCGTCGGAGCCCAAATAATTTTAGATTTGGGGTATAATAATTTCAATTTGATTACCAATAACCCTAAAAAAATTATCGGACTGGAAGGGTATGGATTAAAAATTCATGATATAGTTAACTTAGAACCTGAGGTTAACTCTCACAATAAAAAATATATGGAAACGAAAAAAGAAAAAATGCACCACATGTATCGGTGAATGATAAGGAAAAAATGACATCAAACACAATTTATGAGGCACGAATACTTACAAAAGATCTTTGGAAAATTTTTGCAGGGGTTTACAGCGATTTTAGAACTGCGGCAATAAGTGATTACAAATTTGAGCTGGAACCGCTGAGCTATGAAGATTTTCTTAAGGCGGTTGAAAAGGAATTTGTTAAATGCATAGTTTTGTTGGAGAATCATATTCCGACTGCATTTTTGGCTTATACAACCATGATTTCAGAGGCGGTTGAACTCAACGTTATCCATTGTCTTGGAGACGAAGATTTGACCCAAAAACGAAAGATTCTGCTGGAAAAATTTCTGGAGGAAACTCAGGAAGAACGTAAAGAAAAAATCGTTTGTTATCCTATGATTGGCTCTCAGGGCGATTTTGTGAGCGACATTGCCCACTACGGATTTAAATTCATCGGACTTGCTGTTTTGAGATTTATGATGCAAGGCGGCGGCTGCGAAACGATTTTAAACCATACAATACTGTCAGAAAAAGACCCGAGTTATATGATTGACAAGTGGAAAGACGAATATTTGCAAGAGGCGGTTTCGATTGTCCACAGTGCTTTTGAGAATTCATCCGACGCACTTTTTGACCCGAGATTTAAATCAAAAGAAGGTACAAGCGATATTTTGTCAAAAATTGTCGATGGAACCTATGGCGAATTTTTGCCGGAAGCCGTAAGTGTCTTGCTTTTCAATGGAAAACCATGCGGTTTTTGTTTTACGAATATTACCGGAGGCAAAATCGCCAATATTCCAATTTTTGCGATTGCACCCGAACATCAGGGCAAAGGACTTTCAAAACATTTACTCAAAAAATCAGTCCAAACACTGTTAGATTGGACAAAATCCGGCGAAAGAGATTTTACGGAGATTAATACAACGACGGAAACCGACAATTATCAGGCACTTAAAATGTATAGACATGTCGGGTTCAAGGAAGATTACACCTATCCGCAGTCGTATTTGCCGATTGAGCAGTAAAAACAAATAGAATAAAAATTAAGCCATTCAAAATCCACCCCTTCACCTATCAACTCTATTGCAAATGTTATCATTTGTTAAATTGAAGATTTTTGTTTTTAATATGCTATAATGCTTTTATGGACGAAAAAGATAAAATAATAATTAGTAATTTAGTTGAAGATAAAAAAAGCTTATGGACAGTTGTTATTGTTTTGATGGGTGGTATTATTAGCTTATTTGCTTCACTAAATAATCTTACTTCTATCCCTCAGATAGTGTTTAGGGTTTTATTTTGTATAATCGGTTTAATTATTTGGTATTTTATGGCAATGAATTTAATAAGCGTAACGAACCAAATCAAGGAAAGGTTAAAAAGGTAAAATATGGCGGAAATTATTTCAAATACGGCTTTAGCATTTGCTATGATTGCAATTTGTGTGCTGGGCGTTTTCTTTGTTAAGGCAACAAATAAAATGTTCCAAGACCCCGAAGTAAAGAAAAAAGTATAATACTAAATATCCAGGGCTAAGTCCAGGGTTGGGGCTTTGGCTACGATTGCACTTGTAGAAATTATGTCTACGCCGACGGAAGCAATTTCTCTGACGGTTTCCAGACTTACCCCTCCGCTCGCTTCGACAACCGTACGTTTATTAATCAAAGCTACGGCTTGCCTAATCTCATTTATCCCCATATTGTCGAGCATGATTATGTCGGCCTTGCAGTTCAGAGCCTCTTGAACCTGCTCTAAAGTGTCACATTCAACCTCGATTTTATGGACATGTGACAGGTTTTTTCTAAGTTTTTCTACTGCATTTGTTATTGAACCGGCAAGTTTAATATGATTATCTTTTATCATTGCACAGTCTGACAGGTTGAACCTGTGTAAAGCACCTCCGCCTGTTTTTACGGCGTATTTTTCGAAAATTCTGAAGTTTGGGGTGCTTTTTCTTGTGTCCGCAATTTTTGTAGGATAATCACCCCCGGCTTCATCTATTTTATCCTGATATTTTTTTGTTTCGGTTGCAATTCCGCTCATTCTCTGGATGTAATTGAGTGCCGTTCTTTCGCCGGTCAGAATAAATCTGGCAGGTCCTTTGATTGAGGCGATTTTATCGCCTCTGGCGATAAAATCGCCATCCTTAAAATAAAATTCTATATTTACAGCAGGAGAAAGCACCTTAAAAACTTTTTCAAACACTCCACATCCGCACAATATCCCATCTTCGCGGGTTTTGAGGCTTCCTGATAAGACGTCGGTTTCTTCCGCCAGAAAATCCGTTGTTATGTCACCAAACCCGATATCCTCTTCCAGTGCAGATTTAACGTGCTTTTCTATTATAAAATCGTGTAGAAAATTCCTCATAATGTCTCCATAAAGTCCACATAAAGTTGATTTACGCTACAAAAACCAGTCCGTTTTCGCTCTTCATCATACAGTTATGTTCTGCCACATCGTTTGCAAGCTGGTAATCTGTTCTGAAATGTGCTCCGCGGGATTCCCTGCGTTTTTGTGCGGAATCAATTATCAGTTGTGCCACAATCAGCATGTTTTTAAATTCATATTCTCCCTTGTTAAAACATTTTGCGTTTTTTGAAAATTCAGATTTAAGCTTTTGCAATTTTTCGTCCGCAATTTCCAGCGAATTTTCATCCCTCAAAATCCCCACATAATCCCACATAATATTCTGCAGTTCAGCCTTTAATTTGTCAACGTCGTATTCGGCATAGTCTGTTTCTTGAGAATATTTATCCACAATGCTTTTAATGGTTTCATCAATCTGTTTTGGCGGGGTGAGATTTGCGAAACTCAGATAATCTGCCAGCTCGTATGCACAAACGACGCACTCAAGCAGAGAATTGCTTGCGAGCCTGTTTGCTCCGTGCAGGCCTGTTGAAGCGGCTTCGCCTATCGCATAAAGCCCGCGAATTGATGTTCTTCCCTCAATATTTGTTTTAATTCCACCCATTGAATAGTGTGCAGCGGGCGAAACCGGAATAAGGTCTTTTGAGATATCGATTCCGTTTTCTTCGCAAATTCTTGTAATATTCGGGAACCGTTTTTGCAGCATGGATTTTTCAAGATGAGTAGAATCAAGATAAACGTTATCTAAATTTTGTTCCTGCATTTCGTTAAAAATTGCACGGGTAACTATATCACGGGGTGCCAGCTCCTTCTTGGCATGGTATTTGTGCATAAATTCCCTGCCTTTTGCGTCAATAAGTTTCGCACCTTCTCCTCTGACTGCTTCCGAGATTAAAAATTTGTTTTCGTCTATGTCCAGAGCAAGTGCCGTCGGGTGAAATTGTATAAATTCCATGTCCTGAATTATCGCACCGGCATTGTAAGCTATTGCTATGCCGTCGCCTGTTGCTACACTCGGGTTTGTCGTGTACTTGTAAAGCTGTCCCAGTCCGCCTGAAGCCAGAATGACCGCCGATGAATATATTACTTCGTATTCTTGTGTCAAATCGTTAAAGGCGACAAGACCTTTGCATTCGCTGTCCGAATTAACCAGCAATTCAACTGCCAGAGTTTCTTCGTATACCTCAATGTCAGGATTTTGAACAACTTTTTTAACGAGGGCATTTTCTATCCCTCTGCCTGTTGCGTCCCCGCCTGAGTGCAAAATTCTGTTTACACTGTGGGCGGCTTCAAGGGTTAAAAAGAAATCATTGTTGTCATTTTTATCAAATTCCACACCAAAAGTGAGCAAATCTTTTATAACTCTGTCGGAATTTTCCGAGATGAATTTTGTGACATTAAAATCGCTTAATCCTGCACCGGCTTTAAGCGTATCGCTTATGTGCAAGCTTGTGGAATCCTTTTTGTTTTCGCTTAACACCGCAACAATTCCGCCCTGTGCGTATCTTGAATTACTTTCCCCGAGTTTGGATTTGGTAATCAAAAGCAGTCCGTCAGAAAGCTTGCTTTGCTGGGCTATTTTTAAAGCTGCGTAGAGTCCCGCTATGCCACCCCCAATTATTACGGCTGAATATCTTGAATGTTTCATGAATTTCCTTCGTTTTTCTTTGCAATGACAAAGAATTAATCTAACACATTTTAAATCAAACAAAAAAACTTTTCAACTCTTTAGTCCTACCAGCATGCCGGCCGGCAGGTCGAGAATTTCCACCTGATAATTCGGGTCGGATTTAATTTTTTCAACGAAAGGTGCGACTTTTTCGGGGTGTGAAGTGATATTGTCGGCGGCAATTATTCCGCCTTTTTTCAATTTCGGGCTAATTATATCAAAATATTTTATATATTCGCTTTTGTTTGCGTCAATGAATACAAAATCAAATTCTCCGTCAAGTTCCTCAAGTACTTCGCAGGCGGAGCCTTGTTTGATTGTTATGATATCTTCAACGCCGCATTTTTTAAAGTTTTCCCGAGCAAGTATGATTCTTTTTTCCCAGTATTCGATAGTTGTCAGGTGTCCGCCGGTTTCCTTAAGTGCCATTGCAAGCCAAATTCCGGAGTATCCGTTTGAAGTTCCCACCTCAACAACTTTTTTTGCACCTGAAATTTTTATCAGCATATTTAAAAAATTAGCACTCGCACGCGAAATATTCCAAAAATCGTGCTGCGTTTTTTCCAGTTCTTCAAGAATTTTTTGGTGTTGGGGTAGAAACCCCAACCTACTCTTCTCACTTCCCACTTCTCACCTCTTATCGATTGATTTTCTTCACGGTAGGCACAACAACAATTTCACTCACCGGAATTTCAAGTATATTAGTTTTAATTACCTGTTTTTTATCAAGGTCCAGAACGGAATATTTATCGGTTTTTGTGTCTGTCACAAGTGCAATGTTTGTGTTTTTAATCCGGTAAATTTTCGTTGAAAAGCCGGCTGTGTTTAAGTGGACAGTGTCGGTAATCTCGTCGTTAACAGTGTTTATGACTTGAACGACATTATTCTGTGCGGATAAAACGTACAGATTGTCTTTATAAACAAGCATGTCAATCGGTTTTGCTTCAACGTCGATTTCTTTTATCAATCCCATAGTTACGTAATCGACGATTGCGAGCCTGTTTTTTGTTCGGCTTGTTATGTAAATTTTTCCTTGAGTAAAGGCTATTCTGGAAACATTCGGGAAGCTTCCGATATTTTTGATAACAAATTCATTATCAAGTTCAATCGCCCAAACGTCGTTGGTTTTTTTGTCGACGTAGAATAATTTTGTGCCGTCATCACTCAGGTAAAGTTTTTGGCACATGCCCTTTACTTTAATTTTTTGTTTAAGCACCATGGTGTTTAGGTCGATTATGTATATGCTTGAAGTGCTGCCGCTTGAAATGTATGCCCTGTTGTTCAATTTGTCGATGACGATTTCTGCCGGCTGAGCCGTTAAATCGATTTGCTTGATAACTCTTTCGTCTGCAAGCGAAATTACGTCGACGAAAGTTTTTGAATAAGTTGTTACGAGCAGAAACTTGTCGTCAGGCGTGGCCTTAATATCAATCGGAATGGCCTTTTGAGCAAGAGCATATTCAGGCTGGCTCTCTTCATTTTGCACCACCTGAATATTCTTGGAATAGCAGGTCGCAATGTAGAGCGTTTTATTTTGCAGCTGAGGCACTTTTGAAACCAAATTTTTTGTCGCCTGAGAAGTTTTAACGGTTTTGTGTTCCAAAAAAGGTTCGGCTTTAATTCTCAGCCCCGCATCTTGAGCGGTCGGAATTTGAAGGTTTCCGATAATTCCTTTTATGTTATCCGGAATAATAAGCCCCGTCGGAACAAGCATGTCTTGAGGCAAAAGCCCTGTTCTTACTTCAATCGGCGGCTCTTTTATATTCAAAACTGTTTTTCTTCCCTTTTGGTCGGTCAGAATTTTCAAAAACACGAAATCGTTGTTCAAAATTACTACTTCGGGCTTGTCGGTTAGAGTTTTATTAGCCGGAATAGTGCTTCTAACCTCCAGTTTTTCGGGTTTTTTAACCAATGCTGGATACAAAGGCAAATAAAGCGTTCCGTCAGGCAGGGTAATAAGTCCGTCAAACCTGAAATCTGCCTGTGCAAAGTCTTTTTTCACCAGATTTTTAACGTTATCAGGAACTTTCGCCGCAAAAACATTTGCCGCACATGTTGCCATTATTATTAAAGTTAAAAGTATCTTTTTCATTTAGTTCCCTTTTTTGTGTCATTACGGGTAAATGTTCTAGCCTATGCTAAAGAGCGTTCACGTCATTGCGGGGAGTGGAACGACGAAGCAATCCAAGAGATTTAAATTAAATTAATTACTTTGGATTGCTTCACCCTGAAGGGTTCGCAATGACATGATAAATTATACCAAGAACGCTTTTATTTGTACAATTATTAATTAAATACCCCTTTAACCTTATCAATAATGCTTTCCTTTTCGTGGAATTTTTTCTTTGTGTTAATCTCGTATAATTTTTTATAAAGCTGTTTTTCTTCATCAGACAAGGCGGTTGGAGTTTTTACGTCTAAAACCACAATATGCTCGCCGCGTTGGGAGCTTCTTCCAAGGTGAGGAACACCCGCACCTTTTATCCTTATGAAATCCCCGTTTTGAGAACCTGCGGAAATATTTACCGCTTTTTCCCCGTCGAGGGTTTTTATTGTTATTTCATCGCCCAGAACGGCCTGTGCAGGAGAGATTTCCAGTTTAGTTAAGACGTTTATCCCGTCACGCTTGAAGTAGTCGGACGATTTAACGTGCAAAACCACATACAAATCTCCTTCGGCCCCGCCGTTTTTGCCCGCATCGCCTTCGTGCGAAAGACGCATTTTAGAGCCGTTATCGACTCCGGCCGGAATTTTTAGTTCAATTGATTTTTCTCTTTCAATTCTGCCGTAACCCTTGCAGGCTTTGCAAGGATTTTGAATTTTTATTCCTTTGCCCATACAATCGGGGCATGTTGTAATTTGTGTGAAATGGCCCAAAATCGTTTGGGTCGATTGCTGAACTTTCCCCGAACCGCCGCAGGTCGGGCATGTTGTGGGTCTGCTGCCGGGTTCTGATCCTGTGCCTTTGCATGCCAAACACGTTTCAAGGTGGTCAATTTTAATTTCTTTTGTAATCCCGAAAACTGCCTCTTCAAATTCGATTTCGATATCAACCCTCAAATCGTCACCACGCTGAGGTGCGTTCGGGTCAACCTGTCTGGAAAAACCAAATCCTCCCATATTTCCGAAAACTGAGTTGAAAATATCGTTTAAATCGCCAAATCCGCCGGCGAAAGGTCCGCCGTTGTCAAATCCGGCATTTTTAAGCCCGTCTTCGCCGTATCGGTCGTATAATGAACGTTTTTCGTCGTCCATCAATGTTTCGTAAGCTTTTCCGAGTTCTTTAAATTTCTTTTCGGCATCCGGAGCTTTGTTAACGTCGGGGTGGCACTCTCTGGCTTTTTTTCTAAAAGCACCCTTGATTTCGTCCTTCTCCGCGTCTTTGCTCACTCCCAGTATATCGTAATAATCTGACATTGTTTATTAATTCCTTATTTAGTTGAAAAGTCGAATGGTCGAAAAGTTGAAAGGTTTAATTTTTAAAAACCGTTCGACCATTCAACTGTTCGACCGTTCAACCTTATTCCTTTACTCGTTTGTCGCTACATTCACCAACGCAGGCCGCAACACCTTATCCCCAAATTTGTAGCCCTTTTGTAACTCCATTATAACATGATTTTCGGGGTGTTCGCCGGTTGGGGTTTGCATAACCGCTTCATGAAAATTCGGGTCAAATTCCTTGCCCTGAGAGTCAATTACTTCAAGTCCGAGCTTGGAAAGATTGTCGAAAAGCTGGTTATAAAGCACATTAAAGCTTTCTTTGACCTGATTAACGTCATCTGTACCGTCGATTGACTGCTTGGCTCTGTCAAAGTTATCAAGAACCTCGATTAATTTTCTCATGGCATCTTCGGCACCGTAGCGGATTAGGGTTTCTCTTTCCTGAGCCTGTCTTTTGCGATAATTGTCAAAATCCGCCGCCAGCCTCAAATATTGGTTGTTAAGATTGTCAAAATCCTCTTGAAGTTTAGTTGAAAGGTCGAGAGGTTGAACGGTTGAAAGATTTTCTTCCCCATTCTTCTCTGTATCTTTGCATCCGGGTACCTTTGCATCTTCTGTTTTGAAAGGATTATTTCCTTCTTCCTTTTTGTGTTTATGTTTCATTTTTTTTCTCCATATTTTATTGTGAAACTAATACTATTATAGTTTAACAAGAAACATAAACAAGTTAAATTTATTTTTTTTTAAGAATTCCCGTAATTAAGATTAAGTAAGCATTGTTCTGATTTCGTCAATTGTATTTTCAATTACACTAAAAATGGTAAAAGCGTTGGCTCTTACGTTGTCAGGATTGTGTATAACTTCAGGCGGAGTATGATTTATTGCAATCTGGTCACCCTTAACAACTTCTATTGAATTTTGGGCGAACTCTCTGTTGTAAATATAATCGCTTGAAACAGCCAGCTCTTCATCTATTCTCATAAAAATCTTTTGCAAAAGTTTGGATGTTTTGTGCAATACAGTCAAGTCTCTGGGGTCAGGGAGCAAGTTTTCGGTGTTTATTGTGATGTTGTTTAAATTACGGGCAGGAAAATTCGGGTCTCTATCCTCAAAGGCGTCTATTTGCAATACATCGTTTTTAAGTTTGGTATTGAAATCGTTGTCTCTCAGCATTTTTTTAAAATTCACCAAATCTTCACCGTCAAGTACGGCAATCATACGGGTCACTTTTTTGTATATTCCGTCCACACTGAAAGTCAGTGTCCCTACGTTTTTAATTCCTGTGAATGATACGTTCATATTTTTAATCTCCATTATTTATTAAAGCTATTTTAGAAACTTCTTTATAGATTCGGTTATTGACTCAAAAGCAAACTTTGCCGATTTTTTAACATCTTCCATACTATGATAATCTTTAAACGGTAAGTTTTGCTGAAAACTTTCTATTACGTTAGGTTCTGCTTCAATAAAACCATCCATAAAGTTTTTTGCACAATCCATATCTTCGAGGTAATCTTTTGAGACAAAAAAGCCCTCCTTGCTTTCGATTATTGATTTAAACATTTTTGCAAGCTTACTAAAAGTATTCAGGTTTTCATCTTGCATCTTGAGGGGCTTATTATTGAGAAAGAAGTCTAAATCCATCCCGTCTGCAGGATAATTCCAGATATCCATCCTTAAAAACCCGAGATTTAACGGGTCAGGAAATTTTTTAAGAACTCCTTCAAATTCTGACAAATCCTTTGAGCCTTTGTCGGTCAATTGACAAACAAATCTTTGATTGTCAAGAATATTTATGGCCCCTGCGTTTTGTATTCCTGTGAATGATACGTTCATAATTTGCTTCCTTTTTAGTTATTACATGTGTTATAAAACAAAACAATTAATTTTTTGTTAATATTTTAAGAAAAATTTACATTTGATGATTTTAATGATATAGTATGGAAGATTAGAGGTTTAGAAGGTTAGAAGTTTGGCTTTTTTAAAGCTAACCCTCCAACCCTCAAAAAGTAAAAGTTATAATAAGCAAAAGAAGGAGCGAACAATCATGGCAATCAAACCATTGGCAGACAAAATTGTTATCAAAGTTATTGAAGACACAGAACAAACTTCGGGCGGAATTTTTATTCCCGACAGTGCAAAAGAAAAATCACAAAAAGGTGAAATCATTGCGGTAGGTCAAGGCAAAACTCTTGACAGCGGCGAGAGAGAACCGATGGATGTCAAGGTCGGCGAAATTATACTTTTCGCAAAATATTCAGGCACCGATGTCAAAGTCGGCAATGAAAACCTGAAAATCATCTCAATTAAAGATGTTTTGGGAGTAATAGAGTAGGTTATAAGGAGAATATAAAATGAGTAAACGTATAGTTTTTCAGGAAGAAGCACGCAAAAGCCTTCTAAAAGGGATTGATGCGGTAGCAGACGCTGTAAAAGTAACATTAGGACCAAAGGGCCGCAATGTAATATTAGAAAAGAAATTCGGGGCACCCCAAATAGTCAACGACGGAGTGACAATCGCAAAAGAAATCGAGCTTAAAGACGGACTTGAAAACGCCGGAGCCCAACTGTTAAAGGAAGTTTCTTCCAAAACAAACGATGTCGCCGGTGACGGCACAACAACCGCAGCCGTTTTGGCTCAGGCAATCGTTAAAGAAGGATTGAAGAACCTTACCGCCGGTGCCAACCCTATGGGTATGAAACGCGGAATTGACAGAGCAGTTGAGATGTCAATTGCTAAAATCAAATCCATGTCAAAAGCAGTTAACACAAAAGAAGAAACCGCTCAGGTCGCAACAATTTCAGCCGGCAACAACAAAGAAATCGGCGGATGGATTGCCGAAGCGATGGAAAAAGTCGGACATGACGGTGTTATAACAGTCGAAGAATCAAAATCTTTCGGAGTAAATTTGAAAGTTGTTGAGGGAATGCAGTTCGACAAAGGCTACATTTCGCCTTACTTCGTAACCGACGCCGAACGTATGGAAACAGTGCTGGAAGACGCTTACGTACTTTGTGTTAATAAAAAAATCAATTTAATAGCTGACCTTGTTCCTGTTTTGGAACAGGTTGCACGTGACGGCCGTTCACTTCTGTTAATTGCGGAAGACGTTGAAGGCGAAGCTTTGGCAACACTCGTTGTCAACACAATGAGAAAAGTTCTCAGGGCTGTGGCAGTCAAGGCTCCTGGATTTGGCGACAGAAGAAAAGATATGCTTGAAGATATCGCTGTTTTAACAGGCGGCGAAATGTTCACCGAAGAACTCGGCATTAAGCTTGAAAACGTTACAACTCAAATGATGGGACATGCCAAAAGGGTTACCGTTACAAAAGATGAAACAACGGTCGTTGTCGGTGACGAAACGAAAAAGGCCGTCGAAGAAAGAATCAAGTTGATTAAAAAACAGATAGAAGCTTCTGATTCCAGCTACGACAAGGAAAAACTTCAGGAACGCATGGCGAAACTTTCAGGCGGTGTTGCCGTTATTGAAGTTGGTGCGGCAACTGAAGTTGAATTAAAAGAAAGAAAGCTTAGAATAGAAGACGCTCTTAACGCAACCCGTGCTGCCAACGAAGAAGGAATAGTTCCGGGCGGCGGCGTCGCTTTGATTCGTGTTCAGCAAGAACTTGAAAACAAGATTTCTTCTGAAAAATTTGAAACGGATGACGAAAAAATCGGGTTCAAAATTCTAACCTCAGCACTTGACGTTCCTTTGAGGTTAATTGCCAATAACGCCGGTGCAAAAAGCGACGTTGTAATCGACAGAGTCAGAGCGGAAAAAGATGCTTTCGGCTATGATGCACTGAAAAACGAATTTGCCGATATGATTAAATCAGGAATCGTTGACCCTGCAAAAGTTACCCGCTCCGCATTGGAAAACGCAGCGTCAGTTGCTTCAATGCTGTTGACAACAGAAGCGGCGGTTGTGGAAATTCAGGAAGATAAACCTGCAATGCCTGATATGTCGGCAATGGCCGGCATGGGTGGTATGGGCGGCATGATGTAGTTACTTTTCTTTTGGTAAAAAAGAAAAGTAACCTTTCACTATTGTATATTGTTACCAAAAAATGGGTAATTAATGCAAGTCGTGAAGCCATTTTGCACGAAATCAAAGATTTCGGCAAAAGAAGGCAAGAAAAACCAGACTCTGCCATGATTATCACTAAAGCAAAACAGTTTCATGTTTTTTTGTTAAGGTAAAGCAGATAAATGTACTAAATAAAGGGGCTGTCTAAAAAGTCCCCTCTTAACAACTAACGTCGTGCCGGAACATGGGTTATCGGCTCCTCGTAGATTGTCCTTAATCTGGCATCCCACACATGAGATCCCGAATTAAGAATGATTTTTTTGAAGCCGATAACTCATGTTTCGGGAGGACGAGGGGACTTTTTAGACAGCCCCTTTTTGTTTTACGTCGTTGCGAGGGGGATAAAAATGAAGGATTATGTAAAAAGGTAATTATATTTACCCCCGAAGCAATCCAAAAAACATACAAATCCTATCTCTATCCCGCCGACATAAAATGTAAGGGAAGCGACTATCCGAGGGCTTTTCCCTTCTCCCGTTTCCCTTTTTTAGTCGATAAGTTGAATGGTCGAACGGTTCTGTTCTCAATTCCCAATTACCAATTCCCAATTTCCCCCGCTAGTAATTCATCTGCCAGCCTTCGTCGATGATACGGCCGATGCAATAGTAACCATGTTTGTCTGTTCCGCCGTTATATCCGTCGTCACAAGCTTTATTAATTTTCCAAGGGACGTATTTAGCCCCGCCAAGAGGATATAAAGCAGGCCCGTTATCATTGTCAATTGCAAACCGAAATATATCACGCCCAAAAGCATTAGGTTTTTTAAGTCCATTAACATCGATATAAAAGTATAGCATGCACATTTTTGTTAAATATCCGCCTGAACCGCTACAGCCCAAAGAAGGGGTAGCAAGAATAACAGACATGCCATCTGCCGTTATAAACCTGTAATAACCGGTACCATCATATCCGCCTGCCATGTCGCTACCATCAAAATTTCGTGCCACCGTATCTGAGAAACAGCCTGAAGTTGTAGTATCACAGTTTTTTGCCACGTTAAAATATTTAACTATCTTATCTCCCATGGTTTTTAAATCGGCCGAGTCGAAGAAGCAGCTTAAATCGCCTATACAGCCGCCATCGGCGGCCATTTGGATTAAGGCCTGATTCCATAAAGAATAAGCTTTTCTTGCACCTGCAACATATACGGCTTTTTGCGAGTTAGCAATCAGTACAGGTAGTGTCAACGCCGCAAGAACCCCGATAATGGTCAGTGTAACCAGCACTTCGGCTAGAGTGAACGCCTTTTTATGGGTTGAAGCCCACCATCCTTTTCTGCTATCCAGTTGTTTAAACTCATTATTCATTCAACCACCAAATTCTACTTATGTAAATTGTTTAATTAGTATTTGAATTATTTAATTCAAATACTAATTAAAATATAAACCATCATGCAGATTTTGTCAAGTTAAATATAATTGATATATGCATATAAGAGATAAAATAAAAACATTATTGGCACAAAAGTGTGTAACAATAACAAAGCTGGCCGAGTTAATGACAGAAAAAACTGGTGAGAAATACACATTCCAAAGAATTTCACACAGGTTGCGGCTTGAAAAATTGTCCTTGAAAGAGGCATATATAATTGCGGATATTCTCGGGTTTAAACTTGAATTTATTGAAAAATAACGGACTCATATTACAGGAATTATGCAAGAGTTATAAATGCTTGTTAAATGAACTTATTCTAACTCTAATAGCCTCGGAATATGCATTTTGAAAATATTTCAGACTATAAAGTTGGACAGATTGCTTCGTTCCCTCAATTGTTTTAAGTCTAAAAACCCTTGTCTCGCAATGACGCAAGGCTAGGAAGCCTGACTGCAAGCGTCGTTGCGAGGGGGATAAAAATGAAGGATTATGTAAAAAGGTAATTATATTCACCCCCGAAGCAATCCAAAAGGTGGGTTAGGTAACCCACAAACTTCAGAAAGAGGGAGTAAGTTATTTATTTTCAAATTTTATTTCATCAATATAATCTTGTAATTTTTTATGGGTAGTAATATTTTTTGTCTCAAGAAGAATAAATAATTCGTTTATAATAGCTTTTAATATTTTAAGTAACCGATAATATTCTTTTGTTGTTAACTTTTTAGCTATTCCACTATGTGAAATTGTACATCTAATGTTATATAAAATTTTTAGGTCATTATATATAGAAACTCTTTTGTTTTTATTTTTTGTAGCTAAAAAGGCTCCATATTCTCTTAGTTGATATGCAGTACCTCTTTCCATGGGGCTGTTGTACCCACTCAATAGTGTTTCTAGGGCAATACATAATTCCATATATGCTTCGTCCAAATTCGCTTTCTCTAAGGATTGTCCAATCCAACTTACAGCCAGTTTTATTTTTCTTTCAATCTCCGTTGGGGGTTCGTTTTCTATATAATTAAACAATTTTTTATTATTTCCTTTTGCTTTGAAAATTTTTTCATCAATTTTATATTTATGATTTTTTATACTGTAAGATTCGATTTTACTAGAAAAACTAATATCTGTGTAACTAAAATGTAATTCTTCATTTTGATGTCTTTTGAAAAAAGAACCATATACGCTTTTACTATAGATTTTTTTTGCATTAAAATACAAAAAAATATTTATAAAATCATTAATTATATTAGTAAATTTATTTTCAAAAGATTTACTTTTTATATTTTCATTAGTTTCATAAATTAAATATTTGTAATCATCATTAAAACCATTTTTCCCAAGTGAAGGATAAACATTTTTAAGGTATTCATTATCACAAATAATAAAATTATTTAACTTAAAAGAGTTTAATGGTGGTGTTAATTGAATATCGTTCAACATATTTAGAATGGCATATTTTTTCATAAATCAGTATTCCAGTTATTATTTTTTAATTAAAATTAATGTAACCCTATATGTTATCATTTCCCCCTAGTAGCCTTTACCTTCATTCCATAAGGTTTCTTCGTAGTGGGTAAATTCAAGGTGTTCGACGACGACCGTGTCGCCGTCTTTTATCCCGAGTTTTTTGAGCGATTCAAAAACGCCCATATTCGTCAAAATATTTTGCAATCTGATAACCTGCTCAAGATTTCTTGCATCCGTTACCTGAGCCAGACGTTTTATTTTTCCGCCCAATACCACGAAAGAATCTTTGTCGGTTCTTATAACCTCAAATGAACTGTCGTCGTTATTATAGGCGTCCAAATCTTCTTTTACGTCAACATCAAATTTCGGTTTTGGAATTTCATCGACTTTTTGGGCGATAAAATTCTTCAAATCCTCAACATTTTCGCCGGTAACGGCCGAAATCGCAAACACATCATCGGAAACTTTTTTGAACTCTTTTAAATACTTTTGCTTTTCTTCGGCGGTAATAGCGTCGATTTTATTCAATGCAACGATTTGATATAAATCGGCAAGTCTTTGTGAATGTTTTTTTAATTCGCTATTAATTTTTTTGTAATTTTCCATAGGATTGCTTTGTGTCAAGTCAACAATATGTACCAAAAAACGGCATCTTTCGACGTGTCTGAGAAATTCATGACCCAGCCCGACACCTTCGCTTGCACCTTCTATTAACCCCGGAATATCTGCAACGACAAATCCGTCACCCGAAGGTTTCGTCACGACGCCTAAATGAGGAACAAGCGTTGTGAAAGGGTAATCTGCAATTTTTGGCTTGGCGGAGCTAATCACGCTTATAAATGTCGACTTTCCGGCGTTTGGCATTCCCAAAAGCCCGACGTCTGCGATTAATTTCAGTTCCAGTTCCAAATCTCTTTCGATTGAAGGTTCACCGGGTTCGCAAAACTGCGGGGCACGTTTTTGTGCCGTTGCGAAACGTGCGTTTCCACGGCCGCCCCTGCCGCCTTTTGCCACAAGGATTGTGTCACCGTGGTTAACCAAATCACCGATTATATTTCCTGTTCTTAAATCTCTTATCATAGTTCCCACGGGAACTTTTATGTATAAATCTTTCCCGCAGCGTCCGTGTTGGCTTTTGCTTCTGCCGTTAACACCGCTTTCGCCTTTGAAAACCGATTTGTACTTAAAATCCATCAAGGTTGACATGTTTTCGTTTGCGATGAAATAAACATCTCCGCCGTCTCCGCCGTCCCCGCCCGCAGGTCCGCCTTTGTCAACATATTTTTCTCTACGCCACGCCACCATGCCGTTTCCGCCATAGCCTGAAATTATTTTAATTTTTGATTTATCTATAAAGTTCATTCGTTCCTTAGTTGAATAGCTTAACAGGTGAACAGGTGAATGGTTATGCGAAACAGTTCACATTATAATCTAGTCACCTTTCAAACTCTTTAATTTTTATTTATTGTACAATATTACTATGAACAGCGAAAAAAAGACACTATTTAGCCAAAAATCCGTTAAAATCGGAGAAGATTCCGGATATGACAATTATATAATGGCAATCGAGTCAAGTTGTGACGAAACTGCCTGTGCGATTGTGAAAAACGGTCGTGAAGTTCTGTCAAACGTGGTTGCCTCTCAGATTAAGACCCACGAAAAATATGGCGGGGTTATTCCCGAAATCGCAGCCAGAGAACACCTCGAAGCTATAAATATTGTTATTGAAGAGGCTTTTGGGCAAGCCGGATTAAAGCCCGAGAATATTACAGCTTTTGCCGGAACAGTCGGCCCCGGACTTGTAGGTTCGCTTTTAGTCGGGCTTAATGCTGCGAAAACTCTTGCATTGGTATATGACAAGCCTTTCATCGGGGTTAATCACCTGAATGCACATGTGTGTGCCAATTATATTGATACGGACCTGAAACCGCCTTTCATTGCACTGTTGATAAGCGGCGGGCATACACAAATTATTGAAGTCAAATCACATTCTGAACAGAGAATTATCGGTGAAACCCTTGACGATGCTGTCGGTGAGGCTTATGACAAAGTTGCAAGGCTCATTGGGCTGCCTTATCCGGGCGGGCCTTTGCTTGACAAATTGGCCAAAGAGGGGAATAAATTTGCGTTTAAGCTGCCTATAAGTAAGGTCGGCGGGTATGATTTCAGCTTTAGCGGATTGAAAACCGCTGTTTTAAGACTGGTACAAAAACTTGAAGAAGTTGAAAAGTCGAAAGGTCGAAAGGTTGAAAGGTTTAATATAACAACTATTCAACCCAAGCTTGTTGACCTCTGTGCAAGCTTTCAGGAAACAGTTTCGGAAACTCTTTTGAAGAAGGTTAAATCCGCACTTGAGGAAACGGGCTATAAACAGATTGTTTTGGCAGGGGGCGTTGCGGCAAATTCTGAGATTAGAAGAAAGTTTTTTGAACTGAAAAAAAATGAAAACGGTGGTTACAAAGTCAACGCCCCGCAGATGAAATACTGCACGGACAATGCGGCTATGGTCGCATCTTGTGCCTATTTTTCCGCAAACACGTTTGACGATGTGGACGTCGAGGTCTTTTCAAGGGTCAAGCGGTAAAGTGAGTAGGAAGGATGAACGATTTTGCTTTAGCAAAATTGCCAACCTTTAACCTTTTTTAATCTTGTTCCTCATTATTTTGGGCAATTGGCGGGTACTCAATGTCCTCTTCCGGCGGTCTGCTGTTTTCCTCTTCCGCGGGGGGATTTATCGGCAATCTGAACCCGAAAGTAGAACCTTCTCCTAATTTTGACTGAACAAAAACTTGGCCCTGATGGTGTTTTTCAACAGCAACTCTGACCAGATGAAGCCCCAGCCCAGTACCCTTAATAGTATGGGTGTCGTTTTCAATTCTGAAAAATCTTTCAAAAATCCTTCTTTGATGTTCTTCCGATATTCCTGGACCCTGATCTTCGACGCTTATTTCTACAAAATCGCCCATTCTTGACCTTTCGGCTCTTATCTTAATCCTTCCGTCATCAGGCGAATATTTAATAGCATTGGATAAAATATTTTTCAACGCACGTTCAATACTTCCCTCGTTAAACGTTACCTCCGGCAGGTCGGGTTCTTTCATAATTGAGAAAGTTAAATTGCGTTCTCGGGCTAAAACCTGCATAGAATTTACGCAATTTTCTATTAAAGCAGCTATGTTTCCGTTTTTCTTTTCAAGCTTAATGTTACTGGAATCAAGCCTTGAAAAGTCCAAAATATCGTTTACAAGCCGATTTAGGCGAATTATTTCCTGATTCATCACGCCGATAAATTCCTTTTGGGTATTAAAATCAAACTCGTTCCCGAAGTTGTACAAAGTGTCAATGTAGCTTCTCAAAACAGTTACGGGAGTTCTAAGTTCGTGAGAAACATTTGAAATAAAATGTCCTCTGATTTTGTCCATCTCGGTTTCTCTGGTGACATCAATCAGCACAATAATGTAGCCGA
Source organism: Candidatus Gastranaerophilaceae bacterium (assembly GCA_041678605.1). Classification (GTDB taxonomy): domain Bacteria; phylum Cyanobacteriota; class Vampirovibrionia; order Gastranaerophilales; family Gastranaerophilaceae; genus JBAYNW01. Next base: position 35,201 of record JBAYNW010000002.1, on the reverse strand, counting down.
CGTAATCCTTATTCCTCGAAAACATTGGAGATATGACAGCTTTTATAATCCTTTTATCGACTTTGATATTAAAATCAAGCGGTTTATTTTCCATAATATCAAGCGGAGTATCTTTAAATTGTTCGATTTTTTCCTTAAAGCAGAGTTCCCCGTCAGAATCGCAGTAGAGCTGAATTTTTGTGTTTAAAATTTCACTTTCGTTAACTTCCAAAAGCCTTTGTGCCTGATTATTAACCAAAACAACATTGTCAAAATTATCGCAAACAACGACCCCGTTTGCAATACTCATCAAAACGGCCTCAAGTTTGTTCTTTTCTAAGGTCAGCTGCTCGACATTTTGTTCCTCGTACAGGTGCAAACGGTTTGACATGTCGTTAAATGCGTCAAAAAGTTCACGGACTTCCGAGCTGACGCCTTTGCCCTGAATTTTATATCCGAATTCGCCCGTAGAAATTTTTCTGACTCCATGGTGCAAAATTCTCAGTTCCCTTGTTATTAGGTAAGTGTTTATTAGGATTACCAGGGCAAAAACTGCCCATGCAACTACGAAAACAAACAATAAAGATGCTCTTGTGGTAGAAGAAATCTGGTTGATAATATTCCCCGAAAGCCCGACCATAACCGAGCCGATTGAATAGGATTTTCCGAGTTTTTTTACAATCATCGGAGAACTTACTGCAATTTTTGAGCCTCTGGCCTGACGAGAATAATCCTCTTTGCTTGAATAAATTATGTTTCCCTTGCTGTCCGTAAATTCAATAAACGCAATGTCGTCGTTGCTGTTAAGAATAGACTGGGAATGATATTTTAGTTTGTCATATTTTTCAAACTCCGGAATATCTTTGATAACATCGGTACTCTCGATTGCAAGTGTTTTAGAAATAATTTTCCCGAAGTTCTGATAACCCTCGTTCAATTTACTTTGGATGCTGACGCTCGCAAACAGGGCAATTCCAACAATAAGCAAAGTGCTTGAAATAAGCCCGAATAATATTAAACGATTTTGTGTAGTCAAACTGATTTTACTGTTCATAGTGAGATTATACCACGAGATTTGGGCATAAGTCAAAAAAAGCCGATTTCTTTTGCCCCTTTGTCTATGCGGCTTTTTTGAAATGTTCCAAGCTAACAGTTAAACCTAAAACCTCTAATATTTCATTTATTTTTGATAATGAAACATTTTGGTAATCATATTCTTCGTACCTATTAATTTGCTGTTTAGTTAATCCCAAAAGATTGGCCAAATCTTGTTGAGACAAACCTTTTGATATTCTTACTTTGGCAATGCATTTTAATAATTCGCCAAAAGGAATGTTTTTGGGCAAAGTATACTCGCCTTTTTTTAATCTTTCATATTCTTCAAGCTCTTGCTCTAATTGTCCGATTATGGAATTAACACTACCTGAAGACCACTCATCGAGATCATTTAGATGTTTTTTAAATTCTTTGATGCGTTTTAATGTTATATTTTTTTGGTGTTCAGATTTAATCATTTTGACCTCCTTTAATTAGTTTTATAATTCCTCTTTCAATGCCATCTTTTGAATGGGTAAAGAAATTATGAAATTGTTCATATTTATTTTCTACATAAAATTCGATTTTGTATTTATGCCACATTGGTAATTTATATGTGCCTATTGATTGAAGTTGTCCCCAAATGTTTCCGCTGGATGTTAACTTTATAAAACTTTCACTTTTAACATCAACTCGCAAATATCCGTCAATATCGTTGGGATATTCCTTTATTGTCGCAAAACTACCGTTTACATATATTTCATATATTCCATAAGACCAATAAATTTCACAAGCTTCTTTCAGAGAATAAATTAAGTTTTTTCTTTTGGCTGTACCTCCTAAGATTTCATGATTTAACAAATCATCAATTTTCATTAAGTAAATGCCGCTTATTAAATAGCCTGTTTTATTGTCAAATGCCGGTTCATTATATGTTTGAATGTCTTTCATGATATAAGTATAAACTATTCTGCATGAAAAGTCAACACAAATGTTGACTTTTCATGCAGAATAAAAACATTTTATCATTTAGTGGATTATGCATAAATGTTCACCTAGTTTTAGATGCAAAGAGTCAAAAAGTTAGCTTATCAAACTTTCAACTGTCCATCTACCTGGAGCAAATAACTCTTGCGGCATGAATTCCGGAGGCTGAAGCCTGAATTAAACCTCTTGTTACTCCTGCTCCATCGCCGATTGTGAAAAGGTTTTTGACCCCTTCGGTTTCAAGTTCATCTGTCAGCTTGACCCTTGCGGAGTAAAATTTAACTTCGACTCCGTAAAGCAAAGTGTATCTTGAAGCTGCACCCGGAGCGATTTTGTCAAGTGCGTAGAGCATTTCGATAATACTTAATAATTGCCTGTAAGGCAGTACCAAGCTTAAATCCCCCGGTGTTGCGGATGTTAAGGTTGGTGTGATTATGCTTGAGTTAATTCTTTCGACGGTAGAGCGGCGTCCGTCAAGCAAATCGCCAAATCTTTGGACCAAAACCCCGCCTGCGAGCATATTTGCCAGCCTTGCAACGTGCTGCCCGTAGGCAATCGGTTCTTTGAAGGGTTCTGTGAATTTTTCCGATACAAGGAGTGCAAAGTTTGTGTTTGCGGTTCTTCTTGTTGCGTAACTATGGCCGTTTACGGTTAAAATTCCGTTGTAATTTTCGCTTACGACTTCGCCGTAAGGGTTCATACAGAAAGTTCTGACTTCGTCGCCAAAAGTCGGCGAATTATAAATTAATTTTGATTCATAAAGTTTTTCGGTTATCGGTTCAAGCACAGGAGCGGGAAGTTCAACCCTGACGCCGATATCGACGGCGTTGTTGACCATTCCTATTTTGTTTTCCGCAAATTCCGCCGTGAGCCAGTCGGCACCTTCTCTGCCCGGTGCGATAACTGTATATTCAGCATTTATAGTCTGTCCGCCTTTAGTCGTAAACCCCTTTACCTGCCCGTTTTTAACAATTAATTTGTCTACGGTTTCGTCATACAATATTGTAATTTTGTCCGTCAAAAAATCCTGCATATTTTTAAGGACGTTCAGGCTTCTTTCGGTTCCCATATGTCTTACAGGTGAATGGACAAGTTTTAATTCGGCAAGTGTTGCCTGATGGGCAATTTTGGCATAATCTTCTTTGTCTGTTCCATAAATAACTTCAGTGGCACCAAAATTCAGGTAAATCTTATCAGTGTAGTCGATTAATTCTTCGACGTCTTTTCTTGGCATATAGTCGCCTAAATGTCCGCCAACGTCAGGCGTTAGGGTTAATTTCCCGTCAGAAAACGCTCCGGCTCCGCCCCAGCCGCACAAAAGACCGCATTTTTTGCAGCCCGGACACGATTTGTATCCTTCACGCAAAAAACATTTTCTTTTTTCGATTTTTTTGCCCTTTTCAACCAAAATAACTTTCCAGTCAGGTTTCAGTTTCATAATCTCTAAAGCAGTAAAAATCCCTGCGGGTCCCGCTCCTATAATCGCAACATTGTACATTAATTTCTCCAATAATTTTAACCGGTCATTATTCATTAACGAATAAAGACGTCAACCGGAATATTATATTCCAAAAAATTATGAATTAAAACAATTTATTAATAATTTTTACACAGTTGCGAAAAAATTCATTTTAGTTTGCAGCGGGTCATTGGTTTTTCTCGGTGTTTTTCTTTTTAAACTTTTTATAGGTTCTTTTTTCTCGGGTTTTAAAATTGGGGCCGTGTTCTTATCTAACTCAAGAGGAGTTCCGATTTTTTCAAAAGAAAGTTTATAAATTTTAAAATCATATCTCAATTCCCCATTTTTAAGTTTACGCGGCAAGCAATCTGCGTAAATATGAAGTTCTACGGGTTCTCTTTTTTCACCTTTTTTTAGCATTATTTTAAGCTGACGGGAAGTATTGCTGATTAAATTTGAAATTGCATTGCCGTACTTTTCACCTAGCAAAGCTACGTCAAGCGTCTTTGTTGTCTGTTTGGCAGGCCCGAATTTTTTGCCTATTTCGTTAACTATTTTTGCATCTTTTCCCGTAAACAAATACGCATCACCGTTTTTAGAATAATACCTCACAAGTGAACATGCTTTAACAGGTTTTTCGGGCATCTCATAATCCGGAATATTATTAAACATCCTGAGGAAGGCTTCTTTATCGGCTTTTTCCATTTGTTGGCGGCCCTCTAAAAGTCTGACGAGGGAACGTATAGCCCCTGAAATATTTTCATCCAGTATTGCCTGACGGATTCTTACGCCACACCTTGTTTGTACTTTGCCGGCTACTTTGACGGGAAAATTCATTTTAAAATTAACATTGCGGTTGCCGTAATTCTGGTTGTCAATTCTCATATAAACACTCCATTTTTAGCGAGATTTGTCGCACTTTAGTTTAATAAAACCCGCTGAAAATTTTTTTGCTACCAAACGTAAATTTATTTACAATTTTACTACTTAAATAAAAATATCAATACCCTGTAGTCTTCAAGTCTCGGGTCTGATTTTGCCTTAGGATTGGCTGCAATAAGGTGATTTAAGGTTTTGCCGGCTTGAGCCAAATTCAGTTCTCTCAAATAAATTTTTGTTAAGCTTATAGAGTCATTTATATTTGCAGGATTTTTTTCCAAAGATTGTGTATAGATTTTTTTCGCAAATCCTCTGCTTTTTCTGTTAAATTTTATTTTTGATATTAATGCGTCAACATCCGAAGCGGATGACGGCTGAATTTGCTTTGCAAGTTCGGCATATTTCAGAGAGTTATCCCACTCCCGCAGGTTCATATAAATAACGGCAAAGTTATAATAAACAATAAATTTATCATTCTCTGTTGACGAAAACTCCAGAGCTTTCTTTGTTGCTTCAATCGCAGAATTATATTCTTTTTCTTCTAAGTAAGCCGATGATAAATCTATATAGCCGTTTGGTAATTTCGGGGCCGCATTAATATAATTTTGTGCTTCAAGTATTTTTCTGGAGTTAATTTGTTTTTCAGAACCCAAAACTATGGGAGCAAAAATCTGGTGGCTGGTATTGAATTGGCTCAAAGGGGTATTGGTAATATCCGGAGCCAGTCGATACAGTAACATTAGAGTGTTTAAATCTTGCGGTGAAATCATCTGAAAATTACTTCGGAATTTATTGAAAAAAATGTTCTGATTGCTTTGCATGTACATCAAATTGCCTTTGTTGTAGCTATGTCCCATAATCCCGAGGGCATGGCCGATTTCATGCAGAGTAGTATTGTAAACTTCTTTTTCGGCAAAATGTTGATTCAAATTATTTGTTTTGTAAAATGTAATATCCATTTTATTAAGCAAATTGCCCTTTATCGTTGGCATTGTGTAGGCCACTATGTATTTGCATTCTTCCCGTGAACAATTTTTCCTTTCGGCAATTGGGGCAAATTTTACTATTATTTGTGATTTTTGGGGATTATTTACAAATTTAAACCGGATGAAATTATTGGTTGAAATCTGCCATTGTACAAAAGCAAGCTTGGCCCCTATTTCGTAATATTCCGGCAATTGGCTTGAAGAAGTGCTTTCGACATTTACTGTTATGGGGAATTTTGATTTGTCCCATCTTAAAATTTTGTTGTCAAAAGTGACCTGTTCAATGTAATTTTCGCCGAAATCAAAAGAAATTCGGTTTTTCCATTTTGAAATTTGCCTGTCGGCAATCAAATCCGCACTGTCCGACAAATTTTCTTGAGAAATTTCATAAAGTTCTTTCTGAACTTTTAAAGTCGGCGGAAGTTTAATTAAGGCCTGAACGTAGTAATATCTTGCATCCACGTTTTTGGGATTAAGGCGGACCGCCATTTTAAACTCGGAGCAGGCTTCCTTATAATTCCCTCTTCGGTAAGCAATTTTGCCGGCATTCAAATAAATACTCGGAAGTACCTTGCTCAAAAATAAAAGTGAGAAAGCGATTGTCAATATTAGAATAATAACCGGAAATTTTTTTTTCAACATTTCAACCTTTCAAAAGTGGTGCGGGTCCTGTACTCTACTCATCCTGAGGATTGTCCTTGACCCCTTTTTCTATTTCCAGAAATTTTGCCAGAGCTTTGGCATCGCCCTTAAGTTTGAAATACTCATTAAATTTCTGGGTGGTTTTAAGGTTGAACGAACGGCCGTTTTTATCCCGATGTTTGGATATCAAACCTTTTTCCACCAGCTCTTGGACGTGTTCGTAGGCATTTGAGCCTCGCAATTCCTTCAGATAAGCCTGTCTGATTGGCTCCTTCAGTGCAATTACGGTTAAAGTTTTTAAAACGGCAGGTTTTAGTTCAACAGGGCAGAGCTTTTCAACAATATCCATATGCTCCGTTTTGACCTGCAGAATGTAACCGTCTTCGTCGTCAATTTCTAACGCTCCATCACGGGAAGCATAATCCATAATTAATCCCAATAAAGCTTCTTCTGTTTCATCCGCTTCGCTGCCCAAAATCTCGGCAATTTCTTTGAGCTTCAAAGTCTTTGCCGTTGTGAATAATACTGCTTCTATTTTTGATTTTAAATTTTCTATCATTTATCCTTAGCCTTTAAAACCTATTGTAGCAGGTTTTGTTATATCCAGCAAGTAGGACACCGCCCTTTGTAAATCTTCAATATCTTCGTTGTTGTCTTTGGAGTAGTTCATAAACGCCTGTTCCAAAGAGCTTATCCTTTCGGCAAGCTGATTTTGGCTCAGTGCAAACTTTCTGAGTTTGTTAAAAACTTCTATAATTTGAATGCTTACGTTTATTGCTTTTTTTGAATTTAGAACACTTGAAAGCATAAGTGCTCCATGCTCGGTAAAAACAAAAGGTTCAGTACTCGAATGTTTAAGCGGGCTTAACCGGTCGCAATTTGCGACCAGTTCTTTGAATTCATCTTTTGTTAATTTAAACATAAAACCGGCAGGAAATCTTTCAATATTTCTCTTTACGGCTTCATTTAACCTCTTTGTTTCGATTTCATAAAGCTGTGCTAAATCACGGTCCAGCATAACCTTTTCTCCGCGAATTACAAAAATCTTATTCTCAATAATCTCAACAGGAACCAGTTCATTCATTTTTATTACCCTTTTATCACATACAAATCCGAATAGAATTCATCCTGCACAAGGTCGTAATCGCTTTCGGCGGACAAAAACAAAAGTGCTATGTATGCCGTGATTCTGTCCATACCTAACAGTATAAGCTCATTTAATTCAATTTTCTTTTCTTTCTTAAAAATCTGTTCAAGATTTTCCCTTAATTTTTGAACGCTGTCTTCAATGTATTCTTCATGTGCAAGGTTTATGATATCATCGGAGGTTAAGTTTGCGTAAGAACGCACTCTTCTTTTTGCACGCTCGTGGGCGTTTTTCAAAGACTGTTTTCTGTCAATCATTTCGTAAAATTCCAGCTGACGGATTAAGTCTTTCAGAGTTACTACGCGGTTTCTGTTTAAACGTACGCTGGTGCGGCGTTGCAGAACTTCGTCAATTGAAATCACGTTGTTGGTATTGTACTCTTGAGTATAATCAGCTTCAAAATTGTCATCATTAATCTCAAAATCTTGTGTTTCTTCTGCCCCTTCAAATTCCACAATATCAATATCTTCCAGAACATTTGATTTCAGTTTCAGCAAAATTGCTGCGAACAAAAGTGTCCGGCCCGTTAATCTGAGGTTCTGTGACTTCATTTGAAAAAGCTGAGCGAGATACTTATCGGTAATATCTACAATATCAATATTCCAAGGGTTAATTTTTCCCGTTTTTGCCATAGAAACAAGGATTTCAATCCCGTCAAATTCCTGAGTAACAGGATTAACAGATACAAAATTAAGGTCATTCGCATATTCCCGCCCCCCTTGAAGGACTCTGCCGAGCGAAACATCCGGTGGATGTTTCGAGAGAGGTTGATTAGGGAGTGGGGCTACCCCACCTATTCCTATTGAATTGTAATTGATTGCCTCTGCCATATTTTCTCTTTTACTTCCTTTGCTTGGTGGGTTAGGAAACCCACCCTACGGCTTTTACTTTTTTATTGTTGGGGTAGAAACCCCACAACCTACTATCTACTTAAAACCTATTGTAGCAGGTTTCGTTACATCGTTCAAGTAATCCAGCTGCTTGTAAATTTCTTCCAGTTCCAAGTTATTTTCTCTTGCATACTTAATGAATGCATTTTTAAGCTCTATTAATTCATCGTGCAAATCCTTATGTTCGATTGCCATATTTCTCAATCGGTTAAAAATTCTTACGATTTGGATATTCATCGCAATCGCTCTCTTGCTTCTCAAAACGCTTGAAAGCATTGCTACACCGTGTTCTGTGAAGGCGTATGGCAAATATCTTTGACCGCCTCTGCTATCTTCTGATTTTGAGGTCGCAATTTGCGACCTCAAAAATTGATTTTCACTTGATATTACAAATTGTGATATCAAGTTGGCCCATTCTTCTTTTGTTAATTGAAACATGAAGTCTTCGGGAAATCTTTCCGTATTTCTTTTAACAGCCTCGTTAAGTCTTTTTGTTTCCACCTCATAAAGCCACGCCAAATCTTTATCAAGCATGACTTTTTGTCCTCGAATGATGTAGATTTTATTTTCTATAATTTCTTTTGGCATTAATGCTTGTGTCATTTTTCTCTTTTACTTCCCTAATTTGGCGGGATAGCAATCCCACCCTGCTTTTTATTGTTGGGGTAGAAACCCCAAACTGCTTTCTAATCTTCTCTCAGTTTCACGCCGGTGACTCGGGTAATTCCTTTTTCTTTTTGAGTAACGCCGATAGTCCTATTCGCTGATTCTATCATAGGTTTACGCAAACTAACTACTATAAATTGCGTATTTTGAGCCTGATGTTTAATCATCTCGGACAATTTTTCAACGTTAATTCCGTCTAAGTGCATATCAACCTCGTCGAATGCGTAAAACGGTGCGGGCATGTACTTTTGGATTGCAAATACAAACGCCAATGCCGTCAAGGATTTTTCTCCGCCGGACATACCTTCAAGTCTTTGTTTTTTCTTATCACGGGGTTGTGCTTCGATTGTAAGCCCGCCGGAAAGCGGATCTTCTTCATTTTCCAGAACTAAAGTGCCTTCCCCGTCCGAAAGTCTGTGGAAAACTTCTTTGAAATTTTCGTTTATGTTGCTGTAAGTTTTCATAAACGTTTCTTTCTTTAGCTGTTCATAGCCCTGCATACGTTCCAAAATCTGTTTTCTTTCCTTCGTAAGTGTATCTATTTGGGCTTTTAACTCTTGCTGACGGGCCAAAACATCATCGTAAGCAGTCAATGCACGCATATTGACAAGTCCCAAATCTTCCATTCGTTTTTCAAGCCGGCTGATTTTTGCGGTAATTTCTTCGATAGAAATCGTGACCGGTTCAAGCTTGCTAACTTCAACTCCGGCTTCTTCCAAATCCGCTTTGGCTGTTTCAAGTTGCGGTTCAAGTTCTCTTCGGCGGGCCTTGAAGGATTCAATCTGCTCGGCAATTCTTTCTATGTCAGAAGCTTGCAGGTGCTTTTGCTTCTCAATTTCAAGCAAATCAGCGTTAATACTGTCACGCTGTTTGAGAAGTTCGCCCAATTTTTCGTTAATTACTTCGATTTGTTCTTCCAATTTTTCAAGTTCTGATTTTAAGTCTTCAATCTCTTTTGCGTAGGTAACTTTGTCTTTTTCAAGTGTTACATTGTTTTTTTCGATATTAACGATTTCTTCTGTTTTAGTTTCAATAAGACCGTTAAAAAATGCGATTTCACGCCCAAATTCTGCCAAATCGTTATTTGAGTTGGTCAAATTCGTTCCCAAACGCTTAATTTCAAACTCGACACTTTCGGTTTTTTCTTTTAATTCCTTTAAATCTTCCTCATTTATAAGCTTTTCGACCCTTTCAATTTCAGCCTGAAGTTCCTGAATTGAACCTGTGACTTCAACGTGGTTTTCTTCCATTTTGTCAAGTTTTTTAGAAATATTTTCAATTTTCGGCTCATTTAGTTTTATAAATTCGGTTTTTTCGGCGATTAACCTTTCATTATCTTCCGAATTTTTGACTAAACTTCCCAATTCCATATTAGCCTTATTGTACTCTGTCATTGTGTTTGAATAATTGCTTCTGACCTCATCCAGTTTTTTCTCAAGCGAAACTCTTTTGTTTTCAAGCTCGGCAAGATTTTTTTCCATATCTTTAAGTTTTGAATTGAATTTCTTAAGTTCTTCATCTTCATTTTGGCTAAATCTCAAACCAGTTTTTCTTACTGTACCGCCGGTCATCGAGCCTGATTTTTCGAGTATTTCACCGTCAAGAGTTACTACCCTGAATTTGCCCATCAATTTTTTTGCACATTCAAGGTTTTCGACCACGAGAGTGTCCCCGAGTGCGTAGAAGAACGCATTCAAATATTTATCGTCAAAATCGATTAAGTTAATTGCATAATCAACGACCCCTTTTTCTTTGGGCAGAGGCAATTTGGAAGGTGCTTTGGCAATTTTATTAAGGGGGATGAACGTTGCACGTCCGGCGTTTGAGGATTTCAAAAGCTCGATTGCCACAGAACCGACATGTTCGTCATCAACTACAACGTGGGTCATTCTGCCGCCGATTGCTATTTCAAGTGCGGTTGCATACTCTTTATCAACTTTTCCGAGTTTGACCAGAGGTGCGTGAACCCCTTTCAATTTGGCGTTCATTACCGTGTCAATCGCACGCCCGAAGTTGGCTTCTTCCGCTGCCATTTTTTGTGCTTCCATGGAAGAAATTTTGCGGTAAGCCATTTGGATATTGTAATTCAGGTCGGAAATTTCATTTTTTGTAGTATCCAAATCGTGCATTGCATTTTGCTGAACAATTTTTAAATCATCCATTTCCCGCTTTAATTCAGAAACCTGAGTATTTAATAAGTCTTTATTTGAGAAGAAATTTTTCTTAAAGTTGTTTAATTTTTCGATTTGCTCTTCGGCGTCGGAAACTTCTTTTTGAAGCCCTTTCAGCTCACTTTCAAGCGGCAATTTTTCTTTAATAAGGCTGTTTTCTTTATCTTGAAGTGTTTCAAGTTCTTTTCTTAATTGGTTGCGTTTTTCGATATGCTGATCGGCGGTTTGGTTGAGTCCGGTCATTTCTTCCAAAATCTTTTTAAATTCGGCTTTTCGGGCTGCGATATTTTCCTCAATTCCCTTTATTTCGTCTTTTTTAAGCTGAATTTTAAGTTCGGCATCTTCTATTTTCTTTTTTTGGACTTCGATTCCGTTTTTGGAGTTTTCGCTTGCCTTTAATCCGTCCTGAATTTGCTTGTCGGCATAATTTATTGCGGATTGTTTTCTCTCTATTGCACCTTTTGTTTCTTCGGCCTGCTTTTTAATCTCAATCTGTTGGGCCTCGCCTTTTTCTCTTACGAGTTCCGAAATTTCCTGATACTTAGATTTTATCAGGGTTAATCTTTCGTCTAAATCTTTGTGCTTGGCTTCTTCCTGCTTTTTCTTCTTTGTAAATTCAAGGATGTTTTCGTGGGCTTTTTCGAGATTTCGTTTCAAATCAAAGAATTTTACGGTGTTAATTTGCCCTTCCAGTGAAGTTTTTTCGGTTTTTAATTTTTGGTATTTGAGTGCGACTTCTCTTTCTTCTTTGAGCTGCTCAAGCCGAATGTCGACCTCACCAAGTATCAGTGAAGATTTTTCAACCCGTTTTTCAACTGTTTCAAGCTCATTTGTGGCCTGTTCTATCCTGCGGTCAAAATCGGCTATTCCTGCAATTTCGTCAATAATTTTTCTTCTGTCTGTTGAAGAACAGTTTGTTATGCTTGTTACATCCCCTTGCATTATGACATTGTAGCTGTTTGGGGTTATGTTATGTTTTTCCAGAATGGTATGGATTTCAGTCAGGGTAACGATTTTGTCGTTAAGGTAGTAAATGCTGTTGTAGCCCTGAGATGATTTTTTAATTTTTCTTGCGATGGCAAAATCTTGCCCGTCCTCGGTTTCTCCGAAGGTAACTTTAACAACGGCTTCATTTCTTTTTGTGTGGGTAGAAATAAGATGGAACAACTTTTCCGCCCTCAGGGTTCTTGAAGTCGAAAGCCCGAGTGCGAAGAGAATACTATCAATGATATTACTTTTACCGGACCCGTTTGGTCCTGAAATTGTCGTAAACCCTTTCAGCAAAGGGATATCAATTTTGTTGGCAAAAGATTTAAAGTTGTCAACTTCCAGTTGCTTAATGTACATTTTTTTACACCATTACAGTCTGATTATTTTTTACCCAATATCTAGATACACTTATTAAACCGCAAATATACGGGCATGTCAAAATGTTAAGGAGTTTAAAAAAAATTTGAATAATAAAATGTAATTCGCCCCAACCCACAGACTATAATTTACCGTTTGTTTACTTCATTAATTTTGACTCTTGTAAAGAAAAATACCCCTGGTCGGATTCTCTTGCATCGTAGGCGAAAACTGAGCCATACGAGGCAGGATGTCCGCTTGCGGGCTGATACCCAATTTGTTACAACCTGCTGGAGTAACAAATCGGTTTGTCGTGTGTCAGTGAGTTTGACATTTTTGTATCAAGGTTTGACAAAACGAACAGGCGAAGAATGAGCCTAGTGAGCTTGTCTCCGTAATTGAAGCTAAGCTGTTGAGGCAAAGCCGATTACAGATAAGCTGAAATGTAGTGTGACATAAAAAGTCGGAAGTTTTTAGCCAAAATCTTACAAATGAACAATTTTTACATCATTCAATTTTGATTTTAAATATTCTGCAAAGAGTCTTCTGTGGCAGTTTGTTGCCTGCGATTCACTACACAGCAAGCAAATGTTTAAATATTTGCCTTTGACTGAATTTTTAAATAAATCTTCAACTTTTCTTGCACTTATTAAATTATAATATTTTACTTTGTAATCTTCCCAGCTTAGTTTGCCGGATTTATAATTATCCAAAATATCTTTAGTCGGAGCATACTTTATGTCATGAATGTAATCTATTTTTGCAATAGTTTTTAGAAAATATTGCAAATCTTTTTGCTTGGTAAATCCTGCAAGCTGAGAAGAATTATTTAACCTAATATCAACAAGGCATTCAATTTTATTAGCAATTAATAATTTAAAAAAATCTTCTGCACTTTTTTGTGCAAACCCGATTGTAAAAATATTTATGCCTGCTCCAATCTATATCCGATTTTTTCGTTCTGTTTTTTATAAGCCTGTTCAATTAATTCCTGTTCATCAGAGCTTTGGGCGAATAAATTAAGCTGATTTCTGTCAGAGAAATAAAGTTCTAAAAGTCTTTTGTCAATTTCGCTTTGCGACTGTAATTGTTTGTCGGACATAATATGTAAAACTTCAATGCCATTTTTTTGCATTGCATGTGCAATCATAATACTTCTGTGACAATTTATCGGATCTTTTTCCGCACACATCAGCACAAAATTAGTACCTGCATTAAGCCCATTTTTAATTTTGGTTAAACCATTTTTAAATTGTTCAGATTGAGTAAATTTTTCAAAATCTACACAACCGCCTTTAGAAAAAAACTCTTTATTGCATTGTCTTGCCCCAAATTCCAATGCAAAATTTTCATAAATAATATTATGTTGTCTTAATTTTGGCTCAAGATTAAAACTATTATAGTCTTGAAAATATTCAGATACAGGATTGCTTCGGACATCAATAAGATGTGAAATTTTATGACTTTTTAAAACATCAATAAAATCATCAATATGAAAAGCTGCATATCCGATTGTAAAAACTGAAGCCATAATTACTCCTTTAATAGTAATTATACTTCAAAAATCTTGGCTGCGAACTTGTAATATTTGTTGTTAACACTGCTCCATTTATCGTCTGGCAAGCTAAACACCACATTTAATTTCGGATAAGTCCTATCTTTATCGTAATAATCAGGGTCAGTTACGGACATATCCGTATATTTACTACCCTTAAAAGTAAAAGACATTTTTGTTTTATTTTTAAAATTGGAATAAATTTGTGCATTTGTAATTTGAACAAATAAAATTTCCATCTGTTGTATCTATTCCAACAACGCAAAATCCGCCATGTTTATCCGATTTTGTCATAATAATCAAATCTCTATACATATATTCCCTCGCTTCTTTCTGTATCTTTATATTTTTTATTATTTATGTCTAAACCGCAAGTCAGTATTAATACTTAGGTATTTTTGACTACGTAAAATAACTTACAATTTTATCGAGAACTTTTTTAAGACCCCAGTTCGAATAACGGTATAACAATAATTATTCTAAATCCGAAAAAATACCCCTGGTCGGATTCGAACCAACGACGCACAGCTTAGGACGCTATCGCTCTATCCATCTGAGCTACAGGGGCGTATGGTTTTATTTTACCACAAAAAAACGGCTTCGCAAAAAGTGAGACGTGAGAGGGGCGGCTCGGCTTTTTTGCTCGGGATTGATTGGATTATGCGGAAAAGCGTCTCTGCATTTGCACAGTCGATTTCGTATTTTTTACCGTCAGACGATATTAATTTCAGTTGTATGATTTTTTCGTACAACTGCTCAAAACCCTCTTCCTCTCTGAGTTTTATTGTTTTCGAAATGGAGGTTGTTTGAAAAACAACAGCGGAAAATCGCAAGACTTAAAGCCCTATTATCTGAGAAAAATACCCCGGATGCGATTTGAACAAGGACTCCGTGAGAACGATTAAGTATCGTTCGAAATGGAGGTTGTTTAAAAAACAACAGCGGAAAATCGCAAGACTTAAAGCCCTATTACCTGAGAAAAATACCCCGGATGCGATTTGAACGCATGACCTACCGCTTAGAAGGCGGTTGCTCTATCCAGCTGAGCTACCGAGGCTTGCTTAAAGTTTCTGTTTTTATTTAATTGTCATTCTTTTGCGATTTTTTTGCCCCATCTCAGCCGGCTAGAGCTAAATCTAACTTATGTTGACCTTTTACTTCCGTAAAAGATTCAACGGAGCTGAGCTACCGAGGCTTGTTGGAGTAAAAAGTAAAAAGGTAGAGGTTAAAAGTTAATTTTTGCTTTACAAAAATTTATTCTGTTTCCTGTTTCCTATTCACTATTTCCTCTTATCCTATCATATAAATTTTCACAGGCAAGGCGGAAATTAAATTTTTTGCAAAAAATTTAATTTCCGCCTTGTTTAATATATAATTTAACAAAGCAGAAAAGAGGAACAAATGTTAAGCGGAAATGAAGTAAGAGATTTATTTTTGGATTTTTTTAAAGAAAAGCACTCACATACGATTGTTGAAAGTTCAAACCTTGTGCCGGATAATCCGACTGTTTTGCTGACAACTGCCGGCATGCTTCAGTTTGTTCCTATATTTTTAGGATTAGAAAAGCCCAAAATGAAGCCTCCTCGTGCCACTTCCTGCCAAAAATGTGCCAGAGCCGGCGGAAAAGATTCCGATATTGAAAATGTAGGCAGGACACCTCGCCATCACACTTTTTTCGAAATGCTCGGAAATTTCAGCTTCGGCGACTATTTCAAAAAGGAAATTATCCCCTGGAGTTGGGATTTTGTTACAAATTACCTGAAGCTTGACAAAAACAGACTGTGGGTAACAATTTACAAAGACGATGACGAAGCGTTTGAAATTTGGAAACAAACAGGAATTGCACCTGAGCGTATCTTGAGAAAAGGCAAAAAAGACAATTTCTGGGGACCTCCCGGAGCAACCGGACCTTGCGGGCCATGCTCAGAAATTCACTACGATTTAGGTGAAGAATTCAAATGCTCGGACAACTGCGGGATTAATACCTGCGAATGTGACCGCTGGGTCGAAATCTGGAATCTGGTTTTCATGGAAATGTTTCAGGACGAGGACGGAAAACTTTCCCCTCTTGAAAAGAAAAACGTCGACACAGGCATGGGGTTGGAACGGGTTGCCATGGTTGTTCAAGGCAAAACTTCAACTTTTGAAACAGACCTGCTAAAGCCGATTTTGGATGAAGTTTGTAAAATGACGGGCGTTGAATATAAAAAGTCAGAAAAAACAGACGTTTCGCTCAGAATTATCACAGACCATGCCCGCTGTGTAACTTTCCTTATAAATGACGGCGTGATGCCGGGGAATGAAGGCAGAAGCTACGTTTTGAGAATGATTTTACGCCGTGCCTTAAGACACGGAAAAATGCTGGGGCTTGAGCTTCCGTTTTTGCATAAATTAGTAGACGTTGTAGTTAAAAATTACGGCAAAGCCTACCCTGAGTTGATTAAAAATCAGCTACAAATTAACGAAATTATTAAAAAAGAAGAAGAACAGTTCAATAAAACTCTTGACAGGGGTTACAAACTTCTTGAGGGTTTACTTATTCAAAAAAAAGATGTTTCGGGCGAAGATGCGTTCAAACTTTATGACACTTTCGGTTTTCCGCTCGAATTGACCGTTGAAATCGCCGCCGAGAGCGGGCTAAAAGTCGACACAGACGGTTTTAACAAAGAAATGCAGGAGCAAAAAACACGTGCTAAAGCTGCTGTTCAAAAAATTGTTCTGACTGATGACTTAAAATACGTTGATATTGAAAAACAATTTGGTGCAACAGAATTTGTCGGGTATGAAAAAGATGAATGTGAAGCGAAAATTTTAGCGACGGTCGAAGGCGATAGTTATGTTGATATAATTTTGGACAAAACTCCTTTCTACGCCGAGAGTGGCGGACAGGTAGGCGATTCGGGAAGTTTGAAGGTTGGAGGGTTAGCTTTCAATCTTAATATGCTTACAACATTCAAAGTAAATCATTTGTTTGTTCACAGATGCGAAAAACCTGAAGAAGAAATTAAGGTTGGCGATACAGTTAAAGCCAAAATTGATGCCTCACGCCGTGAAGAAATCAGAATTCACCACACAGCCGCACACTTGCTTCAGGCTGCATTGGTAAAAGTTTTGGGAAATGAAGTTAAACAGGCAGGTTCACAGGTTGAAGAAGGCCGGACCCGTTTTGACTTTTCTCTTAACAGAGCTATGAGTCAAGCTGAAATCAAGCGTGTAGAAAAAATAATCAACGATTGGATTGGCGAAAAACTTGAAGTGACGACAAAAGTCATGGGAATTGAAGAAGCCCAGAGGACTGGTGCAACGGCACTTTTTGGCGAAAAATATGAGGATGAAGTTCGGGTGGTAAGCATTGGCGGCATTTCCAAAGAGTTCTGCGGGGGGACCCATGCCCGCAACATCGGCGATTTGAGGTTAATGAAAATTGTTTCGGAGAGTGCGATTGCGGCAGGTACAAGAAGAATAGAAACGGTAGTGGGAAAATCAGCAATTGAATATTTAAATGATAAAGAAGATGTGATTGATAAATTATCGGCTCACTTTAAAGCACCTTATGAAGAGGTTTTCGGACGTGTCGAGAAATTACAGGAAGAAAACAAAACTCTTCAAAAGGAACTGGCAACTTTGCAAACAGTTATGGCGAAACAAAAATTCGCCGCTTATGCCGCAAAAGCAGTTGAAATCGAAGGCGGGAAATTGTTTATTGAAAAAATTGACGCAATGGATGCCAATGCGGTAAAAGAAGGGGTTGAATTTTTAGGCCGAAAACTCGGGGATTCGATTATTGTAGTTGTTTCGCCGAAAACAGACGGTTCAGGCACGACAATTGTTGCAAAAGTTTCCGATAATTTTGTGGCAAAAGGGTTAAATGCGGGACAAATCGTCAGCAAAATAGCTCAAGCTTGCGGCGGAAAAGGCGGCGGCCGCCCACAATTCGCCCAGGGTGGCGGGTTAAATGATTTATCCTCCGTGGATTCAGCGTTGGAAGAATTTAAAAAATCGGTTTAATTAATGTTGGGGTAGATTTTAATCCCCCCACCCCAAGCCATCACCCCTCAAGGGGGGAGGGGGTCAGACAAAACCCCAACCTACAGTGGTTTGACTGCTTTTTTAAAAATTTGCGAAGCATTATTGAACTTAATCACTTAGTCACTTAGTCACTCAGTCACTTCGCTCCTTCGTTACTTCGTTCCTAATAATTCATCTGCCAGCCTTCGTCGATGATCCGGCCAGTGCAATACAGACCATTTTTATCCGTTCCGCCATTATACCCATAAGTACAGCCACTGTTTTTCCAAGGCCAATATTTAGTCCCACCAATAGGATACAAAATGGGTCCATTCGTATTGTCAATACTAAATAAATATATATCCCGTCCCCAAGCATTGGGCTTTTTGAGGCCGTTAACATCAATGCGAAAAGTGGCCATGCACACCTTTGTCAAAGAGGCGGCTGACCCACTGCAGCCAGAATAAGGGGTAGCAAGAAAAATAGACATACCGTCTGCTGTTATAAACCTGTAATATAAAGTACTATCCTGCCCACTAACAGTGTTAGTGCCGTCAAAACTTCTTGCTATTGTATTTGGGAAACAGCCAGAAGTTGTCATGTCGCAGTTTTTTGCAACATTAAAATAAGCAGCTATTTTATCGCCCATGGTTTTTAAATCAGCCGAATCAAAGAAACAGCTTAAATCTCCTATGCAGCCGCCATCGGCAGCCATCTGGATTAAGGCCCTATTCCAGTCAGAATAAGCTTTTCTTGCACCTGCAACGTATCCTGCTTTTTGGGAAGCGGCAATCAATGTCGGTATTGTCAACGCCGCGAGAACTCCGATAACGACCAGTGCAACCAGCACTTCTGCGAGAGAAAATCCCCTTTTGACTGAAGCCCATTCCAATTGTCTATCTTTTTCATTCATTATCGATTTCCCTTTTTGGTTTAGCACAAAGCTAAACCAATTATAAACTATGCAAACAATTATGTCAATTTAAAAAATAAGTTTATAATTTTTACATGTACATAAAAAAATTAGTAAAAGTCAGCAGAAGTTATTATGCTCTAATTCCTTCAATAATATTACAATTAACCGGAATAAATCCTCAAAAGGACGAAATTTCAATCTCTTTGGATGGAAAAAAATAATTATAGAAAAGGTTGAAAAGTAAAGGAGTTGCGTAGCCCCGTAGGTTGGGGTTTCTACCCCAACACCATAAATTTTTGTTTTATAATTAAATCATGAAATACAAAAGATTGTTTATTCCTAATACTTATGTACACTTGGTTTTAGTTTCATACAAACGCCGACCAATATTAATTAAAAATATTGATTTATTACGAGAGTCATTTAAAAATGCAAAGCAATATTTTGTCTTTGATGTCTTTGCTATTTGCATTTTACCCGACCATCTTCATTTGATTTTAAAACCTGAAAACATTGAAGAATATCCAAAAATAATTACTGCAATAAAATATTATTTTTCGCATAATTTTGATGATGTTGGGGTAGAAACCCCAACCTACGGATACAGAAATAAAGGCGAAATCGGTGCTTGGCAGAGGCGTTATTGGGAACATACAATCCGTGATGAAAAAGATTTGTATAATCATCTGGATTACATTCATTACAATCCGGTAAAACATGGCATTGCAAAAAATGTTAAAGATTGGGAATACTCATCATTCGACAAATTTGTAAAATGCGGGAATTATGAGATTAATTGGGGCAGTGCAGAAGATGTTAAACATATTGCAACATTGGATTATGATTAAGTATTTTTTTGATAAGATTTAATTATGCATACAACAACATTAAAAATAGAAAAATTGGCACATAACAAATTTTTGCCTGAGTATCAGACCGAGGGTGCGGCGGGCATGGATTTGTGTGCTGCGATTGAAGAGCCGATTTTGTTGAATCCGCTTGAACGCAGGCTCATTCCGACAGGGATAAAAATCGAGCTTGAGCATGGATTTGAGGCACAAATAAGGCCGCGGTCAGGGATTTCCATCAAGCACGGAATTTCGCTTGTAAACTGTGTCGGCACAATCGACGAGGATTACAGGGGCGAGGTTTGCGTGCCGGTGATTAATTTATCAACCGAAGAATATTCCATTCAACCAAATGAGCGGATTGCCCAAATGATAATCGCGAAAGTGGAAAAAGCAAAAATCGAAGTGGTTGCAAGCCTTTCTGAAACTGCCCGTGCGGCCGGCGGCTTCGGTTCAACAGGAAAGAAATGATTTTTTGTGCTTTTTGTAACAATTTGTTTACGTTTTAATTCTCCGGTAGCAAGTTTTATTTTTAGGGGTTTTTAAGTAATAGTAAATAGTTATAAAGGGGTATTATAAATGAAGGTAAACAGCACAAACAGCGTAAATTTCGGGTCAAGTTTTGTTTTGGCAAGAAAATTATCTGAAGAAGAGGGGAGTAAATTGATGGAGCATTTCCGTATGGATAAATCCAGCTCGCCGTTTTTGGTGTACGATGTGCCTGAAAATGGTATAAATCAAGTCATTTCGGTCTTTGATAAGTATGATCATCTGGTAAAAAATTATCTGGCAAAAATTGGCGTGGGAATCGAAAAGGAATCATCTTCTTTAGATGCAGTGACCGAAAGAATACGTCAGCTTGCCGGTGATGTTTTTCAATCTGAAACTGCAGCAAAGAGGTACATTGACACAACAAATTGGAAATTGCCTGCAGAATTACCTGACAAATAGATTTATCTTGTTTAGAATGCTAATTATGAAAGGAGTATTAGAATGAAAGTAGATGGTACAAATAATGTAAATTTCGGGTCAAACTTTATTTTGGCAAGAAAATTATCCGAGGAAGAGGGGAATAAACTGGTGGAGCATTTCCACATGGAAAATCCAAAATCACCTTTTCAGGTATATAGGTTTCCCGAAGAAGGGATAAATCAGGTTAATTCATTTTTTGACAAATATGATTATCTGGTGGAAAAGTTTTTAGGAAAGATGAATATAAAAATCAGGAAAAAAAATTCTTCCTTAAATTCGCTGGTAAGAAAGATACAACAAATTACCGATAGTACTTTTCCGGCAAAGGCTACCGCGAGAAATTATATAAACGAAACAGAATGGGAATTGCCCGCAAAACTACTTGACAAATAAGTTTACCCAAGTTATACTGCTACGTACGTAGAAAAGATAAAATAAGGAAATTATGAAAATCCAACAGCAAAATATGAATAATTGGTGGAGCTTGCAGTTAAGTGCAGGCGTATTTTGTTGGCGTAAAATTTAATTTTTTGTAAAATTTTTAACCGATTTAAAAAATAGTCTGTACTCTGTTACAGGCTATTTTTTTGCCTATTGTTGGGCCTGCAAGCCCAACCTACATAGAAAATTTAGATTTTAACGTAAAAAAGGATTTTTAATAATGAAAATTAATTTAATAGAAACTCTTCCCAAAAGACTTAAGCCTATTGCCAAATTTATTGCTATGCAGGAATCCGACAAGGAACTTGCTATGACCAGATTAGGGCAGGACATTGCAACAAATTGGGTTCCTAAAATGCCTTTTGCAAGAACTTTTGCAGATGCTGCAGATGTGACCACAATGGAATTTTCTGAAAATATTTGGGTTTATTTTGGACCAAAACTGATTGGGGAAAAACTTTTCAGAAAACTTTATTCAAAAAAGCTTGACAAAACCCTTCAAAAAATGGTTTCAACCACTGCCGAGCAGCTTTTGAATGAGAAAAACGAACACGCAAGAACGCTTATGCCGATAAAAGCAGCGATTGCGATTTCGGCTCTTGCGATTCCTCTGGGTGAATATGCACTCAGTTTTGCTAAGAATATTTTTACACTTAAAGTTTTTAAACAGTCTGATTTTAATAATATTGCTAATTTAGATAAAAAAAATAAGGTAAAAAAAGAAACTCCCGAACAACAAAAAAGAGTAAAAGACAGTGCCAAAAAACACATTAAACTTGCGGGAGGGCTTTTTGCAGGATGTCTGGCACTTTCCGCTTTGCTTGCAACAAGAGGGAAAAATTCAAAATTTCTTAACACAATAAGCGAAGCACTTTTAGCTCCCGGCAATAAAATATTTAGAAAAAATATAAAAAGAGCCACATCGTTTAACAAATATTTCAGCCTTGATTTTGCCAATAACAATGGTAAGTTGGGTCTTTCCAGAGGACAATTAACGGCATGCGTTGTTGCAGGATTTTTCGGTTACACGGGAGCGGCAAAAGACAGAGGCAAGCAGAACATGCTTGAAGTTCTTTTCAGATATCCTCTGGTCGGGTTTTACGTGATTACAGGCAGCGAAATGTTTGAGAAAGGGTTCAAATCAATCCTGAAAAGAAAGAGTTCTTACAAAAATATCATCGGCAAAAATCTTGAAGTGCCGAAACTTTCACAGCTTAGCGATTTGGCAGAAAAACTTGCGGCCCAAAAAGGGACAACCGTTGAAAGCGAATTTAAAAGACTGTTCAAGCAAAAATCAACCATTGTGCTTGCACCTTTTTTGTTCAGCATAGGTTTTATGGGACTTTTTGTAGCGGGAGTTTCAAGGTATTTCACGCAATACAGATACAATAAGGAGAAGGCCGGAAGATTGGAAGGCTAGAGGTATAGCTTTATTTTTACCATACTTCCATGCCTCTATTCATCCATATCTCGCTTTTTTTTACGCCAAATCACTTTGTGATTTGGCGTAAAAAAAAGCTATGTACTTTAAAGGGGTGCATAGCTGTTGATTAGGGATATGTGTATCGTCGTCTCTAAGGAGTATATTGCAATATTAGCAACACAGTTTAAAAATAAAATCATACATTTTTATGATTTAATCGCAAAAGAGGCTACGGAATAATTCCAAAATATACAATTTTTTCGTTTTGTTTTTTACCTTCAAAACCCCTTACATATCGGTAATCTTTTGTGTTATAAATAAGTAAGGAAGGCATGAAAAAGTTGTTAGTAACACCAATAAACAAATTAAATTTTAAGTCACCTATTATTGCTCCGTGCAAAAAAGAAGCGGGATGCCCTTTTTTGCAGCCTAAAACGGATTTCTCTCCATCGTTTCTGGGTCAACTTTATTTCAGTCAAGTTCAATCCATCAAGGCCCTAAAACGTGAAACAGAAAATTTTCCGCAGGATATTGAATATAGAAAACAGCTTCTGATAAACGCCGGCAAAAATCCTAATGAGTATTACAAACTTCGCTCAATTATCGGAGCGGGCGAAATGAAAAGCATAATGAGAGAGTTTGACGGGCATGAGGAATTTTATTCCGCAGGGATAAATGACGAAAACATCAAAAACAGAACAATTCGGGCAAACCCTCACATCCACACCATTGCTTCGGATGGTTTTTCGTCCGTTCAGGAAATATTGGACAAGGCCGCAGATTATGCTGATAAAGCAGCACAAAATTCTAATTTTAAGAAAGAACCTTTTTTCCTTGCAATAACTGACCATGACACGACAGAAAGCACCAAAGAAGCGATTAAAATAATTTTTGATAACCCTCTTGAATATAAGAACCTAAGATTGGCTTTGGGCAGTGAAATTACAACGTTTGACAATGTTGCAGAGGATATTCTTCAAGTCCCTGCCTGCACTCATGTACTTGTTTACGGCATAGACCCGAATGAAAAAAGCTTTGATGGATTTATCAATAATACTAAACAAAAAAAGCGTCTGATTGCTTCAAAAATGATAGAAGAGGCCAACGATACTTACAAAAAATCTTTCAATAGAGAAATTGATTTATTTTCAAAAGAAGAAGCCGATAATTTTTATAACCCGATTAAAAAGGGTATTTTGGGAATTTACGTGGGGGTTGAAAATTACATAAAGATAAAGACTGTTTTAAATGAAATAGTTTTAAAAAATCCAACTTTGCTTGAAAAAATGGAGCAAAATAATTTACCGCTGCAGACCGATGAGCTAATTGACAGGATAAGGGAGTTTTATTATCAAATTGACCACAACAATAAAATTCACAAGCCAATTGAAACTATCTGTGAGTATTTGTCGCCCAAACTCGGGATTGAAACTGCAGAAATTGAAAAAATTATTAAAACCACGCCAAAATCTGACCAATTTAAGGCTTTTAAAAGTAATATAAAAAATGACTTGGAACAATACAAGAGAACATTTACTCCAAAATATAATTATATGCCAACCATGGAGGATGTTTTTAATGCGGTAAAAGGTCAGGACAGCACAATTATGGGAATTGCACATCCTCTGGAATTTACCAAAACGCTCAAGGAAGCAGAACGTTTAGAAAAATACAAATTTTTAATCGATTTATATATGCAATTCAAAGACTCTTGCAAGGAAAAAGCCGTATTTTCAGAGGTTTATTATCAAAGTTATCCTGATAAATTAAAAGCACTTAAAGAAAATTTTGAAACCCAAAAACTTTTAAACCTGCTCAGCAAAGAGTTGAACCTTTTCAGAACCGGAAGTGCCGACAGTCACAGGGGAAATATTTTTAAGAGATTTTTATAGTAACTGTCTAAAAAGCCCCTTTCCACCTTTCAACGTATTGATTTTAATAATAATCGTTATATAATAGCAATTATTACAAGAGGAATTCCCCTATGATACAATTAAAATATTTAGAAAATGCAGCTGAATTTTTTTCTTCTTCAAAAGTTGTGAAAGTTTTGGCGTTCTTGGCCTTTACACTGCTGATGAGTGCCATTGTATCTTCTCAAAACTTCTTTTTCAAAAGTATAATTGAGAACGGAATAAGCAAAAAAGACATCGTTGCACAGAAAACGATTACCGTTGTTGATGTTCAAAAAACCGAACTTCACAAAAAAGAAATAGCCCAAAGAATTGACCCGATTTTAGCACCTGCTGAAGATGATTTCATTAAAAACAACCTTGCGACTATACAGAATTCCATAGTCCAGATAAGAAAAAAAGATGCTTCTCTTTCTGTTAAAAAAGACGAACTGGCACTGCTTTTTGACATGTCCGAAGGTTACAAAAAGGATTATGTAATAAGTTACTTGCTAAGGACAAACGACAAAAGCCTGCAGCAGGTTTTTGACAAAACCACCCTCACCCTCACAAATGTGCTTGGCGTGGGCATTTCTGAAAAAGATTATGAACGAAACAATATTGACCGGATTATTTACAGAAATCTGGTTTCAAACGTTACAAGAAACCAAATTACAATCATAACAGCACTTTTGGAGCAGGTTATTGTGCCAAACCTCGTTGTGGACGAATATGCAACAGACACAGCAAGGCGAAATGCCCAAAATTCTGTCAAACCTTACGAAGTTACCTTCCAAAAGGGTGACAAAATACTTTTTGAAGGTGAACCCGTTACCCAATTAAAGCGAGATGCTCTGGTTAAGGCCGGATATAACGTTCTTGAACTCGGTTACAAGGGATTTATCGGTATATTTATCATTGTGGTTCTGGGTACGCTGGCTTTCTTAAAGTACATGAAAACTTTTGAAAAAAACTATCTTGAGGCAAATCATATAACAATAACGGCAATTTTGGCTCTATTTTTTGCACTTGTTGCCGTACTTATTCCAACAGGATTTTCGCCTTACATTCTGCCTTTCCCTGCTTTTATAATAATACTTTCGATATTTACAAACCCGAGAATAGCCTTTATGGAAGCCTCGGTGCTTTTGGCAATTTTGGCGATAGCTTTGGGATATAACATTCAATTTGTAAGTGTGTTTATTTTAATTAACCTGATGTCAACTGTTGCGATTGCAAAGGTGAAATTCTCCCGCAGATTTGACCTTATAAAAACGGGTATAGAAATTGCCCTAATGTCAGTCATTTTGGTTGTAACCGTTTATTCTCTGGAAAAATGTCTGATAGACGTTAGCAATGTGCTTATAGTAAACGATTCGGCTTTAATTCTTATAAACGGTATGTTGAGCGGGGTTATTGCACTCGGATTGCTGCCATTATTGGAGAGTATATTCAAAATCATAACTCCTTACGGGCTTGCGGAGTTGGCAGACCACAATCAGCCGCTATTGAAGCGGCTGCAGTTTGAAGCCCCCGGAACTTACCATCACAGTTTGATGGTTTCAAATTTGTGCGAAGCAGCAGCCGAAGCGGTCGGTGCGAACCCGATTTTAGCAAGAGTCGGGGCGTTTTACCACGATATCGGGAAGCTGAAACGGCCGTTGTTTTTCGTGGAAAACCAATCCTACTTCGGCATAGAAAATCCCCATGCCAAACTTAATCCGAGATTAAGCAAAATGGTTATTACAGCCCACCCCAAAGACGGTTTTGAGCTGGCAAAGGAATACGGGCTTCCGCCGATTTTGTATAATTTTATACTGCAACACCATGGGGAAAGTCTGGCAAGCTATTTCTACACTCAGGCAGTAGCCGAAGAAGGTGCCGAAAACGTAAAAGAAGAGCAATTCAGGTACACAGGCCCGAAACCTAACATGAAAGAAACGGCAATTCTTATGATTGCAGATGCGGTTGAATCCGCTGTCCGCTCCCTAAAAACACCGACAAATGAAGAGATTGAGGCTATTATAGACAAAATTATCATAGAAAGACTCAATGACGGCCAGCTTTCAGACAGTCCTTTAACCCTCAGGGATGTAAAAACAATAGCCGCAACATTTAACAGAATTTTGAGAGGCATGCAGCACAACAGAATTCGCTACCATGAAGATATTGTCCACGAACTTGACAAGACAAGAATTAATATCCCCAAAAAGGTTATTGACAAAGAGTTAGACGATAAGATTAAGAAATTGGAACAGCTGGATCAACAACAGCCAAATAGTAATAAAAATGACAAAAAAGACAAAAATTAATATATTTTCTGAAAACATTCACAAAACCGTAGAAGTTGACGAAAAAAAAGCAATTAACAAAGCAAGACAAATTCTAAGTTTTTATCTGGGCGAGAAAGGCATTTTTAATTTGTCATGTCTTGCGGGGTTTGATTTTAATTGCATATCTTTTGATATTTTGTACTGCGGCAGTGAAAAAACGCACGAAATAAATAAAGAATACCGCGGGAAGGATTGTTCTGCGGACATAATTACTTTTGCGATTTTTGCGGACAGCGGGGAAAAATTTGTTTTCGACGGTGAAATAAACTTGGGCGAGATAATAATTTCACTTGACAAAGTTTTGGAAAACGCTTTGGAAAAGGATATAGATTTTGAAGAAGAACTTCATTTTTTAATCAGCCACGGAATAATGCACCTTCTCGGATTTGACCACCAAACGAATGAGGAGTATAATTTTGTTGTAAATGCTCAGACCTTGGCATTGGGGAAATACAACTAGGGTCTGTTGATACAAAAACTAAATACGTCATGCTGAATTTATTTCAGCATCGCATAGGCGAACGACAATGCGACCCTGCCTCTTGTTTTCTTTGCGAGGAACGAGCTTAGAAAACAGTGTCGGGAAGATAGATTTTGTTTACAAAATCATCTCCGCGGAAACAAGTTCAGGGCGACGTTCATCAGGAATATGTGTAAACAGACCTTAGCAATCTAAAAAGGAGTTAAGAATGTCAAAATATAAATCGCCGGGATTTGCGGGAACATACAGAAATGCTCTCAAGGGCGTCAGATTAGCTTTAAAAAGCGAAAAGAACATAAGAGTCCATTTCGTCACCGCACTGCTTGTGATGGTCTTTGGGATTACCTTACAGTTCAGTGCTTCTGAGTTTAGTCTGCTGCTGATTGCGATTGCACTTGTAATAATTGCCGAAATGGTTAATTCTGCGATAGAATTTTCGCTTGACGCAATTTTTCACAACAGATATTCAAAATTAGTTGGCATGGCAAAAGACATCGCCGCGGGTGCGGTGATGATAGCAACATTTATAAGCATAGCAATAGGTATCCTGCTCTTCGGAAGCAAACTTATTTGCCTGTTTACTTACTGTTAGTTACCTGTTAGCATAAAGTTTTAAAGATTTTTATATTCATCACTTGAAAAATAATTAAACTTCGTATATAATGGAGTGGCACTCCAAATCGTACGAGCCAAATTGTAAAAATTTATGGTGAATTTTATGTTAAAAAGAACATTGCAAAAAACAGTAGAAGAAGTTTCAAAATCCTTTCCTGTCTTATTAATAACAGGTCCAAGACAGGTTGGTAAAACTACTTTGCTTGAAATGATTGCCGATAAAAAACGAAAATATGTTACTCTTGATGATTTGGAACAAAGAAAACTTGCTAAAACTGACCCCGCAATGTTTTTACAGGTAAACCAACCGCCACTGATAATTGATGAAATCCAATACGCACCCGAACTGTTTTCTTATATCAAAATGTATGTAGATACAACAAAAAAAGCCGGAGCCTTTTGGCTTACAGGTTCACAAAAATTCCAATTGATGAAAAATATAACTGAAACACTTGCAGGGCGTGTTGCAATTTTAGATTTGTTAGGCTTTTCCTATCAAGAAAAAATAAAGGGGGTAAATGGGGCTGATGATATTCCATTTTTACCAACTATTGAATGGGTTGAGACCAAAAGAAATAAAAAGGCTAAAGCTTTAAACGTGAATGAGATATATGAGTTAATCTACCAAGGCTCATTTCCTAAAATAGTTACTGACAAAAACATTTCCCGCGATATTTTTTATAAATCCTATATTCAAACTTATATCGAGCGTGATGTTAAAGATCTTACAAAAATAGGCAATGAGATAGCTTTTTATAACTTTTTGGTTGCCATGGCAGCAAGAACAGGGCAGTTGATTAATTATTCCGATATTGCTCGGGATGTTGATGTTGACATTAAAACGGCAAAATCTTGGGCAAGTATCCTTGAAGCATCAGGCTTAATAAAGTTTTTGCAGCCTTATCATAACAATATAACTAAAAGAATAATTAAAACGCCAAAAATGTACTTTTTAGACACGGGGCTTTGTGCCTATTTAACAGGATGGGACAGCCCAAAAACTCTTGAGGCAGGAGCAATGAACGGAGCAATACTTGAAACTTATGTCTTTGCTGAAATTCTAAAATCGTATTGGAACAATGGCAAAGAGCCTAATATTTATTTTTACAGGGATAAAGACCAAAAAGAGATTGACTTTGTTTTTGAAACAAACGGCAAACTCTATCCTGTTGAAGTTAAAAAAACAGCTACGCCAAGCCTTGCGAATATTAAATCATTTTCAGTGCTGGAAAGCCTGAAAAAGCCTATCGGTGAAGGAGCGGTCATTTGTCTATACAAAGACTTATTCCCACTGAATAGGAATGTTAATATAATCCCGATAAATTATATTTAAAATTTGGGAGCACCCATTCTTATTAAAAAAAAGCCTTCGCGTCATGACGCAAGACTTGTTTGCTTTTTGCCGGAGTTGTTACTTCGCCCTTGTTTAAAAATTCTTTACGTCTTTAACTTCATAATCCTGAAACTAAGACACCAGATATTTTTTAACAGTCAGAATTTTTGTATTTGTTGAAAACTCAGCCATAGCACCATAAGGCAGGGTAATTTTTTCTTTTGCATGAGTTATTTTAAACCCGCTTAAAATCGGCTTTTTGATTTTTTGCCCGATTTCGAAAAATAATTCGTCAAAATATTTTTTATTGTCGATACCCAAAAAATCACCCAAAACAATCCCCGCAAGGTTTTTTCTAAATTTTTCAATATTTAAAAGCTGTGTCATCATCCTGTCGATTTTGTAAACGTCTTCGTTCAAATCCTCGGCGAAGAAAATAAATTTCTCATCCGGAATAAAGTCCAGCCCGCACATAGAGGCTATCGTGGCAAGATTTCCGCCCCAGAGTACGCCGTCGCACTTGCCTTCAAAGTAAATTTTGGTTTTTGATTTTAGAGGTAAAATTTCCAACTCTTTTGTGTTTTGCAGGGTAGTGAAAAATCCTTTTTCTACCCTTTTTAAAACATTTATTTCCATTGCTCCTGTGGTACTCGGCTTCGCCTGCGTTCCTACGTCGCCATCGTTAAGTTCGTCCTGCTCGGCTTGCTCTTCGCAAGCCGACACCGCCGAACTCCGGCTGCCGCAACCGAAATCGCCCTGTGCCATAGGTGCGTAGAACGTTATCAAGCCGGTTTTTTTACAAATCATGGCCTCGATTGCAGTTACATCCGAATAGCCCGCGAAAATTTTTGGATTATTTTTAATCAAATTAAAATCGATTTTATTTAAAAGTCTTATTGCCCCATAGCCTCCTCTGGCACACAAAATCATATTAATTTTCGGGTCTTTAAAAAATTTGTTCAGTTCTTGAACTTTTTTTTCGTCGCTTCCTGCCAAATACCTGTTTTTGTCAAAAATATTTTCAGACAAAACCACGTTATAACCTTTGCCCTCAAAATACTTTTTGGCTCTCAATATGTTTTCTTTTTTTTCAACGGCACCTGAAAGTGCCAAAATTCCTATTGTATCGCCTTTATTCAATTTTTTGGGTTTAATTAAGTTCACAATTCCACCTTTTTAACTTGCGTTACGATATAATAATTTTAGTCGTAAAATTATTAATTTCAAGGATAGCATGAGCGAAAATTATATTCCACAGTACGTACCGTTGTACAGAAAATATCGGCCTAAAAACCTTCAAGAAGTTGTGGGGCAAGAACATATCAAAAAGGCACTTGCCAACGCAATAAATTTGAATAAAATTTCGCATGCCTATCTTTTTACAGGCCCCAGAGGAACAGGAAAAACCTCCGTCGCAAGGATTTTGGCGAAATCTTTGAACTGCACCCAAGGCCCGACTCTAACACCCTGCGAAGTCTGCCCGAGCTGTACTGACATAAAAAATTCCACTCCGATGGATGTAATTGAAATTGATGCGGCGAGCAACAGAAAAGTCGAAGATGCCCAAAACATTTTGGAAAAAATCCAGTACGTGCCAGTGAACGGCAAATACAAAATTTACATCATAGACGAAGTTCACATGCTGACAAACCATGCTTTTAACGCACTTTTGAAAACACTTGAAGAACCGCCTGAAAATGTTATTTTCATACTGGCAACTACCGAGCCTCAAAAGGTATTAGAAACCATCACAAGCCGCTGTCAGCGGTTTGATTTCAGAAGAATTACGACTGACGATATTATAAACCATTTAAAAAATATTGCAAAACTGGAAAAAATAAAAATCGACAACGACGCACTATTTACGATTGCAAAAAATGCCGCAGGCGGAATGAGGGATTCTCTGGCTCTTTTGGATCAGGTAAGCGTACTTGACAACTCAAAAACAATAACCACAGATGACGTTAACAAACTTCTGGGCAGGCTCTCTTTTGACATGCTCAATAGTCTTTCCGAAAGTATTATTGAATCAAAACCGCAGGATGCGATTGAGCTTCTGGAAAAAATTTACAATTCCGGAAATGAACCCGTACAAATATTAATCAACCTTATGGGATACTTTAAAAATCTGCTTATAGTAAAAAATTGTCAGGGCGGCGAGCTTTTAGTCGATTTGACCCAGCTGAACACCTCGCAAATTCAGATTTTAAAAAAACAGTCTGAAAATATCGACACACACCAGATAACGTTTTTGATAGAAAAAATTATTTACTATATAAAAGAGTTAAAAACCACGACAAATCAGCATTTATGGCTTGAAGTCGCCATCATAGATTTGGCAAATCTGGCTCAAAATACTTCGCTTTTGGCCCTTCAGGAGAGGGTTTCCAAACTGGAAAGCGGAACAATTCAAACGGCCACTCCAAAAATTTATGCCGAAAAACCTGCCCCTCCGGCGAAGGAAGAACCACCTGTTGAAATTTCCAAAGAGGTTGTTGAATCTCCAAAGAAAATTGCAAAGGAAGAAGCCCCAAAAGAAAAACAACAAGAACCCGAAAAAAAACCCGCAGAGGAGGATTTACAGCTCGGTGACCTTTGGATAGAATTATTAAAAAACGTCTCAAGCCCGCCTACCGTGTCGCTTTTGTCCGAACACACAAGGCCGATTGAGCTTTCTGAAAAAAAGGTTATAATAGGATGCGAAAAAGAATTTGCTTTCAAAATGCTAAACGGTGACGCCAAAAAGAAGGCCATAAACGAAGCGGCTCAAAAGCTTTTCAACAAAGACGTATCCGTTGTTATCAGGTTAGCTTCTTCTGACGAAATGACCGTTGAAAAAAAAAATCCTATAATTGAGAAACCGGTTAAAAAAGCAGAGGAAGTACCCGAAGAAACAAGTGAAGAGCCTTCTGATGAGGATGAGTTTATAGAACATGAACTCGCAAAAAACTCCAAGCAAAACGAGAAATTTATGCCCTCCGATCAGGTTTCAATGGTCATGACGCTCTTCGACGGAAAATACATTGAATAATCAAAAGATGTGGGGTTTTCACCTTTATGGTTTGTACACTCCGACGAATTTCACTCTGTACCACGGAATGTCCATATCGCCGTTTTCGTTTCTTATTCTGAGTCCGTCAAAATCTTTTGCCAGAATTTTGCCCGTATATCTTGTTATAACTTCATTTTTAAATAATTTATCTCTTACATCAACGTAATCGTTGAAAATCGGCTGGTCTTTTTCGCGTTCAAAATAGTGCATGCTGCCGTCTTTTTTATACTCAACCAACCCGCCCATAATGGTTTCAATCTTACAGGGAACAATATTACCGCTGCTGTCGATTATTTCATCGGCCAAAACGGGAATTTGAACCAAAAATTGTGCCAACATAAACAAAAAACAAACCAAAATTATCTTTTTCATCATACATCCTCAATTAATTATAATGAAATTGTACACTAATTTTTATAATATATCAATAGGGTCAACGTCAATAGTAAGCCTGATATCCTTCGGCATGGTTATTTGGGTTAAAAAATGCGAGATAAAAGCATGGCCTTTTTCTTCCAATTTGTTCTTAATTATAATTTGAAACCTGTACATACCTTTGATTTTCTCTATAACACAGGGCGTCGGCCCGAGTACGATTAAACGCTCTGAAATCCCCTGTTTGTCTATGATTGTGTTTAACCTCAGAGCAATTTCCTGTGCTGATTTTTCCGCCCTAAAAGTATTTTCCGAACTCAAAATTAACCTTACAACCTGAGAAAACGGCGGGTAATCGAATTCTTCTCTCGCCTGAATTTCTGTTTTGTAAAACTCGCCGTAATTTTGTTCTCTGGCACTTTCAAACGCATAAAAATCCGGATTGTAAGTCTGAAAAATAACGCTTCCTGAAAATTCACCCCTGCCGGAACGGCCTGCCACCTGAGTCAGAAGCTGAAATCCTCTTTCTGAGGCTCTAAAATCAGGCATGTTAAAGCTTGCGTCTGCCGAGATTACGCCGACAAGAGTCACGTTTGGGTTGTCGAGTCCTTTTGCAATCATTTGTGTGCCGATTAAAATATCTATCTCGCCTTTTTGAAATTTATCCAAAAGCTCAATGTGGGCGTTCTTTTTAGTCAAAATATCGCTGTCTATCCGCTCAATTCTTGCCCCAAAATTTTTACTTCCGAATAATTCCTTTATTAAAATCTCTATTTTTTGTGTTCCCGCCCCTGAATTTTTCAAGGCGTCGCTGCCGCACTTCGGGCAAACATCAGGGAACGACTTTGTTCTGTTGCAGTAGTGGCACTTCAAAGAGGCACTTTGGCTATGCCAAATCATCGGGATGGAACAGTGTTCGCACTCGATTACCGCTCCGCAAGCCTGACACTGGGTGTAAGTCGAAAATCCTCTGCGGTTTATTAATAAAATTACCTGTTGGCCTTTTTCAAGGGTTTCCTCGATTGCCTTTTGAAGCTGTACGGAAATAATTCCCCTATAAGCCTGTTTTGAGTTGTTTTGCATGTTTATGACAGAAGTTTTTGCCACCTGAGCGTTGTTAAATCTGTTTGGTAATTCAAAAAGGCTGCCGGAATTAACCGCCCTGTAATAAGTGGCAATATCAGGGGTCGCACTTCCCAACAACAGCGGGCAGTTGTGGAATTGAGCAAGTTTCAGGGCAACCGTTCTTGCGTCATACCTCGGGTTTGGATTAACCTGCTTGTAAGCGTTTTCATGCTCCTCGTCAATTACTATAAGCCCGATGTTTTTCAAAGGAGCAAAAACTGCAGAACGTGCTCCGGCAAGGATTTTTATCTCGTCTTTGTATAATTTTTGCCAGACATCGTATCTTTCGCCCTCTGAAATACTGCTGTGCCATATCGCAACGTCTTTTGTGCCGAATTTTTTTGCCAGACGTTTTGTCAATTGTGAGGCCAAAGCAATTTCCGGTGCGAGAAACAAAACATTTTTGCCGGATTTAATCACATCATCAATCAGTTTGAAATAAACCTCCGTTTTGCCCGAAGCCGTAACTCCGTGGAGGAGTAGAGGGGGAATCGGAAACCGGGAACCGGGAACTGATTTTCCAGCACTGTTCCCTGTTTTTTTTCTTATATCCTTGTAAACACAATTCTGCTCACCTGAAAGTTCGTACAAATCTTCCACATCGGTGACATTAAGATTTTCAAGCGGGTTTCTGTAAATTTCTTCATCCAGAATTTTTACACAGCCCAAACTTTCTAGCTTGTTAATCGTTGTACGGGTTGTTTTTGCAAGCTTTTCAAAATCGATTAACGGCATTTTGCCTTTTGCTTTTAAGAGTTCAAGAATTTCAAGCTGACGCTTTTTGAGGTTACTCCCCTCGCCCCTTGAGGGAGAGGGGCTGGGGGTGAGGGGTATCATTGCAAATTCAATCGACTTTTCAGTTTTTGAATTTTTGTCGATTAATTTCAAAGGAATTGCCATGTTCAAAACAGTAACAAAATCACAACAATAGTAATTTGCAACCCACTCAAGCAATTTCAGGTATTCAAGCGAAAAAAGAGGTTTTTCATCCAAGATTTTGCTTATTTTTTTCGCCTTGATTTTTTCCGGTAAATAATCCGAAAAGCCTACAATAAACGCATTTACTCCGCCTTGACGGCCAAACGGCACCAAAACAGCCTGCCCGATTTGAATTTTTTCTTTCATTTCATCAGGTATCAAATAACTAAAAGTTTTTACGCCAAGCCCCTTTATATTTACAAGAGCAAGGGCGTATTTTTGGTGGGGTAGGGACCCCACCCTACTGTTGTTCACCATTCACCTATTCAACTTCCATAAATTCCTTCATTGCTTCTTCAACGGCATCTTTGAGAGTTTCGATATTTTCAGGCGAGCAAGTGACCCCTTTTTTTGTAGGAAGCCAGTTTGCACCATCATCGGTTGTATAAAAAATTCTCAAATCAAGGTAACTTTTACCCTTGTATTCGTTTATTGAAATTTGCAATTGTTCCGTCGCACTTCTCGGTATAGTTGCTATAATCTTTGGTTCTTGTGCCATAATTTTCTCTCCTTTATTTGTAAATACAAGAAGAATTATAGCACAAAAGAGGATGTCCAAAAAGTCCCCCCTTGGCAACTAGCGTCGTGCCGGAACATGATTATCGGCTCTTCATGGAATGCCCTTAATCCGGCATCCAACACGTGAGATCCCGAATTAAGGACAAT
>JBAYNW010000001.1:0-97709 GCA_041678605.1 Candidatus Gastranaerophilaceae bacterium | reverse complement strand
GAGAGGTGAGACGTGAGAAGAGAAACGGGAGAAGGAAAACGGAATTTCCCGTCATTGCGAGGGGGTAAATGTTTTGTCCCATGCAAAAGAGCGTTCTCGTCGTTGCGAGGAGCAAATTTGCGACGAAGCAATCCAAAAAAACATTTGCAAAAATTTTTCAATTCTTTACCCTTTCTAAATTTTATCCGCCGGAATTATTATAGGTTATTTTCAAGAAAAAAGCAAATTGTTTACATTTTATTAAGGGAAACGGGAAAGGGGAAAGGAAATTGGGAATTGGTAATTGAACCTTTCGACCGTTCAACCCTTCAACTTATCGACTTATCGACTTATCAACTACCTTAATCACTTTGCAAAAAGCCTTTCAGGAATAATGAGGCAATTTTTTGGATTGCTTCGTCGAAACTTTGTTTCTCCTCGCAACGACAAGAAATTCCGTTCCCTGTTACCTTTTTTAAAAAATTTGCGAAGCATTATTGAACTTAATCACTTAATCACCCAGTCACTTAATCACTTCGTAAAAAGCCCTTCGACCGTTTCACTCCCGTTGAATTCCAGCCGGAGTTGCCATTGGAATCGGTGCTAAAGGTGCAGGTTTTGCGGGCTTAGGAGGTGCGGCTTTTTTCGGTTCGGGCTTGGCGGTCTGACCTTCCAATGGAATTACGTCTTCCGAAGTTATGTCTTCCGAAGTTGCACCATCCGTTGTTTCATCTTTAACCTTTTGTTCGGCGTCAGTGGATTTTTTGCCGAAAGAATAATTCTTTAACTCGATTTCAGGATAATCAAAGTCCGAAGCCCCATAAGGTGCTGTTGCTGTCATCATAACGTCTTTCCAAATGAGTGCCGGTACAGTACCGCCGGTTACACCGTTGTTCTTGGTATTGTCGTCGTTCCCGACCCAGACCCCTGTAACCACATCCGGAGTATAACCGATAAAACAGGCGTCCTTGTAGTCATCCGTCGTCCCCGTTTTTCCCGCAGCAGGTTTTGAAATATTTGCCGCAACGCCCGTTCCGCTTCGGATAACGGTTTTTAACATTATTGTTAAAGTTGCCGCAGTGTTTATGTCTATAACTTTTGATATTTTTGTTTTAGGTGCCTGATAAACTACTTGTCCGCGTGAAGTTTCAACCCTTTCGACAGCATAAGGCTCAACTTTGTAGCCCCCGTTTGCAAATGCACCATACGCACGGGTTATTTCGTACAATTTTACACCGTTTGACCCCAAAGCGATTGTGTAATCATATTCCAAAGGTGTTGAAATCCCCAGCACTCTTGCCATTTGTATTACGGAGCGAAGTCCTGTTGATTGGATTAACCTTGCGGCACAGACGTTCGATGATATCATCAACGCTTTATATGCCGGGATTTTTCCCCTGTATGTATTGTGATAATTTCTTGGCGACCAATCTCCAACTTTGAAAGGAGCATCTTCAATCAAATCATTCGGGTTTAAGCCTTTTTCCACGGCCGCGGCATATATGAACGGTTTAAATGCAGAACCAGGTGGCCTTACTGCCTGTGTAACCCTGTCATATTGGCTTTTGGAGTAGTCTTTTCCGCCTGCATAAGCCAAAATTCTTCCATCTATCGGGCTGAAAGAAAATACTGCAGCCTGCTGTTTTTCACCCCTCAAACCCCAGCCGTTCATTCTGTTTATTATTGCTTCATTTGTTTTTTGTTGAGCCTTATAGTCAAGCGTCGTTACAACTTTGTAACCGCCCTGTGAAATTTCTACTTCATCAAATCCCAATTTTTCAAGCTCTTTCATCACGTAATCGCAAAAATAAGGTGCTTTATTAAGGGTATAAATTTCAGGCAGCGGATTCAGATGGAGTTTTTCTTTAACCGCAGACTTATATTCATCTTTTGTTATAAAATGCATTCTGTACATTCTTTTTAAGACCTGATTTCTGCGTTTTATTGCAAGCTCCTTGTCATTAAACGGCGAATAAACCGAAGGTGCCTGAGGCAAACCGGCCAGCAAGGCACATTCTGCGAGAGTTAAATTTTTCAAATGCTTGTTAAAATAAATCTGAGAAGCCCCTTCAACCCCGTAAGCTCCGGAACCTAAATAAACGTTATTCAAATACATTTCAAGGATTTTGCTTTTAGGAATTGTTTTTTCAATTCTGACCGCAACAACCAATTCTTTAATTTTTCTTGTAAAAGTTTTTTCGTTGGATAAGAACAAAATTCTCGCCAGCTGTTGAGTAATCGTGCTTGCACCCTGAACAACATGCCCCGCCAAAACGTTCGCAAAAGTTGAACGGATAAGCCCCGATACATCGTATCCCTTGTGTTTGTAAAAATTCTTGTCCTCAGTTGCTATAACCGCATTTGTCAAATTTTTCGGGATATTTTCCAGATCGACTTTTGAAAAAGTAAATGCGGTAAATGTTTTAATAATTTCTTCATCGTTTGAATAAAATTTGGTGACTATATTCGGTTTAAATTCATTCAAATTTTGTATCGGAGGAAGTGAAACCAGATAAAGCTTAAACGCTACCAATACAGCAAATAAAATCGAAACTACAAAGATTACAACATTAACCGTGTCCGAATCCGCTGTAGGCTTCGCTTTTTTAATTCTCTTTGGAACTTTGAAATCGTTCATTTCTATATTTCCTCTTTCCTGCCCCCTGTGTTAATATGATATTAACAAATAAATTTTACCATGAAAGCAAAATGTAGAACATGATTAATTGTCTTGCAAACTTAATAAACGAAATAAAATCCTACTTTGTTCCCGAAAAGATGGAATATGAAGTCATCGGGGAGTGCAAAAAATGCGGTAAATGCTGCAATTACATGTATAGCTTTGATACTTATACGGAAAAAGAATTCAAATTCATGCAGTTAATTTATCCGGCATACAGAAGGTTTTACATAACAGGCAAAGACGAAGAGGGAAACTTAATTTTTGCCTGCAAATATGTATCAGAGGAAGGATTATGCACGGTTTACAAAAAAAGACTGAAAATGTGCAAAGTTTATCCTAACAAAAAAATCATGTATCCCGCAAAGCTTCATGAAGGCTGTGGATATAAGGTCGTCGAAAAAAACTTTGAAGATTATTTGAGATAGAAAATTTTTCTATGCTATTTTTTATGTTCGTTATAAAATAATTAGTATCGTTGTGAGGACAGAAAGAAGGAGCGTTTTTATGAAAAAGAATTTTGTTAAGTTATTTTTGGGACTTTTTGCGTTCGCATTTGCACTGATGCCTGTTAGTGCTCAGAGTGCAAATACAGCAAAAATTTTCCCGGATGTTGCGGCGAGCCACTGGGCAGCAGCACAGATTAAAGAATTATCACAATCAGGGGTTATAGTCGGTTATCCCGATGGAACATTCAAACCGGATGATAATGTTACCAGAGCCGAGTTTGCCTGCATGGCAATAAGAGCCTTGGGTCAAGAGCATACAACAGTCGCTCAGCCCGTTAATTTCACGGATATTAACACTGACTTTTGGGCTTATGATATGATTCAAAGAGCTTTGTATTTTGAGTTGATAGCATGTCCGCCGGAAGGAAAAGCGTTCAGGCCGGATGACCAAGTTTCTCATGCAGAAGCCGTTTCTGTAACGGTTAATGCACTTACAACAGAAAATATAAGTGCTCAGAAAGCAAAAGAAGTTCTGAGAAATTATACCGATTTGGCAACTACCCCCGAATGGTATTTGGTTCCTGCAGGTAAAGCCGAAATCTTGAACATGAACGTTCACATTCCAAACACACCGTTGACTCTTAGTGCAAACAAACCTGCCACAAGAGCTGAAATCGCAGTGTTATTGAAAAATATGATGGAGCAAGCCAAGCTTAATCCAAACAAAAAATTGGCCGAAGCTATGCGGAAAAAAACAGGTGAAGGATTTGTAATTCCCCAAGCCTTTATTCAAGGTTCTGTAGGCACAATCCCTGCGGGTTCCGTCGTTCCTATCGAAGTTGGAGCGGCACTGAGTTCACAATTCTCTAAATGCGGCGAACTTTATATGGCAAAAGCACCTCAAAACTATATTACAAGAGATAAATACATTTTAATTTATAAAGGTGCGGATTTGCAAGGTCAGCTGATTGACGTAAGACCGGGTAAATTGTTCATCAGAAACGGTGTTCTGGTACTTAATAACGACAGTATAACAACAACAAACGACCAGAGAGTCAAATTCAATGCAGTCGGCGAAGTTTGCAAAAAGAAAAACTGGTTTGTAGCTTTCTTGAGAAAAATCTTTAAGGGTGAAAAACTTAAAGTTCTCCCTCAAGGCACAGTTTATGTAAAACTTCTTCAACCGCTTAAAGTCGATTTGACTAACGGCTGGGTTATTGAATAACAGTTAATTTAAGTAATCAAGCGGCACTTCCGGCAACGCCGGAAGTGCCGCCTTTGTTAAGACAAAATTTTAATATTTCTTATAACAAATGTTGCAAAATTGTAAAAAATCCGCATAATGTTAGTATGAACCAATTTAATTTAGGCAATTTTGTTAATAAATTTCTTAATTATCCCTCGCTTAATCCAAAGGAGGGTCCTCCTAAGGCACCAATGAATACTGATGTGACTTTTCAGCTCAATCAAAATTCTCTGGCTGAAAATTTGCTGCAAAAATCTATGCCGCAAAATGCAGCCCTCAAGACATTTAACCCTTCTTTAATTGCGGATTTGAAAATGAATAATCTCGCAAGCCTTGAAAGAGGCGTATACATTAAAGACCTGATGAATTTGCCTAAGGAAATGCAGGAAGTTTTGGTTTTGATTCAAAACAACATGACCTCAGCCGGTGAAATGTCAAAGCTTTTGGCCACAAATATTAATTTGGCGGCTCTTGCAGAATTAATGAAACAAGGCGGCAAGGAGGCCATGGCCAAGCTTATTATGGTAATGGCAAATTCTGCGAAGCAGGGAGTGACGGACGTATCGCAGATTAAAGATGCAATAAAATTCATAAACGCCAGTGTTTCCGTTGCGGCACAGGACAACCCTAATCAAATCCTAAAAAGTTTTATGCTTCTGTATCTGCCATGGCTTCCGCTGCAAGAAGGAGTGGATTTTGATTTGGAAATAGAAAGTTCAGAAGACAATACGGACGGTTCGGAAACTTCAATCACGATAATGATTTCAACAAGAAATTACGGCAATGTAAAAGTTACTCTGGTTTTGCTTGCCGGAAATTTCTTGAG
This sequence comes from Candidatus Gastranaerophilaceae bacterium, assembly GCA_041678605.1. Lineage (GTDB taxonomy): Bacteria > Cyanobacteriota > Vampirovibrionia > Gastranaerophilales > Gastranaerophilaceae > JBAYNW01. Next base: position 92,529 of record JBAYNW010000001.1, on the reverse strand, counting down.
TATTTTTATAAACTGTTCCGAAAATTTTCCAAAAGAAGAACTGCTAAAAAGGATTAACTCCGAAAGCAAAAAACATTCAATGCAATCCGATGTGACATTTGAGCAGAAAGCTATGAAACAGGATGAGAACGCTCCACGTCAGGCAAAAATCAGTCTGTCAAATCTTATGCAGGTCAGTCCGTTCTTGCTTCTGATGGCAAACGCAATAATCCGCCACACAATAGAGCTGGATAATGAATTTTAAACCGTTGTAGAAAGCGATGGTGCGATTTGGATAAATTGTCTTACCAGATTGCTGTCCCACTGTATACCGGCACCCATTTTTAAAATTTCGCAGGCTTTTGTAACGCTCAAGCCTTTTCTGTAAGGTCTGTCGCTGATTAGGGCGTGATAAGCATCGGCAATCGAAACAATTCTTGCCGTAAACGGAATTTCTTCGCCTTTTAATTTGTCCGGATAACCCGAGCCGTCCCAGTGTTCGTGGTGATATTTTACAATCGGGACTAAATCTCTCAAAGCTTCATTAGGCATCAAAACTTTTTCTGCACCTATTACGGGGTGCTGTTTCATAATTTCCCATTCTTCTTCTGAAAGATGGGTCGGTTTTCTCAAAACATTTTCAGGAATTCCTATTTTGCCGACGTCATGCAAAAGTGCTCCCAAAGTTATTCTCTCAACCTCAGCTTCAGGCAAATTGATTGCCCTTGCGAGAGCTTCAGAGTATCTTGAAACAGAGCTTGAATGGCCTTTTGTGTAGGTATCCTTGGCATCAATCGCACTTGCAAGGGAAGTTACCATTTCCATCAGGTGATTTTGGGAAATAGCCTGTTCATTGTTAAACTTGTGAACTAATTCTTCTTCAAAGTTAATACCGAGCTGAGAGTGGCGTTTAGCCAAAACTTCGGCAAAAGAATTAAGGGCCATGTCATCCCAGAAGTTAAAGTCCGAAGAACTTACAATCGTTGACATTCCGTCCTTGTAGCCTTTCGATTGGGAAATGTACATTGCCTGTTCGGCCATAATAAGCAATTTTTCCTTGTCCCTTGTGCTTTCAGGGTAAGTGGCAAGCCCGACTGCAACCTTTACAGGGCCTACATCGTCCACAAAACAACAGGATAAACTGTAAGTCAGATATTCAGCAATATATTTTGCTTCATCGGTTTTTGTGTCAGGTAAAATTATTGCAATTTCGTCACCGCCATAGCGTCCGGCCGTGTCAGAACTTCTTATGTTTTGTTTAACTTTTTCCGCCACCAGTTTAATGACTTCGTCGCCCTTGGCGTGTCCCAATTCCCTGTTAATCTTGGAAATATTGTTTATATCCATCATAATAATTGATAAATCGGTTTTTCTGGATTCGGCACTTGCGATTTCATTTGAAAGAACTTCCTGAAAACCCCTGTGGTTACTCAAAGACGTCAAAGAATCCACATTGGTATTTTCGCTGAATTTCTCAAGCAAATCCGCATTATGGACGAAAAGGGCCAAATGATTTGACAACAGCGAAACTAAATCTATATTATTGTCTGCATTATCGTCTCCGACAAGCATTACGCCAATGCAATTATTAACAGAAATCAAAGGCAAAATCATAACCGGAGAATTCTGCAGATAAGGTATGTTCAGAACTTTTGAATCAATTTTAATAATAGGACACTTGCTTTGATAGCACTCTATAATGGGATTGTCAGCTTCGGATGCAAAAACTCTTGACGAATAAGTTCCGCCCATTTTGTCTATTAATTTAAGGTTAATGTAATTGGACTGGTTGTTATAAACTCCAAAAGCCGTGAAATAACAATTCAGCTTGTTCGCCAGAATATTGTGGACAGAGTAAAAAAAGTCGTTTACGCTCGTTTTATTTTTTAAAACCTCGTTTAATGACTGGATTAAATCAGGATAATCAATTGAAGAAATAATTGTCCGGGGGTTCTGATTGTATCCCCCATGCATCTTGTTTATATTGGTTCTGCTGTTCAAAGAATTGATACGTGCAATAATCCCATTGTTATTGATGGGATTAGAACTAGGGGTTTTATCATATAAAACATCCTTATTATCGGCTAATTGCTTATTTTCATTCAAATTTCCACTACCCTGACACAATTCTTTTCATTATTATAAAACATGAAATGAAAATTTTTTGCTAATTTTTCAAAAAAATTAACATTTCACACCTTTATATTAACTTAAGTTAACTTTCATTACAATACATTGAGAAATGTAATATTTTAACTAAACATTTAAATATTCGGGTGTTTGCATGATATCGGTCGTTTTAAATTTTTTGTGGCAATGTCCTTGAACGTACTCTTTCAGGAGTTCGCAGCAAACAGAGCAGACTTTTTCGGTCGCTTTTTTGTCATAATCGCTTTCGTAGTTGAAATCAAACTGGAGCATTGCAAAGAGAAAATCTCTTATTTTGGGGTGCATTTTAGTTTTAACGCCTAAATGACGGTTACATTCTTCGCAGATTACCCCGCCCATTTTGGAAGAAAAATACATATTTTTGTCCAAAATTTGTTCCTTGCAGCAAAGGCAGGTTTCCAGTTCAACCCCAAACCCTGCAAGCTGCATTATTTTAAGCTGAAATTTAATCACACTGATTAAAACTTCTTTTTTATCTTCCGCATTTGCTATTTTTTCCAGAGTTTTGTAAAACAAATCATAGATTTCACCGGAGGACGGGTCCTCTTCCACGCCGAAGTTATTAATGATTTCCGAAACGTACATTGAATAAAAAAGTTTATCCATACTTTGGCGGGTTTTTTTAAAAGTATTGAGAGATTTTGCTTCACAAATTGTATCAAGATTTTTGCCTTTGTAGAGCATAAGCTGGTTTGCCACAAGCAAATCCATGCGGGCTCCGAGTTTGCTCTTAGGCTTTTTGCACCCCTTTGCAACTCCTCTGATAAGCCCCTTCTCCCTGGAATACATAACAATAATTTTGTCGGATTCGCTCAAATTATAATGTTTTAAATTTATGGCATCCGTTACAAAATTATTCATCAACCAAACCTTGCTGATCTTTGGTACCGTGGAAAACTCCTCTGAGCATTTGTTTGAGTTCATTTTTATTATCGGACCGGTCAAGTGCTTCTTCTTTTGTTACAATATCTTCTCTAACAAGCCTGAACAAAGACATGTTCATTGTTAACATTTCATTGAAGGAACCTTTTTTGACCAAATCATAAATTTGTTCGAGTTCATCTTTTACAATAAAATCTTTGACGGTTGTTGTGCAAACAAGAATTTCGCAGGCTGGATGTCTGCCTTCACCGTTTTTATTGTTCACTAATTTTTGAGAAATCGTACCTCTTAAAGTTGACGCTATCTGACTTCTTATGTATTGCCTGTCTTGAGGTTCAAACATATTGACAATTCTGTTTATAGTTTGGACCGCATCGTTTGTGTGCAAGGTTGCAAATACCAAGTGGCCGGTTTCTGAAGCTTTAAGGGCACATTCAATGGTTTCCCTGTCCCTGATTTCGCCTATAAGGATTACGTCAGGGTCCTGACGAAGTGCATATTTGACCCCTTCGGAAAAGCATGCCGTATCGACCCCGATTTGTCTTTGGGAGATTATTGATTTTTTGCTTGTAAAAATAAATTCTATAGGGTCTTCAATTGTGATAATATGCTTTGGATAATTTATGTTTATATAGTCTATCATAGACGCTATCGTGGTTGATTTTCCGCTGCCCGTGGGGCCTGTAACCAAAACTATCCCATTGTTCAGGCATGCAAATTGTTCGATAGATAAGGGGAGGTTGAGTTCTTCAAAAGTTTTGATGCTGTAGGGTACATTTCTCACTACTACGGCACTTTTCCCCAGTTGTCTGCTTAAATTTACCCTGAATCTCGAAACTCCCTTTATTTCATAGGAGAAATCAAGGTCAAATGACGAATTAGCACGGGTTCTCGCCGGTTTAGGCACAATAACGTTTAAGATTTCTGTTAAATCTTCTTCCGTCATAAGCGGCATGTCAATCTTAATTATTTTGCCGTCTTTTCTTATGACAGGGTGTTCATCAACTTTCAAATGTACGTCAGACGCACCTATTGAAACTGATTTAGCCAAAAATTTATTTATATCAAATTTTTCGGTCATTGAAAACCTTCTCTCAAACAACTATTCCATAATCATAATAACATTTTTTTTTATAAAATACAAGAAATTTACAAAAGTCTTTATAATTTATAGGGGAAAAAGATTACCCGGTTGTCTGATATATATAGTCAGTTGCATAATTGATTTGGATAGTTTTAATCCTAGTATTGAGTAATAGTTACTTTTCTAAGCATGTATCGGAGTAAAAATGAGGCGGTTTTTAACATTATTATTAATTTGTTTGCTTTTTGTTCCATCTCGTGCGGAAGCTTTTTTTCAAAAAAAAGATTACAAACAAATTTTCTTGAATGATGCTTACAATGCTGAGAAAAGACACAACAACAAATCGGCGTTTCATTCTTACGAAAAAGCCATCTATTACTATAAAAAAGACAAAAAGGTAGTAGAAGCTTACGCCAAATTTTGTGAACGTCAGGAATATTTTGACAAGGCACAGGACTTATACAGCAGGTTATATATATTAACAAAAGACAAAGAGTTTTTATTTAAGGCAAACCTGTGTGCCATAAAAAACGGGAAATTGTCAGGCGAAAACTTGAAAAAATTAGTCGAAACGAAAGGAATGAGTCCGGCTCAAAAAAATGAGCTTAATTCTGCTCTGGTTTACCATTTTTCGTTCAAGGAAGATTGGTCTAACGTAAAAAAAACCTGTGACAAAATCCCCAAAAATGCTATTGGCAAAGAGATAATAACAACCTGCATCGTTGCAACCGAAAAAGCCGGAGATAAAAAAAATTCTTTGGGTTATTATTTAAGATTTTCCCAAATTCACCCGAAAGACTCTGAGGCGGTCAACAAAATCATATCTTTAGCAGAGCAGTTTAATAATTACCCCCTGCAGGAAAAATATATAAAGAAATTATCTGACCTTAATCCAAAGGACAGCGGAATAAAATACCGTCTGGCAGGTTTGTATGAAAAGCACCGTGACTGGCGAAAGGCAGCCAAAGTGTATGAAGCCTTAATGGTTGGCGGTGACAGAAGTGAACACGTCAAAATCAGCCACGCTTACGTACTTTCCCAATTAAATCCTAAAGCACAGCCAAAAATTGAAAAATATGTTTCAAAACCCAGAGTGTTAACCGAAAGAGAAAAGAAAGAAAATCAACTCTATTCCGCATTGCAGAATAAAAATTACAAAAAAACACTTGAAATTACTGAAGAACTCTTGCAAAAATATCCTGATGACAAAAAATTGCTGACTTTGGCTATGGAAAACTCGATGGCGACACAAAATTGGGACAAAGCTCTTATTTACACCGATAAATTACTGACCTTTGAACCAAATTCAGAAGGTTTATTAAAAAACAAAGCGAATTTATATTCTATAAACAAGGATTTCGCCAACGCCATAGCCGGTTATGAAAAGCTGATGGAAAGTTATCCAAAGTCAGAATACAGTTTTGCTCTCGCAAATTTGTATATGGCAAATCAGGATTTTGCCAAGGCTCAAGCCATTTTTGAGCCTATATATAATGCAAATCCCGAAAATCCTGTTGTTGTGGACGCCTTTTTGAGTTCTCTTTTGGCACAGCAAAAAATCAGGCAGGCATATTGGATTATCAAAACCCATCACCTTGAAAAAACAAAGGAAGGTTATCTGGTTTTTGGCGATATGGCAATGACCGACAAAGACTACTACACTGCTTCAAGCAACTACAGAAACGCCATTGCACTTGATCCTGAAAATATAATTTTTCAAACTAAATTAGCCGAATCTTACCGGATGCTTGGTTATATTAATAAGCCGACGCAAATTTATAAAAATGTTTTGCAAAAAGATCCTGAGAATTTGCAGGCAAAATTGGGACTCGGATATTTGGAAGTGGATAAAAAGAATTTTGAAAAAGCCCGGGGGATTTTTAACGGTATTTTGGGTGAAAATCCCGATTACAGGCCGGCAAAGATGGCAATAGCACATTCATATATTGCAAATGATGATAAGTTGTCCGCACTGGACGCTCTCAACCAAATTCCGCCCGATGATGAAACAGAACTGATGAAAGCCCAAACCTATTACAATATGAATATGCTGTCAACTTCAAAAAGAGTACTTAATGGCGTTGTGACCAAAGATGCCGAAGAATTAAAATATAAAATAAGGCGTGATGAAGCAATTACTGTAATTCCGTCTTATATGTTTTTATTCCAGCAATTGGCAGATGAATTCAAATTGGATTATCACAAGTTCGGAATTCAAATGGCAAAAGCCATTGAAGGAAATAAAAATGTATTTATGGAATACAATGTCTACATTTATTCTTCCGGCGGTTTAAACCAATTAAACAACGTGGTAAACGAGTTTAGAAGCGGAGTACAGGCCAGACCGACGAAAAAATGGGAATACCGTGCGGATTTGGGAGTAAAATCTTTTGAATTTGGCAATGGGGCCATGATAAATACAGACAGCTGGATTAAGCATTATTTCAGCGACAAATTCAACCTGAAACTCGGCATTAGGAGGAATAATATTGAACAATCTTATGTTTCGGCAGTCGGTCAAGATATTGACGGGATTTTTACGGGGCGTGCCGCAGACAATAGACTTTATCTTGAATTTGAAGGGAAATTGCCTCATCAATTTTACACCTTCGGACGCGGTTCTTACGGGGTTATTACAGCCCAAAATATGCAAACAAACCAATATTTTGAGGGCATGGTGGGAATCGGAAAACTTTTTTATAATAACCCTAAAAATAAGTGGGTTAACACTTTTGGGGTCGATTTGGTTTCTTACAATTCCGGATATCAATACGATTTGCTTAAAATTTATAACAGTGCAGGACTTTTATTCGGAGGATATTTCAGCCCGAGCTATTTTAATGCAACTACTCTTAATCTAAAACTTGAAGGATACATAAAGAAGTGGCATCTACACTATGGGCTAAAGGGGTTCGGCGGTATCCAAAACGCATTAAGTCCCGACCAGACAACACCCACTTGGGGGTATTCACCTTACATCTCATATGACCTTAATGATAATGTGAGCATTAATGCTTCATATAATCACTTTACTTATGCGGATATAGAACGCGACCAATTTATGATTAACGCAGTTATAAGGGGGTTTAAAAAACATGCTAAAAACTAACATTCTTATTTTTTCAGTCGGATTCTTTTCGATTCTTTTCTTTATTTTTGCAATTAGGGCAAACAGCACTCAAAATTCGGATTTTTGTTTAAAAAAAAGTTATGAGTTTTACAAAAATGAATTTATGTCCCAAGATGGAAGAATAATGGATCCCGAGAAGAATAACATTACGACTTCCGAGGGTCAGTCTTATATGCTCCTCAGGACGGTGGTTATGAATGATCCAAAAACTTTTAATCTGGTCTATAAATGGACAAAAAATAACTTACAAAGAAAAGACGGCTTATTTTCCTGGCTCTGGGGCAAGAGCCAAAGCGGCAAATATGGAGTTTTAGATTATAATTCGGCATCAGACGCCGATGTTGATATCGCTTTTTCACTCTGTTTAGCTTATGAAAAGTGGGGAAAAGAACAGTATTTGCAAGAAGCCGTCCCGATAATTCAATCCATTTGGAATAATGAAACAAGGCGGTTCGGCCAATATTTAGTCTTAATGCCGGGCGTGGGCCAAACTTCATCCAAAAAAGTTGAACTTAATCCTTCGTATTTTTCACCTTACGCATTTAGATTTTTTCAAAAATATGATGAACTTCATGATTGGAATTATCTGATTGATTCTTCCTATTATTATATAATGGCCGCTTCTTCCAAGACAAAAACAGGGCTTCCTCCAAACTGGTTTTTGTTAGAGAACGGGCAAATAGTTCTTGAAGATTCTCCCCGCAGTGATTTTTCTTATGATGCCGTAAGAGTTTTTAAAAATGTATATATGGACTACATCAGGACCGGAGAAAAAAGAGCTTTGCCGATACTGGCAAAATCAAAGTTTTTTATTGCAAAGTGGAAGGAATCGAAATCTTTTTATACAAATTATAAGTCAGACGGAATGCTCAGAGATAACAGCCAATTCATCGGTTCAATAGTCACTTTAATTCCGCCAATAAGCGTTTATGACGGAAAAGTTGCCATTGAAATTTACGACAGCGAGGTAGAACCTTATTTTAGCAATAAAAAAAATTGGACCGGCAGACACGATTATTACGGTAAAAATCTGTTGTGGTTCGGGTGTCATTTCTATAACAAGAAATCGAAGGAGTATAAAGAAATGCAAAAAATAAGCAAAAAAGTTACTGATTATTAATAATAAAAATTTAGGGTAAAATGGACAAAAAAAAATATTCTGCAGCATTTATATTTATATTTTTCTCGGCGGTATTTATTATCGGCGTAACTTATGTTCTGTGGAGATGGATGTATACCCTTAATCTCCTGACGTCACCTTTCACAACTTTTTGGTCTTACGCACTTTGCTTAGCTGAAATTCTTACGCTGGTAGTTTTTACAAATTTCGCACTAATTTTGCTCAAGGCCGACAAGTTAGAGAAAGTTAAGCCGGACAATCTTCTGCAACATGATTACTACAAGGACGTTTTCCATAACGGAGAGTTGTTGACTTTCAAAAATTACTGTCCGAGCGTCGATATCTTTATTTGTACACTTAATGAAAGTGCGGATATGCTTTCAACAACAATTTCAGCCTGCAAAAATATAGATTACCCAAACCATAAGGTCTATGTGCTTGATGACGGCAGACGGGAAGAGATTAAAGAACTAACGCACATGCTCGGCTGTAATTACATAACACGTGAAACCAACAAAGGATTTAAAGCGGGCAACATTAACAACGCACTTTCTCAGACAAATTCAGAGATAGTTGTTGTATTTGATGCAGACCATATTCCAGCCTCAACGTTTTTGAGAGAAACCGTCTATAATTTTATTGACGAAAATGTGGCACTTGTCCAAACTCCTCAGCATTTTTGCAATCCGGATGCGTTTCAAAAAAATCTGGAACTGGCAAAATTTTTGTCCAACGAGCAGGATATATTTTATCGGGTAATGGAACCGAGCTTAAATGAATTTGATGCTGTTTTTTGCGGCGGAACAAATATTTTAATCAGGAGGACGCATCTTGAATCAGTCGGAAATTTTCCGGAGGACACCATAACGGAAGATTCTTTGCTTGGTTTGGAATTTCACAGTCGGGGCTACAGGGTAGTTTATTATAACCGCCCGATAGCCATAGGGCTTGCCGCCTCAAGTTTTGAAGAATATATAAAACAGCGTTGCAGGTGGGCAAAGGGTAATGTCCAAATTATAGTGAACCCCGCCAACTGGAAATATTATCTAAAACTTAATGTTGCACAGGCATTCTTTTACCTGTCGGGGGTTTTGTACTTTTTTACTCCATTCGCCAGATTAATTTTTCTTGTTGCTCCGGTTATGTTCTTATTCTTTGATATATCTCCGCTGCTGATACTTTTTTATCAAATTATTGCGTTTCAAATTTGCTATTTTTCGCTTAAATTCGCATTTATATTTTCGGCACGAATAAGAATTAATAACATAATTTTAGCCGATGTTTATGACCTTGTAACCTCAATATTCACAATAGGAAGCATAATGCAGGCACTATTTTTGCGTGGGAAACTGGCTCAAATAAAATTTTCTGTGACTAAAAAAGATTTTAAAATAACCAAAACAGAATATAGATATAAACTGCCTTTGGTTATAATATTTATTACACTTATTTTGGCCGAAATGCAGGGGGTTTATGACCTTCTTTACTCTGACCCTTACAGCTCGCTGGCAATCATTGCAAACCTCTTTTGGAACACAATAAACATTTTTGTCATGTACTACGCAATTAAAGTCGTAACTGAAAAACCGGAGAAAAGGGTTTATCAAAGAATTAAGGTTGAGGATAATTTAACCATTGAGGATGAAAGCCACCACAAATTTGGTACATTTACAAACGATATTTCCCGCTCGGGGTTGAATTTTACAGCCCCCGATAATTTGCGAAACAGTGGAGAGAAAGATTTTAATATTAATATTGAAGGAGAAAACAATGAAATAGAAGTTCTTGACTGCAAAGACAAAGAAGGCAAATATGTTTGCAAATCAATATTTAAAAAACCGATAGCACTTTTAAGGCTTACAAAAATGTATGTCAGAAGATTAGACAAATTTGTGAGATTTGCCTACAAAAATCCAGATAAGTGGGACGATTATTTCGACGACAGATAGGAAAGTGAACAGAACCCAAAAATCTGCCGTCCATATCACCCTTCATACATCCAAAGAGTTTCTCACTCCTCCTGAGCTTCTCTCATGACCCTGCGGGTGATTTCATCGTCAGGAAGGTCATTTCCGTCTTTAATGTCCTCAGGATTTACGTTTTTAATCCATTTTTGGATATTTTTTTCGTGTAAATAGTTTTCAGAATTTTCTAATACAATTTCTTCTATTTCTTCTTTTGTTTTTCCACCGTAAGGCTCAAGTTCCGCGAACCCGATTACTTTTCTCATATTATCTTCCATTTTGTAATGTGCGTTTTCGTATTTCCCCGTTCCCGGAATCAGTTTTGTTTCATTAGGTGCTTGTTTATATCCACTTTGCGTTAAATCAACTTTTTGCTCAACCACATTGTTTTTGTGGAGTTTTTCCACATTTATGTCACCTATTAAATCTCCTAACTGTTCAACCGTTTCTTTTTTTAGTAAGTAGCTGTCAAAATAATTATCAACATTTAGAGAAAGGTTTCTGTAAGACGGATTAAACTTAACCCTACTGTTAAATCTTTTTACCTTACTTAAAGGAATATCAATTTTTTCAAGTATATCCAAATCCCCGTTTTGGAAAAGCAGAACTTCTCTAAGCGTTAAATGTTTGGACTTATCAACTCTGTGTTTATCAAGATAATAAAGACAGTATTTTAAAATATCATCAGTACCTTTAACGTCAGCCATTGCATCGTGTGCATTTTCCATATTTTTACAGAAAAGCCAGTGGTATTGATTCCCGAGTTTTTTCTTTGCCCCTAAAAACGGATGAATTCTCTGAACTATAATATAAGGGTCTAAAACTTTATATAAATCTTTTTGTTTCATAATTCTATTTTCTGAATCATTTTTTAGCTTTTCAGGATTAGCATAGCGCCATTTTCTTATTGCTTTGTTAAATTTTAGGACATCGAATATAGCATTATAGGCCGATATAATCCCATTTTTCTTAACCATATATTCGTGTAGAATTTCTGAGGCTTTTTCTAAAATTGTCGGTTTATCTCTTACCATGGCGGTAGTTATTCCATGTATAGCCGTTGCTTCTTTTGGAATAGGAATTTTGGGATTTACAAGCTGGTTATATTCTTTAAACGGTTTTCCATCTTTAAACACCCTTATTGCAAGTTGAACGATTGATGCGTCGGCCTTTGTTCCGGTTGTTTCGGTATCAAAAACAACTCGATTAAGCAAATTACCGTTATTATCTATAATCGGAATATCCAAAGAGGCACTGAGACTTTTATTCTTTAGAAGTTTTAAGTTCTCTCCAAAGAATTTCCTTGATTTTTTACTGCTAAGCGAATGCGAAACGGCAAGAGGTGAATGTCTATTTTTTGGATTATATCGTTGAACCCAAGTTGTTCCGCCGCCGTGTTTTCCGGTTGCATACATTTCCGCAAAAGCAAGAGAATATCTATAAGCAGTTATTTCTTCGTCGGTCGCTTTTGCTATATTGAAATTTTCTTTGGAAAGCAATTCTGTTCCGATTTTTTTACAGTCAACATAGTTCCCGCCTTTTGTAAAAATTCCCAGTCCGATATATTCGTGTCCTACAACCTTCTTTATAACGTTTGTTTCAAGCTTGCTTATGCCCTCAAAGTTCGGTTGGAATTGCGGTAGGTAGTATACGTTTGAAAGGCCGGTTTGTTGTTTAAAAGAAGGCATCAATGGTGTTTGAACCGAAGACATACGGTTTTGACCAAATGTCTTTTGTTTTATGTTCTCAAATGCGACCTGTGTTATCCTCATTTATCTCCTCGTTTGACCCAATCTAATCATCCTCAGTTTTTGAATATTTCCAATCTCTTTCAAATTGTTTCTTGAATACATATTTTGCCAAAGACGGCGATTCAAAAGCAATTGCCATTTCGTTGTTACCTCTTTTATAAGATTCTTTTGAGAGGTGGTCTTTGGCAATTATTTCGTAATATCCTTTAATTGTTTGAATTTTGGATAATTCTGTATTAAATTCATCATTTTTCAGTGCATAATTTTTTTCGTCTATTTTGAAATTAGCTTCTTTGTGTTTATTAAGGTCGTTTTCCGCTTTTCTGTATATAGCAAGCCGTTTTTTCAGTCTTTGGTAGGACTCTGCATTTCCATTCCATTCAAACGGCGGGAAGCCGAATTCTTCCTCGTATTCTTGAACGGTTTTAAAGCTTTCTTCAATTTCTTTTTCAATTTTTTCAGTATTAAGGTCATAATCATCCCTGATGCCGGTTCCGAGATTTTGATTTAAGCCCATGGCAGACCAGTTAGCCGAACCTATAAGAACTTCTCTGTCGTCAAAAATAGCAAATTTTGAGTGCATTCTTTGGTTTGTTGATTCATCTACATTGTAAAGCCTTACAGGAATATCATTTTCCATTAACTCATCATAACCATTCTCACAATACGATAATTCTTCAATTATGCTTGGATCAATTATAATCCGTACGTTTTCACGCTTTAATTCACCCTTATTGATTCTAGCTATCAATGTTTTAATAATTTCTTTGTCAGTCAGTACAAAAAGCTCTGCCTGAAGCGATTGGCAGGTTTTTACTCTTTCCATAATATAATTTCTTATAGATTCTTTGCCTTCAAGCCCTACTTTTTCAAGCTCTTTCGGTTTTGTTGCAAGGATGCTTATTTTTCCGTTTTCAATAGGGTTGGTTTTTATTAACTCGAGTCTATTTTCTTTATATCGGTTTTTGTCTGTCGGATTATTGTATAATTCGCCTACGAGCTTCATATATTCAACGTTTTCAGGCTTAATTTCTTTGTCAATTCCTCTGTAATATTTTTGTTCTTCTTTTGTCAGAGGACCTTTAATAACTTTTGTTTCGCCCAACCTTTGCCATGCAAATTTCCAATCAGCGTTAAATATTTCTTCAATTAAGTTATCGACTTCGCAATTTTCTTTTAGTGGTTTTCCGTTTTTATCCGTAGGTAATTCAAGTGCAACACAGGCATCGTGGTTTGCTATTGAGTGCGTACCCCAGTTCATGCCGCCTATGATTGCTTTTTGTCCGTCTACAGCGAGGAATTTTACGTGCTGAAGTGCAGCACCCTGTTGTGCGGCTCTCGGGTACGGAACAACATCAATCCCGTTTTCCTTGAGAAATTTAATCATTTTAGCATTACCATAGTGTTTTTTACGTCCGTCACTGTTTATGTACCATTTGTGAGCATCTAAAATCACCTGAATTTTCATTTCCGGATTGGATTCTTTTTTCTCAATAAGTTCATTTAAAAGTCTATATTGTTTTTGAGAAAGATCTTTGAACTTTCCGGCTCCGTTTAATTTCCAGTCGTCGCCATCTACGCTTAAATTCTGAAACTCAAACATTTCGACTTGGATTGATTTTGAAGCACCGTGTATAAATTCAAGGGTCTTATCAAAAATTTGGTCGCCGTCTATCAACGAGGTAATTTTTGTACTCCCGACAATAGCAGTTCTGCTGTCAACTGGCATAACATTAGGAGTGTACATCGTATCTTTAAAGAGAGTTGCGTTTAAATATTCGGCAACAGATATGTCGTCTTTCTCATAAGCTCTTTTTCTTAATTCCTTAACTTGCCAAATATATAAAGGGTCGGGCAAAGTCATGGTCGGTCCGCCATTTTTTGGGGGACGTTTCGGGGAAATTCTTTTGTTTAAAATATTTTCTTCTTCTTTAACGTTAGGATTTGTATCATTACTCTTACCGACAAAGCTGATGCTTTGCAGGTTGCCGAAAATATATGGTCTTATAACCAAACTACCACTTAACATACACGCCTAAGCCCCAATCATAATAATTCTTGAATTCATTATAGTTGTAGCAGAAAACTTACACAAGGATATTTGTCAAAATTTTAACAAAAATTCAAAGAGTATATAAAAAGTAGCTACTTGATGTAAGCTTTGAAGCTTCCATCTGGTTGAAAGGCTTAAAGGGTGAAGGGTTGAAAGGCTTTTTACTAAGTGATTAAGTGACTGGGTGATTAAGTGATTAAGTGCAACAAAAAAATTAAAACTTTCCTTTTCCAGTTTCTCTTCTCACGTCTCACCTCTCACCTCTCACGTTCCTCCTCCCCCCTTTGTCCGGCTCACTTATTCGCTTAACATTTCAAACCCTTTATTTAAGGGCAATTACCTGATTGGGCAATCTTTTTGTAAAGCTTTTTCTACGAATGTAGCAAAAAAAAATCTTGACTGGTTATAATTAATCTATGAAAGTCACATCCATAGGTTTTTATAGCGGGAAATACAATCAGCCGTGCAATTCTCAGGCTAAAGCTTGCCAAACGGCTCCTTCTGCCATGCCTTTGAGAAAACTTTCAATAAGGGATATTCCCAACTATGCCATATTATGTAAGCCTACAACAACGTTTGGTATAAGCTTACCATTTGAAAAAATGGAGAATATTCCATGCCCTTGTTGTGGAAAAATTATGATTTCGAAAAGTAAGTTCTATTCAATAATTTGGCCTTTAAAGGAAGAACCGCTTTCGGCCGATTTTGTCATTGATAGTTTAAAAAAAATAAGAAAAAAAATGAATCAGCACGAAAAGAATGTCTTGAAAAATATTGAAAACTTCAATGTTAAGGAGCAAAATTCTACGTTTGATAATTTGTTAGAAAAAATCAACGACCCTCCTGAAATATTTAAGAACTTTTATGGTTGTTATAGAACGTTACCGAATAAAGAATATAATAAAAAATTGATAGATATTTTAAATCCATTTGAATCCAACATGCATGATATAGAGCATGAAATTTTTAAACAGCTTAAAGATTTAAGTTTAAAATCTCCGCAAAAATCACTGCAAGAATTGTTGCTCTTAATGCGGCCGGAACATATGGAAATTTTGAAAACGAAGCAATTTAAAATATTAGATGAAGTCCATTCGATGGCGGATGATTTACCTTATCAAATCAGAAACAAGATTAAGAATTTAGTAGATGAAAATAAGGCTTTGATAATTGAAGAAAATGATGAAGATCCTTTTAAAAGAAAAAAATTTCTTGCAATCCTATATGCAGTTACAAACCCTTTTCCCAAAATTGATAAAATTGATAAAATTCTCGAAATAGCATCATCTATCCCGACTTCTCAAAATAATCTAAGTGCTTTTGTAGTAAAATATTCAGGCAAAACCTACAGGAAAAACTCTAATGGCAAAATTTATAGAACTCCACAGGAAATTTCACAGAGATTGATTTCCACATCTGTTTCAACAAATGAACATGTATTTCCTCTAAAGCCGATTGAAGGGTTGGCTGGTGAAGATGAACCGGGCAACTGCATTACAGAGTGTGCTGGAGATAACAACCCAAGAATGAGTATACCCATGCATAAGTGGATAGAATCGGCACATCCGGATATGCCTAAAAACGCTCAGAAATACATAGATGTAGTTATAAATAAGATTAATAATAAAGAGTTACCTGGATATGAATGGTACCCTGATGTAATCAAAGAAACTTTGAAAAATGCTTCAAAGGGTGCAATAATCTTAGACACCTCAAAATTAAAATCTCCGAAAAGGCTCAATTTCCAACCTCTTTTGGACAAATTTAATTCAAAACATGACAAGCATTAGTGTTTAAATTAAACAAATAATTCGTTTTTTCTTGCAGTTCGTCCTGAATTTCACTGTAATCAACCGAAACCGGAGTGGGTTTTGAGGTTTTGATTACGTCAATGAAAACTCTTTCGCTTTTTGGTCTGCAAAATCTTACATTATATGGGTTCTTCCTCCCCCCTTGAGGGACTCTGCCGAAATCCAAAGATTGAGTATCTTTGGGTTGAGAGGTAAGGTAAGGGTGGGGGGTCAAATAAGAGGAACAATTTTTAATTGCACTATCTCTATCTAAAAATTCGCCCTCCGCAACATCAACTCTCGCAGGTACAATCAGCCCGCTTCGGGTAAATTTCTCAATACTTTTTTTTGACGCCAAAAATTCAACCAGCTTTGCCGCCTCTTCCTTATGCTTAGAACTTTTTGAAATTGCCCAGCCTGAAGCGTCAAGCGGAACAACACTGCCCTTATCCCCTCTTGGGAAATTAATCACATCCCAATTAAATTTCGCATCTTCCCTGTATTTTGGCACAAGCCAACGCCCCGAAACCTGCATCGCAAGCTTTCCTTGCAAAAACAATTGAGCCATGGTCGCACTCGCA
This sequence comes from Candidatus Gastranaerophilaceae bacterium, assembly GCA_041678605.1. Lineage (GTDB taxonomy): Bacteria > Cyanobacteriota > Vampirovibrionia > Gastranaerophilales > Gastranaerophilaceae > JBAYNW01. Next base: position 76,026 of record JBAYNW010000001.1, on the reverse strand, counting down.
CTCTCGGCCTTTGTCGGTGCCACGTGGTACTTATTTCTTAAATCGGCATAAAACCTAAGCCCTTTTTGGCTCTGCGGTGTATCTATTATCAAAGTTTTCAAATCGTCCGACAAAACCCCGCCGCCTTCTGACATTAAATAAGGCAAATAAAACAACGGCGGATCTTCCTCAAAACTTACACCCCAAATATCCCTTTTGCCGTCGTTATTTGTGTCTTTGGTAAGCCTTTGAGCCACAGCTAAAAAATCCTTAAACGTCCAATTTGCTTTAGGGTATGGCACTTTGTATTTGTCAAAAAGGTCTTTGTTGTAGTAAATTACAAGGTTTGAAACATCTCGGGGAATGGCGTAAAGCTTTCCGTCATAAGATAGTGCATCCAATGCCTTATTATAAAAAATTGAATGGTTGAATGGTCGAAAGGTTGAATGGTTTTTCTTTGAAACAGTCAAACTTATCGGCTTTTCAACTGTTCGGCTTTTCAACTCCTGCAACACGCCGGCATTGGCATAAACTGGCAGATATAAGTTGTTTATAAAAATCACGTCAGGAGCCAAATTTGACGCAAAAAGCAGGTGAATTTTTTGGAAATAATTCTGCGGAATATGTATTAAATCAACTTTTACATCAGGATTTTCCCTTTCAAATTCGGCCAAAATCGGTTTCAAAATTGCAACTTCCGATTGCGAACCCCATGTTGCGAATTGAATGACCGTTCGGGAATCTTTTTTAATGCAACCAGTTAAAAGCAAGGTAATAAGGGCGATAAATATTAATAATTTCCTCTCACCTCTCACTTCTCACCTCTCACGAATTTACAGTTCAATTAACAAATTCATATTATCAGGCGTTACCTCAACAAGCCCTCTAAAACCGCCTACCTTTGTCATATAACTGGTGCTGGTTCCTTTTTTCTCGTCTAATCTGGCTTGCAGACTGCCTCTGACCTTCTCATCAAAGCGTTTCAGAATAAAAATTTCTTCCGCTATATGTCCGACAAGTGCTGTTGCATCTTCAAAATCAACCAGATAGAATCCTTTATCGTCATCAATGGCAAATTCTGATTTGATAAATTCATCTTCTTCGGCAGAAGGGCCGGAAGGCTGAAGGGCTGAAAGGTTTTCTTCTTCTACTTCTTCTCCGATTTCTTCTTTCTCTTCTTCTTCACCCAAAAGTTCTTCTATTGAAAAGTCCTGTTCGTCGGCATTGTCCTGTTCAAACATTTCTCCCAATTCATCAAGTGAGGATATCGTTTCATTTTCGGTTTTTTCTTCAGAAATATCGGGGACTTCGTCAGCAAATAATTCATCCAAATCCTGAGTATTCCGGATATTTTCATCTTTCTGCACGTCCCCGTCAGAAGCCTGTGTGGCTTCAACGTAAGTCTGAAATTTTTCTCTCCAGTTCATATTATCATTGATTTTTTCTGAATAATTCCTAACCGGTAAAGGCTTTTCTTCCAAATGGCTTATAAAATCTTCTTTCTGTTTATTAATATTTTTGGTCATCCTTCTCGCACCCAAAAGCAGTAAAACAAAAATTGCAAAAATCACGCCTAAAACGGCATAAAGATTATTTTTTATTATATTTTTGTATTTCTGAATTCTTCCCACGGGCTGGGGTATTTCTGCAATTTTTTCAGGAATCGGAGCCGTAGCTTCGCTTTCAATTTTCGGCTCTTCAACCAAAGCCGGAGCCTTTTCTTCTACCAATGCGGGTTGAACTTCAGGTTGCTGCAGTGCAGGTTGTTTTTGAGGTTTTTCTATTGTTTTGTGAGCAGCAGCTGAAACCGGTTTTGAAACAGGTTTAGCCGTGGCTGTTTTTTTTGCGGAGGTGAACTTTTTCATTGTTTTTTGAACCAAAACGGGTGTGCCTATCTTTATTGTGGCTGGTTTTGGTTTTTGGACAGATTTAATCGCTTCTTTTTTAACCGGAGCGGTGGCCTTCTTCGCCGATTGGGAGAGCAATTCTTTGTAATCCTTTTCACTTAATTTATAGTCAGAAACGGCCAAAGTTTGGACTTGTGTGGTTATTTCAACGGGTTTTGCGGTTGAAATGACTATCTTAGTGTAGCCCTTAACCTGATTTTCGTACTGCTGTGTCTTAATCTCAATGCCTTTAACCGTATCTGCCACGGATGTTAACGATGGTTTTGCCGTCAAAGAATTTGAGGTTTCAGGCATCAGAATAACATATTCAAAGTCACTTTTTTTATTGACAACGACGTTGTCATTGTAAGGTTTGCCGGTGTACAAAGTTACCTTAACTCCGCCGGACGGGGTCTGATAAAGGTCGGCCTTAAGCAGGTTATTCTGAAAAGTTTCACCTGCAAGAACAAACTGCACCCCTATTAACAAAATGCAAAACGAAATAAAACAATATTTTATACGATTACTTCTCACCTAAAAATCCTCAGTTATATCCCTAACGGTATTTTAGCACTAAATAACGGAAAATGACGAAATTGTAAATAAAATTTTACTGCAAAACCATAAAATGCATATAATAAGCGTATAAAGCACCAAAAATGGCACCGGCAAAAACTTCAACGGGAGTGTGGCCGAGGAGTTCTTTAAGTTTCCCGCCGACCGATTGAACATCGTGCTTGTAAAAATCATCCATAATCTTATTCAGGCAAACAGCCATTTTGCCCGAAGCACGCCTTAAACCTGCTGCGTCATACATTACAATAAGTGCGTATCCGGTTGCAATAGCAAAAGATATGGAATCAAATCCCGTAATAAGCCCGACAGAAGTTGATAAACTAACGACAGAAGCAGAATGTGAACTGGGCATGCCGCCCGTTGTTGTAAAAATTTTAAAATTAATTTTCTTTTCAAAAATCAGATGCAAGATAAATTTCATTATCTGAGCAATACAAGCCGCAAATAAGGCTGTCAATAAAACTTCATACCCCGTGTTTAAAATATCCGCTTTTGCTAACACTTAGTCGCCCTTTCTTTTATCCCGTCGATTATCTCACAGAAAACGCCGGATTGGATACCGTGTTTTGCCATTATACCACAAGTATTATCCAAAAGGCAAATCACTTCCGTGCGGGCCTTTTCCAGCCCAAAAATTGCCGTATATGTAGGTTTTTGTGCAGCTTTATCCTTACCAAGAGTTTTACCGAGTTCTTCAAATGTTGAAGTTTCATCCAAAATATCGTCACAAATTTGAAACGCAAACCCGAGGTTTTGTCCGAAATTTTCCATTGCAGAAATTTTTTCTTCGCCCGCACCTGCAATAATCGCCCCCGCCTTGAGTGCTAATTTAAAAAGGTCGGCGGTTTTGTGCGTGTGAATAAATTCAAGAGTTTCAGGTGAAATTTCTTTACCTTCGGATTCTATATCCACAGCCTGTCCGGCAATAAGCCCGTAGGCTCCGGCCGCAATACAATATTCTTCCAAAAGTCTTAATTTTATTTCAGAAGGCAAATTGCTTTTTTGGATTATAAGCTGAGGAGCAAAAGTTAACAGTGCGTCGCCTGCCAAAACCGCCACGGCCTCGCCAAAGACCTTGTGGTTGGTCAATTTTCCCCGCCTGTAATCGTCGTTGTCCATACAGGGTAAATCGTCATGTATTAAGCTTTGGGCGTGGAGCATTTCGATTGCACACGCAGTAGGAATTGCGTCCTCGATTTTTCCGCCGAAAACTCTTGCCGCCTCAAGACACAAGACAGGACGAAGCCTTTTGCCTTCGGCCAAAACGCTGTAACGCATGGATTCAAAAATCTCTTGCGGGTATTGCACGGGCAATAACTTGTCCAAGTTTTCGTCGATTAATTTAATAAGTTTTTTCATGTCACTCACGAAAATAATCTTACCATAAAAGTGGGTTAGGGAACCCACCTTGCTCAATGCTTATTGCATAACCATAAATTTATTCTTCTATTCTAAATATTTAGCAGCACAGCCATAGCCGGCTCCTGAACAAGAATTGTTAAAGTTGTCATCCATCGAGCCAATAGGTTTTAAAACATCTGCCCTGACGGATGTTTCAAATATATCTTTACCTACAGTATTAGGGCCTTTAAAACCATTAACATCGACCGATATATATCCACAAGAGAGAGCGTTCGGGCCATATCCTGTCTCTTTACAATCTGATTTATACCAAGAAATATATAAGAGATGACCATTTTTAAGAACAAATCCCGCGGGGGAAATAAGCCAATGAGATGTAGTAACGGCATCACCACTTAAATATTTTGCCTGAAAAGTACCGTCTCCATTATAGATATGCCAGCATCCGCCAGGCTGGGTTGTACTGGAAGACATATCACAAGCTTTTAAATAACTTAAATATGGAGCAAGAGCATTTTTAAAACAAGTGTGATCACCACCAGCACACAAACCGAGTAAAGTTCCACCATTATCATTTCTCAGGAGCTGAATTGCCTGACTTAAGGTTGAAAAATCTTTTTTCCATGAAGATCTGATTTCAAGGTCGCTTGTATAGCTAATCAATGATTTTATCGTAAGAATTGCCACAATCCCGATTATCAATAATGTAATCAGTGTTTCGGCTAAAGTAAACGATTTTAGTGATTTAATTTTGTTTTTTATAATTAATTTTTTCAAAGTTGCCTCTATGTTAAAAAATATTAAAGAAAGTTCTTACCATAGTAAACGATATCTTATTATAATAAGATATGTCAACATGTAAAGAACAAAATGTTACAATCAAATTTATGATTAAAAATAGACTATCCATAATTATGGGAATTAAAAGGTTAAAAATAGCAGAACTTAGCCAGATGACAGGGTTAAATTATAACACTATTTCAAATCTTTATTATAATAAAACTAAAGGGGTTGATTTTGAGACTTTAAACAAAATTTGCTGGGCATTGGAATGCAATACGCAAGAATTGTTTCAATATTCTGATTAAAAACACAAATAAAGGGTTACAACCCTTTGCTTGAGACAATTTTATAATTTTCCTGCAAACTTTTTGACGTTTCTGGCGGACTGGCGTTTGCAAATTATGTCTTTGCGAGGCTTTAGCCGAAGCAATCCAAGAAGGATTATGTACTGTTTTGGATTGCCACGTCGCTCGCAAACTCACTCCTCGCAACGACTTGCTTGATGTTGGCATTTACTTATTTGTCTTCTTCCAAATCCTTATAAATATTTTGTTTCTGGACGTTTCTGGCTGATTATCTGCCTATAGTCTTTTCAAAATATATTCTTTTACCGTTTGAACGAAAAATTTCGCATCTTCAAAACCTTTTTTAACAGTTTCTTCTTTAGGCGTTTCCATGACGCTATAATCAAATTTTTCTCTGTTGGCAATTAATGTTTGGTAAATAGTTTTTAATTTATCGCCAAAAATCTTATTTTTATAAATATACTCCCTATTAAACCAGCCCATAAGTTGATGGTGTTTACCTGTTTGAAAATCATCCAAATAAGCTAAGGCCAAAACTATATAAAATACAGCATAATAATTGCGATTTTGTTTTAAAGTAAGACTTAAATTACTTTGGGCGTCAGTCAATGCTTCATCAGCTTTTTTCATAGAATTTTTTACTAACAATTCTTTATGCTGCTTCATAATAAATCCCTTTAAACACTACCTCATTATGAAAGACATAATTCTTTTTAAGCTGTCTTTTTGTGTAAGGAATTCCAATAATCACAATGTCGTATTTGCAGTTTAAGTCTGCAACAATACTATGAATTTCTGCTTCTTCATCATAAGAATGTGTTTTTTCAAAAACCAAAACAATGTCTATGTCACTGTCTTCTCGATAATCACCTCTTGCACGAGAACCGTACAGATAAGACCCGCGAAAATCGGGATACTTTTCTTTTATGCGTAAATTTAATTCTTTTATGACTTTAGAAAGATCCATATTTAACCTCTTTTAAATAATTATAACCCATTTTTTTAAAAAATTCAATTAAACGTCCAAATCCTTATAAAGATTCTGCTTTTGAACATTTCTGGCTGATTGGCGTTTGCAAATTATGTCTTTGCGAGGCTTTAGCCGAAGCAATCCAAGAAGGATTATGTACTGTTTTGGATTGCCACGTCGCTCGCAAGCTCACTCCTCGCAACGACTTGCTTGATGTTGGCATTTACTTATTCGTCTTCTTCCAAATCCTTATAAATATTTTGTTTTAGAGTATTTCTGGCGGACTGGCGTTTGCGGGTGCTGATTTTTGCAACCTGTCTGTTCAAACCTTCTTTTTGCGAGGTTTCCTTTTTTGTACCCTGACGTTTTACTTTTTCTTTAAAGTCCTTTGCCTCCTCAACAAAAGAAAGATAACTCTGATATCTTGAAATGTCAATTTCATCGATGTGTTCAAGAACTTCGCAGCCTTCCTCTTGGATATGCAGACAGTCCTTGAATTTACAATTTGATTTGTATTTTTTTATTTCGTCAAAAAGTTCATCAATGTCATCAGGCATTAAAAAATCAAATTTTACATTGCTGAATCCCGGAGTATCGATAATTTTTGTAAGTGAGAGGCTTCTGTTTCCTGTTTTCGATTTACTGTTTCCTATCGTGATTATCTCACAATGTCTTGTCGTGTGAACCCCACGGCTTGTCTTTTCGCTAACTTCTTTTGTTTTTATATTTAAATCGGGGCAAATCGAGTTTATCAAACTCGATTTGCCCACGCCTGAATTTCCGCAAAAAACAGTGATTTTATTTCCCAAAAGTTCCACAAAATCTTCTATTCCGAGTTTTTCTAAAGCAGATGTGAAAACTATTTCAAATCCAAGCGGTTCGTAAATTTCAAAGATTTTTTCAATAATTGTGTCATCTTCCGACAAATCATTTTTATTAAAGCACAGTTTTGTTTTAATCTTATGGTATTTTGCAAGTGCAATGTACCTGTTAAGCTGTTCAAAGTCCAAATCAGGCTCTTTAATCGAAGAAACTATTACGACCTGCTCAACGTTTGCGACACTCGGACGGGTTAAGAAATTTTTTCTGGGTAAGATTTTTTCTATAACAGCAGTTTTTTGCTGTTGGGCAATTTTGGAAGCCCCCCACCCCAAACCTTTCCCTCCATCTCTGTCGATACTCAATCGACAGAGCGGAGTCCTTCCCTCAAGGGGGGATGGAGCCGGACAATAGCCTAACCTACTTTGACGAGCATTTATCTCTGAAATATCTACAAAATCTCCGACCAAAATCTTTTCTTTTTGTTTTTTTAAAACTTCACGCACCTTACACTCGTAAACCTCGTTTCCTGAATTTACGTAATAAAAATCCGAATGTATCTTAAATATTTGTCCCTTCACCGTTTCCTGTTCCCTGTTTCTTATTCCCGTAACTTTAATAATAATATACCAATTTGGATTTCCAAGCAAGAAATGTTAAGCAATTTTGAAATTTGACTTTTTTATGATATTATCAAAAAATATCAGAATAGATTAACAGGAGCAGGACATGATTTCGGTAAATGATTTAAAAACAGGTTTAACGTTGGAATTAGACCATGGGCTTTGGGCAGTTGTTGAATTTTTGCACGTGAAACCGGGCAAAGGAGCGGCTTTTGTCAGAACAAAATTGAAAAACGTTGAAACAGGTCAGGTCGTCGAAAAAACCTTCAGAGCGGGTGAAAAGGTTGCCAGAGCGATGTTAGACAGACGAGGTATGCAATATCTGTACAAAGAAGGTAAAGAATTTGTTATGATGGACAGCGAAAATTACGAGCAAATTTCATTGTCTGAAGCTCAGATCGGAGATGGCATGAAATATTTAAAAGAGAACATGAACCTTTCTGTATTGCTTCACGACGGCAAAGTTATCGGGGTGGACATGCCTATGCAGGTTGAATTGGAAGTAGTTGACACACCGCCTGCCGAAAAAGGCAACACCGCACAGGGCGGGACAAAACGTGCTACAATGGAAACAGGTGCAGTTGTAAATGTTCCTTTCTTTGTTCAAAACGGTGATAAAATCAGAGTTGATACAAGAACTAATGAATATTTAGATAGATGTTAATAAAGTGAATAGAAAATAGGGAATAGGGAATAGAAATTAGCTATCTATTTACCATTTCCTATTTACTATTTCCTTTGAAAAAGTGAGGAATAGAGAAAATGATTGACAAAAAACACATACAGGAATTAGCAGATTTGCTAAACAAAAACGGCTTAACGGAACTTTCATTAAAAGAAGGCGACAAGGAAATAGTGCTTAAGAAGGAAAAAGGAATCGTATCCGGAGCCGCACCTTCAATTGTTTCGGCTTCCACGCTTCAAGGGGCAGGAACTTCCGAAGCTTTTGTTTGTACTCCGGTTGAAGTCAAAAAAGGCAAACCGATAACTTCTCCGATGGTAGGAACTTTCTATAAATCGCCTTCACCTGATTCAAAGCCTTTTGTGGAAATTGGTTCAGCCATTTCTGACGGAGATGTCGTTTGTATAATTGAAGCAATGAAATTGATGAACGAAATAGAGTCGGATGTTTCAGGAAAAGTGGCCGAGATTTGTGTCGAAGACGGCCAGCCCGTTGAATTCGGACAAGTTTTGATGTACGTAGAGTAAAAAAGCGAAGCTTTTTTAGTTGAAAGGCTTAAAGGCTGAAAGGGTGAAAAGTTTAATAACCTTTAATCCGTTCACCCATTCACCTTTTCACCTAAATACAATAAATATTGAGGGATAACAAAAAATGTTCAAAAAGGTATTAGTAGCCAATCGCGGAGAAATCGCCGTTAGGGTAATAAGGGCATGCAGAGAATTAGGAATTCCGACAGTTGCCGTGTATTCTCAAGCCGACGCTCAGTCTTTGCACGTAAGTTTGGCGACAGAGGCGTATTGCATAGGGCCTGCTCAAAGCACAAAAAGTTATTTAAGCATCCCTGCTATAATTTCAACCGCAATGATGTGCGGTGCGGATGCAATCCATCCGGGCTACGGATTTTTGGCGGAAAGAGCCGACTTTGTTGACATTTGTACCCAACACGGAATAAAATTTGTAGGCCCTTCGGCGGATGCAATGAGAAAGATGGGCGACAAAGCCACCGCAAGAAAAACCATGGCTGAACACAAAGTACCCGTGACGCCCGGAACAGATTTGGTAAAAACAGTTGACGAAGCCAAAGCATTTGCAAAAAAAGCGGGATATCCTATTATAATTAAAGCAACGGCGGGCGGCGGCGGAAAAGGCATGAGAATTGTCAGAAAAGAGAGCGAACTCGAAGGCATGATGAATATGTGCCGGCAAGAAGCCCAAAACGCCTTTGGCAACCCGAATGTCTATATAGAAAAATATCTGGAAAATCCCAGACACATTGAGGTTCAAATTCTGGGCGACAGCTTTGGAAATGTTGTTCATCTCGGTGAAAGAGATTGCTCAATCCAGCGTCGTCACCAAAAACTGATTGAAGAAGCTCCGTCTCCGGCGATTGACGAAAAAATAAGGAAGGAAATGGGGAAAGCAGCCGTCCGTGCAGCAAAAGCAATTAAGTATGAAGGTGCCGGAACAATAGAATTCTTAATGGATAACGACAAAAAATGGTATTTTATGGAAATGAACACGCGTATTCAAGTTGAACACTGCGTTACCGAAATGATTTCAAATATTGATATTGTCAGGGAACAGATTTTAATCGCGGCGGGTGAAAAACTCGGGTTTACGCAAAAAGATGTTTTGTTAAGAGGACATGCCATTGAGTGCAGAATTAATGCGGAAAATCCCGACAAAGATTTTATGCCGTGTCCGGGCAAAATCGACGGATACGTTGCACCGGGGGGCTTTGGCGTCAGAGTGGATTCGCACTCATACCCCGGATACTCGATTCCGCCATATTACGATTCAATGATAGGAAAACTTATCTGCTGGGGCAGAAATCGGCAGGAAGCCCGCAGAAGGATGTACAGAGCATTAAAAGAATATGTCGTCACAGGCATTGAAACAACAATTCCTTTCCATCAGGATATAATTGAAGATGATGTCTTTATCTCCGGCAACTTTAATACTGGATTTATTGAAGACTACTACGCACGAAAAGGGCTGGTTTAAAGATTTCAATACTAACAAAGGTCTTTGACCTTTCAAACTGTATAAGAGTTGTAAATTTTTAACCTTTTTGCAATTTATTAATATTTCGTTTTCTCGGTGTAACAGGTCAGCAGAATTTAACATGGTCGTAAGTCGTGATTTAACGTGCCAATTGCATCCTCCTTGCGGGGAGGCCGTCTTTTCAATGTGAGCGGTGGAGCCGCGAACGTTAGAAAAGCGGGTGAGGGAAAACGTAATCACAATCCGCTTTTCACCCTCCACCAAGAATTTCATACGCTCGTACCTCGCGTTGAAATTCTATCCTCCTCCGCAAGGAAGGAGGAGGCACGAACACCTATTACTAAAGAGTTTCAGCCTCACTTGATTTCTGCTGAGCTGTTATTTTTTAAACTAATTGTTAATTTTTGTAAATATTTTGACTTTACCCGCAAAAAATATTTTTACGGGTTTTGTATAAACATTAATAGAGTTATCAAAGGGGTCTATATTTTATTTTAGAGAAGAAAGGATAAAACAATGCAAGTACAGTCTATTCAAAACCGTCATTACGGTTTAAATCAAACAAACAGCACAAAGATGAACTCAAACCCTCAGGCTCAAACTCAGGTACAAAATAATTCCCTTCCGAATTACGGAGATTGCGTATCTTTCGGAATGGCATCGAAAAATTCCAAAATTATTGCCGATGCAGCCAAAGAATTTTTTAAAAATATTTCTGAAAGTACAACCTATTGGAAAGATTTAGAAAATATAGAAAAACTTTTAAACCTTCCAGACGATATATTAAGAAAAGTTTTGTTGGACAAGAAAACAGATGTTTTAGGTATTTTTACAAAAAAGAACCCTTCATATAACGACTGGGAAATTCTAGACAAGAAATTTAGTACACATAATTTTTTGTTCGACGTGTCTTATAAAATTAAAAATGAGGAAATTAAAGAAGCTTTCTTTGCAAGAGAACATGGCAATGTTTGGAAAAATTTAGATTTTAATAAAAGAGATACAAGTGAACTAATATATCAGTACCTTGACATGGCTAAACTTATTAGTCCTAAAGCAAAAGGAGAAGCTATTGTAAACAATTATAGTTTACTTTCCTCTTTATTTAAAAATTCAAATTCGAAAAACTTTTATTATAATTATAAACGAATTATGATGTTTTCTAAAATGATTGAAGAAGCAGGCGAGCATAAAGAAGGTTTTTACAAAAAATTCGGATTAAAGCCATTTATTGAAGCGGGTAACGTTAACGATAAACCTTGGGAATTTGAAAAATCGATTGCCAGAGATTCTCAATCAGAGACTTGGAGGCAAATAGAAACTTTGAAACCTGAGGTACAAAAGGAAATATTCCTCAGAGATGGACTTGATGCTCTTTATTCAGCACACTCACTTTCAAGAATGATTATGGGCAAGCTCTTATCCTTTGGTGATGACACGGCAAAAATTTATCTTGACAAAGGAGCTGAGGTTGCCGGTAATTTATTGAAACAAGGAAAGACAGACACGGTAAAGGATTTTCTTAGTTTTGCGGCAACCAAACTTAAGCAGGAGCCAAGAGGTGAGTTCTGCTCAAAACATGGCTTGAAAATATTCAAGAGTGCTATGGAAAACAGTCAGCCGGAAGTTGCCGTTAAAGCCCTTCGTGTAGTTGGGACTTTGGAACAGATACCAATAGGCGAGTTCCTTTTAAAAAATAGCAATGACCTGTATACTCTTACACGCAAAAGCGGCGATACCAAACTGTTGGATAAACTGCTTGATGTTGCAGGCCAAGCAGATGACGAAACTCAAAACCAATTAGCCAAAATAATTGAAAAAGCTGAGGCAAACTTGGAAAAAGAAGCTGCCGAAGCCAAAAAAACAGAGAAAAAAATAACAACTCAATTTAATCAAAAAAACGGAATGGACAAACAAATTGTCTGTTCCGCTTTTTAGGTAGCCTTTTTCACGACAATTTTAAAAATATTCCTTAAAAATTTTCATGCTGCAGTATTGGCCGCACATAGTGCATGGCTTGCCTTGATCGATTTTTTCAAAAACACATTTGTCAATTGCGTACTGTCTTTGCCCTTCCCAATCGAGATTTTTTCTTGCAATAGACATCTGCAAATCCTGTTCCAGTGCCTTTTTATTCCCTCTCGCCAAATCAGCCGCATGTGCCGATATTTTTGATGCGATAATTCCTTCTCGTACCTGCTTAACATCGGGTAAGCCGAGGTGTTCGGCCGGAGTTACATAACACAGGAAATCAGCTCCATGATACGCCGCCAGAGTTCCGCCGATAGCGGAAGTTATGTGGTCATAGCCCGGTGCAATATCTGTAACCAAAGGCCCGAGGACATATAAAGGTGCATAATCCGTAAGAACTTTTATTGTTTCAATCATTGAGGCAATTTTGTTCAAAGGCACATGCCCGGGGCCTTCAACCATCGTTTGAACACCCGCCGCTCTTGCACGCTGCACCAATTCCCCCAAAATTAATGTTTCAGCCACCTGAGCTCTATCGCCTGCATCAGCCGTACAACCGGGCCTTAGGCCGTCACCAAGAGACAATGTGCAATCATATTCTCTTACAAGTTCCAGCAGTTCGTCGTAATATTCATACAAAGGATTTTCCATGCCGGTTGCCCTAATCCAACAGGCAAGCATTGAGCCGCCTCTGGATACAACATTTGTAACTCTGCCCTGCTTTTGTAACTGGTCAACCACAAACTTCGTCACGCCGCAGTGAACGGTTATAAAATCAATTCCGTCTTTGCATTGTTTTTCTATGTCAGAAAAAAGCTTTTCTTTGGAAAGTTTTGCCAAATCCCTATGTATATCCAGAGCCTCTTTCCCTGCCTGATACATAGGCACAGTGCCGATTGGAAGATTTGTTGCGGCAATAATTTGTTTTCTTGTTTCGTCAATGTTATCACCTGTGGATAAATCCATTAAAACGTCAGCACCGGTCGCCTCTATAATCTTTACCTTGTCTAATTCTTCTTCAATTGAGGAACGCTCAAGAGAAGTTCCTATATTGGCGTTGATTTTAACCGTTGTTCCTTCGCCGACTGCAGTAGGCACAACGTTTTCTCTTCTATTATTCTTTAAAATAACCACCCTGCCGGATGCGACTTTTTCAAGAATTTCCTGTTTTGAAAGCCCTTCTTTCTCTGCTGCTGCAAACATTTCGGGTGTTATTCGGCCGTTTTTGGCTTCTATAATTTGTGTTGTCATTGTTTTTTCCTCGCTTTTATTCCATAATACCAAAAAAATGATAGAGTGAGCTGTTCGCCAATATTAATCTTTGTTACAAAAGCACATTTTTCCATAAAGTTTTCAATCATTTCTGCCGAAAAGAAACCTATAGGGGTGAATTGTTTTTTAATTAGGGGTATGTGAAATGATAAATAATTTGGAAAATGAAAAAATAATCCTTGAAATAAAGGATTTAATAAAGGGGATTGATACTGTAAAGGAAGAAATTAATGTTTACTGTGACTTAATAAAACAACTTTTTTTGTCGGAGTCAAGCAATAATTAGCAAATTAAGTCATAAAACTTAACGAAACCAACCTTTTAAATAAACCGGTGAAGACTGCCAATTCCCTTCGTCTCCGGTAGGCATATACTCAATATTGTTAAAGTATATATACCCGGTTGGGCAATTTAATTTAGTCCATGTTTGACGCTTGATTGGGTAATATACAAGGTGTCAAAAGTATTATTAAATCAAAGAGTAAAACCTTATAATTCATCTAAAAATATTAAGTCCGTTAAAAAAATCAGGAGAGAACAATGAGCGAAACAAAAACTGCTTCATCGAAGCACAAACATAAGCCTGCCGAAAATGACAGTACAAAAATAAAAGCATTAAACGTTATAATTGTTGAAGATTTTAAATTAACAAGAGTGGGATTGCGGTGTGCGTTAAATTCGAACAAAGATATAAATGTTATTGCCGAGTGTGACAATGCTGCAGCAGGGCTGGAACTTATAGCCAAATTTAAACCCGATGTAGTTTTGATGGATTTGGGACTTCCGGAGATGAATGGAATAGAAGCAACAATTAAGGTAAAAGAAATACTGCCCGAAACAAAAATCATAGCACTTACTTCTCACGACAGGGAAGAGGAAGTTATAGCGGCACTTGCGTCAGGAGCCCACGGATATTGCCTTAAGGACATTGATCCGGTGAAACTTGCCGACGTGGTTAGAGATGTTGCAAATGGTGTTTGCTGGATTGACCCGCAAGTAGCACAGATAGCATTAAACGCTTTCCCTAAACCTGAAAACACAAGTCTTTTGCCGTCAAAAACGGGGGCCACCGGCCGAGTTCCTCTGACAGAAAGAGAATGTGAAGTTTTAAAACATCTTGTCATGGGAAAAAGCAATACGGAAATTGCAAAAGAATTAATTGTAAGCGTTCACACAGCGAAAGCTCACGTTTGCTCGATTTTGCAAAAAATGTGCGTAAATGACAGAGTACAGGCGGCAGTTAAGGCAGTCCGCGAGGGATTGGTATAAGGGCTTAAGGGCTTAAGGGGTGAAGGGTTGAAAGGTCGAAGGGCTTTTTACGAAGTGATTAAGTGACTGGGTGATTAAGTGATTAAGTGCAACAAAAAAATTAAAACTTTCCGTTTCCCGTCTTCTAGTTGATAAGTCGAAGGGTCGAAGGGTCGAACGGTTCAATTACCAATTCCCAATTGCCAATTTCCAATTACCTTTTCACTTTATTGTCATCCCGCACTGCTTAGGGTATGGCGGTTGACTTTTGTTATTCATTCTGATGCGGGATCTGAATTTAAGTCACTAAATTGAATGGTCGAAAGGTTCTGTTTCCAATTACCAATTCCCAATTTCCTTTCTCGTTTCCCGTTTCTCTTCTCACGTCTCACATCTCACGTCTCACTTTTTAAGCCCTTGTCTTTCTACCAATTTTCGGAGCCGTATTTTGCATAACTTTCTATTGTTTTTTTAATTTTTTTTATGCTTTCGCTTAATTTTTCAGCCTGCTCGGGAGTTACTGTTTTTACCATAACCTCAAGCGACAACAAAAGTTCTTTTTGTTTGCGGATTTTTTGTTTTATTTCTTCTTTTTTTTGAAAAAGCCAACCTTCAAATCCGCAACCTTCAGGCATTTTATCCCAAATGGAAAGCGGATAACCCTCTGGGCATTTCCCGCACATCTTACAAAGCCTCTGCGGCCTGCTTTTAATAAATTCTGAATTCTGCATTTAATTATTATATAACAGTTAGCCGAAAAAGGGGACAGGAGGGAAGTGAGACGTGAGAAGAGAAACGGGAAACGGGAAAGGAAATTGGGAATTGGTAATTGGGAATTGGTAATTGAACCGTTCGACCGTTCAACCCGGTCACAGTCACTTAATCACTTCGTAAAAAGCTTTTCAGGAATAATGAGGCAATTTTTTGGATTGCTTCGTCGAAACTTTGTTTCTCCTCGCAACGACAAGAAATTCCCTTCCCTGCCCCCGTTCCCTGTTTTTTAAAAATTTGCGAAGCATTATTGAACTTAATCACTTAATCACCCAGTCACTTAATCACTTCGTAAAAAGCTATTCGACCCTTCAACCCTTCAACCCTTCACCCTTTAAGCCCTTAAGCCTTTTCGACTTATCAACTCCCTTAATCACTTCGCAAAAAGCCAACCAACCATTGTTACATTTCTTAAAAAATTCCTAAAAAAGGCAATTATTTCATGGTTTTAGACTTTATTTAGATAAGTAGTGAAAGGTAAGTTTATGGCAGATATGGTTGGACAAGCTCAAAACGTTCAGGTACCGAATTATTCGGGAGTAAATATTCAGATATTTAATCCTTCAGTTGCGGCACCCGGTGCAAGTGTTCCCGCATCAACGGTTAATGCGGCGAATTACTCTACAAATCCGAGCTATCCTGCAAGTTACTATACGCAAAACCTTGCTCAGCCTACAACTCCGGCTCCGGTTCAATCCGCACCGGCACAAGTACCAGAGAAGAAAAAAACAGAAAAGCGTGAAGTGGTTCAGCTCACGGATGATTACGTAAAAACACTGGAAGGTTATTTGAATAACCAGAACAAAGATGTACGGCTAATGGGTGCAAAAGAGGTTTTGGCAAGACTTCAGGAAGATGACAGCAGAAAAAATGACCCTGCATTGAATGCTTTGGTCAATAAAATGCTTCAAGACCCTTCTCAACCTGTTAAATTTATAGCTATGGCGGCTCTGGAATCCAGATTGGCAACAGGCAATGACACTTCTGTAAAACTTCTTAAAGATATCCAAAAACAAAAAACGGGCTACGGTGAAGATTCACTGAAAGCTTCAAATATTTTATTGAAAATGTCAGGCAATCCGATGCAAAAGGAATTTGAGGTCAAGGAAAAACCTGAAAAAGAAACCAAAAAGGAATAATTTATGAAAATTCCGAATATTAAAACTATAAAAATAGCAAATGTTTTGACTCAAACTTTAGGAGCCGCAACTTTGGGCTTAATTGCCTACGATTCTCACATTGCCGGCAAAATTAAAGCCAGTGCCTATGAAAAAAATCACAAAGCAACAGGCTTAACAGAACGCTATTTGGATGATATGAAGCTTGACAGCCCTAGTACTGTTGAGGCAGGCGTTAAAAAAGAATTGTTTAAATACTCTCTTGATGAAAATTTGACCGGCTTCTTCACAAATATTGCCGGCTACGGCAAAGGCTTTGCCTCAATGCTCGTAAGCGAAGTTATTCCTTTCGGACTAGCAATCGGGACCTTCTTCGGCAAAAGAGGCGGGAAACAGATTTTCTCAAAATTTTGCGGAGCGGGGCTTATAGCCTACGGCGGAATTTTCTTGCTTCAAGAAGCCTTTGGAATAGGTAAATCGAAGTGATTAAGCCGATAAGTTGAAGGGTTGATAAGTCGAAGGGCTTAAGGGCTTAAAGGCTGAAGGGTTGAAAGGTCGAAGAGTTGAATGGTCGAAGGGTTCTGTTCTCAATTACCAATTCCCAATTCCCAATTTCCTTTCCCGTTTCCCGTTTCTCTTCTCACGTCTCACCTCTCACGTCTCACTGTTTCTCCTCGCAACGACACTGAAAAATTAACCTTTCGACTCATCGACTCATAAACTTATTCTATGTTCTGCCAACCTTAAGATTTGTAAAGGTTTTGGCGTTTGCTAGCAAAAAAAAGTTGCTTGTTTTTTTATATTAACTGTATAATTAGTTTGAAGCGTGGAGGCTAATCGTGAAAAAAACAGATGAATTCTTGTTATTGGATAAAAATAATCTCAGAAAACTCAGTGTTAAAGATGTTTCTGTCCCGTTTCCTGATTTAAAAAATATTTTTGAATCAAAGGCCATGGTGGTCGCAAATTGGCTGATTGATTGGATTGAAGCCGATTTTAAGGCGGGGAAAATAAAAGAAACCGACCTGCTGCCTCAAAAGGCAGATTTGGCATATCATTTGGGTGTGAGTATCGGAACAATGCAAAACGCATTCAGATATGTTGAGGACAAGGGGCATGTAGAATCAAAGCAGTGTATCGGCACCATGGTAAGAAATTGGAAAAAATCCACTTCCACCCTCAGAAAATTGACTTCCAAAAGAGATATTTGCGTTGATTTAATCAAAAAATATATTATTGACAAAAAAATAAAGATAGGCCAAAAACTCCCTTCTTCAAGGGTTTTGGCAACTTCAATAGGGATTTCTCCAAACACCACAAGGCTTGCTTTGGAGGCTTTGTGCTCCATGAGAATTCTTGAACACAAATTTAAGATGTCAAACGAAGCCAGATGGATTCTTGCGTCGGATAATTTTTCAATGCCGAGGACAAAATTGGATATTTCAGATAACGTTACTCTGGTTGAAAAAGTTGAAAAAGACTTGGAAAAATATATTACAAAAAAATTGAACGTAGGTGACAAATTACCTGCTCACGAGCGGTTGTCCGCCGAATTAAAAGTAAGCATAAAAACAATTCATGATGCACTTAAATCTTTAATTAAAAAGGGAATTTTACTCGCACGCAGGGGCCGGTACGGCACAACTGTTATAAAGATGCCCGGTGAAAATATTCTTTCCCCTAAAAAAGAAACATCAATTTTTGCCTCGGCTCAGGAAACAGCATTTTACAACTACGAAAAAACCCAAAATCATATTAAGGCCTTGATTGCACAGAATTATGAAATCGGTTCAAAATTGCCTTCCATCATGGAATTGTCAAAAGAACTCGACTTAAGCCCGAATACTATCCGAAAGGCTTTGAACAATCTTGCAAATGAAGGTTATTTGAGATTTGTAAGAGGCCGATACGGCGGAACTTTCGTTATTGATATCCCCGACACATCGCCGCAATCTTTCAAATGGCTGGCCGTTAATCCAAAATACGTTGAAGTGTATAAATGAGGCTGAAAGGCTTTTTACGAAGTGATTAAGTGACTGGGTGATTAAGTGACTAAGTGCAACAAAAAAATTAAAACTTTTCTTTTCCCGTTTTCTAGTTGATAAGTTGATAAGTCGATAAGTCGATGAGTCGATAAGTTGAAGGGTCGAACGGTTCAATTACCAATTCCCAATTCCCAATTACCAATTACCAATTTCCGTTTCCCGTCTCACCTCTCACGTCTCACTTTCCCCCCTTCTCCTTCACTATTCTCTATAAGGCTATTGAAAAAAAACAAATGTTGGTATTAAATGTTATTGAGAGAAGAGTTAAAAATGAAGAAAAAACAATTTATTATATTTATTTTATTAGTACTGGCACTTTTTATTTTCAATAAAATTCTGATGGGGGATTTTGTCACAAATTCAACTATTACGAACACTCAGGAATTAGTCAATAAAGAGCATGTAAATTCTCAAACTTTATTCAACAGAACCTGGAAAATCGTTAAAAAGAATTTTTATGATTCCTCTTTGAACGGGCAAGACTGGAGCAGGTGGGAGAGCCATTATCGCGGCAAAATAAAGAATGATGACGATGCTAACGTTGCGATAGGTACTATGCTGGAAAGCTTGGACGACCCGTACTCCAGATATTTGGATAAAAAAAATTATGCGGAGCAAAACACTTCGATAGATTCAAAAATCACGGGCATCGGGGTTAATATATCTTCTTTGGGCGGAAAAACTTATGTTGTGAGTGTAATTGAGTCCACTCCGGCATTTTTTGCGGGGCTTAAAAGCGGGGATATAATTCTGAAAGTCAACGGAAAAGAAATTTCGGGAATGAAAGCTTCCGAAGTTGCGGATTTGGTGAGAGGGCCGGAAAATACTGTTGTAAAAATTACCGTTTTAAGAAAAAAGGGATTAATAACAAAAAAAATAATACGAAAGGAAATAAAAATTAAAACCGTAAAAAGCTCTATTGACAAAAACATAGGATATATACAGGTTTTAAGCTTTATCGGGAATACGACTTCAAGTGAATTTATAGACGCACTTGAAAAAACAAACAACACAAAGGGGCTTATAATAGATTTAAGAGGAAATACCGGCGGATTGTTACCCAATGCTGTTTTCATAGCGAACATGTTCATCAACAAAGGAACTCTGGTCAGTATAGTCGGCAGAAACGGTTACAAGAAAGACATTTACGCACAAGAAACCGAATATGTTGTAGATAAACCTATGCTGGTACTGGTTGACGGGGCATCTGCAAGTGCGAGTGAAATATTATCGGGGGCTTTGAAAGATTATCACAAGGCGACATTAATCGGGACAAAAACGTTTGGAAAAGGAATGGTTCAAAAAATTATCCCAATGCCCAATGAAACAGGATTGAATTTAACAATCGCAAAATATTTGACTCCTGCGGGGCATGATATTAATAAAAAGGGTATAGCTCCCGACATTGAAGTGAAATTGACTGAAAAAGATATATTTAACAGAAATGATGTCCAACTTCGCAAAGCGAAAATGGTTTTGGCTAAAATGATTGAGGAAGAAAAGAACTAGGGTCTGTTGACACAAAAAGTAAATACGTCATGCTGAACTAATTAATTCTATTTGAATTTTTGTTACAATTGTGCTACAATCTTAAAGAAAATCGTTTTTATGTCGTTATTCCTTTAGTGGTAGTGAAAAAGGACAGGTTATTGAGTAAAAATTACTTTAACAAAACCATTAGTTCAGATTTAGAACACATTCTTTTGTCAAAAGGCGAAGACAAAAAGCATACAATTCTTGCTGTTGATGATGAAAAAAGCAATCTGGACCTGCTTCAGAGGATATTCAAGAATAAGTATAATGTCCTTTTGGCCTCAAGCGGCCGGGAAGCTCTCGATATACTTGAGGAACACGGGAAAGAGATTTCGCTGATAGTTTCTGACCAAAAAATGCCCATTATGGAAGGAACAGAACTTTTTAAAAGGATATATGAAAAATACCCTGATATCGTAAAGATATTACTAACCGGCTACTCAAACATAGATATACTGGTAGAAGCAATAAATGAATGCCACCTTTTTCAATACATTTTGAAACCGTTTGAACCTGAACAATTATGCATGATTGTGGAAAGCGGGATTAAGAAATACGAAATCAGCACTTCCAGAACGCAGATTTTGCGGGATTTGTCGGAATTATTTTACAAGACAATAAAATCTATTGCCTACGCACTGGATGCAAAAGATAAGTATACCCTCGGCCACTCAATGAGAGTAACTTTGTACTCTCTGGCTCTGGCAAAACACTTGAACCTTTCGGACGATTTATTGGAAGAAATAGAAACAACGGGACTTTTGCACGACATTGGCAAAATAGCTATTCCCGAGAAAATTCTTCTAAAACCGGGAAAGCTGACAATTGAAGAATATGAGGTTATAAAGACCCACCCTGCACTTGGGGGAAAATTGGTTAGCGGAATCGAAAAACTTAAACTAATTTCAAATTGGCTAAAATCCCACCACGAACGGTACGATGGAAGAGGTTATCCTGAAGGGCTTTCAGGAGAGCAAATTCCGATTTCGTCCAGAATTATTGCAATCGCTGACACTTATGATGCCATGACTTCCGACCGCTCTTATAGAAAGGCTCTTTCGCACGAGGAAGCTATTAAAGAGATAAGAACCTGCTCGGGAACACAGTTTGACCCTAATTTGGCGGAACTTTTTGTGAGCATCCGTAACGAAATTGAAGCGATAAGACGCGACCCTGAAGGGTCCTATTCAAAATACAGCCACCTCGACAAATTTATAAATACGTCACCGGCAGTTAAAGTATAATTAACAAGGGTTGTAACAGGTAATAACTCAAGTCGGCAAGAAATAAACACACTTAAAACTTACACTGCCGCGTCATTGCGAGGCATGAAACTTGTAGACACACAAAGAGGTTTGCATTTCGAAGCAATCTTGCCAATGTACAAACATAAGATAGATTGCTTCGGTGGACAATCTATGCATAGCCGGAAACCCACCCCTCGCAATGACTCGAACGCTCTTTAGCATAGGTCAGAACATTTACCTCCTCACAATGATGCAAGACTTGTTTGCATTTTTACCTGAGTTGTTACTTGTGGTATTTGTATATCTAAGTTGCCTAACTCTCTGAAAATCGGAGTAAAATTTTAAGCGTAAAAATGTTGAGTATTAATTTTTGTAAATAATTTTTCCAAAAGGGTAAAATTTTTCCTTTACGGACTTTATATAAACATCAATGTAATTTTAGTAAGTAACATATAACGTAAAGGAGAAATTAAAATGAATGTTACCCCAGTGCAAAATAACAATCAAGCAAGTTTTGGAAGTGTGAATTTAGTTCAAGTGTCAAGAAAAGCTTTTAAAAATCCTGAAGATTTAGTTGCTGTAAGTAAACAATTTAATAATGCAACCATTAAAGTAACCAATGAAGTTAATAGTAAATTAGGAACAGTATTAAGTTTATGCGGCTTAGGTAAAAAATTTAATAAGACTGTTGTATATCTTGAGCAACCTGGATATGCCAATATTGCAGAAGAATTAAAAAAAATTGGAGGTTATTCTACTTCTTGGTTGAGTCGAAATACTGGTATTCCTATTGCAGAACCATTAAGTCAAAGCCACCACTCATTCACAGTTCTTACAAAAGAACAAAAAGATGGAGCAAGTCATTTATTGTTCGCAAAAAATATATTTGCATTAACGAAAAAAGTTATTAACGAAGGATTACAAAAAGTTTCAAGCGGTGAAAAATCTAAAGTGGAAGGAACTTGGGCTGCTGCAAGATTAAACCAACTTCTTAGTGAACAACTTAATCCAATCCTTGAAGGGCAACCGGTCCATAAATTTGTTATAGATGATTTATCCCAGTTGCCAAAAGTATTTGAACAAATTGAATACTGAAAATATAAAATAAATTTAAATAGTGGGTTTAATTTTTAAAACCCGCTATTTTTATTTCTACATTACAAAAAACCCCACTTACGTGAGGTTTTTAAAAGTTTCAAATATAAACCGATTTTTTCTAAATTATATTAACAGATTAATTTCTGTGTTTTAAAATTTTAGATTTTCAGTTATTGTTGTCCTTTTTTGTAGCAGTCAGAACAGAACACTGGTCTGTCGTTGCTTGGTTTGAAAGGCACTGTAGTTTCACAACCGCAAGCTGCACAGGTTACAGGATATTCTCTTTTTTCTCTGTACCCGCCCCCTCTTGAGTTGTTACTTCTTGCTTTTCTGTTTTCGCGGCATTCAGGACATCTTTTCGGAGCTGAATAGCCTTTCTTTGCGTAAAATTCTTGATCTTCTGCTAGAAATTCAAAGATTTTTCCACATTCAACACACTGTAGTTGTTGGTTTTCGTAGTTTTGTTCGTACATTGTTTTCTTTCCATATTTTGTGTAACTCCTACATTATGCTACAAAAAAAATAAAAAGCTACTAATTATATAAAGAATATTTACAAATGGAAATGGAAAATGGGGGAAACCGTGAGACGTGAGAAGAGAAACGGGAAACGGGAAAAGGAAATTGGGAATTGGGAATTGGGAATTGGGAAAACGTGAGACGTGAGAGGTGAGACGTGAGAAGAAAAGTTTTAATTTTTTTGTTGCACTTAATCACTTAATCACCCAGTCACTTAATCACTTCGTAAAAAGCCTTTCAGGAATAATGAGGCAATTTTTTGGATTGCTTCGTCGAAACTTTGTTTCTCCTCGCAACGACAAGAAATTCCCTTCCCTGCCCCCCGTTCCCTGTTTTTTAAAAATTTGCGAAGCATTATTGCACTTAATCACTTAATCACCCAGTCACTTAATCACTTCGTAAAAAGCCCTTAAGCCCTTAAGCCTTTCGATACCTGTTTACTCATTGATATAGCAAGACAAGACATCCTGCCCGAATGCCGAAGAACGCATTTTTTTTAAGGCTCTCAATTCTGTTTGGCGGATACATTCTTTTGTCACGCCGTAAATATTTCCGATTTCTTCAAGAGTTTGCCTCGCAAATTCGCCCAGCCCGTAACGCATTCTGACGACATCCTGCTCCCTTTCTTTTAACGTCGAAACTACGATTTCAATATCTTTGTGCAAGTGTTCAAACTCCACATTTGACTGAACACAGGATTTTTCATCTTCCAAAATGTCGGCTACGCTTATTTCCTTCCCGCTGTCTGTATCAAAACCGCCCTCTATTGAGATTGTTTTGGAGTATGCGGAAAGATAGGAATCAATTTTATCCGCAGGTATGTTCATTTTTTTTGCGACATCGCATGTCTTTACCTGACAGTTGTACTGACGCTCCATCTCAGCTTTAATTTTAGAGAATTTGGACAGGGTTTCCTGAATGTAAACAGGAATTTTCATGCAATGCGATTGCTCTGAAATAGCCTTAAACATTGATTGTTTTATCCACCAGCTTGCGTAAGTCGAAAACTTGTATCCGAGTTTGTAATTAAATTTTTCAACCGCAATCATCAATCCCAAATTTCCCTCCTGAATTAGGTCAATCATGGGAATTCTGGATATGTGGATAGCCTTTCTGGCAATTGTTATTACCAGTTTCAAATTTGCCCTGACAAGCTGTTTTTTGGCCTGTTTATCGCCTTCTTTTGCACGCTTTGCAATTTCTTTTTCTTCGGCAGCACTTAATGCCGGATAGCCCGAAATTTCTCTCAAATAACATGTCAGCAAATCATCACTGCTGCTCTGCAAAACACTGTTTCTTGCCGGATT
Organism: Candidatus Gastranaerophilaceae bacterium; assembly: GCA_041678605.1. GTDB lineage: Bacteria > Cyanobacteriota > Vampirovibrionia > Gastranaerophilales > Gastranaerophilaceae > JBAYNW01. Next base: position 51,909 of record JBAYNW010000001.1, on the reverse strand, counting down.
TGTCAGCCTTGAAGTCTTTCTCATCTTAATTTTTTCGTTTTTCATAAATAAAACTCCTACTTTCACATTCTCGTAAAATTATTCATCACAACTAACGCCCTTAAAAGATACTTTTTCGGCGTACGGAAAATACCGCTCAAACGGGAATAAATGGGGCATTTTTAAGTAACGTATATATTTAATATATCACATATATATTTAATATATCACATATATATCAAAAATACAAGTGTAATGTTAAGAGATGTTAAAACGAATTTATTTTCTTAAGCATTTTTGTAATATTTTGTAATAAATATTACGTCAAGGAAATTCTGTTTACTTGGAAAGCAAATCTCTTGCATCAGAAGAGGTCGAAATAGCACAAGCTTTTTCATAAGCATCCGGATCTCCGGCAGCCCGAAGCCCTTTAAACGCAAGAGCAAAGAGTTTATCTGCACGCTCTATTGTCTCAGGATGAGCCTTACCAAAAGCAACGTCTTTTTCTACGTTGTCAGTTTTGCTGACTTGTGAACGGCCCAATGCTTCAGCTTTTGGGTTGGAAAAATCTTTTATGCTTGATTCTTCCTCAAATTCACCGCAAAATTGAGGTTCTGCCTTCGTCCCCTTGGCGGTTCTTAAATCAGATTTTTGGGCTTTCCCAATCTCCACGTTGTTTTTAACTTCTCTCATAATCTTTACCCGTTTCTTTTTGTATTTACCTATTTATTATGTTATAAAACATGCCCGGAATTTTTTTTGCTAGTTTATTAAGAAATTATATAATTATTTTTTGAAAAAATAAACCCTCACTTCTCAAAAACCCATCATATACTGTATTTTACACCATTTTTAAAATGCGTACCTTATCTTAATAAAACTTAACAAATCTGAGGCTTGGCAAATTTCGTACCATGTCCGGACAAAAAACCAAAAATAACCAAACTATGCCGAGAGGAAAGCATGGCTTTTGCCGGACTGTGGATGCCGGTTTTTTAGTGTTACAATTGATTTATGAAGCAATATAGGGGAGAAAATGGCGAATACATTCATTAACGTGGCAAAACGAGAGTTTGGAAAGATTTTCAAAAAGCCTGTGCTTTTGGTTATTATGTTTGTTGTGCCTCTGGTTATTTGTTTTATACTAGGCGAAACTTTCAAGGAAGGTTCTCCCAAAAATCTGCCGATTGCCGTTTTAGATCAGGACAATTCAAGTCTGTCAAGAAAAATTGCCCGAATGGTGGACGCAACGCCAACCTGCGAAGTCAAATATCATGTGACCAGCCTTGAGGAAGGCCGTCAGCTGATTGTCGGCGGGCAAACCTATGCCCTTCTTGTTATTCCAAGGGATTTTACAAGAGATATTTACAGGGGAACTTACCCGAAGCTGGTCTATTACTATAACAACCAACTGCTTTTGATAGGCGGAATTATAACCAAAGACGTGACCATGGCCGTTCAAACCGTTATGGTGGGGGTAAACGCCAAAATTCAGATGAAAAAGGGCTTACCGAAGGATGTTGCACTATCAAGGATAAATCTGATAAGAGTGGATGAACATGTCCGCTCAAATCCATATTTGAATTACTCTTACTTTCTTTCGCTTGCGGCTTTTGTCCATACTTTCCAAATCCTAATCGCCTTTTTGGCAATCTGGGCAGTAGGAATTGAATTTAAGGAAGGCACTACAAAAGAGTGGATGGAAACAGCCGGCGGCTCCATTTTAACCGGCATTTTCGGTAAATTGACACCTTATATTTTAAATTTCATGATTGTTTCGGGACTTGTGTACCTGATATATTTTCTGGGTTATGGAGCTCCTTTTAAGGGGAGTATCATATTTTTAGCGTTTGGGACTCTTCTGTTTATCCTTGCGTATCAGCTTATCGGAATTATGTTTGTGGCAATCACCTCAAACTTGAGGCTGTCGTTCAGCTGCGGGGCTTTTTACACATCTTTGGGATTTACTTTTGCCGGCATGACTTATCCGGCGATTGCCATGCCGGCGTTTGCGAAATTTTATAGTGCCTTACTTCCCTTAAGACCTTATATAAGCTTGTTGATTGACCAATCCTTAAGGGAAATTCCGCCTGTATTTGACATGGTTTATATTCGGTGGCTGATTCTGCTTGCACTTTTCGGGGCGGCATTTTTGCCGTTATTGAAAAAACACGCACAAGACGAAAAACAATGGTACAAAATATGAAAAATATACTTAAAATTTGGAAAAATGAATTTATTACGATGCTGAAAGATCCGGGTTCGCTTTTGATTATGGTAATCGGGGTGTTTATGTATTCGCTGTTTTACACAATTCCGTTTGCTAACCAGATATTGAGGGATGTTCCTATCGGGGTGGTTGATTTTGACAACAGTTCACTTTCAAGGGAATTGATAAGGGATTTAGACAGCAACGAATTTATAAAGATTGCAAGCCGTCCGATAGACGTGAACGAAGCCAAAACAGAATTCTATGCCAACAAAATCAGAGCCTATATTGTCATTCCGGAAGATTTCGAAAAAGATATTTTCAGAGGCGGAAACTCTTACATTGCCTCATTTGAGGACAGTGCTTATTTAATTGTGTATAAACAGGTTTCAACAGGAATTTTAACAACGGCATCATCATTGGGGGCAAAGCTTGAGATAGGCAAGTTTATGAAAAAGGGATTCAGCAAACAGCAGGCTATGAGCGTAAAACTTCCGTTTGAATTTATCCAGATTCCGCTTTATAACCCTGCGGGAAGTTATGAAAACTACATTTACCCGCTGGTTCTGATTTTGATTTTGCAGCAAACAATGCTTGTCGGAGCCGGCCTTTTGGGCGGAACTGTGAGAGAAAGGCTTAATAATGGCGTCTCAAAAGCATTTTGTGAATATTCAAACAACCCTGTGGAAATAGTTTTGGGCAAAAGCATGGCATATATTTCGCTTTATTTGTTTTACTCGATATTTTGTTTCTTAATCTACCCGAGCCTGTTTGTGTACGAAATGACCTATAATATCGGGTTATTGTACTTACTTTTAATCCCGTTTTTCCTGTCTGTTGCGTTTTTGGCACAAGCGTTGGTATATTTTTACACGGAAAGAGAAAATTCGCTCTTAATTCTTGTTGTAACATCTTTGCCGATGATATTTTTACCCGGTTTTGTCTGGCCAAAAGAGTCTATGCCATTGTGGCTGATTGCCGGCTCAAAATTCATTCCTGCAACGGCTACAATGGATGGACTGACAAGGGTAAACCAGATGGGTGCCGTCTTTCACCAAGTTCAGGGCGATTTTTGGGTCTTAGTCGGACTTTGCGTTTTGTACTTTGCCCTCGCATGCAAAGTTACAAAAAAGTTTTGCAAATAGCTGTGTTTAGTTTAAAATGGGGAGTAAGCGAACAAGTTAACAGGAGGCGAAGAATTGTCAGGACATTCAAAGTGGTCAACGATTAAACATAAAAAGGCGAAGGTGGATTCGGCCAGAGCGGTTGTGTTTCAGAAGTATTCGAGAGAATTAATGGTTTCTGCCAAGATGGGCGGAGCTGATGCCGGTTCGAATTTCAGGTTAAGAACTGCGATAGAAAAGGCGAAAGCGGCGGGGCTTCCTGCCGATAATATTAAACGTGCAATCGAAAAAGGTGCGGGGCTTTCGGGCAGTGAAAACTTTGAGGAGCTGACTTATGAAGGTTACGGAGCGGGCGGCGTGGCTATCTTTATTGAGGCGTTGACAGATAACAGAAACAGAACGGCTGGCGATATCAGGAGTTATTTCACCAAATTCAACGGAAATTTGGGCGAAAACGGCTGTGTGGGCTGGATGTTTAAACCAGTTGGAGCGGTTTCTTTTGAAAAATCGGTTGATTTCGAAAAACTTTTTGAGGCCGCGGTCGAGTTGGGTGCGGACGATATTCAGGAAGAGGATGAAGAATATAAGGTTGTGACTTCTGTTGAAAATTTCCAAAAAGTGGTTGAGGGGCTTGAGAAAGAGGGATTCAAAAGTTCAAACGCCGAATTAACGAGATTGCCCCAGAATAATATTGAAGTTACGAACGAAAAAACAGCAGGGCAGATTTTAAAACTTTTGGAAAAGATTGAAGAACACGACGACGTTCAAAACGTCTATTCAAATTTTGACATTTCAGACGATATTTTACAAAAATTGGAGTAAGATGCATTAAACGCATGGGAGAAATATTATGAATGACAAAAAAGAATTAAAAACAAAAGAATATTATTTAAGCTTACCTTGGAAGTTTGAATTTGAGTATGTCCCATCCGAAGGCTATGCCGCCAGAGTTGAGGGTATTTCCTGCTATTCCGGCGGAGATACGATTGAAGAAGCTGAAAAAAACATTAAGGAAGCTCTTGAATTATACGTAGAAACTCTTTTGGAAGATGGCGTTGAGCCTGTTTTAATTGATGAAAGCAAGGCGAACGGAAAAATTAACGTCAGGACTTCCAAGTCTATGCATTTAAAACTTTTAAAAAAGTCTGAAGACGAGGGTGTTTCAGTTTCCCACCTCATCAATGAAGCATTAATCAAACGTTATGGCTAAACTGCGGCTAATCAAAATCAAATAACTCCTTGGGGTTTACACCAAGGGCATCGGCAATTATTTTTACCTTGGTAACGGTGAGGTCTGTTTTTACCGTCTCAACCAGACTTATCATGGAACGCGAAATTTCATCCGAAACAGCTAAGTCGTCTTGTTTTAGGCCTTTTTTGTTCCTAATTTTTTTCAGATTGTTTGCAAATTTTTGTAAATATTCCTTGTCCATTTCCTAATTGTTAGCTATACTAGCATGGGTTACAACTAGTGGTACTAGCAAAATGAAGCTTTGGAAGGAAAAGATTTATGAAATCCGATAAAAAACAAAGTAGGTTGGGCTGGCAAGCCCAACAGCAGGGAGTTTTCTTTCGCTCACTCGCCTTCACTCTCGCCGAAGTTTTAGTCACAATCGGCATTATCGGCGTGGTCGCAGGGCTTATGATTCCGGGACTGATTGCCGAATCCCAAAAAGTAGGATACGTCGCAGGCGTGAGAAAAGCTTACTCCTTGTGGAATCAGGCATTAATCCAGATGGCCGCAGATTCAGGATGCATAGGTGATTTAAGCTGCTTCTTTGATTCGGCCGATGCAAAAACTATGGGCGATAAGATAGCTGCTTATTTTAATGTGGCAAAGAATTGTGATACGACAACCTCAGGCTGTTTTTCAAATACAATAGCACTAAATTTTGATGGCACTAACACTTCAAGTGGATATGATTGGACATCTTATTACAGGTTTATAACAGCGGATGGTATGTCGGTTTTTCTTGGCAAAACCCCATATTTAGGTTGCAGCGGTTCAGCTGATTCTCTGACAAAAGTATGTATGGCAAGTGTTTATATTGATGTAAACGGGCTCAAAAAACCAAATGCTTTTGGTCGCGATATATTTTACTTTAGGATTGTCAATGATAATGGCCCTGCATTATATCCCGTTGGCGGGGCTAAACTTACCTACTGGAAATCCAACAAGCTTTGTAACGACGGATATAACGGCGGAACAAATAAATCCGGTTCCTATTGTATCGGCAGAATCATCGACGAAGGCTGGCAGATGAGTTATTGACGGGGGAAACGGGAAGTTTGGTTTATATTACTAAACCTCTAACCTTCTGAACCTCAAAGCTTCTCGTTTCTCTTCTCACGTCTTCCCTCTCACGTCTCACCGTTTCCTCTTCCTTCGTCAATTTAAACAACCATAAATACAGCAAATAGTTGATGTGATATCTGCTTGTAAGCCTTATTCTATCATTGGGGATTGAGCTTTAATTTGGGACGGGGATAGAATTTGAGTGAAGTTAAAACTGAAGCAAAAATAATTTTAAAAGATGAGCTGTACGACCAGTACAACTGGTTTTACCAAACTTTTTTGCCGTCAATACAAACGGCAGGCGACGATTTTTTCTCGGGGCTTTCTTCTTTCAAGTTAATATCCGTGAGCAAAAATATGAATGTTTTGTTTCAAGGCGACGATTATTTTGTAACCAAAATCCGTGTAGATAAGCAGCATGAAGTTTTCTTAAGGTGTTCGGAAAATGCAGTCAAAATTATTCTGGACAAAATTTTGGGCAAAAATGAAAAATTTAATTTGACGAATGTAACTGAGCTGGAAGCAAAGATAATAAGCTCATTCAACGATTATTTGTATAACAGTATCTCAAAGTTTTTGACTTCGTCTGTCCCTAAGTCCCCAAAAAGAAAGAACATGGACACAATTCATTTAACCTTCTTTATCAAAGAAAAAGAATCGGATAACGGAGCAAAATTAATAGTTTCTCTGCCGCAGGTTTTACTATCCCCCGAGGCCGTCAAAGTGGAGAGTGAAAAATTTGATGTTTCGGATTTCAAAACAAGCAAATTGCCGGTGAACATAAAAGTCGGGACTACAAAATTCTTGCTAAAAGAATTAAAAAATTTGGAAAAAGAGGACATAGTTGTTTTCGAAAACAGTGACATTCACTCAATGAAGCTCATTTATGAAGATTACGAACAAGATTTTAAGGTCAGCCCCAATCCGGGTCTAATAACATCAGCCAACAACAACGGAGGACATAACATGGAAGAAAATGCTTTATCTAAAGACTTATGGGACAATATTCAGGTCGAGATGGGTGCAGAGTTTGAAAAAGTAAAAATAACTCTCGGAGAACTGAAAAATATTGAACAGGGTCTTGTCGTGGATATAAGTTCGGTTTATAACAACAAAATTTTTCTAAAAGTGGAAAACAAAACCATCGCAAAAGGCGAACTGGTAATTGTTAACGACCGCTACGGAGTGAGGGTGGATGAGGTTTTTGCCTCTGAAAAAAATCAGGCGGAACAAATAACTCAGGTGCAGACCGAAAATTCCGGAGAAGAAACCGAAGCACAACAGCAAGAACCTCAAGAGAGCGAAAGCAACAGCAAAGCGGATGAAGAGTTCGATTACAGCGATTTCGAGCTTGATGATCAGGACATTTGAGGAAACGGTAAACAGTAAAAATAACGGGGAGGCAAAATGACAGGATACTTAGTTAGTTTTTTAGTATACACACTTGCAATGATAGGTGTAATTTTTCTTGCACTTTTTGTGTTCAAAACATTTTCTAACAAATGTTTTTCCAAAAAATCAGGGATGTTAAATATAGAGGAGTCAATGAGCCTGTCTCCTAGAAAGACACTCTATGTGATAAATGCGGAGAATGAAAGATTTTTAATCGCCGCCGATATTGACAGAACTGCTTTAATTGCAAGGCTGGGCAAGGATTTCGAAAAAGAATCGAAGCCTCTTAGAGAAGATAAAAGTTCAGAACTGAGTAGTTTTGACGGGATAGAAAGTCTGGGGGAATTTGCCTCGATAATAGATTTTGAAAAAGAACGTTCAAAAAAGGGACCGATGATGAGAGAGTTGGCAAAGAAGCTAAGTGTAATATAAAAGAGGAATAAATATGGAATCTGTTTTAAAGGATATGAATCCGGTCATACAAATGTTGGTGGTAATGAGTGTATTTTCACTTTTGCCATTCGTTTTTAGCTGCATGACAAGCTTTTTGAGATTTGTCATAGTGTTTTCAATGCTAAAAACCGCACTCGGCACGCAGCAGGTTCCGCCGGCAATAGTAATTATAGGTTTGTCGATGATTTTAACTTTCTACACAATGGGTCCTGTCTTTCAAAAAATGTATGACATGGGGCAAGTTCCGTACAACAAAACGGGGAATATTGTGCTTGCAATTGAAGAGGGTTCAAAACCTTTAAAAGAATTCATGATGAAACAGACGCGGCAGCAGGATTTGGAGTTCTTCGTGTCGCTTTCGCAAAAAAATCCGCCAAAATCACCGGAAGAAATAACCATTTGGCAGGTTGCACCGGCATTTATCACGAGCGAATTAAAAACTTCTTTTGAAATCGGTTTTATAATTTTCGTTCCGTTTATCGTGCTGGATTTGGTGGTTGCAAACATCCTGCTTGCGTTGGGGATGTTTATGTTATCACCGACGATTATTTCACTGCCGTTCAAACTCCTAATCTTTATTGCGGTCGATGGTTGGGCGTTGATAGTACAAGGACTTGTTAGCAGCTACAATTGACGCAGCTCTTGGCGAAAAACGAGCCTTATAAATGTGTCCTCCTGAACTTGTTCAGGATTTCATCCAAAACAAAAACAGAAAAAGAAGGAAATAAAACATGGAACTATTAGTAGAATATATGGCAAGAGGTTTTGTGGTTATGCTGCTGATATCCATGCCCTGTGTACTGGTAGCAGCACTGGTAGGACTTGTAATCGGGGTTTTGCAGGCGGTAACTCAGGTTCAGGAGCAAACGATTGCGGCTGCTCCGAAAATTTTAGCCGTATTTTTGGTTATTATAATAGGCGGTTACGGATACGTACGACTGCTCACGAATTTGATGAACGAAGGATTTTTGATGGCGTTTGATGTTGTTCCAAAGAGCGACAGTTATGCCCTGCCGACTGAATATTATAAGTATACCCGTCCTTTTCAGGGGGAAATGAAGGATAAAATCAAGGATAAAGCTAATCTTAAAGACCTAATGAAAGGTTCTCAAAGGTTTGATTTCTCGAAACAAACCGAGGAAGGCATGAAATATACCCCCGCACCAAAAACACAAATGCCAAAACCTAATCTTGTTGAAACTAAAAAAATAATGGGAAGGTAATAAAAGTAACTAAGTGACTAGGTGATTAAGTGACTAAGTGCAACAAAAAGAAGGATATAAATAAGGATGCATCATAAAGATTTAGAAGCTTGGAAAGAATCAATTAATTTCGTAACAAAAATTTATTTAATTACAAATAAATTTCCTAAATATGAAATGTTTAGTTTAACAAATCAAATTAGGAGATGCGTTATCTCTATTCCTTCAAATATTGCAGAGGGTTGTGCCAGATACTCGGCTAGAGAAACTTCAAGATTTCTAGATATTGCGTTAGGGTCAATTGCCGAACTTGAAACTCAATTGATTATTTCAAAAAATTTAGGATATTTAGATAATTTAGATGTATTGCTGAATGAATTAGGTAAAATTAGTGCTTTAACATCAGGATTAAAAAAATATTTAGATAAAAAAACTTAATTGCACTTAATCACTTAGTCACCTAGTCACTTAATCACTTATTAAAAGGATTTACATAACAAATGGATGTTTTTATAACACAAATTGCAAAACTTTTTCCGGCTTTTGATGCCGCACTTGGTGCGGGCATTATCGTGTTTGCAAGAATGTTGGGATTTGTGCTGCTGGCACCTGTTTTCAGCAGAAAAGAAATTCCGTCGCTTGCGAAAATCGGGTTCGTTTTTCTTCTTACAATTACTTTGACCGGCGTTCTTCATCCTCCGGTTCCGCCTGTGAATAATTCACTTATATTATCAATAGTTTTGAACGTAGCTGTTGGGGCTATGATTGGTTATATGGCGAGATTAATACTCTCTGCCATAGATGCCGGAGCGGATATGATAAATATGCAAATGGGGTTATCTTCCGCAATGGTGCTTGACCCCACCACCCAGAGCCAAATTTCCATTTTGGAAAAATATTTTTCTGTTTTTGCCATTTTGATATTTATTCAACTCGGAGGCGTTTACTGGCTTTTTCAGGCATTTATGAGAAGTTTTGAAATCTTTCCGATTTATGCGACAAGTATCCCCTTAGCAAAAATTGTAAATATGGAATATCTAATTCAAATGACTTCAAACGTTTTGTACATGGGTCTGCAAATTGCCGCACCGGTGCTTCTGGCGACACTCGGTCAGGACATAATCCTCGGCATAATCTCCAAAACCGCACCGCAGGTAAACGTTTTTCAATTGAGCTTCCTCTTTAAACCGGTGTTAGGTGCGGCAATTATGGTATGGATTTTGCCGATGCTTGTGACTGTAATCAGCGAATACTTCCTGTCATTTTCACATATTATTTAGGACTTTTAGCCCCCCAAAAAAACTTTTTTGGCCTCTTCTCTGTCGTCAAAATGAATTGTTCTGTCCTTCAAAATCTGATAATCTTCATGTCCCTTGCCCGCAATTACCACTACATCGTTTTTGTCACAAATATTTTTTAAAAGCTTGATGGCTTTTCTCCTGTCTATCTCGACAAAAACAGTCCGGGTGTTGATTGATTTCAGCCCCGCCAAAACATCCGTTATAATTTGCTGCGGCTCTTCGCTTCTCGGGTTGTCTGATGTTATTACAATTTTGTCCGAGAGCCTTTCAGCTATTGCACCCATTTGAGGGCGTTTTGTTGTATCTCTGTCGCCCCCGCACCCGAAAAGACAAATAAGTTTGGAAGCTTTTGGCGTAATTTCTCTCGCTGCTGTCAAAACATTTTTAAGCCCGTCCGGCGTATGTGCATAATCAACGATTACAAGCGGATTTTCGGACACAACTTCAAATCTTCCGGCTACGCCCCTTGTGCTTTCCAAAGCCTTAACGCATAGATTAAGATTTATACCGTGTGTAAGCCCGACCGCAAGTGCCGCAAGCACGTTGTAAACACTGAACATCCCATTCATGTGCAGTTTGACCTCTGTCGAGCCGAATTCGTCTGAGAAGAGAGTGAATTCTGCACCACTCAGCGAAAACTCAACGTTTTTTGCCATAATATCTGCGGAATTCTTTATTCCGTAAGTAATAACCTTCACTCCCTGCGGGATTATGTCCAAAAATCTTTTCGCATATTCATCATCTGCATTAATCACGGCAAAATCACCGGCTTTTAAGCTTTTAAAAAGAATTGCTTTTGCTTCAAAATAGTTGTCCATAGTGACGTGGTAATCAAGGTGGTCCTGAGTTAAATTGGTCAAAACCGCCCCGTTGTAAACACAGCCGCCGACCCTGTTTTGCTCAAGTGCGTGCGAGCTGACCTCCATCACAACATTTTTAATTCCGGCTTTGCAAATCAGGTCAAGCGTGGCTTGAAGTTCCGGTGCCTGAGGCGTTGTGTGCTTGGCCTCTTTGTATCCGTCCGTTGATGAAAGTTTATATCCCAAGGTTCCTATTAAGGCACATTTTTCACCATTCCCCTTTGATTCTAAAATTTTCTGAACTAAATGCGTAACGGTCGTTTTTCCGTTTGTCCCAGTAATTCCTATTAAATTAAGAGATTTTGAAGGTGAATTGTAAAATTTGTCGGCTATATCGGCAATCTGGCGTCGTGTCGACTTTACAACGACCTGAGGAAGATGGCAGTCCAGTTTTTTTTCAACTAAAAATGCTCTCGCACCGTTTTCCACAGCACTTTTAAAATACTCGTGGCCGTCTGAATGTTCTCCGACAAGGCAGACAAAAATGTCACCCGATTTTGTCGTTTTTGAGTTGTAAGAAATCCCCGTAATCTCGACATCTTCAAAGTTTATCAGTTGTTCATATTTTAATTTTTCTATTAATTCTTCTAATCTCATTTTTTTATACCATTACACCTGATTGTTTTACAGGTGCCTTTCCGCTTATCGTTTATCCGGTTTTAGATTTAAAATTCTTGCGGTTTGACTCGCAATTTCTTTGAACACCGGTGCCGCAACCGTACTTCCCCAAACTTCACCTCCTGCGGTTGAGGCCGAGTCAACCAGAACATATATTAATACTTGCGGGTTTGAGGCAGGCAGATAACCCACTATTGAAGTATACAGCATATTTGAATATCCTGCCGCATTTTCCTTAGGTTTTTTGGAGGTTCCTGTCTTTGCGGCAATATTATAATTGTCCAACTTTATCGGTGCTTTGGAATTGTTAACACTTTCTGTCAAAAGTTTTGTTATATTTCTGGCGGTTTCCGGCGTCATAACCTGTGTTGAGAATATTTTTGTTTCTGCTTCTTCCGGCGAGTATTTAATAACATGCGGGGTAACCCTGACGCCGTTGTTTGCGAGGGCAGAAACCGCAGAAACCATTTGAATAGGAGTTACAGACGCACCATAACCATATCCCATCGATGCATGTGTTGAACTGTCCCATTTCGTCCAATTAGGCAGCAAGCCCACGGATTCGCCCGGCAAATCTATTCCTGTTTTTGCCCCCAGACCAAATTTTTTCAGCATAGAATAAAACTCCTGAGAGGACATCGTCTGAGCAACTTTTATTGAACCGACGTTGCTTGAATGTTCAAACAAGTATTCAAGACCTATCCATCCGGGATACGGGCGTCTTGAGTAATCATAATTTTTTATGTCCCACCAGCCTACTTTTATTTTGCCTGTGTCCAAAATTTTTGTGTTAAGGTTTATTTTGCCCAGAGCCATTGCAGAGGCGACGGTTATTGTTTTAAAAGTAGAACCGGGCGGAAAGACATCCGTCAGTGTCCAATTCTTTATTTGCATTTGCGAAGCATTTTTATAATTGTTAGGGTCATAATACGGATAAACAGCATAAGCAAGGATTTCGCCGTTCTTTGGATTCATTACTATTACCGTACCTCTGAGAGCTTGCCTTTTTAAAACCATCCTGTAAAGTTCTTGTTCGCAAATATGCTGAATTGCAGTGTCAATAGTTAAAGTAAGGCTTTTTCCCTTAAGAGGCGAAGTAGTCGCAACAGGATCCGTTGAAAAGCTGTAAATGATATTTCCATCCGGTGTTCTTTCTGTCGGGACATTCTTTTCAACGTGTTCTAACTGGTCCTTTGCCGTGAGTTCGACACCTGAGGCTATATCCGCATCAAAATTATAATATCCCAAAATATGCGACGCCATTGAACCCTGAGGATAAATTCTGGTATTTTTCTTGCCCAGGCTTATTTCCCTTAAGCCCAGCTTTTTTATTGCCTGTGCGGTCGGTCTGTCAATATCTTTTTTTAATGTTATAACGGTGTCTGTTTTCGAAAGCTTTTCGACTAAAGTCGCCGTAGAGATTTTTAAATAAGGTGCCAATATTTTTGCCAATTCCTCGGGGGAATGGTCATAATCTGCCGGATGTGCATATGCGTCATAATAAATCCTGTCAGACGCGAGTTTTATCCCGTTTCTGTCAAAAATATCCCCCCGCATAACAAAAGTTCTTGAACTTCTTTGTCTTTTGGCTCTTAGGCGGTAACTTTTTATATCTACCACCTGAATTAAAAACAAATAAACGATAAGAGCAACAGCAAAGAGTGCAAAAACAACATGCCAGCACCCCAGGCGTTTATCAAAAGTTTTAAATCTTCTTAATTTGTCGTCCAAATTCAAACTCTCCCCTTATAATTCTATCATAAGAGAGCCTGAGATGATATATTATTAAATAAAATTAAGACTAAATATCGTCAAGCGGGTCGGCTTCTTTTAAATAATCTTTCCTTTTGAATAATCTTTCATTTTGCTTTTTGGTTTTGTCTGAGACTTTTCGATATGCATTGTCAATGGAAATTTTTGCGACAGGTTTTCTGTTTTTTCTGTCATAAAAAGTTAGCCAGAATTTGCGTTTTACGTTGTCAACCGAAAAAGAAATTTTTCCCGCAACGCTGTCCCCCGGTTTAATCTGCTTAAACATCAAAGATGTATCGCCAAAAATTGACGGCTGAAAAACAGAATTATAATCATTTACGAGTGCCAAATCAAAGCTTGAAAAAGTAAGTTTTGACATGTTTGTTATCGTTAATGATAAAGTAATCGTGTTTAACTGATCAAACGGGTCTTTTTCGTAAGTTATGTTGTTAATTTTAATTTGCAGTCCGTCATATTGCATCTCATGTTGAAGCAGGGCGGTTTCTTTGTACACCGGCAGGGGAACGGAAGTATTTATTTTTACCCTTATTTCATCACCCGGGGCAATCAAAACATCTTTCCCTTTTCTGTACAAAGCGGCTCCGAGTCCTAATACCCCGCCAACTGCGGCACCTCCGGCTACAGTATATCCTTGAGAAGCTATAGCAGCTTCAAGCCCAAACATGTTGAGTGCTACAATCCCTCCGACCACACCGCCTACGGCGGTATATCCGAGGTCTGTTGCGACTATTTTTGTAGTAGCGTTAAGTGTATGCAACTTTGTTGACATTTGGCCTTCAATAGGTATTTCTCTGCCGTCAGGAGTCATCAGGTAGTCAAAATCCAAATCTATCCACCCGTCACGTCCCAATCTTTGAGGGCCTGTTGTTTGCCTTATTTTCCCGTGGGCAATCGTCCCTGTCGGGATTATAACTCCTTCTTCTCCGGAAACGTCACTGGTTACTTCCGCAAAAAATTCATCACCTTCTTGAGAAAAACTCCCGTCAATAACCTGTGAAACAGTCATTGTTAAAATGTCTTTTCTGTCCAAATTATTTATTTTACCCGTAAAAAGTTCGCTCTGTTCAGGAGCTTTATCGGTTTTTTCGGCATGGCCCTTAAACACATCGCCAACCGATGCACAATATGCGATGTTCGATAAGTTGCTTAAAAAATAAGCAAATATAAGTACTCTGGCAAACATCTTTTTATACATTAAAACTCTCCCTTTTTATATTATACTACAATTTTTATTAGTTTCAAAATGTAAAAAATTGCTTTATTTCACCGGTTAAGATATAATTAATCAGGATGAATTATCAAAAAGAGGCAAAAATGCAGTATTTCGTAGGTTCTTACATTGTTACGATATTTGGAATTATATTAGCTTACATTTGGGGTGAACACATTCACTCCGGGGCAGGACTTGTAAGCATCTTTATCGTCCTTGTCTTAAGTGTTTTGGAAGTAAGTTTGTCTTTTGACAACGCCGTTATAAACGCTATGAAACTTGAAAAAATGAATGAAAAATGGAGGGGCCGATTTTTAACCTGGGGGATTATTATTGCGGTTTTTGGAATGAGGTTTTTATTCCCCGTCCTTGTCGTTTCGGTGTTTGCACAAATCGGACTGATTGAAGTTATAAGAGTTGCCCTCACAAACGCCAACCAGTACGCATATTACCTTCACCAAACCCACGCCCCGATTGTTACATTCGGCGGCACATTCTTGATGATGCTGTTTTTATCATATTTTTTCAATAACAAAAAAGAAACACACTGGATTAAGCATTTAGAAAAAAAACTTCAATATTTCGGAAATATAAACGGGGCAGAGACCATCATAACTCTTTTGGCACTGTTTGTAATTCAGCCCCACATTAATCCGGAACAAAAACTGTTTGTTATTTTGTCAGGTATCAGCGGGGTCATAATTTATCTTCTGGTCGACGGAGTGACGCACTGGCTTGAGAAAAAAGAGGATGAGAGTACAAAATTAATAGCCCAAACAGTAAGAGGCTCGGGGCTTATCGGATTTTTGTATCTTGAATTAATTGATGCTTCTTTCTCACTCGACGGCGTTTTGGGTGCCTTTGCATTGAGCAAAGACATTTTAATAATCACAATCGGACTTTCGATTGGAGCCATGTTTGTAAGGTCTTTGACAATTATGCTTGTCGAAAAGAAAACTCTGAACAAATACCTTTATCTTGAACATGGTGCCCACTGGGCAATCGGGGCATTGGCAGTAATAATGCTAATCTCAAGCTTCAGGGAGGTTCCTGAGGTTCTAACGGGTCTAATCGGATTAGCCTTTATCGTGCTGGCGTTAATTTCATCTTTAATTCATAATAAGCGAGTTAATAGTAAATAGTAAGTCGGATTTTCCGGCCCAACAACATAAGGCAAAAAGTGACAGAATTATTAAAATTACCACTAATAAGTTTTATTGTAACGTCATTTAATTACGAAAATTACGTAATTAAAACGCTGGAAAGTATTAAAAATCAGTCCTACGAAAACATTGAAATAATTGTTGTTGACGATAAATCGAATGATAATTCGGTTGAAAAAATTAAGAAATTCGCCGAACACAATAAACATTTACCGCTTAAACTAATTGAAAATACGGAAAACAAGGGCCAAATGGCTTCAATGCAAACGGGTCTTTTGCACGCAAACGGGCAATTTGTAAGCTTTATCGATTCAGATGATATTTTGGTGAAAGATTATGCCAAAACTCTAATCAGGGTGCATTTATCTTCAAGTGTGGCTTTTGTTTCGGGGCAATTGATTGAAATCGGCGAAAACGACGAAATCCACACAACCTATTCTGTTTCGTCTTTCCAGAAGGAAAAGAATTTTGAACTAAAATCGCTCGATGATTTGCTAAAAATTGATATTGACAATGTTGACTTTAAGGTTTTAACGCTAAAGGAAGCTCCTTTCGGCGGATGGCACTGGTCGGCGATGAGTGCAAACATGTTCAGGAAATCGGCATTGGATTTATTCTTGAGATATGATACGCCTGAAAATTGGAAAATTTGTCCGGACAAATTTTTGCTGAATTTTGCACACCTGATTGGCGGCTCTGCAATTGTTTATGCTCCATTGGTCGGATATCGAAGACACGGAGAAAACGCAGGCTGCTCAAAGGTTGTTTGCGGCTGCAAACGCTATAATAACGACGAAATAACAAAAATTAATGTTGAAAACAACAAAAAAATAAGAAAAGATACCCTGAATTTTATCTTAAAAAACCGCAAGGCTTTCAGCGAAAACCTTGGCCGGCGAAACTTAAACCGCCTTATCTGGCAGATACGGCTGTCTTATTTCAGGATAGACTTTAAAAGAGCCTTTTCGTGTTTGTTTAAAGTTTAATTTTAGGCTAAATTTTTGTGAATAATTTCTTTAATTAAAGTTTGATATGGTAAATTTTTGTCTTTTGCAATTTTTTTTTATCCCTTGATTTCTTTTTTTAAATCACAAATAATCCGGTTTAGATTATTATCTGTCTTGATTTCTTCCTTAATTTTTTCGTAGGAAAACAAAATCGTCGGGTGTTTTTTGTTGAAAAAATTTGCTATGTTCACAAAACTAAGCTGGGTTAATTCCCTTGTCAAATACACTGCTATTTGTCTGGCGTGTGAAATTTTCTGGTTTCTGGCGGTACTTTTCAAATCCACTTCTGACACGTCAAAATGTTCACAAACAATTTTTGAGATATGCTCAATATCAATATTTCTTATCTTACAATCGCATTTTAAAATCTTTTTAACCGAATCCAAATCAAGTTCGGCGTTCTGGATACTAGCATAAGCACTTATTTTATTGAACGCTCCTTCAAGCTCCCTGACGTTTTTGCAGTAATTCTGTGCGACAAAATCCAAAACCGCAGAAGATATTTTCATCCCGATTTCATCGGCCAAATTTGCCAAAATCGCCACACGTGTTTCGAAATCAGGAGGTGTAATATCAACCATCAAGCCCCATTCGAAGCGGGTTCTGAGTCTTTCGGGCAGGGTCGGAATATCTTTGGGCGGACGGTCTGAAGTTATGACAATCTGTTTTGAATTGTTATGCAGGCTGTCAAAAGTATGAAAAACCTCTTCCATCGTGCGTTCTTTGGACTCAATAAACTGAATATCGTCAAGCAGTAAAACATCAACATTCCGGTATTTTTGGCGGAATTTAGACATTCTTTCATTTATATCGCCGCCTCGACGGATGTTATTAATCAATTCATTGGTAAAATCTTCCGTTTTAATGTATCTGACTTTTAATTTCGGGTGATTAAAGACGATATAATGCCCGATTGCCTGCATAAGGTGAGTTTTGCCAAGTCCCGAAGCTCCGTAAATAAAAAGGGGATTATATTTTTTTGAAGGATTTTTTGCGACAGCCATTGCCGCAGCCTGTGCAAAGCGGCTATTTTCGCCGACAACAAAATTTTCGAACTTGTATTTCAAATTTAAGTTGGAAAACGACTGCATTTGTGCAAGATTGTCAATTGCTGTTTCTTTTGTGGATTTTTCGGCCACTTTTTTAGCTTTTTCAATCTGTTTTTTAAGTTTTGCGGACAATTCTTCGTCAAAAATCATCTTGAACTCGACTTCATGCCCCAAAACATTTTTAAACGCATCAATAATTTGCTGATAATGGTTTTTTCTTATGACCTGAATAGCAAAAGACTGTCCGGTAAGCACTGAAAACTCACCATTTTCAAACCCGATTGGCTCCAAAGGCAAAATCCATGGCTCGTAAGACGAAGGCACAATGGTCGAAACCAGTTCCTCTTTAACATCTTCCCATATTTTCTTAATTTCTGCTATTTCCATAGAAAAATAGTACTATAAAAGAGTTAATAAGTGAATAGGGCAAGTGAAAGAAACGGGAAAAGGAAAGGGGGAAACGTGAGAGGTGAGACGTGAGAAGAGAAACGGGAAAAGAAAAGTTTTAATTTTTTTTGTTGCACTTAGTCACTTAATCACCCAGTCACTTAATCACTTCGTAAAAAGCCTTTCGACCTTTCAACCCTTCAACCCTTCAGCCAATTCCAGTGACTTTTTCTTCAAACTCTCATAATCAGAATTATTTTCAATCACATAATCCCAATCTTTTATTTTATCCAAGCCTATCTCGGTTACATCGTTTTCCCCAATAAGCTCACCTCTTTTTGCCCTAACTTCACGGGAAGCTTCAACCCTTATCGCAATTGCTCCGGCAGCTTTGAAAATCTCGTATTCATGCCAAACACGAACATCCGTTACAATAATTTTTCCGGGTTGGGAAATAATTTTTTTGAGCCAGTAATCAGGGTCGACACTTCTGCCCCAATTGCCCAAATCTATTAAATCCTGACGATAAACAGGTTTATTTTTCTCGATTTCCTCGTATGTCAGACCTTTTTGCTTCCCATATTCAAGCTTTATCACATCGCCCATAGCAAAACGCTTGTAATCGGGCATTTGTTTAAGTAAAAACCTCGCAACCGTATCTTTGCCTGAATATTGCTTGCCTGAAAATATAATTATTTTTTCTGCCATTTTTAGCTCCCGATTACTAAATAATATCAATTATACCAAAACAATGTCAAATAAGTTAATATTTTTAGTCTATTTTATTGCTTTTTTTAATTGTTACTATTATAATAGTACAGCGACTTAAAAAAAGGGTGTACAATCTACGTTAGTTGGGATAAAAAATGACTCAAGCACTTACTTTTCAGGAATTAATATTAAATTTGTCCAAATTCTGGTCGGATTACGGTTGTATAATCCAGCAGCCTTATGATATCGAAAAAGGTGCTTCTACAATGAATCCCGCAACTTTTTTGCGTTCTCTGGGTCCTGAGCCGTGGAATACTGCAATGGTTGAACCTTGCAGACGCCCGACTGACGCAAGATATGGAGAAAATCCAAACAGATTGGGGCATTATTTTCAATATCAGGTTATCTTAAAACCATCTCCCGATAACGCTCAGGAGCTTTATTTGAAAAGCTTGGAAGCTATGGGGATTAATCTGTCCAAACATGACGTAAGATTTGTTGAAGATAACTGGGAATCTCCGACTCTGGGTGCGGCAGGTGTTGGCTGGGAAGTTTGGCTTGACGGGATGGAAATTACTCAATTTACTTACTTTCAGCAGGTAGGCGGGCTTGAAATTCGTCCTGTGGCACTGGAATTGACCTATGGGCTGGAAAGAATTGCGATGTATTTGCAAAATGTAAACTCGGTCTACGACGTTTTATGGAATAAAGAATTAAAATACGGCGAAATTTATTTGCAAAATGAAATTGAACAGTCCAAATACAATTTTGAGGTTTCATCTGCCGATTCATTATTCAAGATGTTTGACTTATATCAGAAAGAAGTTGACAATTGTATTAACGAGAAGTTGGTCTTGCCTGCTTATGATTACGTTTTGAAATGCTCGCACACCTTCAATTTGCTCGACGCAAGAGGGGTTATAAGCAAGGATGAAAGAATAAATTTTATAAACAGAATTAGGACTATGGCAGCTGCCGTAGCTAGATTATACGTGGAGCAGAGGGAAAAACTAGGATTTCCTCTCTGTCGTAAATTAGAAAAGGCCGGAATATAACCAGATGACAAAAAATGCACATAGAGCTAATTTATCAAAACAATTTTTGAGAAATTTAGTCAAGACAAAAAACCCCGATGATATGCTTGCCGATGCCAAAAAAGAAGGGCTTGAAAAAACGTTGGGCGTATGGGATTTAATAATCCTTGGAATTGGTGCCATTATAGGCTCCGGAATTTTTGCTGTTGTCGGAATTGCCGCCGCCGGCGGGCCTGAAAGTGTTGGAGCAGGACCTGCTCTTATGGTTTCAATGGTTGTAGCCGCTTTTGTGTGTGTATTTTCAGCACTTTGTTATTCGGAATTTGCGGCAATGATTCCTGTTGCAGGCGGGGCTTACACCTATACTTTCGCAACTTTGGGCGAATTCGCCGCATGGATGATTGGGTGGATACTAATGCTTGAATACGCTATCGGATATATTGCGGTAGCTTGTGCATGGTCAAATAATTTAATTCAGCTTTTAAAAGGGTTTGAACATTTTCTTCCCCATTGGGCTTCAAATCCGCCTGTTTGGCTGGTAAATGATTTGAGAACGGCGACAAAAACCTTAACTGATAGCGGTTTGGACCCGAGTACTGTTATTCCTTCCTTTCATGGTATTCAATTTTGTGTCAATTTGCCTGCAATTTTTATTGTTCTTGCAATCACAATGATTTTAATTAAAGGGACCAAAGATTCTACCAAAATGGCGGGATTTATGGTTATTATAAAGCTTGCCGTAATTGCCTTGTTTGTAGTTGTCGGAGCGTTTTTCGTGAAACCCGGAAACTGGGCACCTTTCGCCCCTAACGGATTTCAGGGCGTGTTTATGGGTGCGTTTATAATTTTCTTTGCATACATAGGTTTTGATGCACTTTCAACCACTGCCGAAGAATGTAAAAACCCTCAAAAAGATTTGCCGATAGGGATTATTGGTTCGCTGGTTGTTACGACAATCGTTTATGTTCTGGTTGCACTGGTTCTCACCGGGATGCAGTCAACAAGCGGGGGAATTATTCCAGCCGGATTTTTGAAAGCACCTTTGGCTTACGTTATGGATGTTGCCGGACAAAACTGGGCAGCGGGGCTTATCTCAATAGGCTCTTTGGCCGGTCTGACCTCTGTTCTTTTGGTTTTGCAGTTGGCTGCGACGAGAATTTTGTATGCTATGAGCAGAGATAATTTTCTTCCTAAAAGGCTTCAAAAACTTCATCCAAAATTTCACACCCCGCATATTTTGACATGGGTTGTCGGAATTATTTGTATAATCGGGGTTTTGACACTGGATTTGAATGTTGCGGCAGAGTTATGCAACTTTGGAACATTTGCTTCGTTTATAATTGTTTGTGTGGCAGTTTTGATTCTCAGGAAGACTGACCCTGATAGACATAGGCCTTTCAGAGTGCCGTTTTCGCCACTCTTTCCTATCCTCGGGATAGTTTGCTGCGGCGGGTTAATGCTTTATTCAATGCAGTTTTTAACTACGTCGGCCATTTTATTCCCAATTTGGATTGGACTCGGGGCATTAATATATTTTCACTATGGCTACAAAAAGAATAGAAAAGCCGAAATGACCAAACTTGAAAAAGAAAAAGAAATAGGTATTCATGAACAACAACCCGTTATTAATTAAGCTGAAGGATTTATCCTCAAAATTGTTTAAAATAAAAAGCCCTGATGAATTAATTGCAGAAGGACAAAAATCTGAGTTGAGCAAAACCCTAACTGTTTGGGATTTAATAATTTTGGGAATTGGTGCTGTTGTCGGGACGGGAATTTTTACTATCGTCGGCATAGCCGCTCAAGGAGGACCTGAGGGCGTAGGTGCCGGTCCGGCACTTGTTATTTCAATGATTTTTGCCGCTGTTGCCTGTGTGTTTGCGGCACTCTGTTACTCTGAATTTGCGTCAATGATTCCTGTTGCCGGAAGTGCTTACACATATACTTTTGCAACCATGGGTGAATTTATGGCATGGATGGTCGGCTGGATTTTGATGCTTGAATATGCTATCGGAAATATTACCGTTGCAAGTGCATGGACGGGGTATTTATTTCAGCTGCTCAAAGGTTTTTCGCACATCTTGCCTTCATGGGTGGTAAATCCGCCTATATGGCTTATAAATGATTACCGTTCGGCGACAATTATCTGCCAAAGAGAACATTTAGACCCGAATATTGTTATTCCGCACATTTTGGGTATCCCGATTTCAGTAAATATCCCCGCCATATTGATTGTAATATTTATAACAGCGATTTTGGTGAGAGGGGTTAAGGAATCAACAAGACTTGCAGGCGTTATGGTTGCAATAAACCTTTTGATAATTTTCTCTTTCGTTGCGGTCGGAATATTTTATGTAAAACCCGAAAACTGGGTTCCTTTCGCCCCTAACGGATTTGATGGTATATTTATGGGTGCATTTTTAATTTTCTTTGCCTACATAGGTTTTGATGCAATTTCGACCACTGCGGAGGAAACAAAAAACCCTCAAAGAGATTTGCCTATAGGGATTATCGGAACTCTGGTTATCTGCACAATTCTCTACATTGTTGTGGCACTGGTTTTAACAGGAATGATGCCTTACAGCCAGATAGATTTTCAAGCCCCGATTGCTCATGCGATGAGAGTAGTAGGCCAAAACAGGCTTGCGGGCTTTATCTCGGTCGGGGCATTGGCGGGTCTGACTTCTGTTTTGCTGATTTATCAATTGGGTACAACCAGAATTCTCTATGCAATGAGCAGGGACGGATTTTTGCCTAAATCAATGAAACAAATTCACAGGAAATTCAGAACCCCGCATATTTTAACATGGCTCGCAGGGCTTATAGTCATTGTCGGGTCATTATTTATGGATATAAATATTTCCGCAGAACTTTGCAATTTCGGAACATTTACTTCGTTTATAATTGTTTGTGCGGCCATTTTGGTCTTGAGAAAAACCGACCCTGACAGACACAGACCATTTAGGGTGCCGTTTTCACCGCTTTTCCCGATATTGGGAATATTGACCTGCAGCGGACTTATGATTTATTCAATGGGAAGGCTTAAAACATCTTCGCTTCTTTTCCCGCTCTGGCTGCTGATAGGACTGCTTATTTATGTTGTTTACGGCTACAGAAAACAAAGAGAATTGGAAAATAAAAAAATTAAGATGGCAAATAAAGTAAAAGAAATTAAAGCAAAGGCGAATATTCCTGATTTAACAGACCTTGCTTGAGTTTTTTACTATGTGCCTTATGTAAAATTTGGTGAAAAATCGGTTTAAGAACCCGTATAATCTTACGTCATTCATTTTTAAAAGCTTCCCGTCCCCACATAAGACGGTTATTGAATTGTCTTTTGCAGATTTTGCGACAATGGCTGAGTGAGAGGTGAGATGCGAGACATGAGAAGATTTCGATATTATTTCCAATTCATAAGGATTTGGGGTGAAAAACTGCTTATTATAGGCAAAATAACATTTATACCATGGGTGAAACCCCCTGATATGAGCTGAAACTTCCTCTGCCGACTTGGAAAAATCAAGCATAACGTCGTTTTCTGTTATTTGAGGGAAATAACTTGAATGTTTTTCATCTTGAGGGATTGGAATTATAATTTCTGTATCAAGGTTGTTAATAAGCTCGCAAACACCTTCTCTGGCGGCGGTTGCCGTTTTATCACGTAATTCTTTTCCTGTATCGGCCGGTTCGATTTTAACGATTTTTTGGAGCAAAATTGCACCTGTGTCGAAATTTTCATCCATAAGATGAAATGTAACGCCGGATTCTTTTTCCAGATGTTTTATTGATTGCAGATAAGGGTTTGGCCCGCGATATTTGGGCAAAAGTGCAGGATGAACGTTTATTGTGGCAAATTTTGGCAAATCTATTATGCTTTTTTTAATTTTTTCTCCCCAGGTTCCGACCAAAATCAAATCGGCATTCAACCTTAGGATTTCCTTTTTAAATTCTGCCGAATTTGCACTCCGTGCCTTGATTTCATATAACTTGTGGCCTTTTATGTAGTTGTATTCTTTACTCGGGTTAAGGATATCAATAATAAGCCTGTCTATTAGTGGGTATCTGACCCTCTCATACCTGAAAACGCCAACAATGTTGCAGCCTGCATCCATGCACCCTGCGATTAAATTTGTTAACATTTGACCTGAACCGAGTATGACGACTTTCATTTTTTTACCCTATATTGTTTGGGCTTGACGGCCCACCTACTTTGTTGAGCTAATATCTTGTCTTATTTGTTCTTTTAATTCGTCAAGCGAATGGAATTTCTTCTCATCTCTGATTTTTTTTAGGAATGTGACTTTGATTTTTTCACCGTAAATATTTTTGTCGAAATTTAGAATATGAACTTCCAAAATCGGAGTTTCTTTATTCCCGATGGTCGGGCGAATTCCGTAATTGGCTATTGCATCAAAACTTTTACCGTTATATTCTGCTCTGACTTTGTAAACTCCGCGGCCGATTTCAACAAGATTGTCAGGGTAAACGAGGTTAGCTGTTTTGAATCCCAATTCACCGCCGAGTTTTTCGCCTTCAATAACGGTTTCTTCCAAAAAATATTCATACCCCAGCATGGAATTTACAAGTTCCACGTTGCCCAAAGTTAAATCCTCACGAATTCTTGTACTGCTCACAATCTCAGAATCGTAGAGAACAGGCGGAGTTTCAAAATATTTGTAATTTAATTCTTCCTGCATCTTTTTTAGATAATTAACATCTCCTGATTTTTTTGCTCCGAAAAAATAGTTAAACCCCGTTGAAATAGCCGACGGGGCAAAGTTTTTTATGATAACGTCTTTTAAATATTCGGAAGCGTCCATCATCGCCAAATATTCGTCAAACTTAAGAAAATAGAGGTAATCCACGCCCAAATCTTCAAAAAATTTAATTTTGTCGTGCTTTCTTATAAGGTATTTTGGCTTAACGTGGTAGAAAAAACAGCAAGGATGGTCTTGAAATGTTATTATAGCTGATTTACAGCCATTTTTTTTTGCGTAATTCACAGCACTCTTAATTACCGCTTGATGTCCGATATGTACCCCGTCGAAAAATCCAAACGCCAAAGAAAATCCTTTATTTTTATTTATTTCATTGAATACTTGCATAATCTTGGTTGAAAGGTTGAACAGTTGAAAGGCTTTTTACGAAGTGATTAAGGGAGTTGATAAGTCGAAAGGCTTAAAGGCTGAATGGTTGAATGGTTGAATGGTCGAACGGTTCAATTACCAATTCCCAATTCCCAATTCCCAATTTCCTTTCCCGTTTCCCGTTTCTCTTCTCACGTCTCACCTCTCACGTCTCACCGTTTCCACCTTTTCCTGTTTCCCTTTCCCATTTACCCCCAATCAACGTTTTGTCACAGTGCTTTTCAGGTGCAATTCTCTCATCTGAAGCAAGGAAGCTTCCGCGGGTGCGTCTGTCATAAGACACTTGGCACTTGAATTTTTAGGGAACGCAATCACGTCACGAATGGACTCTGTTCTTGCCAGAAGTGCCACAAGCCTGTCCAAGCCGATTGCCAGACCGGCATGAGGAGGTGTTCCGTATTTGAAAGCATTTACCATAAATCCGAATTTCTTTTGGACTTCCTCCTGTGAAAATCCTAACGCCTTAAATACACGTTCCTGTACTTCGCTTGAGTGAATTCTGACGCTTCCGCCACCCAGCTCTGCCCCGTTGTAAATTATATCATAGGCGATTGAACGGCAGTTTGCAGGGTCTGTTTCCATTTTGTCAATATCTTCCAAATTAGGTGACGTGAACGGATGGTGTTTCGCCATATATCTTTGCTCTTCTTCAGAGTATTCAAACATAGGAAAATCAACAATCCAGAGTAAATTGTGCCTACTCTCGTCAATCATTTCAAGCTTTTTACCAAAATGTAACCTAAATCTTCCCAGAACATCAAAAACTACGTTCGGTTTGTCTGCCACAAAGAAAACGATATCGCCTTTGACGGCACCTGAGCGTGTCTGCAATTCGGCAATCTGCTCTTCCGTTAAGAACTTGAATACAGGTGATTTTACTTCGCCTGTTTCCATATAAGTCACCCACGCAAGCCCTTTTGCACCGAAAGAAATCGCTAAATTTCTTACGTCGTCCATATCTTTTCTTGAGTAATTTGCAATTCCGGGAATTTTAATCGCTCTAACTGTCCCGCCGTTGGCGATTACGCCTTTGAACGCCTCAAAAGTCGAGGCTTGCATAATGTCGGTTACGTCAAAAAGTTCCAGTCCAAAACGTGTGTCGGGCTTGTCCGAGCCAAAACGCTCCATTGCCTCTTTGTAAGTCATTTGGATAAACGGAGGCTTAATCTCAACACCTGCTTCCTTAAAAGTATCAACCAAAAGCCCTTCGACAAGCTCGATTACATCCTGCTGTTCGACAAAAGACATTTCCAGATCGATTTGAGTGAATTCAGGCTGCCTGTCAGCTCTCAAATCCTCATCCCTAAAGCATTTTGCGATTTGGTAGTATTTTTCGATTCCTCCCACCATCAGCAGTTGTTTGAAAATTTGAGGTGACTGCGGAAGTGCATAAAATTTGCCCTCCTGAACCCTTGAAGGAACCAAATAATCTCTTGCCCCTTCAGGTGTCGTATTGATTAAAATCGGTGTTTCCACCTCTAAAAAGTCCTGTTTGTTCAAGTAATTTCTCGCAGCGGTAACAATTTTATGACGCAAAATCAGGTTGTTCAAAGTCTTTTCGCGTCTTATATCAAGATAACGGTATTTTAACCTTATATCTTCCGATACATTATCATCTTCAAGTGCGAATGGTAAAACCTTAGCCTCGGAAAGGATTTCAATAAACTCGGGATACATTTCGACCTGACCGGTGGCGTGTTTTTCGTTGTAAGTTTCTTCGGGACGTCGGGTGATTTTGCCCCTGACCGTAACAACAAATTCTGTTTTTAATTTTTCAAAAGTTTTGTGAACCTGCGGGTTAACCTGCGGATCTGAAACCAATTGAAAAAAGCCGCTTCTGTCTCTTAATTCCACAAAAATAATTCCGCCCAAATCTCTGATGCAGGATGCCCAGCCCGAAAGCGTAAATTCTTCGTTTAAGTTATTGAGGTTTAATACCCCGCAATTGCTTGTTTTGTACTTTGTTTTAATCATTGTTTTCTTTCTATGTCTTATTGGCGGGATAGCAATCCCACCCTACATCGCTAATTAATTCTACCAAAAACATAGTAAAATGGGAATAACTATGTTAAAAATGTTATTTTTTTGCTATGATTGAATAGAATTTGCAGGGAGAGGTCATGTCAAGAACAGTCGAAGTATACGCAGGGGCATACGCCAGCGGAAAATCAGAAACAGCAATCAACAGGGCGAGGCAGTTTGCTCTTCAGCATAAAAAAATTACGCTTGTCGATTTAGATACCGTGGAACCGGCTTATACTCTAAGGCCGCTCGCCGGCGAACTTGAGAAAAACGGGATTAATGTCATAACCCAGCTTGATTATTTCGGGCTTGGAGAGGCAGGAAGCTACGTTACACCCCTGCAGATGAATTGTCTTAGTGCTAAAGGCGATATTGTTATTGACGTCGGGTACGGGGCATCAGGGCTTGATATTCTTGATATTATCAATAACATTGAAAATGAAAAAGATTTAAAAATTTATCTTGTAATAAATGCCTCCAAATATGAAACATCCTCTGTCGAAAATATACTTGAATACTTTGAATTCAGTCAGGGACTTGAAAAGCGGGTATGGAAAAAGTTTTCAGGGATTATCTCGAACACTCATTTCGGCGACGAAACCACCAAAGAAGATATAATCAGAGGTTATGAAATTGTTAAAAAAGCAGCAAAAAAGCTCAACATACCGATTAGAGCAATCGGCGTTGATGAAAAACTTATGGCGGATTTTGATTTTACCTACGACAATGTAGACGTCTGGATTTACAAACGCTTCATGCCAAGAGCATTCTGGTAGTCAGCCTATTTCCCGCAATTACATTTGCAGCAATGTCTCATGCACCAGATTACAAGAGCCGGAACCAGTGTAAACTGGATAATTAAGATTTTCCAAATTCCCATAGTAAGCATTACAAGATAGTTGAAGTCTTCAGCTTCTATCGGGAAGTATTTGTTGACCATGGCCATCTGGGCGTCATGCATAAGTATGCAAAGCAAACTTGCAATAAGCAAAATTACAAAGCTTACCAAAAAGCTTTTTGCAAAAAACCGCTGCAAAAATTCCATTTTCTCTTTCTTTTCTTCGTTGTTCATAGCTCCTCCTTTTTTTAACAAACTCATTGTAAATTATGTAAACATTTTTTTCAACCCTTAGCAATTTTTTTCTTGTTCATGTTTTACAACATATATGAAAAAAGGGGTTGAAATTTCCTAAAAATGCGTTATCATATGTATAGACACTCCTTAAATATAGATAGAACAGCAAAAGAAAGGCAAAACTATGGCAATGGTTATAAAAGAAGTCAGTGAATTCAATGTTGTAGACGAAAATAATAAAACGGTTCATAAGTCAAAACTTGTCATATCCAACGACGGCGTGGAAACAGAAATCATTCTGGAAGGCAATGGCAAGATTAAAGTTACGACTGCAGTATAGTCTCGTCAATAATGTTTTTTTCTGTCTTATTTTTTATTGAAAAATTAAACTTTAGCAAATAATACCCGCCGATTATCGACAGTATTATCATCAAGATTCCTTGATGCACCGTTGATATTGCAAGTGCGGTCGATTTATCGACATTATAAATCCCCAGAGCCAAAATATATGCGTACTGATAAGGCCCCAAAAACACCGAAGTTGATGGTATCATCGTGGAAAACGAGATTAGGCTGATTACAAAAAGTGCCGCCGAAAATCCGAGATTGATGTGGAAGCTGTTTATGATTAAAAACACCACATAACACTCGATTAGCCAGATTATTATACTCATTATAAAAGCCTGAGTGCTGTATTTTAAGCTGTTTAGGACCTCAAAACCCTCTATAAATGAGTTTGTGTGGACATTTGCACTTTCAAGTATTTTTATAAGCGGTTTTGAAAAAAAGTCAGGCAGCTTTGAGCTGAATTTAATTAATTTTTCAAAAATAAAATCAACTTTATTAAATTTAAAAATCAGGTAAAAAATTATAAAACTTCCTACAAATAAAATTCCTATCAGGTACGCCAAATTCATTATCCATTGCTGTTTTGAGTAGGCGAGAATTGCAAAAAGCAGGATTAAAAATACGCAAATTCCATCCAGCGTCCTCTCCAGAATAATCGAGCCAAAAAGCTTCATTTTTTTTTCTTGCTTATTTTCCCCGAGATAGTACGCTCTGTAAACGTCGCCGGCTCTTGCGGGCAGAAATATATTGAGCATGCTTCCGACCGTGAAAACCGCACCCAAATGGTAAGCACTGTATTTAGGGTTGTCCAAAAGCAGAGATTTCCAACGAATTCCACGCAAATAAAGCGTTGAAATATAGATAGGGACAATCATCCACAGTTTTTTTAAATCAAACATCTCAAAAGTTTGGAGTAATTTCATCCAATCGATTTTGTAAAAAATCAGCCCCAAAAACGCCAGGCTTATAAATAATGCGAAAATCTTTTTCTTGCTCATAGGAATAATTTTATCATGAAAACTAATGAGGATGCGGAAAAAGTCTAAAAATGACAATTTTTAGAACTTTTTCAAATCCGACCTAGGAAGTGCTAAATCCTTACCGGCTGCGGGACAGCGAAAGCGAGCAGAGGGCGAAACGGCGACGCGTAGGCGGCGGCGTTGCAGACCCGTTTAATGCGAGCTTTCAAGACAGCCGGCGGTAAGGATGAAAGCCGGACAGTGGAGATTGCGAGAAAAATTTTTAATTTTTCCGCAAGCTCAATACTGTTTGTTAATCAAAGCCATGTGTGCCTGAAGTTCAAGTTCATCATTTAATTTTGGGAGTTCAATGTTGTCTTTATAACGTTTTTCAAGTGCAAGTTTTATTAAAAAGTCTGCGAAATGGGGGTTTTTCGGTAAAAACGAACCGTGCAGATAAGTCCCGAAAACATTCTTAAACCTTGCACCTTCTGTTTTGTCTTCTCCATTGTTGCCGGCACCGATTTCCACCGTTGCAAGCGGCTTGGTCTCGCCTTTTATATACGTCAATCCGCTGTGATTTTCAAACCCGACAAGGGTTCTGGGCATGGTGAAATCTGTTTTTGCGGTAACGTTTCCTATAAACCTTCTTTCGCCTGCCAGAGTATAAGCGTCCAAAAGCCCTATCCCCATTAATCTTGCACCGTTATGAGGCTGGTAATAATTACCGAAAAGCTGATATCCTCCGCAAATTCCCAGAAAAACCGCACCTGAATTCATTGAAGCATGCAGATTATCTTTTTGCAGCTGTAATTCCCTTGCAACTTCAATCTGCTGCTTATCTTGACCGCCCCCGATAAAATAAAAATCGAATTTTTCGGGGTCAATTTTGTCACCGATATTTATTTGAGTAATTTCGACCTCAATATTCCGCCATTCGCAGCGGTTTTTTATTGTCAAAACATTGCCAAAATCTCCGTAAATATTGAGCAATTCCGGATATAAATGTGCTAATGAAAGTTTTAATTTGTTATTTTCTTCAGCCAATGCTTCACCTTTTCGATTCTATTATAACACGATAAACTTTTCCGCATCCTCTTACGCAAACGCTGTCATACAGCATCTTTTATATTTTTTACCGCTGCCGCATGGGCAGAGTTCGTTTCTGCCGATATTTGCCGCATCAAATTTAGGTTTGCATTTATCCTTCTCCTCTTCCTCAATGTAGCCGAGAGTTTTTGCAAAAGTTTTTGATTCATACAGTACAGTTGTTGAGGAAAAGATTTTCTCCTTCAAGTACTGCGGTTTGTACTTTTCAAGCAGTTCATCAAAGGTCATGTCTGTTGAATAAATTTTGTTTATCACTTTCATAAAATTGGGGGATTTTGCCTCGACTCTTTTGAGCAAATTCGCAGAAATCCCGTCTGTAAGCAAGAAATGCTCTAAACATTTATCGTAATTTTCGATTTTTTTATAATCTTTCTCCTCAAATAATTTACAAAAGGTTTTGTAAAAAGGCACAGCACAAAGCCCGAGTTCTTCGTCAAAAATTATTCCCACATCGTAGGTTTCTTTGTGTGCGGAAAACCCGCCAAGGGAATTCTCCAAAAAGTTTTCGTAGGAATTATTAAACTCCTCTACGGCGAAAAATTTATATTCATCAAGGGCCTGAATTTTTTTGTCTATTACTTCTTGGACGACTTTTTCGTTTTTTTCGGAAAAATCGTTAAATATCCCAATAACGTCGTCTGCCAGCTTGTTTGTGGTTATAACTTCATCTTTTCCAAAGCACTCCAGAAATTTTTTGTGCAATTTTTTAACCTGTTTTTCAATTTCTTTTTGTTTCTCGCTGTTATCTTTGTAAACAAGCTCGGGGGATTGAATTATTTTTGCGATAGCATAACGCATCGCCTCGTCTTTTCTGTTGGCGGCCAAAACGTTCGATATTTCAAGCAGATAATATTCCTCTTCAAACTCAAAAATTCTTGCAATAACGTACTGCCCGATGCCAACGCCTCTAAAGTGCGTCATTTTTACCAGAGAAATTACGCTGTAGGTTTTTTCATTAACCAAATTATACAGTTCAAACCCGTTTTTGAGGATTTTTTTAACCTCAAATATTGAAGAAACCGAGCTTGTAAGCCCCTTGAGAATGGCTCTTGCATATTTTGTCGTCTTTTTGGCTTTTTCCAGAAAGATTTCTATAATATTTTTTGAATCTATATTTCTCTCAAAAATGTAGGGCAGGCAGATTGCTTGAACCTGCGAAGGCATAACTTTTTTAAGGCCTATAGTACTCAAATATTCCTTGAAGTCAGGCTCAAGTTCTTTGTTCGTCTGAACAAAATTTATTAAATCGCCCATTACGTCGCTTATTGTTTGTAGTTTTTCTACTATTGTTGTCATTTTATCTCTCATTTCTTATCATTATAACTGCCGAATGTCTGGCGGTATTGCCGTTTTCTTTTCTATAAGAAAAGAATAAATCAGTTCTGCAAGAAGTGCAATACTCGCATAAATCTATTTTTCTTACCCCAATGGCTAATAGTTGAAGTTTGTTAATCTGTTTTAAATCAATATTATTGTTATCACAAACCGTCATTGCGAGGCATTGATTATCGGCTGGGCTTGAAATACCCACCGAAGCAATCTTGCCGGCATTGTCTTTTGGACAGACTGCTTCGGTGGACGACTTTGGCTGATTTTTACATTTTAAGCCTCGCAGTGACGCAGAGACGAGCAGTTTTTCTTTAACATCTTCTCCCACTTCAAAACAGCATTTTCCGATTGCCGGGCCGATAAGTGCAATTATGTCTTCAGGTTTTGAACCAAAATTTTCAGCCATTTTTTTGACTGTTTTTGGGCCGATTTTTGCCGCTGTTCCACGCCAGCCGGCATGAGCCGCTGCGGCAGCTTTTTTAATCGGGTCGTAAAAAATAATCGGAACGCAATCGGCAAAATTTAGTGCCAGTGCAATTTGTGGCCGGTCAGTTATAAGTGCGTCGTTGTTTTCCAGGGTTGAAGGGCTGAAAGGCTGAAAGGCTGAAATGTTTAAATTTTCTACGCTTCTATGCGTCTTTGCCCCTATACATCTTACATTGTCGCTGTGAGTTTGAACAGGAATTATGAGGTTTTCTGCAGGGATACCAAGTCCTTCGCAAACAAGGCGTTTGTTGTTTTCGACTTCTTCAATCAAATCTTCTCTTTCGCCTGATTTCAGCGGCAAATCTCTCGTTGTAAAAAACGCAGCAACGCCGAAATCATCCAATAGAGATGATTTCAAAACTCTTCTTCCCATAAATTTTTCTAACCTGAACATAAGACTATTATAATACGACTTTTTTTATAGTAAAATTAAAATATGTTCGACTCTTTATCAGACAGATTACAGGATATAATCAGAAAAACGTCTTCAAGCGGTGCTTTGACCGAAGACAATATGCAAGAAGCCCTGAGGGAAATCCGCCGTGCACTTTTGGAGGCGGATGTTAATTTGCGTGTGGTAAAAGCATTTATCTCAAACATTAAGGACAAAGCCGAAGGCGAAGAGGTGTTAAAGGGCGTCAATCCTTCTCAACAGCTTGTCAAAATTGTCCACGATGAACTCGTGGAACTTTTGGGGCGTGAGCTTTCTCCGCTCAATCTTGACGGACATCCTAATATTATTATGATGCTGGGACTTCAGGGGTCAGGGAAAACCACATCATCGGCAAAACTTGCCGTGAAACTAAAAAAAGAAGGCAGAAACCCGCTTTTAGTAGCATGTGATATTTACCGTCCTGCTGCTATAAAGCAATTACAGGCTTTGGGACAGCAAATCGGCGTCGAAGTCTTTTCAGACGAAAATTCCAAAGATGTTCAAAAAATTGTTCAAAATGCAATATCTTACGCAAAAGAAAACGGATTTAACACCTTAATCCTTGACACGGCAGGGCGTTTGCAAATTGATACCGACATGATGGCCGAACTTTTGCTCATCGACAGAATTTTCGCTCCACAGGAAAAGCTTCTCGTAATTGATGCAATGACCGGTCAGGAGGCCGTGAATGTCGCAGAAAACTTTGACGCACAGCTCAGCCTTACGGGACTTGTTTTAACCAAACTGGACGGTGATTCACGCGGCGGGTCGGCCTTAAGCGTGGTTCATTGCACAAAAAAACCGATTAAATTAACAGGTACCGGTGAAAAACTGAACGCATTGGAAGATTTCTACCCTGAGCGGATGGCGACAAGAATTTTAGGAATGGGCGATATTGTTTCGCTCGTTGAAAGAGCTCAGGAAGTTTTTGACGAGAAAGAAGCACTTGAACTTGAAAAGAAAATGCGAAAAGCCGAATTTTCTTTTGACGATTTTTTAAAAATGCAAAAACAGATGAAAATGTTCGGCTCAATCGACCAAATCCTTGGAATGCTCCCGATTCCTAATTTAAAAAGGGAAGATAAGGATTTGATTTCCCATCAGGGCGAAAAACAGTTTAAGAGAATTGAAGTTTTTATTTCCAGTATGACGCCTGAAGAAAGGGCAAACCCGCAATTGATTAATTCCGGCCGCAAAAAACGGATTGCCGAAGGCAGCGGTATTTCTCTGCATGATATAAATATTTTTATCAAACAATTTGAGCAAATGCGTACCATGATGAAAGGAATGTCCGGCATGACCGACAATCTCAAAGGCGGCAAGGGGAAACCAAACATGGCTCAAGTGATGAATGCGATGAAAAAGTTCAGGTAAACTCAGCCAATCGGCTTGCAACCGCCAAAACAACTCTCGGGTCAAGTGCATTCGGCAAGATGTTTGTCGGGCTTAAATCCTCGTCTTTTATAAGCGAGGCAAGTGCGATTGCACATCCGAGTTTGATTTCGTCCGTGATTTTTTTAATCCCGTTATCCAAAACCCCTCTGAATAGTCCGGGAAAAACGAGTGAATTGTTAATCTGGTTATCAAAATCACTCCGACCGGTTGCTACAATAAATGCCCCTGCCGCCTTTGCTTCATTTGGCATGATTTCAGGAGTCGGGTTTGCCAGAGCAAAGATTATCGGGCTTTCGGCCATTTGTTTGATAAATTCCGACTTCAAAACTCCACCTGCCGAAAGCCCGATAAAAACATCAGCTCCTTTAAGTGCATCCTCCAGTTTTCCTTCCAAACCCTCTTTATTGGTCACTTTGGCTAACTCTTTAAGATAATTATCTCCCTGAGCGGAGTTTTCGTTAACTATTCCGTTTTTATTAACATGGATTATATCTTTCGCCCCTGCTTTCATAAGTAATTTGGAAACCGCCTGTGCTGCCGCTCCTGCACCTGAAAAAACTATTTTTACTTTGGCAATCTTTTTCTTTGCAAGAGTAAGTGAGTTCAAAAGTGCTGCCAAAACAACAATCGCAGTTCCATGCTGGTCATCATGAAATACGGGAATATCAAGGGTTTTAATCAATTCCTTTTCAATGTCAAAACATCTTGGTGCAGAAATATCCTCAAGATTTATGCCTGAGAAAGAATTTTTTAAAGCCTGCACAATTTTTATTATTTCCCCGGATTTTTGGGTTTTAAGACAAAGCGGTATTGCGTTTACGCCACCGAGTGATTTGAAAATTACTGCCTTCCCTTCCATCACGGGAAGACCGGCTTCCGGACCGATATTTCCAAACCCCAGCACGGCCGAGCCGTCAGAAATTATCGCAACAGGAGGGTAAACGAAAGGTTCTTCGCTTAATTGGCTTTCAATCACTCCGCCTGCCTTTTCTCTTAAATAAAGTGCCTGCTCTTTAAAATCACCCTCAAGCTGATTTATATCAAATTGAAAAATATTTTTTGAAAATGGTTTGAAAAAATCCATTATGTCGACACCCGATTTTGGAATAGGTTCAACGGCCGCGGTTTGCTCCCTCCCCCCTTGAGGGGGAGGGTTGGGGTGGGGGGTATTTCCGGCACAAGTGCTTTTCAAAACAGGAATTTCGACATCAAACTCAATATTTTTTACTTCATCTGTAATCAGCGTCAAGTCAATTCCGCAAAAATTTGGGGAAATATTTTCAACTACTAGTTTGATTACACCTTGAAGCTCCCCACCAGAGCTTCGCTCACCCTCAAGGGGGGAGGGTATATTGGCTTCAAACGGATATGCGTCAATATTAAGCGTACTTTTTAGGAATATCGCCCGCTTGAGAGATTTTTCGTAATCAAAGGACAAAACCGCAACGGAATTTTCACGGTTGGTATAAACGTAAGAAAGCCCCGCCTGTTCCTTAATTTTCATACACGCATGCCCGACGCCCGGCGTGTAAATCAAAGAAAGCACTTCCAGACTGTCAGGTTCTATTTTTGGCACATAGTTAATTGAATTGTACTGCATTTTTCCTCGCTAAATTAATTCTATCAAGAATATTCTTATTCTTCAATGTGAATTTATGTAAATAAATTTTCAGAGCTAGCACAAAATCTCTTTAGAAGGTTTATATTAAATATATTAGAAAATGAAGGAAACATATGTTATCAATTCCACAAGCTAAGTATAATTCCGTATCTTTAAACAAAGGTCAAAATAAAAATATAAAGCAGCCAACTTTCAATGCTGTTTTGAGAATATATGATACGAGCAATATTATTTTAAAAGAACAAAAAGATTTTTTGTTTAAAAAAGCTCAAGGTGTAAATTGTGATTGGATTTATACCTGGATAGAAGGAAATGATATACCTCTTGAAGTTCAAATAACAAAAGGGGAGACTAAGTCGCATGTTGAACTATTAGAGGACCTTATGCCCTCTGTAAAAGGTAAAGAAACTTCAAGCCTTACGCCATTTGATGCACTGAATGGATGGCTCGATATATTATCTAAAAAGTATAAATAGAAGTAGGATGGGCTTTGGACCATCAATTCAAAAGGCTTAGTTGCTTTGCGTTGTGTTTCCTCAAAAAACTTTTCCTGTGAATTGGTGTTAGTCCATATTTATCAATAGCATCTAAATGTTCTGCCGTCAAATATCCTGCGTTTTGCCCCCAGTTGTACTGCGGAAATTTTTTGCCAAGTTCCTTCATATATCTGTCACGTGAAACTTTTGCCAAAATACTTGCCGCCGCAATGCTTGCGGACTTTGAGTCGCCCTTGATTATAAACTTTTGAGTTATATTAACCCTCACCCTGCCCTCTCCCCCAAGGGGCGAGGGGAAGTTTTTAATTAACTTGTTTCCATCAACAAGGACCAAAATGTGAGAAGTGAGAGGTGAGAGGTGAGAAGATTTTTTTTGGATTGCCGCGTCGCTCGTGCCTCGCTCCTCGCAATGACACATCTCTAAGTTTCTTTTCTCAACAAGAGTTGCGTCGCTTTGCGTCTTTGCATCTATGCAGCTTTGCATCTCGTTTATGACATTTTCAACAGCCAATTTCATTGCCTTTAAAGATGCATTCAAGATATTTATTTTTTCTATTTCTTCAACTTCTACGCAAACGGTCGAATGGATTGCGTTTTCAATGATTATTTCATACAGTTCTTCTCTCTTTTTCTTTGAAAGCTTTTTAGAATCATTAAGGAAGGCAAGTTTTTTTATCAGTTCCTTATTTGGGTCAGGAAAATAAACCGCACTTGCAAAAACGCCGCCCGCACCGGGACCCCGGCCTGCTTCGTCTGTGCCGATTACTATTGTTTTTCTCTCCCCTTCGAAATTTTTACACAATGTCGGTTCCCCCTCAAGGGTGGAACAAGCAGAAAAATTTCTTTCAAATTCGAATAAATTATTTGATTTAGTCATATTAGCCTTATGTTGTTGGGCAAATTTTAACCCCCCACCCCAAACCCTCGCCCTTCAGGGGGGGGGGAGGGGGTCAAACAAAAGCCCAACCTACTCGGTCACTTCGTCCAAAATAAATTTCCCCATTTTACCTGTGCGAAAATCGCACAGTACAAATTGTGAGGTGCGTTCAATATCGGGCAAAGCACCTTTTACAATCCAGTTTCTCGCTTTTGAGATATTTTCCACCGTCAACTCGTCGTTCCCGTTTAAAGAGTAATAAGCTCTAACTTTCATGCCGTATTTGCCTTCCAAAATTTTCAACAATTCTTTTGCAACCGCTTCGCTTTCGTAGGCGTTTTCAGAAACGGAATTCACAAACGCAAGTTTTCTTGCTCTTTGCTGATCTTCCTGTTTCATTGGAATAATTCCGGGCGTGTCGAGCAAATCGAGTTTAGGGTTAATTTTTACCCACTGCTGCTGACGGGTAACTCCTGCCTTGGCTCCGACTTTCGTTTTGGAAGTTTTTGTTAATTTATTAATGATGCTGGACTTGCCGACATTCGGCATTCCGACGACCATAACACGTGCCGCACGGTGTAAAAGCCCCTTTTGCATTAACTTTTGAATCCGAGGCTCGCTAAGTTCGACTGCTTTGCTTACAATTTTATCCAAATTTTTAGAATTTTTGGCATCGCTGGTCAAAACAGGACAGCCTGAAAGCTTTTCAATGATTTTTATCCAATTTTTAAGTTCGTGTTCTTCGGTCAAATCTGCCTTGTTAAGCAAAATCAGGCGGGGTTTTTCGCCCAGCAGGGATTTAATATTTGTATAACAGCTGCTCAATGGAATTCTCGCATCAAGAACCTCAATCACAACATCAACAAGATTAATCTGCTCTTTAAGTTTTTTTTCAGCTTTCGCAATGTGGCCGGGATACCAGTGAATATGCCCATGAATAATTTGCGGATTTTTATCAGCATTATTTTCACTCATTTTGATTGTTCTCTTCTTGCATTTAATCCAAAATAGTAAAAGAATTTTTTGATGGATTCTTTATTCCACTTATAAAAATTTTCACCTACAAAAAAATCCAGCAGAGCTTCGCGAATTCTTGTTAATTCTTTTAAGTATGATTTTTTTTCAACGCAGTCTATTGTTAGATCCAAAAGTTCTAATGCTCTATCCAGAGCCTTTTGGCTGTACAATAAATTATCCTTATCACGCCAATTTAAGGCTCTTTCGACCTCGCTCCCAACATT
This sequence comes from Candidatus Gastranaerophilaceae bacterium, assembly GCA_041678605.1. Classification (GTDB taxonomy): domain Bacteria; phylum Cyanobacteriota; class Vampirovibrionia; order Gastranaerophilales; family Gastranaerophilaceae; genus JBAYNW01. The sequence goes on along the minus strand of JBAYNW010000001.1, from coordinate 13,601 downwards.
TGCCATCTGCTCACAAAAGGGCATGTTTTCCCAACGTCCCGCTGCCATTTCTTTGTGCTGGTAAGTCATCGCTTTATCCTTTTATTAACAATTTGAGTAATTTTCCGGCGTATTTCGTCATTATCAACGCCACGGCTTCTATTGTTTTGAGAGGGTCTGATATTAATCATTGAATCAAATTCCAAAAAATCGTTACCTTCTATTTCTGGATAAAGATTAACTCCCCAGAGATTTTTTTGCTTTGAGCCGGTTTTTAACAAAAATGCTTCCAAATCAGAGTGAAGCTCAGCATCAATTGCTATAACTTCTTTTTCCGAGTCGACAACAGCCTTAATCATGTCTCCAAAAGTGACTTTTGCAATAGTTTTCAACTCATTATTTGTAATGGATTTTTCTATTACCAGCACTTTTTCACTCCCTAAATAAGAACGCAAAAACGTCCAAATCTAATTATATTTGCCCCCGATTTTTTCCTTAATACGAGTGGCTTTACCTGAAAGTTCTCTTAAATAGTATAATTTTGCACGTCTTACGTCACCTCGTTTAAGAATTGCAATTTTTTCAACTCTTGGTGAGTAAATGGCAAAAACTCTTTCAACGCCTACTCCCTGGAATATTTTTCTGACTGTAATAGTTTTGTTGACACCGCTTCCGCGTTTTTTGATAATAGTTCCTTCAAATGCCTGAGTTCTTTCCTTGTTTCCTTCCACAATTCTGACGAAAACCTTTACCGTATCGCCGGGATTCAGGTCAGGAAGTTCTTTATCCAAATATTGTTTTTCTAATTCATTAATGACAGGGTTCATTTTTTTATCCTTTTTATATCTATATTTCAGTGTAACAGAATCTATTCTATTTTAAAAACAATAGAAAAGCAACAGCTAATTAAGAATTATTAAATTAATGAGTTTACAGGAAAGTCTCGATTTTTGTGAAAATCGGACTTTTTCCTAATGCTCAATAGTATTCCCCGTCGTCTTCGGAATTTTCATCGTCAAAATCGTTCAAAAATTCTTCATCCAATTCTTCTTTTTCCTTGTCGCCATCTTTTTTGGATTTCAGTTCTCTATCCAAAAATTCCGCACGTTTTCGTTCATTCAAAACATTTGCAACATTCATCATTGCAAGAGAATTCAAAGTAGCACGAAGTTGGGCACTTCTGTCAATAAAAGGCTCATTATTTTGGTTTTGTTCCTCTTCTTTGTCAGGAATAGCCCCATATTCAGTTCCCGGCCCCATTTTATCGTCCTGATTTTTCGCAGCAGTACCCGAAATGTCGCCGCTTTTAAAATTAAAAGCACCGCCGATACCAAAAAAACCTGCTGAACGATTATCTACCACTTTTTTACTCTTTTCTTGTTCTATCTCGTGAGTTAATTGAATTATACAGCCCTTGATAATTCTAAACGACTGTACATATGTATAAATCCCCTGAATAACTTATTTTGCTAGTTTGTAAACAAATAGTTACAATTTAAATTAAATTAGAGATTAGTTCAGCTTTATTGCTCCTTGTCTAAGAATTTTAATTTCATCACCTAAAATCAAAACAACAGTCGATTCAAGCCCTTTTGCTTCGCACCCGAAGTCTTCAATAATTAAACCGCATTTGTCACCCATATTTTTTACAGCCTGTTCGTAAGTTTTTGCGGATGGTTCGTGCGACAAATTTGCACTTGTGGTTGCAAGCACATGTCCTGCCGCAGCTTCACAGATTTCTTTAAAAACAGCGTTGTCAGGCACTCTTATCCCTACGGTATTAAAGCCGGAGGTCATAAAATCAGGTGTTTTTTCGGATTTTTCAAGAACAAGTGTCAAAGCTCCGGGGAAATGTTTTTTAATTAATTCTTTGACTTTTTCATTAATAGGTTTCACGTAGGGTAAAAGGTTTTCAACTTCGTTTGACATTAAAATCAAAGGTTTTTTGGCCTCACGTTTTTTTATTTCATAAATCTTTTTAACGGCCTTTTCTGAATTAGGAAAACAGCCCAAGCCCCAAACGGTGTCCGTGACAAATGCAATGACCCCGCCCTTGTCTAAAATTTCTTTTATTTTATTTTTTAAATCATTATTTAAATACATTTTCTCTATTCCCTACGTCATCCTGAACTTGTTTCAGGATCGCATAAGCGAACGACATTTCTCGTTATTTTACTAAATTATTTTATCATACAAATCTTCAAATGTAGGATTAAATTCTTTTGACCAAGTCAGAAGTTACGCCAATATAAAAGGCGGTATCGTACCGGTTGGTTAATATGTAAACATAAGAATCTGTTTTCATAATTATTTATTTTATCATAAATTGCGTACGCCTGTGCGATGCTGAAACAAGTTCAGCATGACGTGTAGATAGGTAATTAAAACGAAAGGCATAGCAAATCTGAAACAAGTTCAGCATGACGTGTTAGATTGTTTATAAGTTAAATTTTTGTTTTATTTTACCCAAAAATCTTTCTTTCAGTTCCAGTGCGTAGTCCATTTTGTAAAGTAAATTTAAATAGATATATAAAACGAGGCACAGCAAGCCGATTGAGCAGATTTTTACAATTTCAAACAATTTGGTTGGCATGGCGGAGTAAGTTTCGTTGAACCAGATTGCCATGCAAAAGCATACAAAAAGCGTCACTAAAAATGCGATTGTCATTTTCCAAAAGTTCAAAAACAGAGTTTTGTAATCCAGTTTAATTTTTTTGCTTATTAACACACCCAAAACAACCGCATTAAAAAGAGTTACAAGCGAAGTTGACAACGTAATCCCTCCGATTCCGTTTCCTATTGCAAGTTTTGAAACCAAAAGCCAGTTCAGGAAAAATTTCAAAATAATCGAACTGAAAGCTACGACAAAAGGCGTTGCAGAATCATTGAATGAATAATAAACTCTCGTGATGGAATCTCTGAAAACGTAAGGCAAAATCGAAAACGATAAAAACCAGAGTGCCTGAGTTACCATAAATGCGGCATTATCGTTAAATGCACCCCGTTCGAAAATCAATTTAACCCCGTCGTAACCTAGTACCAAAATCCCTATAATTATCGGAAAAGCAGCGAATAATAGTACTCCAACCCCTTTGTTAAAATATTTTTTTATAGCCCCCATATTCCCTTCAGCAACCAGTTTTGAAAAAATCGGAAACAGCGGAACCAAAAATGCGGTTACCAAAATTCCGACGGGGAATTGGAAAATTCTGTTAGAATAACCTATTGCCGTCCAAGCACCCGGTTTTAGAGCGGAAGCAAAGAACATATCAACATAAATGTGAACCTGCCCAACCGTAGAACTTAAAATTGCAGGGAAAAGCAGTTCGCAGATGTTATGAAACTGAATGTTGTTAAAAAAATCAAAGTTTGGCCTGAGCCTGAATCCGAGTTGCCTGATTTTGGGAAGCTGGTACACAAATTGGCACATAGCACCTATTGTGGTCGCCCAGGCAAGCACAACTCCTGTATTATCATGTCTTACCAGCGTAATCATTAAAATAATCACTAAACTCATTAAAATAGGAGAAACATTCGGCAGTATAAATTCACGGTAGCTTATCAAAACACCGTAATAAATTCCGACAATTCCGCCAACTATCAATATGGGCGACATTATTTTTAAATGCATACCGGCAAGCGATATGAGTTCGGGGTTTGTACCGGAAATTATAAATCCCATAATCTGATCTGAAAACACAAAACACAGAACCGCAAAAACCAAAAAGAAAATGAAACTTGCTGTTAAAAATGTGTTGAAAAGCCTATTAATCTCGGCATTTGCCTTTTCCTTAAGCGAAGGAATTATTTTTGAAAAAACAGCCACGGTAGCACTGTGGAAAGGGCCTCCTACCCCACCGAGAAGGACTATTGCGAGTGCGGGTATTTGATATGCGTAAAAGTAGGCGTCTGAAACGGTTGACGCCCCGTAGTAGTTTGCAATAACTATATCTCTAATAAAGCCTATAAGCTTGCTGACAATAGTAACAACGGCAATAAGCCATGCTGCCCTGAGTATGCTCGGACCTTTGTTGTCGTTATCAGAAATTGCATTCACAGTCATTTTACCTGCCATTCTCGAATTTTATCATTGGTCAAAACCTTTACCTACGTCTTTTTCCACCAGTTCTATGTATAACCTGATTGCCTTGTTCTCTTTACATTCGGGAAAATAAAAAGTCACCGAATTCTTTCCCTGTTTTATGTAACTTGAAATATCTATTTTGCTTATTCTGTGAAATGGAACAAAGTCGTTTGCAAGTTCAAACGCAACATCTTGCCCATTAATATTAGCACTAAATTCTCTGATATTATATTTATTGTCAACAACTAAATTGGCTTTTTTGTACGGGGCAAAAAATTTCTGTGCAGCAATTTTTTGCCCTTCGGTTGAAGACAATATTACAGGCACAGTCGAAATAGTAATTCCGGTGTAATATCTTTTGAGGATTTTATCAAAAGATTTGTGCAAGGAAGTTGACATAAATCCTGCCCCGTACTGGCTCATCCCGACCCCGTGTCCGAATCCGCCGCCGTATGCGGTGACTTTATTTAATTTTTTATTTGTATCATAAAGATTTTCAAAAACCACGTTTGCACTTGGAAGCGAAACGCTATTTTTCTGCAGAAGCCGCCTTATAACAAGTTCCTTGTAAACACTGTAAGTCTTTTTGTCGGTGACAATTTCAAGCTCCATAATTTTGCCCGAAACTCCACGACGTTTTGCTCTCAATTCTTTCAGTTCTCCAAAGGTGTCGCCTTGTTTGAATTCAGGTTTAACAAATCCTGTTTTTGATTGGTCTATAAGTGTTTTAGCTAAAACCTGTTCCAGTTCTGTTCGGCTAAACTCTCTTTGCCAGCGATAATAAGGCGATTTTATATCGTAAGAATCGGGATATGACATATAAAAAATTCTTGCTTCTTCTTCCCTGTTTAAAGGAGCAACGCTGAAAATATCAGGCCGTCCCTGCAGATACGGTTTGGATTTTGCGGGGAAATCCCTTGTCTTTGGGTCAGAAAAGGCATTCTCGTAGTTTTCCGTGTAGCCTCCGGCTGTCGAACTGTACTGGGCAAGGATTAAATCCCAGTCATAAAGTGCAACAAGTCCTTCTGTTTCGTTTACCGCTTTGTTTGAAAGCTCACTTTCTGTGCCTGCACCGAAGTAAACCTGACTTGCGACAGAATCATCCACGTCAAATTCCTTAAACGCTCTTGTCCTTGGCATTAAAACATAATTTCTTGCGGCCACGGACTGAGCCTTTAATGCTTCAAGACCAAACCTCACGGGCATTTCGTTCGGCACTACCCCTTTAAGGTAACTTTGCAAGTCAAGCACATTAATTAAATAAAACGAGGCGTCATTTTTGGGTGTAACTTCAAAAGTTCCATGATAAAGTGCTTGTTTGCCGTTCCTCTTGAGGTTTTCCACGCTCAAAAGTCCGTAAGGACAGTCCAAAACAAGTGTGCCACTGAGTTTTTCTACAATTTTGTTGCCAACGCTCAGTTCAAAAGCTCCCGATTTTTCTTTGATTTTCAATATGTCAGTCGGCTCAAGTTTTAGAATCGGTTTGGCACTTGATTTGTCATAAACTGTGTATTCAGCTGTTGCCGCAATAGAAATTTCTTTATAAACAAGGGTTTTAAATCCTGTATTGCTTATTGCAACCCGCACTAAGGGTGTTGTATTAAGTGCATAAGTCTTTACACAGTTACAAAAGATTATTAAAATTGAAATGCAAAAAATAAAAATGTTTCTATTTATACGTCGTCCTAAACTTGTTTCAGGACCGCAAGGCCGCTCGCCGATGAGATGCCGAAACAAGTTCAGCATGACGTAAGGATTGCCTTTTTCCTTTTTTATTTCACTTCCCACGCCGTTCCTTCTTTACTATCCTTTAATGTAATCCCCGCTTCATCAAACGCTACTCTGATTTTATCAGCCAAATCCCAATTTTTTTCTTCCCGTGCGGATTTTCTCAAAACCAAAATTTCTTCCATGTTTTTTAAATCCAAGCCCAGCTTTTTGGCTATGAAATCGACTTTTTCCTTCAATTCTTCCTCTGAAATTTCTACTTTATCAAAATTAAATCCCAAAACAGCAGACAATTTACAAATCAATGTTAAATTTCTGACATTTTTTTCTTTGTTTAACTTTGTCGCTAAGTCAAAAAGCACCGCAAGTGCCTTTGAAGTGTTTAAATCGTCATCCATTGCCTCAATAAATTCTTTGTATTCAGGCTCAGGCGTGATGTCAAATTCTCTGTTTATTCCGGCATTTCTTTTTGCTTCGTTAATAGCATTGTAAAGCCTTTTAACTCCTGCTTGTGCAGAGTTTAAAGCTTCGTCGGAAAATTCGACAGGCATGCGGTAATGATTTGTCAGAATAAAAAATCTTATTGTGTTTGCGTCATAAGTTTTTAGCATATCATCAATCGTTAAAAAATTTCCTAAGGATTTTGACATTTTTTCTTTGTTTATTGTGACAAAACCGTTGTGCATCCAGTATTTTACGAATTGACAGCCGTTTGCACATTCGGACTGGGCAATCTCATTTTCATGGTGGGGAAAAATCAAATCGGCACCGCCTGCGTGTATATCAATGGTTTTCCCCAAATATTTTCTAGCCATAGCGGAACATTCAATGTGCCAACCGGGGCGGCCTGTACCCCATGGGCTTTTGTAGCCGAATTTTTCGTCACGCTTCCAGAGTGCAAAATCCATAGGGCTTTCTTTTATATCTGATGCTTCAACTCTTGCACCCGCCTCAAGTGCATCAAGCGGCTGTTTGGAAAGCGAACCGTATTTTGCAAAACTTTTTACCCTGAAATATACGTCGCCGTCTGCTTCGTAGGCGTAACCTTTTTCTATCAATTGTTTTATTATAGCAATCATTTCACCCAGAGTCTTTGTCGCAAAAGGTTCAATATCAGGCTTTAAATTATTCAGGGCTTCCATACTGTCTGAAAATAACCGGTAATAAAATTGGGCGATTTCATCGGGAGTTTTGCCCTCTTTTTCGGCTTTGTTTAAAATTTTGTCATCGACGTCGGTAACATTTCGGCAGTAAGTGACATCATAGCCTTTAAATTTCAAATATCTGTACAAAACATCCCACGTAATGTAGCATCTGGCATGCCCGAGGTGAGCATAATCGTAAACCGTTGGCCCGCAGACGTACATTTTAATCTTGTTTCCATCAATCGGGATAAATTCTTCTGTTTTTTGTGAATATGAGTTATGTATTTTCAATCCGGATGCCCCTCTGTGTTTGTAATAATCCCAAGATTATTTTACTACAAAAAATAATGAATTGTGAACGGTGAGAATGGGATTTATTCGACGGCAACTTTGTGGTTTAATTTATATGGGTACTTAAAACAAAAAAAGAGGGCTTTATGGATAAAATTAAAATCGGCATGATAGGTTTGGGAACAGTCGGAACGGGTGTTTTAAAAACCTTATCAGGGTTTGAACAAATCGAAATTGTACAAATTGCAGTGAAAAATCTTAAAAAAGAAAGAAACATTGTCAATCTTGATAAATCCATTTTGACCGACAATCCTTATGAGGTCGTGAATAATCCGGAAATCCAAATCGTGGTAGAAGTTATTGGCGGGATAGAGCCTGCATTTGACTTGATAAAAACGGCTCTGAAAAACGGCAAGCATGTCGTAACAGCAAACAAAGAACTTCTTGCAAAACACGGTGAAGAGTTGTTTGTTGTTGCAGAACAGAACAACAAAGTTGTGCTTTACGAAGCGGCAATCGCTGGAGGAATTCCTATCATAATGCCCATTAAAACTATTTTGGCGGGAAATAAGATTACTAAAATTGCTGCCATTTTAAACGGAACAACGAATTATATTTTGACAAAAATGGACATGCAGGGTGCCTCTTACGAAAGCGTTTTGAGAGAAGCACAGGAGTTGGGTTATGCCGAAGCCGACCCTACGGGTGACGTAGAAGGGTTTGATGCGGCTTACAAAATTGCGACGCTTGCCACAATTGCATTTAACAAGAGAATTAATATAAAAAATATTTATAGAGAAGGTATAAGCAAAATCAAGTCTGAGGATATGAAATACGCAAACGAATTCGGGTTTAGAATTAAGCTTGTCGCACTTGCCCAGCTTGATGAAGCCGGAAAGGCGGATGTGAGGGTTCATCCGATGCTTGTGAAAAAGAGCAAAAGTCTTGCCCATATTGATTATGTGACAAATGCGGTTATGGTAGAAGGCCATCCGATGGGAGAAATTATGTTTTCAGGTCCGGGTGCAGGTGAATTTCCGACCGCAAGTTCCGTTGTGGGAGATGTTCTGGCGATTGCAACCGAGCTGGGAAAAAGCGATTACATACTTCCGATGATGAGATGCCACCACTCCGAAGCGGCTAAAATGATTGACATTTCTCAAACCATAAATAAATATTACCTGTACATCAACGCCAAAAATAACGTCGGGGTTATCGCTTCTTTGGGCAGAATTTTTGCCGAAAACGAAATCAGTATCTCAAGTCTGCTGCAAAAAGGGCTTAGTGCCGACAACACCGCAAATATTATTGTAATCACTGAAAATGCTTTGGAAAAGAATTTACAAAATGCCGTAAAAATGCTTGAAAAAGATGCCTGTATCAATAAGGTCAATAGTTTGATAAGAGTTATGGAGTGAGTTAGGGAAGAGGAAAGAGGAAAGAGGAAAGTGGAAAGAGGAAAGGGAAAACAAAATGACACACTACACAGGACTTATAAACAAATACAGAGAATTTTTGCCGGTAACGGACAAAACACCCGTTATAACGCTAAACGAAGGAAACACACCTTTGATTAAGGCTGATAATCTCGCCAAAAAGATAGGCCTAAGTTCAATTAACGCAGAAGTTTATCTGAAATTTGAAGGGGCAAACCCGACAGGGAGTTTTAAGGACAGAGGAATGACCATGGCAGTATCTAAGGCCGCCGAGGCCGGTGAAAATGCCATAATATGTGCCTCAACAGGAAACACCTCGGCCGCGGCGGCCGCATACGGTGCCAAAGCCGGCATGAGATGTTTTGTTCTTATTCCTGACGGTTACATTGCGCTCGGAAAACTCTCTCAAGCAATGATGTACGGAGCTGAAATTATCGCAATTAACGGAAATTTTGATGAAGCACTTGAAGTTGTGATGGGTATTTCTGAAAAATATCCCGTAACTCTCGTAAATTCAGTAAATCCTTACCGCATTGAAGGTCAAAAGACAGGTGCGTTTGAAATTTGCGACCAATTAGAAGATTTTGGCGGTGTTCCGGATTACCATTTTATTCCGGTCGGAAACGCAGGAAACATAACAGCTTACTGGAAAGGTTACAAGGAATATCACACACTTGGCAAAATTTCCAAACTACCTAAGATGATGGGATTTGAGGCAACAGGTTCGGCCGCAATCGTAAGAGGCGAGAGAATTTTGAAGCCTGAAACAATTGCAACCGCAATCAGGATAGGAAACCCTGCCAGCTGGAAACAGGCAGAGGAAGCAAGAGATGAGAGTAAAGGGTGCATTGATTGCGTAACTGATGAAGAAATAATCGAAGCTTATAAATTAATTGCGTCAAATGAGGGAATTTTATGCGAACCGGCCAGTGCGGCATCAGTCGCAGGCGTAATCAAAGCCCATAAATCAAAATTAATTAAAGAAGGTTCAAAAATCGTTTGTGTTTTGACAGGAAACGGGCTGAAAGACCCCGATTCTGCGATTAAATATTCAGGCACCGAGGTCAAAAAGACGTCGTCTGACTTGAATGAAATTCTGAAAGCGATGAATATCTAGGGCTTTTGTAAATAAATAGTAATATTCCACGTAAAAATAGCAAATTTATTTTTGCTTTGTTTTTATATAAAAGTGTAGAATAAACAAAAAAGGAATGTGATAATGGAAATCAATAAAATTGGAGTTATTCCTCAAGTAAACATAGTTGCCAATAACAAAATGAGCAATCCAAAAGCTGTTGCGTTCACAGATGGCGAAGATAAAGTAGAAATTAAGGAAAAGCGAGAACCAATTGAAAAAGCCAGCACGGGTAAAAAATGGGGTGTTGGAATTGCTTCCCTTTTAGTATCAGGATTAGGACAATTTATCAATGGAGATAATAAAAAAGGATTTGCTTATTTAGGGGGAGGATTAGGAAGTGCACTTGTTTCCGTTGTTGGTAAAGCAGTAAAAGTACCTTTTATCACTGCCATTGGGGTTATTGGCAATCTGGTTGTCGGCATAGCTAGTATCGTGGATGCGGTTAAAAATGCAAAGCCAAACAAAGATTAAGCATTTACAAATGATTATTAAAAGCGACTGTCTAAAAAGTCCCCACCGTCATCTCGAAACATGAATTATCGGCTTCAAAAAAATCATTCTTAATTCGGGATCTCACTTGTGGGATGCCGGATTAAGGACAATCTACGAGGAGCCGATAACCCATGTTCCGGCACGACGTCAGTTGTCAAGGGGGGACTTTTTAGACAGCCGCTTTTTACATGGTATAATCTTCTTGTGGGGTGAGATTGCTATCCCGCCGAACTAAACCCAAAAGAGAGAATAAGATGCTAGAATTTTTGTTTAAGAAAAAAGAAGAAGAGAAAATCGGAGTTACTCCTGAAAAAGTCAGTGAAATTTATGCAAAATTAAAAGAAATTTATAAATTTGACGGGATTTCGGAAGATAGAAAGGCATATTTGAGAGAATTGGTCGAAAAATACCAGTATCTTCCGTATCCGCATATAAAGGCACTTGAAGAGCTTACGCCTGCCGAAGTTTTGTTTTCGCTGGAAACAAAATGGGTGATAAATGGAGTTTTTAAAGACGGCATTTTTAATTTTCAAGACCCAAGTGTTCTGGCAAGAAACGAAATCAAAAACGCCAATTGGATTAAAAAAGAAGGTCATGACATAAAGCTTATAAACCTTGCGGGACTCGGAAACGGGAACAAAAGTGAGGAAACGGGGAAATTTATCGACTGGCTTCGCCAACTTTTGATTTTGCCTGCCGGAAATCCGGAAAAAGGGATTTTTGCTACCACAATTTATTTAATTCCTTTCCACCCGAGAGAATTCGGGTGTGCATATTTGCCTACAAGTACAGATGTAAGCTTAAATCTTGAAGATGCACAGTTGAAAGAGGCACTGGGGCTTGATGCAAAGGCTCAGGTTCAAACTTTTATCACGCTGGCACAGCTTGCCGGACACCCTGTAATTTATGATGTTTTGCCCCAAACGGGAAGATTTGCGAAAATTGTACTTGCAAACCCGGATATTGCAAGATGGTTTGATATAAAAGAACTTATTGCCAGGCTTGAGAACAGTACGGATTTAATCGCTCAAAAGCTTGAAAAAACTTTTGACAAAGAAGATGTCGAAGTCATCAAAGATATTTGCAAACAGACTTTGAAAAGCGGGGCGGGCGATTTGAGCGGGGAGTATCAAAAAATTTATGACGAATTTGAAAAAGAGTTGTGCGAGCTTAAAAAAACTTACTCAAATGAAATGCTGAAAAAAGATAATCAGATGAAAATCCAAAAACATGTTCGAGAAATTGTTTCACAAATTCAAATCGAAAAATCGAATAAACAATTTAAAGAAGAAGAAATCACCAAACAGGCTGAAATCATCCAAACTCTAATGAAAGAAGGTTTGTGGTCAGCACCGGGCGGTGCATGGTGTTCCGCCGGCATTCCCGTTTTTGACAAAATGAGCGACTGCGGAAGCTACCCCGTTTTTAAACACTATGATTTTAAGGGCGAGGACGTTACAAATTTTGCAAACCTTGACTGCCAAACCCCGTTTTACTTCGTTTTTCTGGAAAACGGCCAATATAACAAGCCTGTAATCGACTTTTTCATTGAGTTTATGGACAAAATCCAAAGTGATTACAACTTTGACGGGTTCAGAATTGACCACGCAGACCACGTTGTAGATGAAGTTTCGGAGAAAAACGGAGTGCCGATAAGCTATCGGGCACCAAAAGAAGTCCTTGCAAAACTAAATTTTTCAATGAAACAAAAAAAACCTTACTTTGCCTCTTTGGCTGAATATATGCTCTGCGGAGAACTTTTGAAGGAGTATCATGAGGATATGAAATTCGATACTCTGTGGGGAAACGATATCAGTTCGCAGTCTGAAAAAACGCCAGAAAAAATCATTGAGGATAATCAGGATTTAGCCGTTTATAACAGGAAAAATTTTAATATCGAAAATCTCTCTATCCTGAAAACCTACAACAATCAGGACGGAGAATTCAGCGTAATCGACCAATATCCGGGTCAATTAGGCGAGGATGGAGCCTTGTTCAAGTGGTTTAAATATAAGTTTCTACCCGGCGGCAAAAATGCACAAAGACCGGTTTTGTACATTGACGGGGATGAATCTTTCACTAAGACGGGGATTGAAAAAACTATCGGAAATGAAATTTCGATGAAAAGAGAAAAAAATTACAAATTTTTTGCCAAGTTTGATGCGATAGACCGTTTTGCAAAATCTCAGGAACTTGTCACGGAAGGCGAAGCTCAAATTATAACTCAGGACGAAGACGGTTTTGTCAGCTGGCTGATTTCAAAAGAGCCGCTAAAATCTGCTTTGCTTGTAGTTGCAAATTATAATTACCCGACAGAAAAAATCACAGTTAATGATGAGGAAGGTTCCCACGCAGAAATCAAAGAGGGAGAAGAGGTTTTGGATAAATCCGTGAGCCTGCCGGGTGATTACATCGTAAAATCGGAATTTGTCTTTGACGGCGAAAACTTCGTGGAAAAAGAATTTGTGAGCGAAGGCCATTTGCTTGATTTCGAAACACTTCAACCGGGTGAGTTTAGGGTGTTTTTACTACAAAAATAAAACGTCATGCTGAACTTGTTTCAGCATCGCATTGTCTTTAGCTGATGAGATCCTGAACAGCCAGGATTGAAATAGAACGCAAAGCATCATGCTTCAGGATGACGTAATAAAAGGAATAAATGTTGCCAAACACAAAGAAAATCTTAATAGTTGACGATTCAAAAGGGTGGCTTGATTATCATCAGGCTGTGCTGAAAGAACTTTATGGGGCGGAATTTGCCCCCGAAGTGGCAAATTCCGCCCGACAAGCTTATGAAATGGTTTATAATAATCTGGAACATCCTTACGATTTGATTATTTCCGATTTGCAGATGGAGCTTGATTTTGAACCAAAACACGCCGGAGAATGGCTTATCGAGCAGATTAAAAAGCTGAGAGAATACCAAAACACGCCGATAATAATAATTTCAGCAACTTACAATATCAAAAGCATAGCCAACCGGCTCAAAGTTGCTTGCCTGCCGAAAGCAATCGCCGCAAGGGATTTGACGTCATACAAGCTGGCGATAGATGAGCTGATGTGAGGAGTCGAAAGGTTGAAAGGCTTTTTACGAAGTGATTAAGTGATTAAGTGACTGAGTGATTAAGTGATTAAGTGCAATAAAAAAAATTAAAACTTCCCTTTTTCCGTTTTCTAGTCGATAAGTCGAAGGGTTATTTTTCCTCCCCCCTTGAGGGACTCTGCCGAACAAAACGATTAAGTATCGTTTTGTGAGAGGTAACGGCGAATTTTGAAACAAGCCTGCGAAAGTCAGAAAACAGGGTGGG